>NZ_JBFOCQ010000004.1:0-3065 GCF_040907805.1 Aeromonas sp. s3
TGCTCTTTAACAATCTGGAAAGCTGATTTAAAAAGTAGTTCTCAAACATTTGTTACAAGTGCTTTGGAAACTTCTTGGCGAAAACCAAATTTTATTTGGTCCTTGTTGTACGACAACAAGCCGTGCCGGTTTCACCGACACTTCTTGGGGTTGTATGGTTAAGTGACTAAGCGTACATGGTGGATGCCTTGGCAGTCAGAGGCGATGAAGGACGTACTAACCTGCGATAAGCCGTGAGCAGTCGGTAAGAGACATTACGACTCACGGATTTCCGAATGGGGAAACCCACTCAGCATAAGCTGGGTATCGTTACATGAATACATAGTGTAACGAGGCGAACCGGGAGAACTGAAACATCTAAGTACCCCGAGGAAAAGAAATCAACCGAGATTCCCTCAGTAGCGGCGAGCGAACGGGGATTAGCCCTTAAGCATCTTGGAAGTTAGTGGAACGGTCCTGGAAAGGCCGGCGATACAGGGTGATAGCCCCGTACACGAAAACAACCTTGATGTGAAATCGAGTAGGGCGGGACACGTGACATCCTGTCTGAATATGGGGGGACCATCCTCCAAGGCTAAATACTCCTGACTGACCGATAGTGAACCAGTACCGTGAGGGAAAGGCGAAAAGAACCCCTGTGAGGGGAGTGAAATAGAACCTGAAACCGTGTACGTACAAGCAGTGGGAGCCCTTCGGGGTGACTGCGTACCTTTTGTATAATGGGTCAGCGACTTACATTTTGTAGCGAGGTTAACCGTATAGGGGAGCCGTAGGGAAACCGAGTCTTAACTGGGCGTCTAGTTGCAAGGTGTAGACCCGAAACCGGGTGATCTAGCCATGGGCAGGTTGAAGGTTGAGTAACATCAACTGGAGGACCGAACCCACTAACGTTGCAAAGTTAGGGGATGACCTGTGGCTGGGGGTGAAAGGCCAATCAAACTCGGAGATAGCTGGTTCTCCCCGAAAGCTATTTAGGTAGCGCCTCGGACGAATACTACTGGGGGTAGAGCACTGTTTGGGCTAGGGGGTCATCCCGACTTACCAACCCCATGCAAACTCCGAATACCAGTAAGTAATATCCGGGAGACACACGGCGGGTGCTAACGTCCGTCGTGAAGAGGGAAACAACCCAGACCGCCGGCTAAGGTCCCAAAGTTCTGGTTAAGTGGGAAACGATGTGGGAAGGCTCAGACAGCTAGGATGTTGGCTTAGAAGCAGCCATCATTTAAAGAAAGCGTAATAGCTCACTAGTCGAGTCGGCCTGCGCGGAAGATGTAACGGGGCTCAAACCAGGCACCGAAGCCGCGGATTCACGCTAAGCGTGAGTGGTAGGGGAGCGTTCTGTAAGTCTGCGAAGGTGTATCGAGAGGTATGCTGGAGATATCAGAAGTGCGAATGCTGACGTAAGTAACGATAAAGGGGGTGAAAAGCCTCCTCGCCGGAAGACCAAGGGTTCCTGTCCAACGTTAATCGGGGCAGGGTGAGTCGACCCCTAAGGTGAGGCCGAAAGGCGTAATCGATGGGAAGCAGGTTAATATTCCTGCACGACTTGTAATTGCGATGGGGGGACGGAGAAGGCTAGGTGGGCCAGGCGACGGTTGTCCTGGTGAAAGTGCGTAGGTGGTGTTTCTAGGCAAATCCGGAGACACAACACTGAGACACGAGACGAACGCACCACGGTGCGGAAGCCATTGATGCCCTGCTTCCAGGAAAAGCCTCTAAGCTTCAGATTACAAGTCATCGTACCCCAAACCGACACAGGTGGTCGGGTAGAGAATACCAAGGCGCTTGAGAGAACTCGGGTGAAGGAACTAGGCAAAATAGTACCGTAACTTCGGGAGAAGGTACGCTCTTGTTGGTGAAGTCCCTTGCGGATGGAGCTGACGGGAGTCGCAGTGACCAGATGGCTGGGACTGTTTATCAAAAACACAGCACTCTGCAAACACGAAAGTGGACGTATAGGGTGTGACACCTGCCCGGTGCCGGAAGGTTAATTGATGGGGTTAGCGCAAGCGAAGCTCTTGATCGAAGCCCCGGTAAACGGCGGCCGTAACTATAACGGTCCTAAGGTAGCGAAATTCCTTGTCGGGTAAGTTCCGACCTGCACGAATGGTGTAACCATGGCCATGCTGTCTCCACCCGAGACTCAGTGAAATCGAATTCGCCGTGAAGATGCGGTGTACCCGCGGCTAGACGGAAAGACCCCGTGAACCTTTACTACAGCTTGGCACTGAACATTGAACCTACATGTGTAGGATAGGTGGGAGGCTTTGAAGGCGTGACGCCAGTTGCGCTGGAGCCGTCCTTGAAATACCACCCTTGTATGTTTGATGTTCTAACGCAGGGCCCTGAATCGGGCTCGCGGACAGTGCCTGGTGGGTAGTTTGACTGGGGCGGTCTCCTCCCAAAGAGTAACGGAGGAGCACGAAGGTTGGCTAATCCTGGTCGGACATCAGGAGGTTAGTGCAATGGCATAAGCCAGCTTAACTGCGAGACGGACAGGTCGAGCAGGTACGAAAGTAGGTCATAGTGATCCGGTGGTTCTGAATGGAAGGGCCATCGCTCAACGGATAAAAGGTACTCCGGGGATAACAGGCTGATACCGCCCAAGAGTTCATATCGACGGCGGTGTTTGGCACCTCGATGTCGGCTCATCACATCCTGGGGCTGAAGTCGGTCCCAAGGGTATGGCTGTTCGCCATTTAAAGTGGTACGCGAGCTGGGTTCAGAACGTCGTGAGACAGTTCGGTCCCTATCTGCCGTGGGCGTTGGATGATTGAAGGGAGTTGCTCCTAGTACGAGAGGACCGGAGTGAACGAACCTCTGGTGTTCGGGTTGTCACGCCAGTGGCACTGCCCGGTAGCTAAGTTCGGAATCGATAACCGCTGAAAGCATCTAAGCGGGAAGCGAGCCCTGAGATGAGTCATCCCTGACCCCTTGAGGGTCCTAAAGGGCCGTTGGAGACCACAACGTTGATAGGTGGGGTGTGTAAGCGCGGCGACGTGTTGAGCTAACCCATACTAATTACCCGTGAGGCTTAACCATACAACACCCAAGAAGTGTTC
>NZ_JBFOCQ010000005.1:0-46079 GCF_040907805.1 Aeromonas sp. s3
ATGGAGGCGCATTATAGGGAGTGAATTCGTTCTGGCAACCCCTCCCCTGCAATAAAATTGCAAAAAACTGCACTTTTTTAGTTATTCATATCCAAGCACAGCTTTTATACAAACTTATCCACAGAAACCAGCACCGAATTGCTAGAATGGCCGAAAACAAGGAGGCCAAGATGGACTTGCGACTGAGACCTTACAAGGGAAAACGCCCGCAACTGGGCAAACGGGTATATGTAGACCCCTGCGCCACCCTGGTGGGCGATATCCAGCTGGGTGACGATGCCAGCATCTGGCCCATGGTGGCCGCCAGAGGGGACGTCAACCATATCCGCATCGGTGCCCGCAGCAACATTCAGGACGGCACAGTGCTGCACCTGACGCGCAAGAGTGCCAGCAACCCGGCCGGCTATCCGTTGTTGATCGGGGAAGATGTCACGGTCGGCCACAAGGCGATGCTGCATGGCTGCACCATCGGCAACCGGGTCTTGGTCGGCATGGGTGCCATCCTGCTGGACGGGGCCGTGGTCGAAGATGATGTGATGATCGGTGCCGGTAGCCTGGTGCCACCGGGCAAGCGACTCGAGGCCGGCTTTCTTTATATGGGCAATCCCATCAAGCAGGCGCGCCCTCTCAAGCCGGCCGAGATCGCCTTCCTCAAAACCTCGGCCGACAACTATGTCCTGCTCAAGGACGAATACCTGCAAGAGGTCTGAATCCAGATAGTCACAAACAGGAAGCCCGGCATGAGGCCGGGCTTCGCTTTTTATATAGCTATATAGGTGTCGATGACGACTGACAGGGGATCAGTGGGCCTGATCCCAGTTGTCACCGGTGCCTGCTTCGACCACCAGCGGCACATGCAGCTCGGCGGCGGCTGACATCTTCTCCTTGATGATGGCAATGTACTCCTCCAGCTTCTCTTCGCGGATCTCGAACACCAGTTCATCGTGCACCTGCATCAGCATGCGGATCGACTGGTCTTCAACCCCGCGGATCCAGCCATCCACGTTGATCATGGCGCGCTTGATGATGTCGGCGGCCGTACCCTGCATGGGGGCGTTGATGGCGGCCCGTTCGGCCGCCTTGCGCAGACCGGCATTGCGCGACTTGATGTCCGGCAGATAGAGGCGGCGACCAAACAGGGTTTCGACATAGCCCTGGGCTTCCGCCTGCTGGCGGGTGCGCTCCATGTACTCCAGCACGCCCGGGTAGCGCTCGAAGTAGAGATCCATGTACTTCTGCGCCTCGGCACGGCCGATCCCCAGCTGCTTGGCCAGACCGAAGGCGCTCATGCCGTAGATGAGGCCGAAGTTGATCGCCTTAGCGCTGCGACGCATGTCGCTGGTCACCGCATCAAGTTCAACCCCGAATACCTCTGCGGCGGTCGCCTTGTGGATGTCCTTGCCCTCGGCGAAAGCGGTCAGCAGCCCCTTGTCACCGGAGAGGTGGGCCATGATGCGCAGCTCGATCTGTGAGTAGTCCGCCGCCACCAGCTTGTAACCGGCGCACGGGATGAAGGCCTGCCGAATGCGACGCCCCTGTTCGTTGCGCACCGGGATGTTCTGCAGGTTGGGGTCGGTGGACGAGAGCCGCCCGGTCGCCGCCACCGCCTGGTGATAGGAGGTGTGCACCCGCCCGGTCTGCGGCTTGATCATCAGCGGCAGCTTGTCGGTGTAGGTGGATTTAAGCTTGGCCAGACCACGGTGCTCCATCAGCAGACGCGGCAGCTCATAGGTCTCCGCCAGCTCAGCCAGCACCTCTTCCGCAGTGGATGGCGCTCCCTTGGGGGTCTTTTTGATGATCGGCAGTCCCAGCTTGGTGAAGAGGATCTCCCCCAGCTGCTTGGGCGAGGAGAGGTTGAACTCCTGCCCGGCCAGCTCGTGAGCCTGCTTCTCCAGCTCTGCCAGCCGCACTTCGATCTCCTGGCTCTGCTGATGCAGCAGCTTGGGCTCGATGGTGGTACCGAGTCGCTCCATCCGCGCCAGCACCGGCAGCAGCGGCAGTTCGATCTCGCTGAACACCTTGGCGAGACCCGGCTCCGCAGAGAGCTTGCCCCACAGCGCCTGATGCAGACGCAGGGTGATGTCGGCATCTTCCGCCGCGTAGGGGGCCGCCTGCTCCAGTTCAATCTGGTTGAAGGTGAGCTGCTTCACCCCCTTGCCGGCGATCTCTTCGAACGAGATGGTCTCGACGTTCAGATACCTGCGGGCCAGCGAGTCCATGTCGTGACGGCTGGCGGTGGAGTTGAGCACATAGGACTCGAGCATGGTGTCATAGGCGATGCCCTGCAGCTCGATACCGTGATTGAGCAGCACGTTGCGATCGTACTTGAGGTTCTGCCCCACCTTGAGCCGGGCCGCATCTTCCAGCAGCGGTTTGAGCTTGCCGAGCACCATGGCCTCGGTCAGCTGTACCGGCGCCCCCAGATAGTCGTGACCGAAGGGCACGTAGGCCGCCTTGCCCGGTTCGATGGCAAAGGAGACGCCAACCACCCGCGCCTCCATATAGTCGAGACTGGTGGTCTCGGTGTCGAAGGCAAACAGCGGCGCCGCCTGCAGGCGTGCCAGCCACTCATCAAATTCGGCCTCATCCAGAATGCAGCGGTAGTCGGTTTCGATGGCGGCAGCCGGGGCGGCGCCTTCCTCATCACCCTCGGCGCCGCTCTCCTCGCCACCGGACTCCAGCTCTTTGATCAGGTTGCGCAGCTCATACTCGCGATAGACCGCCAGCAGCGCCTCCTTGTCGATGGGGCCGAGCTCCAGCTCTTCCAGGCTCTGCTCCAGCGCCACGTCGGTCTTGATGGTGGCCAGCACATAGGAGAGGCGCACCTGCTCCTCCTGCTCGCGGAACTTGTCGGCAAACGCCTTGGAGCCGCGAAAGCCGAGGGCAGCGACCTTGTCGAGGTTGGCGGCGATCTCGTCGATGCTACCGATCCCCTGCAGCAGGGCCAGCGCGGTCTTCTCGCCGACGCCGGTCATGCCGGGGATGTTGTCCACCTTGTCTCCCATCAGGGCCAGGTAGTCGATGATGAGCTCGGGCGGTACACCGAACTTCTCGATCACCCCTTCCCGATCGGTCTTCACATCTTTCATGGTGTCGATCAGGGTGACATGGTCGGAGACCAGCTGCGCCATGTCCTTGTCCCCCGTGCTGATCAGCACCGGCAGCTGTTTCTCGGTCGCCTGGCGGGCCAGGGTGCCGATCACGTCGTCCGCCTCCACTCCCTCCACCATCAGGAAGGGGAAACCCATCGCCTTGATCATCTGGTGGATGGGGGCCACCTGGCTGCGCAGATCATCCGGCATGCTGGCCCGGTTGGCCTTGTATTCGGGATAGATGTCGTCGCGGAAGGTCTTGCCCTTGGCATCGAACACCACGGCCACATGGCAGTCGGGGTACTGCTTGCGCAGGCTGCGCATCATGTTGGCCATGACGCGGACGGCGCCGCTCGGCAAACCGGTCGAGGTGCGCAGATCGGCCTGCTGAGAGGCAAAGAAGGCGCGGTAAAGATAAGAGGAGCCGTCGACCAGAATAAGGGGATTGCTAGGGGCCATGAAATCGTCCTGCCAGAGATAAACAGCCGCTAGGATGCCACAGGGCCCCCCTCACACCAAGAGGGGGGGTGACCCGGCCGAGGGCTCCTCATCGACTGCCACTCTGTGGATAACTCTGTGCTCAAAAATGGAGTGATTGATGAAGCACAGTGAAACCACTGTGGATAAAAAATGAAAATCGCATATATAACAATGATTTGAGATCGTTAAAACCGATCGCCAGACCGTTGAAATGATCTCGATCAATGTGGAAAAAGATTTAAGGGAGTAAACGCGGCAGGATCCGAAACGAAACAATCCTAGCACAGCAAGATGACTTGACCAGCGGAGGACGAACGATAACCATACAAAAGTACAACAATCCATCCTGGCTCACATTTTCAACAACGAGGAGTCTGTCATGAAAAAAGTGGCCGTGATCTTGAGTGGCTGTGGCGTCTTTGACGGGGCCGAAATCCACGAGGCCGTGATCAGTCTACTGGCACTGGCCCGTCAGGGAGCAACGGTTCAATGCTTCGCGCCCAATGTTCCGCAGCTCCATGTCGTCAACCACCTGAGCAGGGAAGTGAGCGAGGGAGAGAGCCGCAACGTGCTGGTCGAGGCAGCCCGCATCTGCCGCGGCCAGATCAAGGACGTGGCAGAGCTGGATGCAGCCGACTACGATGCCCTGCTGGTGCCGGGCGGCTTCGGCGCCGCCAAGAACCTGTGCGACTTCGCCATCAAGGGAGCCGAGTGCCAGATCCAGCCGGATGTGCTGAAGGCCTGCCAGAGCTTTGCCAGGGCCAACAAGCCGGCGGCTTACATCTGCATCGCGCCAGCCATGATTCCGCTCATCTACGGCGCCGGCACCCTGGCCACCATAGGCCACGACGAGGGCACCGCCAACGCCATCGAGGCGATGGGGGGCAGCCACCTCAACTGCCCGGTCAACGAGTTCGTGGTGGATCAGGAGCGCAAGGTGATCTCCACTCCCGCCTACATGCTGGCCAGCAATATAGTGGAAGCCGCGGACGGCATCGAGAAGACCGTCAAGCAGCTGCTGGCACTCTGATTGCCAGCCTGACCCAAACAAACGGGCCGCTCATGGAGCGGCCCGTTTTCAATTCTCGCGTATAGCGACGGATTAGATGCTTTCGCCCATCTGATCCATCTTGCCCAACAGGGCACGCAGACGCTCTTGCCAGGCAACGTGCTCGTTGCGCAGCTGATGGTTCTCGTCTTGCAGCTTGCTGTTCTGCTCTTTCAGCTCGTCCAGCTCCATCTTCAGCAGGGAGATGTTGTCGACGGCGGATTGTACTTTGGATTCGAGTTGCTCAAGGACTTCTAGTGACATATGCATACCTGTATGTTCAATTGCGATGCCCCACAGAGGGCGATTCAAGCGCGTGAAGCCAGCATACCCTGATGGCATCGGCACAAACAAGCCGGTGCGCTGTAAAATGCGCCTTCCATGGATGTATTGACTAAATATGCGTCTATTTTTCTCGCATCCTGCGCCGGGGCCACGGCTGGGTCCGCACAAGCCGCCATTGCGCCCGATCTGCTCCCCTATTCACATCAACCGGACGCCTCAGCCATGCAGGGCGATATAGGCCCCCAGCAGCAGACAGGCAACCCCGTACATCAGCAGGCCGTAGAGCAGGTTGCCGCGCAAAATGGCCCCGGCACTTAGGTTGTAACGGGAGGCCAGCGCCAGGTTGGAGCCGGAGAGCGGGCTGGTGCCGGTGGCCAGCCCCCACCCCAGCAAAAAGGTCATGCCGAGCAGGCTGGGATCCGGCGCCAGCGGCCACAGCAGCGGCGCCAGCCCGGAGATGCTGATGAGCGGGTGTACTCCGACGATGGCCACCAGCAGGATCAGCAGCAGGGTGAGCGAGGCCTCCAGCCAGCCGAAGTGATGGAAGAAGGGCAAGCCGTGGCCGCCGCCCAGCTCGAGCACCGACAAGGCGCTGTTGATGCCGGCAGCCAGCAGGCCGGCCCCCAGAAACAGCACAATCTGACCGCCGATGGCGGGAAAGCGCTCCACCACCTGCCGCTTGAGGGCAGGGCCTCGCCCCGCGCTCGGCATAAAGGCAAACGCCAGCAGTGGCGCCACCAGGGCGATCACCGCCAGGATGCCGAGATCCGGCCAGATCTGCTTGATCAGCAGCACCAGCCCGGCCAGGGCGACCGGCAGCCCCAGGGTCTGCAGCCGCAGCGGGTAGCCGGCAAAATCCGCCCCCCCCAGCCGCTCCACCTGCCAGGCGGTCAACCCCATCGCCAGCAGGGTCGCCACCAGCCCGAACGGCAGGATCTGCGACAGCTGCAGACCGGGGGCATAGGTGAGCGCCACCGCCATGGCGACGAAGAAGGGGGACCAGAAGGCCGCGGCACAGAAGATCCGGCTCAGCACCAGTACCTGACGCCGCTCCAGGGTGCCGCCCCGTTCCAGCCGATCGCCGATGATGAACAGCACCGAGAGGTTGATGACGGCCCCCAGCAGGTTGAGGCTGGCCATGGTGCTCCACAGCCCCTTGCGCCCTTGCCATGAGGTGGTGCCGGTCAGCAGGCCCGAGGTGGCGAGATTGAGGGTGCTCACCGCCGCAAACATGGTGAGCATGTTGATGTTGGGCAGCAGCCAGTCCGCCGGCCGGAGGCTGGCGCCTTGCCAGCAGGAGAAGATCAGCAGCGCCAGTGCCGCCCCGTACAGGGCCAGCGCCTGACGGCGCGCCGCCCCCACCAGCCAGGGCCAGGTGAGCAGGGAGGCTCCCCAGGCGGCGATGGCCGCCGGCCAGGGGGAGAGCCCCAGATAGAGGTGCAGCAGGTTGAGCAGCCACATCCCCAGGATCAGATAACCCGACCAGCGCTTGGCCATCGACTCGCCTCGGTCAGGGGATCAGAGACACTGATCCATGTCCAGCGACGGCTTCTCGCACTCCGGACGGCCCACGATCTTGGCGGGCACACCCGCCACTGTGGTGTGCGGCGGCACCGGGTTGATCACCACGCTGCCGGCGCCGATCTTGGCGCCCATGCCCACCTCGATGTTGCCGAGCACCTTGGCGCCCGCCCCAATCATCACCCCTTCCCGGATCTTGGGATGGCGATCGCCGCTCTCCTTGCCGGTACCACCCAGGGTGACGCTCTGCAGAATGGAGACATCGTCCTCGATCACCGCCGTCTCACCCACCACTATGCCGGTGGCGTGGTCAAACATGATGCCCTTGCCGATGCGGGCGGCCGGGTGCACGTCCACCCCGAACACCACGGAGATCTGGTTCTGCAGGTAGAGCGCCAGCGAACGACGCCCCTGGCGCCACAGCCAGTTGGCAACCCGATAGCCCTGCAGGGCGTGGAACCCCTTGAGATAGAGCAGCGGGGTGGAGAAGAGATCGACCGCCGGGTCGCGCTCCTGCACCGCGCAGATGTCGGCGGCGACCATGGTCAGCAGCTCGGGCTCGCTGCGCAGGGCCAGCTCGATCACCTCGCGCAGGGCGATGGCGGGCATGGTGGCGCTGTCGAGCTTGTTGGCCAGCTGGAAGCTGAGGGCCGAACGCAGGTTCTTGTGATTGAGAATGGTGGAGTGGAAGAAGCTGGCCAGCATGGGCTCTTCGGTCGCCATGCTCGCCGCTTCTTGCTGAATTTTTTGCCAGGTTCTGGCAACCAGATCATCCATGTTGCAGCCTACTGTTGTTCTGAGGGAGTGCCTTGCTGTTCCTTGTGCACCACGGAGATGGGGTCCATGTGGATGATGACATCCATGCGCTCGAATGCCTGACGAACCGCCAGTTCGGCTTCATCGGCAATCTGATGGGCCTTGACCAGAGGGAGCTGATCGTCCAGTTCCAGATGCAACTGCACGAAGCGGGTCGGACCGGACTGGCGGGTGCGCAGATCATGCACCCCGTGTACACCTTCGACGGCACAGCAGAGGGCCATTATTCTCGCTTGTTCCTCGGCTGGCAACTGACGATCGAGCAGCGCCTGCACCGATTCATAACCGATGTGCAACGCCCCCCACAGCAGGAACAGCCCGATCAGGATGGCAAAGAGGCCGTCGGCCCAGTACCAGCCCTGCCCCGCCAGCACCAGTGCCAGCAGCACGCCGCCGTTGAGCAGCAGATCGGAGCGGTAGTGCAGCATGTCGGCCTTGATGGCCACGCTGTTGGTCTTGCGGATGACGAAACTCTGGAAGCTGACCAGCAGCAGAGTCAGCACGATGGAGCCACCGCTGACCCACAGACCCGCCTCGAGCCGCTCCAGCGGCGCCTGCTTGAGCAGGGAGGAGATGCCGTGCATCACCAGCAGCAGCGCGGAGCCCGAGATGAAGGCTGACTGGATCAGCCCGGCCAGCGACTCCGCCTTGCCGTGACCGAAGCGATGCTCGTCGTCGGCCGGTGACAGGGCATAACGGATGGCCAGCAGGTTGATGATGGAGGCGCTCACATCCATAAAGGAGTCGGTGAGGGAGGCCAGCAGGCTCGAGGAGTCGGTCATCAGCCAGGCGATCAGCTTGCCGGTGATCAGCAGGGTAGCGGTGGTGACGGCGGCCATGCTGGCCAGCGTCACCCAGCGGGAATATTGTTGATGGCTCAAAACCGACTTTCCTCTTGCGGTTAAAAATCTATTATACCCTGACCCCTGCGCCAGTCTGGCGCGAAAAATCAGCGGAATGACTTCAGATGCACAAAATACTCCTGGTCGACGACGATCTCGAGCTGACCCAGTTGCTCACCGAAATTCTGACCCTGGAAGGCTTCCAGGTGACCGTCGCCGAGGATGGCGAAGAGGGGTTGCAGCGGCTGGCCGAACAGCACTTCAACCTGGTCCTGCTGGACGTGATGATGCCCAAGCTCAACGGCTTCGCCATGCTGACCCGGCTGCGCAAGACCCACGACACCCCGGTGCTGATGCTGACCGCCCGCGGCGACAGCCAGGATCGGGTCAACGGTCTGGAGGCCGGGGCCGACGACTACCTGGCCAAGCCGTTCGATGACCGGGAGCTGCTGGCCCGGGTGCGTGCCATCCTGCGCCGCACCCAGGGCAGCCAGCCCCAGCGCGGCGGCAGTTCGGACGAGGTGCGCTTCATGGATCTGGTACTGCAGCCCGGCCTGCAGCAGGCCAGCTGCCACGGCGATCTGCTGGAGCTGACCGCCACCGAATTCGGCCTGCTGGAGTGCCTGTTGCGCAACCCGGGCCAGATCGTCAGCAAGAGCCAGCTCTCCGAGTTGGTGCTCGGCAAGAAGCTGGAGCCCTTCGATCGCGCCATCGACATGCACCTGAGCAACCTGCGCAAGAAGCTGCCTGAGCGCACCGACGGCCAGCCCCGCTTCAAGACGGTGCGCGGCCGTGGTTACCTGTGGCTGGAACAGGCATGAGAACGGCCCGCACCTTCAACGGTCTCTCCACCCAGATCTTCCTCTGGTTCTGGTTCATGCTGTTGCTGGTGGTGGCCGCCGTGGTGATCCTGCCGACCCTGGATCCCCGCAACATCATCCCGCTGCCGGCCCACGAGATCGCCCGCCTCAACAACAATCTGAAGGCGCTGCAGAAGGGGGCGGACCCCACTCAGGATTTCGATCTGGCCCAGGCCATCGACGCCGCCGGCCTGCTGCCGGTGGACAACATCTACCTGCGCGATGCCAAGGGACAGATGCAGTCCAGCACCCGCCTGAGCAAGTTCGTGGTCCGTTTCATGCTCGATTCGGACAACCCGGCCAAGCCCATGCTGGGCAGCGAGCACAAGCGGGCCATCGCCGGCCCCTTCCAGATGGAGCATCGCGGCCAGATCTACCACGTCTACTTCGGCCTCAACGTCGAGAACTCCTATCTGTTCCTGTTCATCCAGATCCTGGATCACCCGATCCAGATCCTCGGCATCGCCATGCTGGTCAGCACCCCGCTCTGCCTGCTGCTGGCCTGGCGGCTGACCCGCCCCATCCTGCAACTGCAGCAGTCGGTCTCCCAACTGGCGGAGGGCAATCTGGAGGCGCAGATCCCCAACCTGGGGCGGCGGGACGAGATAGGCCAGCTGGCGGATCACGTCAGCCACATGGTCGATACCCTCAAGAACATGATCCAGAAGCAGAAACAGCTGCTCTCCGACATCTCCCACGAGCTGCGCAGTCCGCTCACCCGCATCCAGCTGGCGCAGGCGCTGATCCGCCGCAAGCAGGGTGACAGCAACGAGCTGGCCCGGATCGAATCGGAGATAGGCCGGCTCGACAAGCTGATCGGTGACCTGCTCGATCTGTCGCGGGTGCAACAACATGTGGAGGCGCCGGTGGTGATGCCGTTGGCCGACCTGCTGGAGCCCATCCTGGACGACGCCATGTTCGAGGCAAATCAGAGCGGCAAGCAGCTCCGGCTGCCGCCGCTGCCCACCGACTCCCTACGGATGTGGCCCGATCTGCTGGCCAGGGCGCTGGAAAACCCGCTGCGCAACGCGCTCAAATATGCCCGCGAGTTCATCAAGGTGGACTGGTACCGGGAGGGTCGGGAGTGGGTGATGACCATCCGCGACGACGGCCCCGGCGTACCGGTGGAGCAGCAGCCGCAGCTGTTCCTGCCCTTCTTCCGGGTGGATGACGCCCGCAACGCCAAGACCGGCGGTACCGGATTGGGGCTGGCCATCGCCGCGGAGGCCATCCTGCGCCACGGCGGCACCATCCGCGCCAGCAGCAACCACCCGGCCGGGCTGACCATCACCATCCGCCTGCCCATCGGCTGAGCAGGCCCTTTTCATCCGCCCGGGCGCTGGGTATGCTGGCGCCCTTTTCGCCCCATCAGGACGCCGTCATGCTCGACATCGTGCTCTACCAACCGGAAATTCCGCCCAACACCGGCAACATCATCCGCCTCTGTGCCAACACCGGCTATCGGCTGCACCTGATAGAGCCGCTGGGGTTCGAGTGGGATGACAAACGGGTGAAACGGGCGGGGCTCGACTATCACGAGTTCGCCGAGGTGAAGCGCTGGCCGAACTTCGAGGCCTTCCTGGCGGCGGTGGCGCCGACGCGGGTATTTGCCTGCACCACCAAGGGGCGCACCGCCCATTCGGCAGTGCAGTTTGCCGCCGGGGATGCCCTGTTGTTCGGGCCCGAGAGCCGCGGCCTGCCCATCGAGATCATCGAGAGCCTGCCGTTCGAACAGCGGCTGCGCATCCCCATGCTGCCCCAGAGCCGCAGCATCAATCTCTCCAACGCGGTGGCGGTATTCGTCTACGAAAGCTGGCGCCAGCTGGGCTACCCCGGTTCGCTGCAGGTCTGAACCGGACCTGCCTGGCTAGATAGCGGGCTCAGGAGGAGGCCTGCTGCGCCTCCCCCGCCTCGTGGGGTGAGTGGAGCAGCCGACCATCGCGCTCCAGCTGCCAGCAGAGCCAGCCCAGCGTCAGTCCCCGCCCCGCCATCAGGGCCGCCATCGCGGCCCACAAGGCCGCCACGCCCCAGCCCTGACAGAGCCACCAGACCGGGAAGAAGCCGCCGAGGGCCGCCACCAGCATGCTGTTGCGCATCTCCCGGGCCCGGGTCGCCCCGATGAAGACCCCGTCCAGCAGGAAACACCAGACCGCCAGCAGCGGCATGGCGATGAGCCAGGGCAGCTGCGCGTTGGCCGCGGCGATCACCGCCGGCAGATCAGTGATGTACCCAATCAGGCGGCGGCCCCCCAGCGCAAACAGCAGGCTGAAGCCCAGCGCAATCAGCAGCGCCCAGCCGAGGTTGAGGCCGATGGCCTCCCGCAGTCCCTGCCGATCCCGACGTCCGATGGCGCGCCCCACCATGGCCTCCACCGCATAGGCGAAGCCGTCCAGCCCGTAGGAGATGAGCATCAAAAAGTTGAGCAGCACCGCATTGGCGGCCACCGCCACGTCTCCCAGCCTGGCCCCCTGCAGGGTCATGAAGGCGAAACAGAGCTGCAGGCAGAGGGAGCGGATGAAGATATCCCGGTTCAGGGCCAGCAACCGCAGCAACGCGGGCCACTGGCGCCAGCGCTGCCAGGCCCCCTGCCACGCCGTCGGCGCCAACCGACGCAGGTGACGGCTCACCAGCCAGAGTCCCAACCCGAGCGCGCTGTAGTCCGCCAGCAGCGAGGCGCCAGCGACCCCCTTCACCTGCCAGCCCAGCCCCAGCACGAACCAAGCATCGAGCCCCATGTTGACCAGGTTGGTGAAGATCAGCAGCAACATGGGGCTGCGCGCATCCTGCATGCCCAGCAACCAGCCCATGATCACCAGGTTGCAGAGCGCCGCCGGAGCGCTCCAGATCCGTACCGAGACGTACTCGGCGGCATAGTGCTGCACCTCGGCGGAGCCGCCGCTGAGGGCGATGAGGGTGGGGAGCGACGGCAGCAACAGCAGCAACAACGCCAGCCCCAGTGCGATGGCGAGACCCAGCGCCCTGGCCAGGGTGTCGAGCTGGCCGGCCGGGCTGCTGGCGCCATGGGCCTGGGCGGTCAGGCCGGTGGTGGACATCCGCAGGAAGCCGAGCAGCCAGAACAGTAGGTTGATGAGGGTGGCGCCGACCGACACGCCGCCGAGGAACCAGGCCTGGCCGAGATGACCGATCACCCAGGTGTCCACCAGTCCCAGCAGTGGGGTGGTGACATTGGAGAAGACCATGGGCAGGGCGAGGGCAAACACGGCGCGATGGCGCCGCCCGTCTCGCCACCAGACGGGGGTCAACATGCCGGAGGACGTCCGTTGCTCATCACTATTCGCCATCCAGCCGCACTATCCTGGCAAAGTCCGACACCATGCTCGCCATCACCACCCTGGGCACCCCGTCCTCGCTCAGACGAGGGCGAAACACGGCCTCCAACTTGCCGGCCGGATTGATCAGCACGATGGAGGCGGAGTGGTCGATCAGGTAATCCTTCTCCCCCTGATCGGCGATGGAGTAGATGAGCCCCAGATTGCGCACGAAGGGAAACAGCTTGTCGTGGGGGCCGGTCGCCGCCTTGAACTCCGGGTTGAAGAAGGCGGTGTAGGTCTTGAGGCGGGCCACGTCGTCCCGCTGGGGATCCGCCGAGATGAACACCACCTGGCTGCTCGGAGCGATCTTCTTCAGCTCGGGATAGACGGAACGCAGGTCCGCCAGGGTGGTCGGGCAGATGTCGGGACAGAAGGTGTAGCCGACGAACAGGAAGGTCCAGTGGCCGGTCAGGCTGGCCGGCACGAAGGGCTGACCATCCTGATCGGTGAAGGCAAACGGATTGATGTCCCGCCCCGCCGGGTAGTAGTCGGCGTGCTCGGGCAGGGAGGGCTGGCTCCAGTAAAAACCGCCCATCATGCCCCCGACCAGCAGCAGAAACAGCAAGGGGTAACGTGGTTTCACCATAAAAAACAAACTCTTTACGTCGACATGCCCGCCAGCCGGGCCCGAATGAAAGGGCTATTGTAACCCAGTGAGCACCGGGCCGGTCACTCCCTTGTCACGGTTGCCCGTTCGCTGGCCAACTTTGGTCAGAAGATGACGCCAGGGCCTGCAAAGCGACGCCGGATCGCCCAAAACGACAGCCCCACCGGGAGGTGGGGCTGTTGCAACGGGGTCAGGGATGTTGTCGGCGCCGCTCGTGCAGGCGGCGGCTCGAGGCGCGCAGCGGGATGACAGGAGCGGTCCAGAGATCATCGGCCAACCCCTGCTCGTGATGGCTGTGAAACAGGCGCACCAGGCGGACGATCTTGTCCTTCGGGCACCCCAGCCAGATGGTCCAGCAGGCGCCCTTGTGGTGCACCCAGAGCGCGTAGAAACGGGTCATCCGGTTACCCTTGATGAAACGGGTGATGGAAGAAACGGGCGATGCCAGACCCGGATCCCATGGCGAGCTTGAAGCCATACCTGTCCTCCTTGATCAACAGGTCACGTCGACCGGCACCGTCCACCACCGCAAGGGGCGACCCGATGTCTGCCGCGTGTCGACTGCGCGAGTGTGCCGCTGTTGTGCCGACTGCCGGCGCCCTGCTGGCCACTCTCCCTTCTATCCCGCTGACGCCTCTGCCCCCGGGCGAGGCACACATGCTGCCTGCACCGGGCGCGAAGCGCTTGTTATTCCCTGCTACCCTCGGGGTTCCTGCCACCAGCGACGCGAAGCTGCGCGTCTTGCCGAGCATCGGGGAGCGGCTCACGCCAGTGAGCCAGCCTTACCAAATGATATATCTGAAATGAATCGCCTGCGGCGAGCGCCCGCAGACAAAAATGCCGGGTATCAGGATCTGATTGAAATCACGGGGAAAGGAGCGCAGAAACAACAGGGCCTCCCATGGGAGGCCCTGTTGGCACGGATTACATCCAGTCGGCGTTGCGAATGACACCGACCGCCAGTCCCTCGATGGTGAGGTGCTGGCTGGCGAGATCCACTTCGATGGGGGAGAGCTCTTCGTTCTCCGGCAGCAGCCACACCTGGCTGCCCTTGCGCTGGAAGCGCTTGACGGTGACATCCTCGTCGAGCCGCGCCACCACCACCTGACCGTTGCGTACCTCCTGGGTCTTGTGCACCGCCAGCAGGTCGCCATCCAGAATGCCAATGTTCTTCATGCTCATGCCCTGTACCCGCAGCAGGAAGTCTGCCCGCGGATGGAACAGGGCGGGATCCACCTGGTAGTGGCTCTCGATGTGTTCCTGGGCCAGGATGGGCTCGCCGGCAGCCACCTTGCCGATCAGCGGCAGACCGCTCTCTTCCAGCTGCTCTTCCTCTTCGAGCAGCAGGCGGATGCCGCGGGACGTGCCCGGCATGATCTCGATGACCCCCTTTTTGGCCAGGGCCTTCAGATGTTCCTCGGCCGCGTTGGCCGACTTGAAACCAAGCTTCTGGGCAATCTCGGCGCGAGTCGGCGGCATGCCGGTCTCGTTCATGTTCGCCTTGATCAACTCCAGCACTTCGGCCTGGCGGGGAGTAAGGGGTTTCATAGCATGGGCACCTGTCTTTTTATACAGCACACTGGCAGTATATACAGTGCAGTGGCCAAGGCAAGCCGCAGCTGACATTTGTCGCGGCCCTCTGTTCATTTGCCATGGTTTTTATCCCGCGCAGCCGACTCATCGTACCTCTCGGCGACAAGCAGTCGGTGATTTGCTATGCTCACGCCGCATTTTTTTGGAGAGCAGACGCACATGTCCCTTGGACAGAAGATTTCCAGAGCCATCTTGCAATGGCCGGTCAGCGGCTTGGTCAATCACAAGAGCCTGCCGGAAAACCCCATCACGGAACTCAAGCTGGATCCGGCCAGACCCATCGTCTATGCCCTGAAGACCAGCTCGATCACCGACCTGATGACCCTGCAGCAGTGCTGCGAGGATCTCGGTCTGCCCGGCCCCTTCACACCGCTGGAGCTGAACGGCCAGCTGCTGCCGCGCTATGTCTGTCTGGATCGTCCGCCTCCCCTGTTCGGCAAACGCAGCAAGCCGCTCCCCTTCCTGCAGGAGTTCCACCAGTTGCTGGATTTGCACAAGCAGGATCCGGCGCTGGACATCCAGGTGGTGCCCGTCACCCTGTTCTGGGGCCGTGCCCCGGGTCGGGAAGGCGAGGAGGCCTCCGGCTGGAACATCATCAGCAGCCTGGCGCCGAACCGCCTCAAGAAGGCGCTGATCGTGATCCTGAAAGGACGCGAGAACCTGGTGCGCTTCTCTCCGCCGCTCTCCCTGCGCTATATGGCGGACAAGCACGGCACCGACGAGGCCATCGCCCACAAGCTGGCGCGGGTGGCCCGCACCCACTTCAGCCGCCAGCAGCTGGCCGCCACCGGGCCCAAGCTGCCCAACCGCAACCTGCTGTTCAAGCAGCTGCTCGACTCTGGCGTGATCCAGCAGGCCATCGAGGAGGAGGCCCAGCGCGAGGGGATCAGCCTCGATAAAGCCCAGAAACGGGCTCACGGCTACATGGACGAGATCGCCTCCAACTTCTCCTACCGGTTGATCCGGCTCGGCGAGAGCTTCCTCGGCTGGCTGTGGAACAAGCTCTATCGCGGCCTGTCGGTCAACGGCGCCGAGAAGGTGCGCCAGCTAGCCCAGGAGGGTCACGAGATCGTCTACGTGCCCTGCCATCGCAGCCACATGGACTACCTGCTGCTCTCCTACGTCATCTATCACCAGGGCATGGTGCCGCCCCACATCGCGGCCGGCATCAACCTCAACTTCTGGCCGGCGGGCCCGATCTTCCGCCACGGCGGCGCCTTCTTCATCCGCCGCACCTTCAAGGGCAACCCGCTCTACAGCACGGTATTCCGGGAATACCTGAACCTGCTGTTTGCCAAGGGCTACTCGGTGGAGTTCTTCACCGAGGGCGGTCGCTCCCGTACCGGTCGCCTGCTGCCACCCAAGACCGGCATGCTGGCGATGACCCTGCAGGCCATGATGCGCGGACTGGATCGGCCGCTCACCTTCGTCCCCGTCTACCTGGGTTATGAGCACGTGATGGAGGTGAACACCTACCACAACGAGCTCAAGGGCAGCCGCAAGGAGAAGGAGAGCTTCCTGCAGGTGCTCGGCATCCTGCGCAAGCTGCGCAACTACGGCCGCGGCTTCGTCAACTTCGGCGAGCCGCTGACCCTCAACAGCTACCTCAACGAACACGTGCCGACCTGGAAGGAGCACATCGGCGAGGAGGAACGCCCCGAGTGGATGGCAGGCACCGTCAACCAGCTGGCCGAGCTGCTGATGACCCGCATCAACGGCGCCGCCGCCGTCAACGGCCTGACCCTGAGCGCACTGGCGCTGCTGGCCGCCGAACGCCACGCCCTCACCCGCGACGAACTGCAGGCCCAGCTCAACACCTATCTGGACCTGCTCAAGCAGGTGCCCTACAGCCCGCACAGCACCATGCCGGCCGAGGATGCCAAGACCCTGCTGGATCAGGCGGTGGAGCTCAACAAGTTCGAGGTGAGCGAGGACAAGCTGGGGCAGATCATCAGCCTGGACCGCTATCAGGCGATCCTGCTGACCTACTACCGCAACAACATCCTCCATCTGTTCGCCATACCCTCGCTGGTGGCGGCCCTGATCGAGCGCTGCGAGGGGATCTCCCGCAGCGAAATCGTTGCCCGCTGCATCGACATCTACCCGCTGCTCAAGACCGAGCTGTTCCTGCGCTACGAAGAGGATGAGCTGCCGGAGCTGATCGATGCCCTGCTGGCCGAACTGCAGCGCCAGCAGCTGATCGAGGCCCGCGATGGCGGCTTCTGGGTCAATCCGGTCAACCAGACCCGCCTGCTGCTCTTGGCCGAGAGCATTCAGGAGACCCTGCAACGCTACGCCATCGTGCTGACCCGGGTGCTGGCCCAGCCCCACATCGAGGCGGAGCAGCTGGAGGCGGACGGCCTGATGATGGCGGAGCGCCTCGGCACCCTGCACGGCATCAACGCCCCCGAGTTCTTCGACCAGAAGTTGTTCAGCACCCTGATCCACACCCTGCGCAGCGAAGGCTATCTGGATCCGGGCTGCAAGCCGGATCTGGGCCGCTTCCAGGCGCTGGCCGACAACATAGTGCCACTGCTCAGCACCAAGATCCGCCGCACCATTCAGGCGGGCAACCGGACCTGAGCAGGTACACACCCATGAAAAAGGCCGCATGTTGCGGCCTTTTTCATTGGGGAAAACGAGTTCACAGGTAGTTGATCACCACCCCTGCGAAGATCAGCGCCCCCACGTAGTTGTTGTTGAGGAACGCCTGGAAGCAGGCTTCCCGCGCCCGCTCCCGGATCAGCCGCTGCTGATAGACGAACAGCGCCGCCGCCGCCAGCAGCGACCAGTAGTAGCTGGATCCCAGCTCGCTCAGCTGGCCCACCAGCAGCAGGATCAGCAGGGTCAGCAGCTGCAGCGCGCCGATGATCCGCTTGTCGTGGCGGCCGAACAGGATGGCACTCGACTTGAGACCGAGCTTGAGGTCATCATCCCGGTCCACCATGGCGTACTCGGTGTCGTAGGCGATGGTCCACAGCAGGTTGGCGAGAAACACCAGCCAGGCCACGGCCGGCAGGGCGTTGGCCTGGGCCGCGTAGGCCATGGGAATAGACCAGGAGAAGGCCATGCCGAGCACCAGCTGGGGGATCGGGATATAGCGCTTCATGAAGGGGTAGCAGACCGCCAGCAGCAGGGCCGCGAACGACAGGCCTATGGTGAGCGGGTTCATGGTCAGCACCAGGGCGAACGAGATGAGCGCCAGCACGGCGAACAGCGCCAGTACCTCCCGCGGCTTGACCTTGCCCATGGGCAGCGGCCGGCCGGCTGTACGCTTCACGTGACCGTCGAAGTTGCGATCCGCATAGTCGTTGATGACGCAACCGGCGGAGCGCATCAGAAACACCCCCACCACGAACACCAGCAGGGTCCAGAGATCCGGCAGGCCATCGGCCGCCAGCCAGAGCGCCCACAGGGTCGGCCACAGCAGCAGCAGGGTACCGATGGGCTTGTCGATGCGAGCCAACTGCACGTAGGCCAGTCCCCGCTCCTTGGTTAACAGATTCACTCCAGCTCCTTGTTGCATGACAGAGAGGGCAAGAAGAGTTCATGGACCAGCAGTGGCCATTGCCCCAGAAACAGACGGGAACGGCGTCCCCACACGATGCCGGCCGGGCACCAGGGATTGCTCGCAATCTCGAAACAAGCCAGTTGCAGGTGATCGCGCCGGGCAGGCTCGTCACCGAAGATACGCTCACCCAGAGGCTGCTCGCCCAGCTCGCGTAAGCCGCTGTCAGGCAAGGCAGCCTCGGCGAACAGGGTCCAGCCCAGCAGGGCCGGCCCCCGATCACCGTGCAGGATCACCTCGCGGCACAGGCCAGCCGGATGATCGGCGGCCACCAGCTGCTGCTCGTCGGCATCGAGGGGGACGCTGCGGTTGCCGAGCAGTTGCACCGAAAAGTGGTGATTGTGGCGACGCAGGCGCCGGGTCATGGAGTCCGCCTCCAGCAACCAGGGCAGCAAGGCCTCGGGCGGCTCGCACTGCGCGGGAGTCCGCCAGGGCTCCAGCCGGACAAGGGGAACAGTCAACTCGGACTTCACAGCTTCACCATCCGGAGATTTCCGTTATCAGGTTAAAATCCGGTTTATTATCCGTAAATCAATCGAGAATTGTAAGAACATCCGTGCTTGACGGCCCCGATGGCAACATCAAAAATGGGGTATCTCTTGCTGATGAGCCATCCATATGAAGCTATTCAAATTTCTGTTGGTGTTGTTGCTGAGCTGCGGTGCACTCCAGGCCTATGCCTCCGAAGGGGGGGAAGCACCCGCAGAAGGAGAAGCGGCGGCGGCCAAGCCGGGATTCCTCTACCACCTGCTGGATCCCGACATCATCACCAACTACCTGAGCGACGGTAAAACCCTCGGCTACGTCCGGGTGACGGTGGAGCTGATGGCCGAGAACGAGGCCGACCTCAAGCTGCTGGAGCAGCATGACCCCCTGATCCGCGACGCCATCATCCGCCTGATGGGCAGCAAGACCGCCGATCAGATCAAGTCCCTGGTCAGCCGTGAAGACCTGCGCAAGGAGTGCGAGACCCGGGCCAACGAGCTGCTGGTGAAAGAGAGCGGCAAGAAGGCGATACGCGAGCTCATCTTCACCAAATTCCTCTATCAGTAAGGTCCCCTCATCACGAGCGGGCCATGCGATCATCCGGGCCCGCTCGCTGTTTTAGAAATGAAAATTGATTACACTAGGGCCCACTGAGTTGTCGAGGTAGTCGGAATGGGCAACAAGACCCTGTGTGAATGGCGTCGCAGCGAGATCCCGGCCGATCTCAAGACCCTGCGCAAAATCGTGCGCAAACCCAAGTTCGTCTGCGGCAAGTGTGCCCGCAGCGCCAACGACAAGAGCTATCTGTGTCAGCCGCTGCGGTTGAAAGAGAAAGAAGCCTGACCGGCTATTGATCGGTCCAGCCCTGGCGCCCCTGCTCGAACAGCCGGCGTGCCTGGACGTCGTTGGGGCAGACCCCGCGGTACTCCTCACCGGAACGGCCCGCCAGATAGAGATGTTCCGGCCGGCAGTACCAGGCCAGCCCTTTCTGGTGTCCCTGTTTCCACAGCTCGGCATCCACCTTCTCGCCGCACTGGGCCTGATGGAACTCGACCCGCTCGGCGGTGAGGCCCAGCTTGCCATCCGCCTCCCCCACCTCGCTCCACACCTTCTCGCACGGATCATCCGAGTGGGAGGCACAGCCCCCAAGCAGGGCGGCAAACACTATCACCGAGAGTCGCATAGTCATCCTTGAGTGTCGTTTGGGCAGTTCATTCTAGCCAGCCCGCCGCCGGCCTCCAAGTGCCCGCCCCCATTCCTGTGAGCCGCCCAAAAAAACAGGCGGGCCCGAGGCCCGCCTGTGTATTCAATACGCGGATTACTGGTCGTCGAGAGGGTCATCGTCCTGCCAGCTCTCGTCTTCCCATTCATCCAGCTCGTCCTCCCAGGATTCCGGCTCCCACTCGTCGTCGAGGTCGTAATCCGGCTTGTGTCCACCCATGCTCATTCTCCTTGGATAGTGCACCCGCACTCAAAGTCTATCCAGAAAAATGGAGCTCGCCAGTCAGCGGGAGTTCAAAGTTTGACCAGGGTGCGGCCAGCAATCTTGCCCTGGGTGATGGCCTCGGCGGCCTCCACCACCTGCTCCAGTCCGATCTCGGTCACCGCCTGCGCGAAGAAGCTGGCGGGCAGATCCCGGGCCAGTCGCTGCCAGGCCAGCTGGCGACGTGCCAGTGGGCACATCACCGAGTCGACCCCTTGCAACCGCACGTTGCGCAGGATGAAAGGCATCACGCTGGTGGGCAGATCGAAACCACCCGCCAGACCGCAGGCCGCTACGGCGCCGCCGTAGTTCATCTGGGCCAGCAACTTGGCCAGCACCTGACTGCCGACACTGTCGATCGCCCCGGCCCACAGCTGCTTCTCGAGCGGCTTGGCAGGCTCCAGCAGCTCGCTGCGCGGCACGATGCGGCTGGCACCGAGCGCGGTCAGCATCTCGCCCTGCTCCTCGGGACGACCGGTCAGCGCCGCCACCTGATACCCCAGCGCGGCCAGCAGTGCGACCGCAGTGGAGCCCACCCCGCCGGCGGCGCCGGTCACCAGGATCTCGCCGCTGTGCGGGGTCACTCCCGCCTCTTCCAGCGCCAGCACGCAGAGCATGGCGGTCAGGCCGGCGGTGCCGATGCACATGGCCTGGCGCTCATCCAGCCCGGCCGGCAGCGGCACCAGCCAGTCGGCCTTGACCCGCGCCTGTTCGGCCATGCCGCCCCAGTGCCCTTCCCCCACACCCCAGCCGGTCAACACTACCTTGTCGCCCGGCTGATAGCGGTCGTCGGCAGACTCGAGCACGGTACCGGCGAAGTCGATGCCGGGCACCAGCGGCCACTGGCGCACTATCTTGCCCTTGCCGGTGATGGCCAGCCCGTCCTTATAGTTGATGGAGCTGTAACTCACCGCCACCCGCACTTCTCCTTCCGGCAGCTGGCTCTCGCCCAGCCGGGTGAGGGTCGGTACCGTCTTGCCTTCTTGGTTTTCCAGTAACAGAGCCTTGAACATGGTTGCCTCTTTGATGAGTGTGAAAAGGATCAGCTGCTTTGCCGCTTCTGCAGCTGGAAGTCGAGGGTCAGCGCCGAGCCCATGACGGGTTCACCGGCCAGCTGACGCAAGATGAGATCGGCCGCCTCCTGCCCCATCCGCTGATAGGGGATGCGGACCGAGGTGAGGGCCGGATAGCAGGCCCGCGCCACGTCCAGATCGTCGAAACCGGCGATGGCGAGTTTGCCCGGCACGTTCAGGTGGCGGCGCTGACATTCGAACAGCACCCCGGCCGCCAGCTCGTCGTTGACGCAGACCAGCGCATCCAGTTCGGGCCAGCGCAGCAGGAACTCCCCCAGCATGGCCGCCCCCGTGCTGAAGCTGGGCCGCTCCGAGGTGTTGATGATGGCGTCGGGGGAGAGGTAGTTATCCAGCAGTGCCTTCTGCCAGCCCTGCATGCGCTGCTGCAGCATCCACTGCTCCTGGCGGGCGCAGAGAAAGCCGATATTGCGGTAGCCGCGCTCGATGAGGTGGCGGGTCAGCTGATAGCCGGCATCGAAGTTGGAGACCCCGACGTTCATGTCGATGGGGCTGCGGGCCATGGCCCCCACCTCCACCACCGGCAGGCGGGCCGCCTTCAGCCGCTGGCGGATGGTCTCGCCGGGATCGCTGCCAAACAGCACCACGGCCGCCGGATTGTGCTGCAGAAAGCTGGTCAGCAGGCTCTCTTCCTGCTGTTTGAGGTGCTGGGCATCCCCCAGCATGATCTGGTAACCCTCCCGGCGCAGGCTCTGCTGCAGCCCGGCGATCACCTCGCCGCAGCCGCAGTCGGTCAGGCTGGGCACGATCACCACTATGGTCTGGGAGGTGGCGGATGCCAGCGCCCCCGCCGCCCGGTTGGGGATATAGCCGAGTTCATCCACCGCCGCCTCGATGCGCTCGCGCATCTTGTCGGATACCAGCTCGGGGGTACGCAGGGCGCGCGACACCGTCATGGCCCCCACGCCGGCCAGCTGGGCCACATCGTTGAGGGTCACCCGACCCGTGCTACGGCGTTTCTTCGCTTCTGACATCCTTTCCCTTCCTCGGCATACGGGTGCTCACTTTAAGGCAAAAGCGGGGCACTGACTATTTGCTCAAACCGGATTTTACCCCCTTTGAGGCCGACAAGGGGCAGGATGAATCCCTTCTGTGAGAGAAATGATAGCGCTATCACAGTTCGATGTTAGCGCTATCTGGTAGCGCTAACTTTCGCGATCAGGCTCACAGTTATCAGCCGGCAAGATCGCTAGATTGGCGCCATCTTATCCAGCCCGGACACTGCCATGCTGACCCAATTGCTAACCGAGGAGGTCATTTCCATCGAAGCGGGCGCCCGCGACTGGCGTCACGCCATCGAGCTGGCCACCGCCCCCCTGCTGGCCAACGGCACCATAGAGCCATCCTATGTGGCAGCGCTCTATCGCTCCCACGAAGAGCTCGGCCCCTACTACGTGCTGGGCCCGGGCCTGGCCATGCCCCACGCCCGCCCGGAAGACGGCGTCAACCGGCTGGGACTGGCGCTGACCGTGCTGAAGGAGGGGGTCAACTTCGGCTCCGAGGGCAACGACCCGGTACGGCTGCTGATCACCCTGGCCGCCAGCGACAGCAACTCCCACGTGGAAACCATCGCCCAGCTGGCCGAGCTGTTCATGAATGAAGAAGACGTGGCGGCCATCATGGCGGCCACCAGCAAAGACGACATCCTGCGCATCCTGGCGCGTTATTGAGTGGCGCCCTGCGCCCGATAGAGGAAGAGAACATGAAGATTCTGGTTGTATGCGGACACGGCCTGGGTACCAGCTTGATGATGGAGATGAGCATCAAGAGCATTCTCAAGGAGCTGGCCGTGACGGCCGAGGTGGATCACCGGGATCTCGCTTCCGCCGGCAGCGAGAGCGCCGAGATCTTTGTCGCCACCCGCGACATCGCCGAACAGCTGATCAGCATGGGGGTCGACGGCCGGCTGGTATCGCTGGACAACATGGTCGACAAGGCCGCCATGAAAGAAAAACTCGCCATCGCCCTGCGCGAGCTGGGCGCACTCTAACCCCTTTGCGACTGTCTGGGCGGCCGGTGAGCCGCCGCTTCCATCTGCTTGGAGCTGACCATGGAATTTTTCAATTTTCTGATGTTTGACGTGCTGTCGGAGCCGGCCGTGCTGGTTGGCCTGATCGCCCTCATCGGCCTGATCGCCCAGAAAAAACCGGTGACCGAGTGCATCAAGGGCACGGTCAAGACCATCATGGGCTTCGTCATTCTGGGGGCCGGCGCCACCCTAGTGGTGAACTCGCTGGGCGACTTCGCCACCATCTTCCAGCACGCTTTTGGCATCAAGGGGGTCGTCCCCAACAACGAGGCCATCGTCTCCATCGCCCAGCAGTCGTTCGGCAAGGAGATGGCGATGATCATGTTCTTCGCCATGCTGGTGAACATCCTGATCGCCCGGCTCACCCCGTGGAAATTCATCTTCCTGACCGGTCACCACACCCTGTTCATGTCGATGATGGTGGCGGCCATCCTCTCCGCCGGCGGCATGAGCGGTATCCCGCTCATCGCGGTGGGCAGCCTGGTGGTCGGCGTGACCATGGTGCTGTTCCCGGCCCTCGCCCACCCCTACATGAAGCAGATCACCGGCTCCGATGACGTGGCACTCGGCCACTTCTCCACCTGCTCCTACGTGCTGGCCGGCTGGATCGGCGCCAAGTTCGGCAACAAGGCCCACAGCAGCGAAGAGGTGCAGGTGCCCAAGAGCCTGCTGTTCCTGCGCGATACCCCGGTGGCCATCTCCTTCACCATGGGCATCATCTTCCTCATCACCTCTCTGTTTGCCGGTGCGGATTACGTCTCGGAAGTCGCCAAGGGCAAGCACTGGTTCATGTTCTCCCTGATGCAGTCCATCACCTTCGCCGCCGGGGTCTACGTGATCCTGCAGGGGGTACGGATGGTCATCGCCGAAATCGTGCCGGCCTTCAAGGGGATCTCCGACAAGCTGGTGCCCAACGCCAAGCCGGCGCTGGACTGCCCCATCGTCTTCCCCTACGCCCCCAATGCGGTGCTGATCGGCTTCCTGTCGAGCTTTGCTGCCGGGCTGGTGGGCATGGTGCTGCTCTACCTGCTGGGGCTCACCGTCATCATTCCGGGTGTCGTGCCACACTTCTTCGTCGGCGCGGCGGCCGGGGTGTTCGGCAACGCCACCGGCGGCCGTCGCGGTGCCATGCTGGGGGCCTTCGCCAGCGGCCTGCTGATCACCTTCCTGCCGGTGTTCCTGCTGCCGGTGCTGGGGGATCTCGGCTTTGCCAACACCACCTTCAGCGATGCCGATTTCGGCGTGGTGGGGATCCTGCTTGGCCTTATCATGCGCTGAGCCGGTCTCTGAAATGCAAAACGGAGCGCCATGCGCTCCGTTTTTTTATGCCCACCACTCCCGATTCAGTCGTTCTCCAAGCTGGAGAGGCAGTGAGACAGGGTGCGTGCCAGCGCCCCCTGGTTGCGCAGCACCACGGCGCGAGCCTGCTCGCCCATCTCCCGGCGCCGGCTCTCGTCGGCCAGCAGACTGCTCACCTGCTCCCCCAGCTCGGCGGCATCGGCCACCACGGCCGCGCCACCCTGAGCCACCAGCTGGCGGGTGATGTCGCTGAAGTTGAAGTAGGCGGGGCCGCTCAGGCAGGGTTTGCCGAGCGCAGCAGGCTCCAGCAGGTTGTGGCCGCCCACCTTGACCAGGCTGCCGCCGACGAAGGCCACGTCGGCCGCCGCCAGCATCAGCGGCAACTCGCCCATGGTATCGCCGAGATAGACCTTGTCCGTCTCGCGGATCGGGGTATCGCCGGTGCGCCGTACGCAGCCGTAGGGAGCGCACAGCGCCGCCACGCGCTCGAACCGCTCGGGGTGGCGCGGCACCAGGATCAGCAGGGCTGACGGCTGCGCCGCGAGCACCCGGTCGAAGGCGGCCAGCACCTGCTCGTCCTCTCCCTGATGGGTGCTGGCGGCGATCCAGACCGGTCGCTCCGCCCCCAGCAGCTGGCGCAGGGCACGACCTTTGGCCTGTACCTGCTCATCGAGCTGGATGTCGAACTTGATGGAGCCGGTCACCGCCAGCCGCTCACGCCCCAACCCCAGCCGATGGAAGCGATCCGCGTCGTCCTGGTGCTGGCAGAGCAGGTGGGTCAGCGGCCGGCTGAGGGCATCGAAGGCGCCCTGAAAACGGGCGTAACGCCGGCAGGATCGCTCCGAGAGGCGGGCATTGATGATGGTCACCGGCAGGTGGCGCGCCTCGCAGGCGGCCAGCCAGTTCGGCCACAGTTCGGTTTCCATCACCCAGAGCGCGCGCGGTTTGACGGCCTTGAGAAACGCCGCCACCGCCCAGGGGTAGTCGAGCGGCGCGTAGCGGTGCTCCACCAGATCCCCCAGCCTGGCGGCCTGCTCGGCGCCGGTGCGGGTGGTGGTGGTGAGCAGGATCGGCAAGAAGGGCCGCTCGGCCTTGAGGGCGCGGATGAAGGGGCTGATGGCCAGCGTCTCCCCCACGCTCACCGCATGGATCCAGAGCGGCGCCTCCTGCCCGGTGGCGGGCGTTAGCCCCAGGTGCTCGGCCCAGCGCTTGCCAAAACCGGGCTTGCCCTTCTTCGGCTTGTAGAGCGCCAGCAATGCCAGCGGCAGCCCCAGGTGGATCAGCAGGTTGTAGAGCAGCCGATAGCCCATGCTAGTGCGGCTCCCCGCGCTTGCCCGGCTCGGCGACAAAACGGGGCGGTTCGCCGGGCGCCAGCGGCGGGGCCGGCGTCTCGCTGCACTCCAGCCGGCGGCCGGCCTCGATGACCTGCTCCGGCATCAGCTCGATCAGGCACTTGAGGTGACCGAACTTGCAGGTGCGCTTGAAACAGGGGCGGCACTCGATGTCGGTGTGGACGATCTCGACCCGGTCCGCCAGCGGCGGGGTGTAGAGCGGCGAGGTGGAGCCATAGACCCCGATCAGCGGCCGGTTGAGAGCGGCGGCGACGTGCATCAGGCCGGAGTCGTTGGCGATCACCCGCCCGGCCAGCGCCATCAGGTCGATCGCCTCGTACAGGCTGGTCTTGCCCGCCAGCACGTGGCAGTTGGGGCGCGACAGCGGATTGACCCGGTCACGGATGGTATTGGCCACCGCCGCGTCCTTGCCGGAGCCGAAGATCCACACCTGCCAGCCCTCGTCGAGGTGCTTTTGCGCCACCACGGCGTAGTGGCCCTCCGGCCAGCGCTTGGCCGGGCCGAACTCGGCCCCCGGGCAGAGCACCAGCACCGGACGGGCGCGATCCAGCCCGAGCCGCGCCAGCGCCTTCTCCTGGTTGACGAGATCGACGTTGAGGGCCGGCTGGGGGATGGTCGGGATGTCGGCCCGGCTCTTCATCTGCGCCTTGGGGTAGGCCAGTGCCAGGTAGGCCTCCACCATCAGCGGAAAGGCGGACTTGTTGCTGCGCATGTCGTTGAGCAGGCCGAAGCGGTGCTCCCCCTTCCAGCCGGTACGCACCGGGATGCGGGCAAACCAGGGGATCAGCGCCGACTTCATGGAGTTGGGCTGGATGATGGCCTGATCGTACTTTTCGGCCGCCAGCTGCTTGCCGAGCCGGCGGCGGGCTCCCAGCTTGAAGTCGCCGTGGCCGAGCGGCATCGGGATGGCCTTGTCCACCTCCGGCATCCGCTCCAGCAGGGCACCACACCAGGCGGGCGCCATCACGTGCAGCTCGCTGTCTGGGTGGTTGGCCTTGATCGCCTTGTAGAGGCTCTGGGACATCACCATGTCGCCGACCCAGGAGGGGCCGATCACCAATATTTTCATCTCGCACTTCTCCAGGGCCACGCCCTGCGGTTAATCGTCGCTGGCCGAGATTATGCCCGAAGAATGGCCCGAGAAATAACAGAAGATCCCGCTGCCATGCATCCTGGCGCCAAAAAACAACCCATTTGAAACCGACGCGTATCCCGCCGCCGGAACCATGCTCCGCCTGCCGTTTTAGGCTAGAATGGGCGCCAATTTGAGCATGGCCCGCCAGGCGGGCGCCAACAAGAGCCTTTAATACGTGAACAAACCGACTCTGGCGGCTGTCCTTATCGTCAAGAATGAAGCCGACAACCTGCGCCCCTGCCTCGCCTCCCTCGACGGACTGGTCGACGAGATCGTCATCATGGACTCCGGCAGCCAAGACGAGACCCCGGCCATCGCCGCCGAATTCGGCGCCCGCTTCTTCGTCAACCCGGTGTGGCCGGGCTTCGGCCGCCAGCGCCGGCTCGCCCAGTCCCACGTGCAATCCGACTGGGTGCTGTGGCTGGATGCGGACGAGCGACTCACCCCCGAGCTGAAAGCCGCCATCGCCGCCGTCATGGCCAACCCTGCCAGCGACACCATCTACTCGATCCCGCGCCTCTCCTGGGTGTTCGGCCGTTTCATCCGCCACAGCGGCTGGTACCCGGACCGGGTGCTGCGCCTCTATCCCAAGGATCTCACCAGCTACAACGAGGTGCTGGTGCACGAGAAGGTGGAGGTACGTGCCAACATGAAGATCGTCAACCTGCACGGCGACCTGCTCCACTTCACCTATCGGGATCTGGAGCACTACCTGGTCAAGTCCGCCGGCTATGCCCGCGCCTGGGCCGATCAGCGCACCGCCCGCGGCAAGAAGGGCTCCCTCGGCCAGGGGCTGGTGCACGCGCTGGGCTGTTTCCTCAAGATGTACCTGCTCAAGGCCGGCTTCCTCGACGGCAAGCAGGGGCTCCTGCTGGCCATCCTGTCGGCCCACTCCACCTTCGTGAAGTACGCCGACCTCTGGATCCGCCAGCAGCCGCAGGCACCGGAACAGGCTGACAAGTAAACCGCCGCAGACGGGCGCTGCCAGCGAGCAGCCCCCCATATGAGACAGGGCCCTTGAAGGGCCCTGTCTGCATTTACGCTATCCGCTATCACTGCTCGCTGCGCCAGAACGGCGGCGCCCAGCGGGCGATCGCCGCCGCCATGGTCTTGGGATCGAGCTGGCTCATGTCTTCCGGGTGATCGCTGTCTTCCGGCGGGCTGAACGCCAGGTGGCGCCCCTCGCTGTTGAGCGGACGCCAGCGCAGCGGCGTCGCCGAGCGGTGCGCCGGGAAGAAGCCGATGGTGGGCACATCCAGCGCCGCGGCGATGTGCAGCGGCCCGGTGCTGCCCGCCACGAACAGGGCGGCGTTGGCCATCACCTGGCAGAACTTGGGCAGTCCCTCCTCGGAGCGGTAGATCCAGCCGTTGCCACCGTGGGCCAGCAGCTCGGCCGCCAGCTGTTCGGCGATCTTCTCCTCCCCCGGCCCCGCCGTCAGGATGCACTGCAGCTCGGGACAGGCCTGGTTGAGCTTGATGATGAGGCGGGCGTACTGCTCGATGGAGAGGTTGTTGGCCGAGCCGCCGCTGCCGGCATGCACCATCAGCCAGGGACGACTGGCATCGAGCCGCAGGCGGGCGGCAACCTGCTCGCGCACCTGTTGCAGGCTCTTCGCATCGAATCTGAGGTAGGGGCCCTGCGGCTCCACCGCGCTCACCTGCTGGTCGGCAAGGAAACGGCGCACCAGATCCAGGTTGTATTCGTACTCCGGCTTCTGGGAGCGGGAGCGACGCTGGATCAGGCGCTGGTTGTAGAGCACCTGGGCCAGCTTGGTGGCCGGCGCCAGCCGGTAGGGAATGTGCGCCTTCCACACCAGCATGGCGTTGCGGGAGTTGGAGAAGAGGCAGATGGAGGCATCGAAGGCGGCCGCCTTGATGCGTGCCTGCAAGGCACGTTGTTGTTCCTTGTCGGCCCGTGAGCCCGGATCCAGGATGATCTCGTCAATCCAGGGGCAGAGGCGGGCCAGCGGCGCCGTGTAGGCGGGAACCAGGGCAGTCACATGACACTCCATGGAACGCTTGAGCATGGCAAAACTCGGCCAGGCCAGCATGAAGTCACCAATCTTGTCATTGCGGACTACCAGAATACGTTTCATAAAAAATCCCTTTGCTCCCTGTCACCAACGCAAGGAGGCTTGATGCGCGATGCGGTATTCTTGCCTGATGTATCGCTATTCTCAAGCGAAGACGCCCGTCGGTGCTGATTTGACGCGGCAAAGCCGCCATCGGGGCGCCAAAACTCGCCCCAAGGCGGTCGCGCCAATCCCCCAACAGACCCTATAATGCGACCAAATTTCCCGGTTGCAGGAATCAGCAGCATGACCAACAAGGTAATCTATCCCGGCACCTTCGATCCCGTCACCAACGGCCACACCGATCTCATCGGCCGGGCCGCCAGACTGTTTGACCAGGTGGTGGTCGGGGTGGCCAACAGCCCGAGCAAGCGGCCGCTGTTCGATCTGGACGAACGGGTGCAGCTGGCCCGCCAGGTGACCGCCCACCTGCCCAACGTCAAGGTGGTCGGTTTCTCCGGCCTGCTGGTGGACTTTGCCAAGGAGCAGCAGGCCAACGTGCTGATCCGCGGTCTGCGCGCCGTCTCCGACTTCGAATACGAGTTTCAGCTGGCCAACATGAACCGCCGTCTGATGCCGGAGCTGGAGAGCGTATTCCTCACCCCGGCCGAGGAGAACTCCTTCATCTCCTCCACCCTGGTGAAGGAGGTGGCCCTGCACGGCGGCGACATCCGTCAGTTCGTCGACCCCATAGTGGCGGCCGCCATCAAGGCCAAACAGACCAAGTAACAACGAAACAGGCTACCCGAGGGTAGCCTGTTTGCCGTTGATGCCAACCTCAGCCCGCCAGACGCGGGCCCAGCAGCTGCTGGCCTGCCAGGGTCAGCTGGTCGAGCCACTCGTAGCGGCGCCGGTACATGGCCCGCTTCTTGGAGGCGATCTCCTCCAGCGGTTTGCGCTGGGCGGGCTGCAGCCGCACGAAGTTGGCGTCCAGATCGGTGGCGCCGAACTCCTGCCACAGCTCGTCATAGTCCGCCTGCAGACAGGCCTTCTTCTTCTTGCTGTAGCGCCGGGCCTGATAGATGTGGGCCTTCATCCGCACCGCCGAGATATGCTCGGCCTGCATCGCCTCGGCCAGCTGCATCACCAGCATCACCACCAGCGACTTGGGCCGTAGACCGTGGCCCTCCTTGGTCAGCGCACGCACCTTGTCCTGCGCCTGCTCGATGCAGGGCTCCGGGCCCTGTACCGAACCGATCACCACCGCCAGCCGGTTGGGGGTGCCGGCCAGCGAGAAGGCGCAGCTGTAGAGCCGCTTGCCCTGCGGGTCGACGATGGAGAGGGCCAGCTCCGCCTCGCGGCGGAAGGTGCCGTCGTGGCGCAGCACGATGCGGCAGCCGCTCTCGGGATAACGGCCAAGCTCGATGCCATCCCCCAGATAGAGCGGGTCGATCAGATCCGGGTAGCGAGCCAGCATCAGCCGATAGTGGTTTTCCAGCATCTCGGCCCGCTCGGTCGCGGTGGAGCCGGCGAAGCGATAGGGTCGCATCGGCTTGTCGAGCAGCTCGGGATAGTGGGCAGGCAGGGCCTTGAGCGGTTCGGCCTGGAACAGCTCGAACACCCGGCTCAGCTGTTGCCGATAGAGCAGACTGCGCAGCACGAACTTGGCGCGATTGAAGGTCTTGCGGGCGCTGTCATCGGGATAGAGGAAGCGCGCCATTTTTTGGGCACAATAGTGCCCCTGCTGGGACAAATGGTCCCAGTCTATTGATTTAGCTGTCATTTTATTGTCTCAAACCGCCTGAACGGTCGAGATAGTAGTGACGGGCGAGCAAATATTCAACAGACTGGAAATACTCTCTTACAACTTGGCCGTTTCAGGCCGAAAAAACCGCGATTCAGCGCTGGCAGTGGGAGCAGAACACGGTCGTGCGCTGCCCCAGCCGGATTTCGCTGAGCAGGGTGTGGCAGTGGAAGCAGGGCTGGCCGCCCCGCCCATAGACCTGCAACTGCTGCACGAAATAACCCGGTTTGCCATCCGCACTGGTGAAATCCTTGAGGGTGGTGCCGCCCTGCCGAATCGCCTCGGCCAGCACCCGCTTTATCTCCCCTACCAGGGTGCCCAGCCGCTCGGCGCTGATGTTGCCCGCCGCCCGCTTGGGATGAATGCCGGCGGCATAGAGCGCCTCGTTGGCGTAGATGTTGCCTACCCCGACCACCACATGGTTGTCCATCAGGAAGGTCTTGATGGCGGTGCTGCGCCCCTTGGCGCGCTCACGCAGGTAATCGGCATTGAAGGCGTCGGTGAGCGGCTCTGGCCCCAGCTTGGCCAGCAGCGCATGTGCCTCGGCCGGCTCGCGGGTCCACAGCAGGGCACCGAAGCGGCGCGGATCGTTGAGCCGCAGCAGCTTGCCGTTCTCGAGCTCGATATCCACGTGATCGTGCTTCTCGGCCGGGGTGCCGATGTCCAGCACCCGCAGGCTGCCCGACATGCCCAGATGGAGGATGGCGGTACCGAAGTCGGTCTCCAGCAGCAAGTACTTGGCGCGGCGGCGGACCCGGTGGATGGTGAGGTCCACCAGCTCCTGGATCTCTCCCGGCACCGGCCAGCGCAGACGGCCGTCTCGCACCACCACCCGGGTGACCTTGATGCCGGTAAGCCAGGGCGAGATGCCCTGGCGGCTCACTTCGACTTCCGGTAATTCAGGCATGGGATCCTCGTGCTGACGCTGAAAAATGGGTTAGGGAGCGGGGCGCAGCAGGCTGCGGTACTGCTCCTGGCTCAGGCTGAGCCAGGTCGAGGGGGGCAGCAGGGCGGCAAACTTGCCGCTGTCCTGATAGAGGCCCACCTCGATGGGATCGCTCTGGCCGGCGACCCAGATCTTGAGGGTAACCGGATTGCCGCGCACGGCTTCACCGGGCGGCAGCAGCCAGCCCTGCCAGGCCTCGATGTGCGCCGCCAGCTGGGTACTGTCGAGCCCCAGATCCGGCCCGCTGCGCCAGCCCTGTCCGATGCGCTCTATCTGCCAGCTCGGCCCCTGCCAGGTGAGCACCACGGCGCTCTCCGGCAACAGCGGACGCGCCCGCTTGGCGCTGTTTTCCTGCTGGGCGATCTCCAGCCGGTGCAACAGGGTGATCACGATCAGTACCACCACGATGATCACGTTGTTCCAGCCTCTGCGGCTCAATTTGAACATGACAAGCCTCCCTTCGAACCGGCAGTGTACTGAATTCCAGCCATAAAAAAACCCGGCACAGGGCCGGGTTTTTGGGAATGCAGCATCAAGTAATTACTTGATTTTGCCTTCCTTGTAGATCACATGCTGACGAACAATGGGATCAAACTTTTTGATTTCCATTTTTTCGGGCATGGTGCGCTTGTTTTTGGTAGTGGTATAGAAGTGACCAGTACCGGCGCTGGAGTTCAGGCGAATCTTCTCGCGAATACCTTTAGCCATGATCTAATTCCTTATACCTTAACACCGCTGGCGCGCAGTTCAGCAAGAACCACTTCAACGCCACGCTTGTCGATGATACGCATGCCTTTTGCGGATACGCGCAGGCTTACGAAGCGTTTTTCACTCTCAACCCAGAAACGGTGAGTGTGCAGGTTCGGCAGGAAACGACGCTTGGTAGCGTTGTTAGCGTGCGAACGGTTGTTACCAACTGCCGGGCGCTTGCCGGTTACTTGGCATACTCTAGACATGTCAGTCTCTCCAAATCTTACTTCATTGCTCGAGCAAATATCTGCCCCGCTGGCCTTCGATTGCGGGGCAAACAGAAGGCGGCATTTTATACAGCATCCGTGATCAAAGATCAACTAATACGGAGCCAGAGCACAGTCATAACCAACCGCGCTCGGCGAAAGAAACCGTGATGCCATCACCGATCACCAAGTGATCCAGCACTCTGATATCGATCAGGGCCAGGGCGGCCGTGATCCGATCCGTGATCTGGCGGTCGGCCCTACTGGGCTCGGCGACGCCGGACGGGTGATTATGCGCCAGAATCACGGCGGCTGCATTATGTTTGAGTGCGATCTGCACGATTTCTCTGGGCCAGACGCTCGCCGAGTCGAGGGTGCCGTAAAAAAGTTCAACGAATTGAATCACTCTGTGCTGATTGTCGAGCAGCAGCAGGGCAAACACCTCCCGCGACCGATCCCGCAGCTGGGCCTGCAGATAGTCTCGGGTCAGCTGGGGCGAGGTAAGTGCATCCCCCCGTTGCAGCTGCTGCGCCAGATGACGTTTACCCATCTCCAGCACCGCCTGCAGCTGGGCATATTTGGCTGGGCCCAGGCCATGCGCCTCGCAGAAGGCACGTCGGTCCGCCCCCAGCAGATTGCGCAGCGATCCGAACTGATTCAACAGGTTGCGGGAGAGATCGACCGCACTCAGGCCACTGACCCCGGTGCGCAGGAAGATCGCCAGCAGCTCGGCATCGGACAAGCCGCCCGGGCCGTGACGCAGCAGCTTCTCACGGGGTCGTTCATCCTCTGGCCACTCCTTGATGCTCATTTGTCTCTCCTTCGCGCTATTGAGAGAAAACATAGCAAAGAAATCACGGGAGCCCGGCCACAAGACCCCCATGTCAGCCTCTGTCGTCGACTGCTGCCTGTGGTATCTTAGCCGACCAGTCAGAGTGAGCCGGAAGAGAAACAGCAGATGAGATTGGCCGATAAACGCATCCTGTTGGGTGTCAGTGGCGGGATCGCCGCCTACAAGAGTGCCGAGCTGGTACGCCGCCTGAAAGATCAGGGCGCCGAGGTACGGGTGGTGATGACCCGCTCCGCCAAGGAGTTCATCACCCCGCTGACCCTGCAGGCCGTCTCCGGCCACCCGGTGGCCGACAGTCTGCTGGATCCCGCTGCCGAGGCGGGCATGGGCCACATCGAGCTGGCCAAGTGGGCCGATCTGGTGCTGATCGCCCCCGCCAGCGCCAATCTGATGGCCCGCATGGCCGCCGGCATGGCCGACGAGCTGCTCACCACCCTCTGCCTGGCCACCCCGGCACCGGTGGCGCTGGCGCCGGCCATGAATCAGCAGATGTATCTCAACGCCGCCACTCAGGCCAACCTCAAGACCCTCGCCAGTCGCGGCATCCTGCTGTGGGGGCCGGATTCCGGTAGCCAGGCATGCGGTGACGTGGGCCCGGGCCGGATGCTGGATCCCCTCGAGCTGGTTGAACGCTGCTGCCAGCAGCTCGCCGTCGAGCCGCTGCTGGCCGGCGTCAGGCTGCTGCTGACCGCAGGGCCGACCCGTGAAGCGCTCGATCCGGTGCGCTACATCAGCAACCACAGCTCAGGCAAGATGGGCTATGCCATCGCCCGCGCCGCCCGTGAAGCGGGTGCCGAGGTGACACTGGTGAGCGGCCCGGTGGCACTGGCCACCCCAGCCGGCGTCACCCGCGTCGACGTCGAGAGCGCCGAGCAGATGCACCAGGCGGTCATGAGCCGGGTCGGCGAGAGCGACCTCTTCATCGGCTGCGCCGCCGTCGCCGATTACCGCCCCGCCCAGGTGGCCGAGCAGAAGATCAAGAAGACCGGCGACAACGACCAGATGCAGCTGACCCTGGTCAAAAACCCCGACATCATCGCCGCCGTGGGGGCCTTGTCAGACAAACCCTTCACCGTCGGATTTGCCGCAGAAACCGTGGATGTGGAACAATACGCCCTCGACAAACTGCAGCGTAAGCGGCTGGACATGATCGCCGCCAACGACGTATCCCGTGCGGGCCAGGGCTTCAATGCCGATGACAACGCCCTCACCGTGTTCTGGCAAGGGGGTCAAGCCCCTCTGCCCCTGGCCGATAAGCTGACGCTGGCTCGTCACCTGATTGCCCTGATTGCACGCCATTACCGGCGCTGAGCCAGTCAATCGACCACCTCCACTCCAATAAAAACGATTTATGACAACACAAATTGAACTGAAGATTCTGGATGCCCGCATCGGCACCGACTATCCGCTGCCTGCCTACGCCACACCGGGCTCCGCCGGCATGGATCTGCGCGCCCTGCTGGATGCCCCGCTGACGCTGGCCCCGGGTGATACCACCCTGGTACCAACCGGGCTGGCCATCCACATCCAGGATCCGGGCCTGTGCGCCACCATCCTGCCCCGCTCCGGCCTCGGCCATAAACACGGCATCGTGCTGGGCAACCTGGTCGGCCTCATCGATTCCGACTACCAGGGCCAGCTGATGGTCTCGGTATGGAACCGCGGCAAAGAGGCGTTCACCATGCAGCCCGGCGAGCGCATCGCCCAGCTGGTGATCATGCCGGTGGTTCAGGCCAGCTTCCAACTGGTCGATGAGTTCAATCAGAGCGAACGGGGTGAAGGCGGTTTTGGTTCTTCTGGTCGCCAATAACAGACCACACCGGCCCGAGCGGCGGTGCCTAATAACAGAATCAGGCCATTGTTTTTTTAGGGGAATCCATGGCAAGCAGTAATCAGAAACAGAGTCGGCGCGATCAGATCCTGCAGGCGCTCGCCCACATGCTGGAGACCAGCCCAGGCCAGCGCATCACCACGGCCCGTCTGGCGGCCGAGGTGGGGGTCTCCGAGGCTGCCCTCTATCGACATTTTCCCAGCAAGGCGCGGATGTTCGAGGGGCTGATCGACTTTATCGAAGATTCCCTGCTGTCACGGGTCAACCTGATCATGGCCGAAGAGAAGGACACCATGAGCCGCTGTCACCACATACTGCAGCTGCTGCTGGTGTTCGCCGAGCGCAATCCCGGTATCACCCGCATCCTCAACGGCGACGCCCTGCTGGGCGAGCACGACCGGCTGCGGGATCGCATCAGCATCCTGTTCGACAAGCTGGAGACCCAGATCAAGCAGGTGCTGCGGGAGAAACGGCTGCGCGAAGGTCAGGGCTTCCAGCTCGACGAAACCATGCTGGCCAACCTGTTACTGGCCTACACCGAAGGGCGGATCAGTCAGTTCGTCCGCTCCGAGTTCAAAATCAAGCCCACCGCCGGGTTTGAAGATCAGTGGCAGTTTATCCGCAGCCAGCTGCTGCAGAGCTGACAAGCTCAATGTGCGATCAGTAGCGGCCACGCCGCTCCAGACGGGTTGCAGTAAAGAGGGAGGCCTTGGCCTCCCTTGTTTTTTGTGGCACAAAAGAGGCGGTGAGCACCAGATGCGACCCGGACTGTCGCATGCCAATGTTAGATTCATGCGTCATAAACCTTTTATCGCCTGACAGGACACCCTATGGAACCCGAAATCATTACCGAAGCGCAGACCTGGCTGGTCAACAACCAGGGCCTGCTGATCGAGTATGCCGTCAACATCGCGGCCGCCCTGCTCACCCTGCTGGTCGGCTACATCGCCGCCAACCTCATCAGCGGTGCCGTGGTCAAGGTGATGCAGTCCCGCAAGCTGGACACCACTGTCACCCACTTCGTCGGCAGCATCCTCAAGTACGCCATCCTGGTATTCGTGGTGATCGCCGCGCTGGGCCGGGTCGGGGTGCAGACCGCCTCCTTCGTCGCCATTATCGGTGCCGCCGGTCTGGCCATCGGTCTGGCGCTGCAGGGCTCGCTCTCCAACTTCGCCGCCGGCTTCCTGCTGATCATCTTCCGCCCCATCAAGGCAGGCGAGTTCATCGAGGTGGCAGGCACCAATGGCGTGGTGCAATCCGTTCAGCTGTTCACCACCACCCTCACCTCAGGTGACAACAAGATGGTGGTGGTGCCCAACTCCGCCATCCTCAACGGCACTATCGTCAACTACTCGCGCATGGATACCCGCCGCGTCGACATGACCTTCGGCATCGGCTACGGCTCGGATCTCCGCAAGGCCAAGCAGATCCTGGAGCGGCTGGTGAACGAAGAGCCGCGCATCCTCAAGGAGCCGGCCACCACCATCGCCGTCGCCGCGCTGGCCGACTCCTCGGTCAACATAGTCGTTCGCCCCTGGGTCAAGACCGGCGACTACTGGGGAGTCTGGTTCGACTTCCACGAGAAGGTGAAGCTCACCTTCGATGCCGAAGGCATCGAGATCCCCTTCCCGCAGATGGTCATGCACATGCAAAAGCCGCAGGCGTAAACGCGGTTTTGCAGCCACCCACAATGCCAGCCTTCGGGCTGGCATTGTCGTCTCTGGCCTCGGCAGGGGTGAACACGACCATAAGAAAAGCCGGCCACAATGGGCCGGACTTTGTTTTCAGCATTCCGGGGCGTCGGCTTACACCAGCCGACGTGCCACCCGGTTGAGCAGCGGTTGCACCAGCACATATCCCCCCAGCACGGCACCGATCACCGCCAGTACCCGCAGCGGCAAGGTAGGGGCTGCACTGGTCAGCACCAGGGTCAACAGGCCGATGAGGCCGGTGGCGATCAGGCTAAGGGCAAACAGGGACAACACAGCTTTCATAGCGATCTCCTCATTCCAGACAGTAGCCATCCCTGGGAGATCTCGTCCATGCGACACCCATGCTAGCCATCTTGGGCCACCGACAATTTGCGCCTGCGCATGAAATGAGCGAAAAGGCGCCTATCGAATACTCTTTTGGCTGCCATGCCAGGTTGCCACCCCATCCACAGCAATGCCTCGCCCTGAAAGCCCTTTCAACGGCGGCAAGCCCGACCAAGTATGCGCAAACGCAAGATCCGGCAGCCATGGGTGACTCATAATCGCAGCGTTTTGGTTGTAAACTCGGTCGATGGCAGACAATTGGTAAAGCTCTGTTACACGGGCCGCACCATGGGCTCGGTATAATGGGCCCGGTATAGTGCTCGAATAATAAGGTTTGGCGGGAGCCTTGCCTGCAAGGTTCATACACAACTTGGAAGACTGATAATCCTATGAAAAACATCAATCCAACCCAGACCCAGGCCTGGCAGGCACTGGAAGCCCACTTTGCAGCGAACAAAGAGACCCGGCTCAAGGATCTGTTCGCCCAGGATCCCCAGCGTTTCGACAAATTCTCCCTCACCTTCGGCGGCGACATCCTGGTCGACTACTCCAAGAACCTGATCACCGAAGAAACCCTCAAGTTGCTGATTGATCTGGCCAAAGAGACCGATCTTCGCAGCGCGATCGATGCCATGTTCAATGGCGACAAGATCAACATGACCGAAGGCCGCTCCGTACTGCACGTGGCCCTGCGCAACCGCTCCGACCGCCCCATCGAGTGTGACGGCAAGGATGTGATGCCGGAAGTGAACGCCGTACTGGCCAAGATGAAAGGCTTCTGCGAGAAGATCATCAGCGGCGAATGGAAAGGCTACACCGGCAAGGCGATCCAGCACGTGGTCAACATCGGCATCGGTGGCTCGGATCTGGGCCCGGTGATGATCACCGAGGCGTTGCGTCCCTACAAAAACCACCTGCAGATGCACTTCGTCTCCAACGTCGATGGCACCCACATCGCCGAGACCCTGAAGAAGATCGATCCGGAAACCACCCTGTTCCTGGTGGCCTCCAAGACCTTCACCACTCAGGAGACCATGACCAACGCCCTGACCGCCCGCGACTGGTTCATCAAGATCGCCGGTGACAAGGCCCACGTTGCCAAGCACTTCGCTGCGCTCTCCACCAACGGCAAGGCCGTGACCGAGTTCGGCATCGACACCAACAACATGTTCGAGTTCTGGGACTGGGTTGGCGGCCGCTACTCCTCCTGGTCTGCCATCGGCATGCCCATCGCCCTGTCCGTCGGTTTCGAGAACTTCGAAGCCCTGCTGCAAGGCGCCTTCGAGATGGACATGCACTTCGCCACTGCCTCCTATGAGCAGAACGTGCCGGTGCTGCTGGCGCTGATCGGCCTGTGGTACAACAACTTCCATGGTGCCGAGTCCGAAGCCATCCTGCCGTACGACCAGTACATGCACCGCTTCCCGGCCTACTTCCAGCAGGGCAACATGGAGTCCAACGGCAAGTACGTAGATCGCAACGGCAAGCCGGTTGACTACCAGACCGGCCCCATCATCTGGGGTGAGCCGGGCACCAACGGCCAGCACGCCTTCTACCAGCTGATCCATCAGGGCACCAAGCTGATCCCCTGTGACTTCCTGGCACCGGCCATCAGCCACAACCCGATCGGCGACCACCACCCGAAACTGCTGGCCAACTTCTTCGCCCAGACCGAGGCGCTGGCCTTCGGCAAGAGCAAAGAACAGGTCGAAGCCGAGTTCCTGGCCGCCGGCAAAACCCTGGAGCAGGTCAAGGATCTGGTGCCGTTCAAGGTGTTCGAAGGCAACCGCCCGACCAACTCCATCCTGTTCAAGAGCCTGACCCCGAAAACCCTGGGTGCCCTGATCGCCATGTACGAGCACAAGATCTTCGTACAGGGCGCAATCTGGAACATCTTCAGCTTCGACCAGTGGGGTGTGGAGCTGGGCAAACAGCTGGCCAACAAGATCCTGCCGGAGCTCAACACTGCCGAGGCTGTCACCAGCCACGACTGCTCCACCAACGGCCTGATCAACACCTGGAAAGCGTGGAAAGCCTGATTTAGCCGGCCTTTCTGAATGCAAAAGCCCCGCTCGATGAGCGGGGCTTTTTGTGGCCGGGTTTTCTGGCGGGCCGGTCGGGTGTCCAGCCCGACCGGCGACGGGGATCGTCACCCCCGCCCCTTCATCATCCTGCCCGATGCCGGCTTAACCACCGACAGCGATACGCTTCATGTCCTTCATGTAACCGCGCAGTACCTGGCCGATCGCTTCGATGGGGTGGTTGCGAGTGGCCTCGTTGGCCGCCAGCAGCGCCAGGTTGTCGACGCTCTGCCCATCCGCCTTGCTGGCACCCAGGTCGCCCGCTTTCAGGGTCGGCATGAAGTGCTCGCGCAGCAAGGGCACGGCGGCGTTGGCGAACAGGTAGTTGCCGTACTCGGCGGTGTCGGAGATAACCACGTTCATCTCGTACAGGCGCTTGCGAGCGACTGTGTTGGCGATCAGCGGCAGCTCGTGCAGGGATTCGTAGTAGGCGGACTCCTCGTAGATACCGGAAGCCACCATGGTCTCGAACGCCAGCTCGACACCCGCCTTGACCATGGCCACCATCACCACGCCATTGTCGAAGTACTCCTGCTCGGCAATCTTGCCTGCAAAGGCCGGGGCGTTTTCGAAGGCGGACTTGCCGGTCTCTTCGCGCCAGCCGAACAGCTTGGCGTCGTCTTCGGCCCAGTCGGCCATCATGCCGCGGGAGAACTCGCCGGCGATGATGTCGTCCATGTGCTTCTCGAACAGCGGACGCATCAGGGTCTTGAGCTGCTCGGAGAGCTCAAAGGCGCGCAGCTTGGCCGGGTTGGACAGACGGTCCATCATCAGGCTGATGCCGCCCTGCTTGAGGGCTTCGGTAATGGTCTCCCAGCCGAACTGGATCAGCTTGCCGGCGTAGGCCGGGTCTGTGCCCTCGGCAACCAGCTTGTCGTAGCAGAGCAGGGAACCGGCCTGCAGCATGCCGCAGAGGATGGTCTGCTCGCCCATCAGGTCGGATTTCACTTCCGCCACGAAGGAGGATTCCAGCACGCCCGCACGGTCACCGCCGGTGGCAGAGGCCCACGCCTTGGCGATGGCCATGCCTTCACCCTTGGGATCGTTCTCCGGGTGAACGGCGATCAGGGTCGGTACGCCGAAACCGCGCTTGTACTCTTCACGCACTTCGGTACCCGGGCACTTGGGCGCCACCATCACGACCGTGATGTCGGAGCGGATCTGCTGACCCTCTTCCACCACGTTGAAGCCGTGGGAGTAGCCCAGTGCGGCGCCCTGCTTCATCAGCGGCATCACGGTTTTGACGACGTCGGAGTGTTGCTTGTCCGGAGTCAGGTTCAGTACCAGATCGGCGGTCGGGATCAGCTCTTCATAGGTGCCAACCGCGAAGCCGTTGTCGGTGGCCTTCTGCCAGGAGGCACGCTTCTCGGTGATGGCGGCCTTGCGCAGGGCATAGGAGATATCCAGCCCGGAGTCGCGCATGTTCAGGCCCTGGTTCAGACCCTGGGCACCACAGCCCACAATCACCACCTTCTTGCCCTTCAGCACGTTGCAGCCGTCCGCGAACTCTTCGCGCTGCATGAAACGACACTTGCCCAACTGGGCCAACTGCTGACGCAGGTTCAAGGTGTTGAAATAGTTAGCCATGGTGATTGCTCCGTTTGATTGATTCCATGCCGGATGGCGGCGTTGTCGAAACCACTATAGCGCGGGACACTTATTGCCTGAACTGATATATTCGAAACAGTACGTTGCAATAATTGAAACGTTAACCCTTCATGATCACATGGCGGGGCTAACTATCCACAGCTGGATATCGGGCAGACATCCAGCGCCAGGAGCTGAAAGATGGACCTTCGCAATCTCGAGCTGTTTCTCCACCTCGCCGACTCCCTCCACTTCGGCAAGAGCGCCGATGCCATGGCGGTCAGCCCCTCCACTCTCAGCCGCGCCATCCAGCGGCTGGAGCAGGAGACCGGCTGCGTGCTGTTCGAGCGGGACAACCGCTCGGTACGGCTCACCCCGGCGGGCGAGAAGCTGCGCGAGTTTGGTGGAGAGCTGCTGCAGGAGTGGCGCCAGCTCAAGCAGGAGCTCAAGCGCAGCGACGAACCGCTACAGGGCCGATTGCGGGTGTTCTGCTCGGTCACCGCCAGCTACTTCCTGCTACCCGAGGTGCTGGAGCGCTTTCGCCGCCGCTATCCCCAGCTGGAGATCAAGCTGGAGACCGGCGACCCGGCGCTGGCGGTGGACAAGATCCTGGCCGACGAGGCCGATCTCGCCATCGCTGCCCGCCCCGATGCCCTCTCCGCCAAGCTGGAATTTGCCAGTCTGCAGCAGGTACCACTGGTGTTCATCGCCCCCCGCACCGCACCGCAGCAGAACCAGTGGTTCTCCCAGGGCGAACCTGACTGGGAGCGGCTGCCGCTGATCCTCTCGGAGCAGGGGCTGGCCCGCAAACGCTGCGATCAGTGGCTGCGCAACAAGGGGATCGCCCCTAACATCTATGCGGAAGTGGCGGGCAACGAGGGGATTGTCGCCATGGTGGCACTCGGCTTCGGCGTGGGACTGGTGCCGGCGGCGGTGATCGACCACAGCCCCATGGGTGAGAAGGTACGCATCGTCGAGCCCAAGCCGGCGCTCAAGCCATTCGATGTCGGTATCGCCGTGCTCAAGAAGCGGCTGGAAGAGCCGCTGATCCGCGCCTTCTGGGATACGGCGCGGGGTCAGGGATCACTGCGCTGACAAGGCGGGCAACACTGGTGCATAGATGAGCGAGGGATCCTGCATCATGGCGCGGCTGCCGGTCGGCAGATCCGGATTGCTCAGCTCCAGCATCACCCGCCGATCGAGCTGCAGCCGCCGGATGGTGCTGCCAAAACCCGCCTCGAATATCCGCTCATAGTCACCGGACTGGCGGACCCGCAGCAGCCCCAGCTCGATGCGCTTGGCCAGCTCCGGATACCTGGGTGAGACGAAAAACAGCAGCGCCAGCGGATAGCGAAACACCAGGTGGGGTTCGATGGCCAGATCCGGATGCTGTGTGAGCTCATCCTCGATCTCGATGACCGAGCGCAGGAAGCAGTCGAAGCGCCGTTTGCGCAGCATGTTGAACAGGGCCTCATAGAGACCGCCCACCACCACGTTGAGGCCGTTCTCCTTGAGCAGACGGGTATCAGGCCAGGATCTGTGCTGGCCGATGCGAAGCCCGGCCTGCTGCCAGTCGGCCAGCGATCGTATGTTGGCGAACCGCCCCTCGTCCCCCTGCCGAACGAGGCACACCCGCCAGCCCAGCAACCCTTTTGCCAACGGAACATGGATGGCCAGCAGGGTGCGCTCGCGCTCCTCATCGGGCGCAAACACCCCGACCTGCACCAGTTCGCCCCCCTGCAACTCCTTGACCGCCCGACCCTGCTCCATCGGCGGGCTGGCAATCAGCAGATAGGGACCATATTCGGGCACGGTCAGATCGAGGGAGAGTCGCAGCAGACCAGCCACGGCGGGATTGGGGTGATCAAGCAGCAGATTCCAGGCCCTGATGGGGGTCTCGGCCGCCTGCACGCTGCCAGCCAGCAGAATGACGCACCACAGCCAGCTCCTGATCATTGCACTCCTCCCCTTGTCACTTACTCACTATAACCTCTCCTCCTCTACCGCCGGGCGCATGGCAGCACGGATATGTGAGCGACTCGATGTCAAATATGACAGTAGCTACGGCAAGGGGCAGATCAGAGACTAGACTGAACGTTCAACCTGAGTGGAAGAGGGAGTCCCGCCATGATGTCCAATCTGATCGAAATCAACAGCTCGCTGCTGTTCGACGAGTACCTGCAAAGCCTGGGGGTACCCTCAACCTTGCTGGATCAGGAACAGGACATCTATCTGCAGGAACACCACCTGGCAGCGGTACGCCAGATCCAGGGTGAACTGAGGTTTTACCTCCGCGCCAACGCCCTCACCAAGCAGTGATCCGCAGCCGGTCACAGAACCGGCACTGAATGCATATTACACTGGCACCATCCGCCACCCACGGGAGTGCCCATGAAACCAAGCGGCCTGGATCGGCTCTTCAAACCCCAGTCAATCGCCGTCATCGGTGCCTCGACTGACCCGCAGAAGGCGGGTCACGTGGTCATAAGGCACCTGCTCGCCGGCCATTTCAAGGGCCCCATCCTGCCGGTCAGCCCGCACAGCAAGGCCATTGCCGGCGTGCTGGCTTATTCCGACATCGACAGTCTCCCCCTTGCCCCTGACCTCGCCATCGTCTGTACCCGGCGGGAACGGGTACTGACCCTCATCGAGGCGCTCGGCAAGCGGGGAGCGGGTGCCGCCATCATACTGGCGGCCGATTTCACCCCACCTGAGCGCGAACAACTGCAGCGACTGAGCCGGCAATACGACATCCGCCTGCTCGGCCCCAACAGCATGGGGATGTTGTTGCCGGGTCAGGGCATCAATGCCAGCTTCTCACCGATTGCCGCAAAGCCCGGTCAGGTCGCCTTTCTCTCCCAGTCGGCCGCCGTCAGCACCACCATTCTGGATTGGGCCAAACAGCATGAACTCGGCTTCTCGGCCTTCATCTCCCTTGGCGATCACTGCGACATCAACTTCGGCCAGCTGCTGGATCAGCTCTCCCGCGACAGCGTGACCCGCGCCATCCTGCTCTACATGGACAAACTGCAGGATGCCCGCCATTTTCTCTCGGCCGCCCGTGCCGCCGCCCGCAACAAGCCCATCCTGGTGCTCAAGAGCGGCCGCCATGAGCCGGACAACGGGCTCGACAACGTCTATGACGCCGCCATCCGTCGCGCCGGCATGCTGCGGGTACGGGATACCCACGAACTGTTTGCCGCCGTCGAGACCCTGAGTCACTCCCTGACCCTCAAGGGGGAGCGGCTCGCCATCATCTCCAACGGCCGTGGCTTGGCCAACATGGCGATCGACAAGTTGCTGGAGCGTGGCGGCAAGCTGGCGATGCCGCCCCGCGACATCGGCAGCGATGCCGACATCAATGACTATCAACAGGCTCTCGACGACCTGCTGCAAGGGGACGAGGCTGACGCCATCCTGCTCATCCATGCCCCTTCACTCACCGCCCGCGGCGCGGCCTTAGCCCGCAGCCTGATCGACTACGTCAAGCAGCATCCCAGGGCCAGACGCTTCAATATTCTGACCAACTGGGCGGGGGAATATTCGGCCCAGGAGGGGCGCAGGCTGTTCAGCGAGGCAGGATTCCCCACCTACCGCACCCCGGAGAGCGCGGTCGCCGCCTTCATGCACATGGTGGAGTATCGCCGTAACCAGAAGCAACTGATGGAAACCCCTGCATCGCTGCAGGGTGACAGGCTCGACGTAGACCAGTGCCAACTGCTGATCCGGCAGGCGCTGGAACGCAAACAGCTCACCCTCGACACCCATCTGGCACACCCCATTTTGCAGGCCGCTGGGCTCTCCACCCTACCGACCTGGATCGTCTCCGATGCCATCGAGGCCACTCTGACCGCGGAGCAGATCGGCTATCCGGTCGCGGTCAAGCTGCGCTCGCCAGACATACTCCACAAGTCGGCCGTGCACGGCGTCATGCTCAACCTGCGCACCTCGGCCGAAGTCGCCCAGGCTGCGGACGCCATTCTGGATCGAGTCAGGCAGCACGACCCCGGTGCCCGCATCGAAGGCCTGCTGGTACAGCGGATGGCACGGCGCAGCGGTGGCCTGGAACTGCGGATCCGGCTGCAACAAGACCCGGTGTTCGGCCCCGTCATCCTGCTCGGGGAATCAGGTGCCGAGCCGCAGGAGATGATGGCTGCCCTGCCGCCACTCAACCAGGCGCTGGCACGCTACCAGATCATAGGGGCGCTCAAGAGTCGCAAGATCCGCGAACAAGCCAGTCCGGAACGACTCGATATCGATGCCCTCGGCCAGGTGCTGTGCCAGCTGTCGGAGCTGCTGCTCGCCTTCCCCGAGATCCAGCAGCTGGATCTGCACCCGCTGCAGGCCTGCGGCGCCGAGATGGTGGTGCTGGACGCCAGCCTGACCCTGCAACCCCATGAAGAAGGCAGCTGCAGGCTGGCTATCCGTCCCTATCCCACCGAGCTGGAAGAGGGGGCCTGGCTCAAGGATCAGAGCCATGTGCTGCTGCGCCCCATCCGACCGGAGGATGAACCTGCCCACAAGCAATTTGTCCTCAAGGTATCGGATGAAGACAGGTACAAACGCTTCTTCGCCGATGTGGGGGAGCTGGGGCACGAAGAGCTGGCCCGCATGACCCAGATCGATTACGACCGGGAGATGGCCTTTGTCGCCGTGGGACAGGATGGGGAACGAAAAGATCAGATTTTAGGGGTGGTTCGCGCCATTTCGACGCCGGACCTGAGCGATGCCGAGTTTGCCATTCTGGTACGGTCCGACCTGAAAGGGTTGGGGCTTGGCAAACTGATGATGGAGAAGATTGTGCGTTATGCCAGGGAGCGCGGCATTGGCCAGCTGTCGGGCATGACCATGCCCAGCAACCGCGGCATGATCAACCTGGCCAAACGGCTTGGCTTCAAGATCGATATCCAGCTGGAAGATGGGGTAGTCAACATGGAGCTACCCTGTGCGGAGCGAGCAGAGGGGGAATAGCACGGGAAACTGTGCAGAAATGGCTGAATTTCAGGCAATAAAAAAGCCCGCTCAAATGAGCGGGCTTCTTCAATTGGGTGCCTGGC
>NZ_JBFOCQ010000006.1:0-801561 GCF_040907805.1 Aeromonas sp. s3
TGTAGCGCCGATGGTAGTGTGGCATTCGCCATGCGAGAGTAGGACACTGCCAGGCACCCAATTGAAGAAGCCCGCTCATCTGAGCGGGCTTTTTTTATTGCCTGAAATTCAGCCATTTCTCCCCTAAGTGCAGTTCAGCTGTTCGATCTGCAACCACCTTACTCACATTGCTTCTTGTGCAGTTTGCCCATTACGGGGCTGATATTTGTCCATCAATTCAATTGTTGAGCAGAAAAAGCACGGAATGTGATGCCTCTACCTTTCTTGCGATGCTCGCTCTGCTTTAATTCGTCAGCCCACGTTCGATGGGCCAAGGAATCACAATAATCTGAGGAATGGACACATGTTCAAAAGAACAGTAACGATGATGCTGGCGGCGGGAACCCTGGTATTAGGCGGTTGCGCATCCAATGGCGGCGCGGATCAAGCGGCGGCGGACAACAGCGATTTCGGTGGCAAGTCCATCTACCTGCGCGGGGAGATGAACGACTGGATGGCAACCGATGCGAGCAAGGTGGTCAAGGTGGCCGACAAGCTCTATATGGCCAAGGGAACGCTCAAGAAAGAATGGGCTCCTTACAAGTTCAAGTTTGCCGACTCCGGCTGGAGCTGCGGCACCAACTTCGGCTACAAGAGCCCAAGCGATGGCGTTGCCGTGCTGGGTGGCGAAGCCGTACCGGTCAATCCCTGCTCCAAGTATGAGGACATGAAGTTCTCACCGGATGTGGATGGTGTCTATGAGTTCTATCTGAATATGGCTGGTGACACCCCGACCGTATACGTCAAGAAGCCCTGATCTGCGACGGGAAGCGAGCTTCCCGAGCAATGACGCGATGTAATGCCCCGGATCAGTATCCTGCTGGCCGGGGCATTTGCTTGTGGCAGACATGACCAGAAAGCGCAAATAATTACTATATATTGTGATTTTACCTTCTCTGTTGGCTATATGTAGTAATGGCTGTTACTGTCATGAGGTCGCGGCATATCCAGGAGGTTGATTGAACATGGCTAAATCACATCCGGTGCGAGAGAGCGAAAGCGGCTTTCGTCAGATCCCTCTGCAGGAGACTTCCCTCGAGATCTGGGACAGCAAGTACCGGTTCAAGAGCAAGGACGGCACTCCCATCGATGGTGCCATCGATGACACTTACCAGCGGGTTGCCCGCGCTCTCGCCGCGCAGGAGCATGACTCTGATGCTTGGTATGAGCCCTTCCTGTGGGCTCTGCGCCATGGTGCCATTCCTGCTGGCCGCATCATTTCCAATGCCGGCGCATTCGAGCACAAGCCTGCTACCTCCACCATCAACTGCACCGTGTCCGGCACCATCGAGGATTCGATGGACGATATCCTCGGCAAGGTGCACGAGGCGGGGCTGACCCTGAAGGCCGGTTGCGGCATCGGCTATGACTTCTCGACCCTGCGCCCGCGCGGGGCCTTTGTCTCCGGCGCCGGGGCCCATACTTCTGGCCCGCTCTCCTTCATGGATATTTACGACAAGATGTGTTTCACCATCTCGTCGGCGGGAGGGCGTCGTGGCGCCCAGATGGGCACCATGGATATTCGTCATCCCGATGTGGTCGAGTTTATCCAGGCCAAGCGGGAGGATGGCCGCCTGCGCCAGTTCAACCTCTCCCTGCTCATCACCGAAGAGTTCGTCAAGGCGGTGAAAGAGGATGCCCCCTGGCAGCTTATCTTCCCCTACACCGCCAGGGAGGTGGGGCAGGATGGTATTGCGCTGGATGATCCCGCCCAGGTGGTCTGGGCCGACTGGCCCAACAAGGAGGGGGTTGTCGTCAACGCCTTGGGACAGGTCGCCTGCAAGGTCTACAAGACGCTGCCGGCCCGCAGGTTGTGGAACGTCATCATGACTTCCACCTACGACTACGCGGAGCCCGGTTTCATCCTGATCGACAAGGTCAACGAGATGAACAACAACTGGTTCTGCGAGGAGGTCCGGGCCACCAACCCCTGTGGCGAGCAACCGCTGCCTCCCTATGGGGCCTGCCTGCTGGGATCCGTCAACCTGACCCGCTTCGTGCGCGATCCTTTCACCGAACAGGCCGCCTTTGACTGGCCCGCATTTCGCAAAGTGGTGGCCATTTTCACCCGCATGCTCGACAACGTGGTGGAGATCAACCAGCTGCCGCTGGCCAAGCAGCGCGAGGAGATCATCAGCAAACGCCGTCATGGCATGGGCTTTCTCGGCCTCGGCTCGGCCCTCACCATGCTGCGGATAAAATATGGCTCTGCTGCCGCAGTCGCTTTTACCGAACAGGTATCCCAGGAGCTGGCCATGACCGGCTGGCGCGAGTCCCTGGCCTTGGCGAAGGAGAAGGGCCCGGCCCCCATCATGGAGCAGGAGTTCGAGGTGACCGGCAAGCTGCTGCGACTGCGCCCCGAGATGGCGGCAGACGGCATCAAGCCGGGCGACAAGGTAAAGGGCAAGGTGCTGCACGCGCGCTACAGCCGCTACATGCAGCAGGTGGCCGAGGTGGATCCCGCCCTGGTTGCCGAGCTGGCCGAAGTGGGGGGGCGTTTCACCCACCACAGCAGCATAGCGCCGACCGGAACCATCTCACTCTCGCTCGCTAACAACGCCAGCAACGGTATCGAACCTAGCTTTGCCCACCACTACAGCCGCAACGTCATCAAACCGGGCAAAAAGAGCAAGGAGAGCGTGGATGTCTACTCCTACGAGTTGCTCGCCTACCGCGAGCTGGTGAATCCGGCGGCCATGCCCTATGCCGAAGATGAGGTGACCCGGCTGCCGGACTACTTCATCACCGCCGATGTCATCACGCCGGCGCAGCATGTGGACATTCAGGCGGCAGCTCAGCGCTGGATTGATTCATCCATCTCCAAGACTGCCAACGTGCCGACCGACTTTCCGTTCGAACAGTTCAAGAACATCTACCTCTACGCCTCGGATTCGGGGCTCAAGGGCTGCACCACCTTCCGATTCAATCCGGTAGCCTTCCAGGGCGTGCTGGTGAAGGAGCTGGATCTGGAGAAGACCCTGTACGAGTTCACCCTGGAGGATGGCTCCGTCATCACGGCGAAAGGGAATGAGGAGATCGAATACGATGGCGAGCTGCATACCGCCGCCAACCTCTACGACGCCTTGAAAGAAGGCTATTACGGCAAATTTTGAGGACGAGTTCATGGTCAAGAAGATCGACGGGAAGATCGTCGCCTACCAGGTGAAAACCCGGGACGAGCCGCAAGCAGAGCCGGCCCAGCAGGATGCCGTGGTACAGATGCACGAGACCGTGCTGCGGCCGGAGCGGCTGATGGGCACCACCTACAAGCTGAAGACCCCCGAGCATGTCTCCGAGCATTCGCTGTTCATCACCATCAACGACATAGTGCTCAATGAGGGGACGGTGCACGAGACCCGCCGGCCATTCGAGATCTTCATCAACTCCAAGAGCCTGGAACATTACCAGTGGATAGTGGCGCTGACCCGCATCATCTCGGCGGTGTTTCGCAAGGGGGGTGATGTCACCTTTCTGGTGGAGGAGTTGCGCTCCGTGTTCGATCCCAAGGGCGGCTACTGGAACAAGGGCAAGTACGTACCGTCCCTTATCGCCGAAATTGGCAACGTGATCGAGACCCACCTCACCGAGATCGGCATGCTCAAGGGGGCCGGGCTGGATGAGCACCAGCAGGCGTTTCTGGCCGGCAAGCAGGCGGAGATCCAAGCCGCGCAAGAAGCCGACGAGCAGCAGGCTGGGAGTGGTTTTCCCCCCGGTGCGGCGCTCTGCTACAAGTGCCACAGCAAGGCGCTGGTGCAGAAAGATGGCTGCATGACCTGCCTTAACTGCGGCGACTCCAAGTGCAGTTGAACCCTTGAGGGCCAGTAAAGGCCAGCTGCTGTTTTTCTGCGCAAACACGCGGGGTGCCCAAGTGATTTGTTGCGTGATGGTAAAATCGGGCGTAGCGTTGGAGGTAATAAAACTGTCACGGCCGTGTGGTTTCAATGACATCTGAGATTCACACACGTGGCACCTTCAGTGCCAAGGAGGATGCTTATGGACAATACGGACCGAAAGCTGTTTATCCTGGATACCAACGTTCTGCTTCACGAACCCCTCGCCATCTACTCCTTCAAAGAGCACGACGTGCTCATCCCCATGACGGTGCTGGAAGAGCTAGACAACATCAAGGATCGCCACAAGGATGTCAGCCGTGATGCGCGCATCGCCATCCGGGCGCTGGAGGACGTGTTCCGCGACGCGACACCCGAGCAGATAGTGCAGGGGGTGGCGCTGGCCGGCGAGGCGAGCGGCCACATCTCCATCTTCAGTGACCACCATCTGCCCCAGGATGCCGAGGTGTTCACCGACAAGGAGGCCGACAACCGCATCATCAACGCGGCCCTCTACCTGCAAAAACACGAGTTGAAACGGCAGGTGGTGCTGGTCACCAAAGATATCAACATGCGGCTCAAGGCCAAGGGTGCCGGGCTTGCCCACGTCGAGGATTACCGCAGCGACCAGCTGATCGACGACATCAGGCTGCTCGCCAAGGGCTTCCAGACGGTACCAGGCAGCTTCTGGGAGCGGGTCGGCGAGTGTGACAGCGAGACCCATGGCCGCGATACCGTCCACGTCATCGATGCCAAGCTGCTGGAGGGGGTTCACGTCAACCAGTACCTGATCGATGAAGAGAACTTCTTCGCCGCCCGGGTACTCAGCCACGACAACCAGAAGATCCGCATCAAGGATCTGGGGCGCGAGCGACTGATGTCCCGCAAGGCGTGGGGGGTGCATCCGAAGAACGTCTATCAGGGCATGGCGCTCGATGCGCTGCTCGACCCGCACATCGATCTGGTGATCCTGACCGGCCCGGCGGGCTGCGGCAAGACACTGCTGGCCATGGCCGCCGCCCTGGAGCTGGTGATCGAGAAGGGGATCTACGAGAAGGTGATCGTAACCCGTAATACTCCGGAAATTGCCGAGAGCATCGGCTTCCTGCCCGGCACCGAAGAAGAGAAGATGATGCCCTGGCTGGCTGCGGTCACCGACACCCTGGAGGTGCTGCACAAGCAGGACGAGAACATGAGCGGGTCCCTCAGCTACATCATGGAGAAGGCCAACATCCAGTTCAAATCGGTCAACTTCATGCGCGGGCGCAGCATCCAGAACACCTTCGTGCTGCTGGATGAGTGCCAGAACCTGACTGCATCCCAGATCAAGACCATCATCACCCGCTGCGGCGAGGGCACCAAGATCGTCTGCTCCGGCAACCTGGCCCAGATCGACTCCAACTACCTGAGCCCGGTGACCTCGGGTCTGACCTACATAGTCGAGCGTTTCAAGGACTTCGATGGCAGTGCCAACATTTTCCTGAACGGGGTGGTGCGCAGCAAGCTCGCCTCCTTCGCCGAGGAAAACCTCTGATCTGACTATCCATCCTCATATGAAAAGGGGAAGCCGACTGGCTTCCCCTTTTTTGATCCCGTTGCCGGTCACAACTCCTTTGTGCGGCCAAGGTAGCGCAGTAGCCCGGGGGGGTCGCTGTTTTGCAGTATGTCGGGTTTGCCTTGCAGGGCGATGCGCCCCTCGTCGATGAACAATACCTGGTCGGCGGAATCAGCAGGACATCCTCCGGCCTGATAGTGGGAGACCATCAGCTTGTTAGCCATTCATTATGGCGCTAGCGCACGGCCAAGGTAGCGCAGCAGCCCGGGGTGGTCGCTGTTGTGCAGGATGTCGGGTTTACCTTGCAGGGCGATGCGCCCCTCGTCGATGAACAATACCTGATCGGCGATGAGCTGGGCATCTTCCGGGTTGTGAGAGACCATCAGCACGGTAATGCCCTGCTCGCAGGCGAGCCGGGCCACCTCTGCCAGCATCTCCCGGCGCAGGGCCGGATCGAGCGCCGAGAAGGGCTCATCCAGCAGCAGCAGCGGCTTGCCCCGTACCAGGGCGCGGGCCAGCCCGACCCGTTGCTGCTGGCCACCGGAGAGCTGTTCCGGCAGGCGCGTGAGCATCTCGCCGAGGCCGACCCGGTTCGCGGCATCCTTCACCTGAGCCCGCTGAGCGGCGTTCAGGCGCAGGCCGGGGTGCAAGCCGATGGCGATATTGTCGAATACCGACAGGTGCAGGAACAGGTTGTGATCCTGAAACAGGGTAGTCACGGGCCGTGCGGCTGGGCCCAGCGGCAGCAGATCTTCACCATCGAAGCTGAGGGTGCCTGATTCTATCGGCACGAAACCGGCGATCATGCCGAGCAGGGTCGACTTGCCTGCCCCGCTCGGGCCTATCAGCGCGGTGATCTCCCCCTTGGGCAGGGTGGCGCTGAAGCTGACGCGCCAGTCCGGGTAGCTGGTCACCAGCGTATCAATGTTCAGCATGTTTTCCTCTCAAGGGGGCGTTTGAGCGGCCAGCACAGCCGCCGAGACGGTAGCACCGGGTCTTTTGTCTCTCAATGGTCGGCATGCTTTCCTCCAAGCCCCCGCTCTACCAGCCAGAACAGGGAGAAGCAGAGGGTGAGCAGCAGCAGGGCGGTGGCGGCCGCCTCGGTCAGCCGGTAGCTGCCGAGCTGCTGATAGAGCAGCCAGGGCAGGGTGGTGAGCTCCTGGCTGCCGAACATGGCGATGGCGCCGAGATCCCCGAGCGACAAGATCATGGCCAGCGCCGCCGCCTGGCCCAGCGGACGGCGCAGCAGGGGCCACTCAACCAGTCGCAGGCGATGCAGGCCGTGTACCCCCAGGCTGTCGGCCAGCCGGTCGTACTGGCGTACTACCAGCTGCATGGGGGCGGAGAGGGTACGCAGCACATAGGGCAGCGCCATCAGGGCGTTGACCAGCACCACCAGCCAGGGGCCGAGGGCAAAGACATCGGCAAATGGCATGCACAGGATGAAGAGGCCGGTGGAGAGCACCACCGCCGGGATCATCAGGATCACCGAGCCACTGGTCTCCCACAGGGCGGCGGCCCGCCGCTTGTGCTCCCGAACCCGCAGATGGCGGCTGGTGAGCAGCAGGGCGCTGCCGAGCAGGGTGGCCAGGCTGCCCGCCGCCAGCGCAATCAGCAGCGACTGGCCGCTGGCCAGCCACAGCTTGCCTGAGGTCAGGGCATCCGGCAGGCCGGGATTGAGGCCGGCCACCACTATGGCCAGCAAGGGGGGCAGGAATACCGCCAGCCCGGTGGCAAGGGCGAGGGCATCCACCAGGCCGCTGCCCGGCTGATGACGGTCCGGTCGCAGACAGGGGCGATGAGAGGTGATCCGGCTGGCCGGGCTGCTCTGCAGCTTGTGCTGCAGCATCAGCAGGGCGGCGGTCAGGATGAGCTGGACCAGCGCCAGTCCGCCGGCGGTGGCGAGATCGAAGTCAAAGCGCAGCGCCTGATAGACGGCCACCTCCAGGGTGGTGGACTTGGGGCCACCCCCCAGCGCCAGCACGGTGGCGAAGCTGGTGAAGCAGAGCATGAAGATGAGGCTGGCCAGCCCTGGCAACTGGGCCCGGATCAGCGGCCACTCCAGCAGTCGGAAGATATGGGAAGAGCGCATGCCGAGCTGGTCGGCGAGGCGCCAGGAGGATTCTGGGATGCTCTCCAGGCTCTGCAGCAAGAGACGCGCGGCCAGCGGCATGTTGAAGAAGACGTGGGCCAGCAGGATGCCGAACAGGCCGTAGAGGTAGTTGCCGGGAGCGAGCCCGAACCCGTGCAGCAGTTGCGGCAACCAGCCCTGCTTGCCATGCACCGCGACAATGCCGAAGACGGCGATGATGACCGGCAGTACCAGCGAGAGGCCGAACAGCTTGATGAGCAGGGTGCGCCCCGGAAAGCGGCGCCGCGCCAGGGCGCGGGCCACCGGAATGGCCAGTCCCAGGCTCAGCAGGGTGGAGAGCAGCGCCTGCCAGAGGCTGAAGCCCAGCACGTGGCGCAGGTAGGGATCGGCCAGCAGGGTGCGAGGGGCTAGCCCCCCTGCCTGCCACAACAGGGCCGCCAGCGGCCCCAGCGACAACAGCAGGATCAGGACGGTGGCGGCACTGCCCGGCAGCCACCAGAGCAGACGCGTCCCAGGTTTCACGAAGAGACGACTCACTGGGTAACGGCTTGCAGCCACTCGCGGATCCAGCCCTTGCGATTGGCGGCCACCTCGTCAGAGCTGAAGGCGAGCGGCTTAGCTACGGTGATCATCTGCTCGAAGCCCTTGGGCAGCGGTGTGTCGATCACCGGATACATCCAGTTGCCAGTCGCCATCTCGTTCTGGAAGGCGGGGCTTATCATGAACTGCAGGAACTGATCCGCCAGCTTGCCCTGCTTGGCATTTTTGAGCTTGGCGGCCACTTCCACCTGACGGTAGTGCCCCTCTTCAAACGCCGCGGCCTGATACTGGGACTTGTGCTCGGCAATCAGGTGATAGGCGGGTGAGCTGGTGTAGGAGAGCACCATGTCCGCCTCGCCATCGAGGAACATGCCGTAGGCCTCTGACCACCCCTTGGTGACGGTGACCGTCTTTTTGGCCAGTTGCTCCCAGGCGGCGGGGGCCTGGTCACCATAGACCGACTTCATCCACAGCATCAGCCCCTGGCCCGGGGTGGAGGTGCGGGGATCCTGATAGATGATCTTGAGGTCGGGCCGCGCTACCAGCTCTTTCAGGCTCTTGGGGGGCTGCTTGAGCTTCTCCTTGTCGTAGACGAAGGCGAAGTAGCCGTAGTCGTAGGGGACGAAGGTGTCATCCTGCCAGCCGCCGGGCACCTTGAGGCCATCCAGCTTGGTGGCGTGAGCGGCGAACAGGCCGCTCTGCTTGGCTTCACTGACGAGGGCATCGTCCAGCCCCAGCACCAGGTCGGCCTTGCTGTGTTTGCCCTCCAGTCGCAACCGATTGAGGATGGCCACGCCATCTTCGAGCGGCACCAGATTGAGGGTACAACCGCACTCCTTCTCGAAGGCCTGTTTGATCTTGGGACCGGGTCCCCACTCGGCAGTGAAGGAGCTGTAGGTGTAGACGGTGAGGGTATCCGCCGCGAAGGCCTGAACGGAGAGCAGGCCGGTGGCGACCAGCAGCAGGGTTTTCATGGGTGGCACTCCCTTTAGCAATGAGGTGCCAGCGGATGAGGGCGCAAAAACGAGCGCCATGCCTCAAATTCCTCCGCCAGCATTATCTGGATCAGGTTCACGGGTATAATCTCAGCGGTAGACCGCACCCCGTTTGAGAAACGCACCGCATTGTATTAACGTTCTTGGGGGGAGGCCAGCACAATTGTTCCTGCGGGCCAGCGAGACGGATCAGCTCAACAGAGGATGTTTGCGTGATCACCAGCACCAAGGAAAGACGCGCCTTCCAGCGCATGATAATCAATGCTCCCGTCACCATCTTCCAGCAGCAGCAGGTGCTGGAGGGGGTCTGTCGGGATCTCAGCGCCAACGGCATGGGCATCTCGGTGCCGGAGCACCAGCTCGATACGACCCAACCCATCCGGGTGAGCCTGGCCACCAACAACAACCTGTTGCCCCCCTTCGAGGCGCAGGCCCGCATCATCAGGGTACTGGAGGAGGAGGACGGGCTCTTGCTGGCCATCGAGTTCCAGTCTCTCGCCTGATCTACCCATCTCCCTGCTTCTCTCGGCCAGCTTGCGCTGGTCGCTTTCATTTTGGTGTTTAGACGTTCTACCACCTATTTGTCGGCGCGAACCGGCTGCACGCTGAGCTGCTTGCTGTCGATGAAGGTCTTGCTGGTCGGGGCCAGCTGGCCCATCGCCAGCTGGGCCGGGCCGGTGGGTTCCATCAGCAGGTAGGTTTCCCCTTCCCAGCTCAAGGTGGCCTCGCCCGGCTTGGCCGGCAGCACCACTCCGAGCAGGGCGTGACCCGGTACGAACACCATGGCCTGTTTCAATTCGGGAAAGAGCTGGGCCAGCATGGCGGTCATCAGGGTCACCTTGCTGTCGCAGTCGCCCTGATTTTGCTCCAGTACCTGGCGCGGACTGAGAAAGCCCTTGCCCTGGCGGCCCGACTGGCTGTCGAGCAGTTGATAGGGGATGGCCTGAATGAAGTCGAGCATCTGGGCCGTGGTCTTCTGGCGCGCCTCGGTCTCGGTACTGCCCTGCTGCTTGAGCTGTTCGGCCAGCGGCGCCAGTTCGCTGCGGCTCTCCAGCGCGATCCGCACGTGATCCTGCTTGATGGCGGCGGCACCGTCGGGGGCGGTGAACGGCTGAAAATAGTGCAGCTTGAGCCACTCTGCCTCCTGCTTGTCGCGCTGCTGGGTGAGCCAGCTCATAGCCTTGGCGACCTGTTCGGGCTGACGGCCCTTGAGCCTGAGCTCCATCTCGGGGCGGGAGAGGGAGAACTGCACGGCGGGGAACTCGGCCACTCCCTGCTGCAGCAGGCTCTGCAGCACGTCCTCCTGCATGCGGGCCGACCGATAGGCGATGAGCGGCGGCAGCTTGCCTGCCTCCAGCCGATAGGTGAGTTGCTGCACCTTGCCCTCCTTGTCCTGCCAGCCGACGTTGAGCTGACCGCCACTGCTGTTGAAATAGGTCTGCCCGGCGCAGACCGGCAGCGCCAGCCAGAGGCCGCAGAGCAGGGGGAGGGCAAGCGTCATCTTCATCAAGCTGTCTCGTCGGGTATGCAGAAGTGGCGGGCCATGGCGTGCACCTAGGCCTGACAATAAAACAGGGAGCCAAGGCTCCCTGTTGATTCTACTAGTTTTTTGCAACTGGCTGCTTAAATCCAGCTCGGCTGTTTCGCCTCGAAGGCGCTGATGGCGGCCTCGTGCTGCAGGGTCAGGCCGATGGCATCCAGCCCGTTGAGCAGGCAGTAGCGACGGAACTCATCGATCTCGAAGTCGAACGTGAGGCTACCTGCCCGCACCTGATTGGCTTCCAGGTCCACTTCGATCTCGATGCCCGGCTGGGCGGCGACCAGCTGGAACAGGGCGTCGACCTCTTCCTCCTTCAGGCGCACCGGCACCATGCCGTTGTTGATGGCGTTGCCGTAGAAAATGTCGGCGAAGCTCGGGGCAATGATGGTCTTGAAGCCGTAATCCGCCAGCGCCCAGGGGGCATGCTCGCGGCTCGAGCCACAACCGAAGTTCTCGCGGGCCAGCAGGATGCTGGCGCCGGCGAACTGCGATTGGTTGAGCACGAACTCGGGGTTGGGCTGCAGACCGGCATCGTCCAGGAAGCGCCAGTCGTGGAACAGGTGCTTGCCAAAACCGATGCGATTGACCTTCTGCAGAAACTGCTTGGGAATGATGGCGTCGGTGTCGACGTTGGCGCTGTCGAGGGGAACGACGATCCCTTTATGCTGTTTGAAACCTGTCATGTACGTTCCCTCTTACAGTGCACGAATGTCGGCGAAGATGATGTCGGTGACGGCGAAGGGCCGTCCGTGTTGTTTGAATGCTTTCATCCTCAACCCCTCTTACAGCGCGCGAATGTCGGCGAAGCGGCCGATGACGGCGGCGGCGGCGGCCATGGCCGGGCTCACCAGGTGGGTGCGGCCGGCACGGCCCTGACGCCCTTCGAAGTTGCGGTTGCTGGTGGAGGCGCAGCGCTCTCCCGGTTGCAGCCGGTCGTTGTTCATGGCCAGGCACATGGAGCAGCCGGGCAGGCGCCACTCAAAGCCTGCCTCGATGAAGATCTTGTCGAGCCCCTCGGCTTCGGCCTGGGCCTTCACCTGCTCGGAGCCCGGCACCACCAGCGCCTGCACGCCAGCGGCGACCTTGCGACCGCGGGCGATGGCGGCGGCAGCGCGCAGATCCTCGATGCGGCTGTTGGTGCAGGAACCGATAAACACCTTGTCGATGGCGACCTCGGAGAGCTTCTGACCCGGTTGCAGATCCATGTAGGCGAGGGCCTTGCGGGCGGATTGCTGCTCCATCAGATCGCTGAAGGATTCCGGCGCCGGAATGGGTTCATTGACGGCGATCACCTGACCCGGGTTGGTGCCCCAGGTCACCTGAGGGGCGATGTCGGCGGCGTCCAGCACCACTTCGGCATCGAATCTGGCATCGGCATCGCTCTTGAGGCTCTGCCAGTAAGCGATGGCCTGCTCCAGCGCCTCGCCCTTGGGGGCGAACTCCTTGCCACGGATATAGTCGATGGTGGTCTGGTCGGGGGCGATCATGCCCGCCTTGGCACCGAGCTCGATGGCCATGTTGCACACCGTCATGCGCCCTTCCATGGTGAGCCCTTCGATGGCCTCGCCAGCGAACTCCACCACATAGCCGGTACCGCCGGCATGGCCGACCTTGCCAATGATGGCCAGCACCACGTCTTTCGCGCTGATACCTTCGGCCAGTTTGCCGTTGACCGAAATGCGCATGGTCTTGGCGCGACCCTGTTTCAGGGTCTGGGTGGCCATCACATGCTCCACCTCGGAGGTGCCGATACCGAACGCGAGCGAGCCGAAGGCGCCGTGGGTGGCGGTGTGGGAGTCACCGCAGACGATGGTGGTGCCGGGCAGGGTGATGCCGAGCTCGGGACCCATCACGTGGACGATCCCCTGGTACTTGTGGTTCAGATCGTAGAGGCGAACCCCGAACTCCTTGCAGTTGGCGGCCAGCGTCTCCATCTGGATGCGGGCCATCTCGCCGGAGGCGGCGATGTCCTTGGTGGTGGTGGAGACATTGTGATCCATGGTGGCCCAGGTCAGATCCGGGCGACGCAGCTGGCGGTTCATGGCGCGCAGGCCGTCGAATGCCTGCGGGCTGGTCACTTCATGCACCAGGTGACGGTCGATGTAGATGAGGGGGGTTTCCCCTTCCACTTCCCGCACCACGTGGGCGTCGAATACTTTCTGATAGAGGGTCTTGGCCATTGCTCGGTTTCCTTGTTATCTATGCCGTGGGGTCAGATGCGCGCGGCGATCTGGCTGCCCATCTCGGCCGTGCTCTGCACCGGGTGCTTGGCGCTCGCCTGATGCAGGTCGGCGGTGAAGTAGCCTTCGGCCAGGGTCTGGGCCACGGCCTGCTCGATGGCCTGGGCGGCGGCTTCCTGGCCCAGGCTGTAGCGCAGCATCAGGGCGGCGGAGAGGATCTGGGCGATGGGGTTCGCGATCCCCTTGCCGGCGATGTCCGGGGCCGAGCCACCGGCCGGCTCGAACAGACCGAAGCCCGATTCGTTGAGGCTGGCGGAGGGGAGCAGCCCCATGGAGCCGGTGATCATGGCGCACTCGTCGGAGAGGATGTCGCCGAACAGGTTGGAGCAGAGCAGCACGTCGAACTGGGACGGATCCTTGATGAGCTGCATGGTGGCGTTGTCGATGTACATGTGATTCAGCACCACGTCCGGATAGGACTTGGCGACTTGCGTAACCACCTCGCGCCACAGGATGGAGGAGGCGAGCACGTTGGCCTTGTCGATGGAGGTGACCTTGGCCTTGCGAACCCGGGCCGACTCGAACGCTATCTTGGCGATGCGCTCGATCTCGAAGCGGTGGTACACCTCGGTGTCGAATGCTTTCTCGGTGGGGCCCTCCCCTTCACGCCCCTTGGGCTGACCGAAGTAGATGCCGCCGGTCAGCTCGCGCACGCAGGCGATGTCAAAACCGCGATCCGAGATGTCGGCACGCAGCGGCGAGAACTGCTCGAGGCCGGTGTAGATACGGGCCGGACGCAAGTTGCAGAACAGCTTGAAGTGGGCGCGCAGGGGCAGCAGGGCGCCGCGCTCCGGCTGATCGTTGGGGGGCAGATGCTCCCACTTGGGGCCGCCTACCGAGCCGAACAGCACGGCGTCGGCCGCTTCACAGCCTGCAATGGTGCTCTGGGGCAGCGGGGTGCCGTGGTTGTCGATGGCGATGCCGCCCACGTCATGGCGCTCGTAGTCGAGGGTGAAGCCGAACCTGGCCTGCACCTTTTCCAGCACCTTGACGGCCTCGGCCATCACTTCCGGGCCAATGCCGTCACCCGGCAATACTGCGATCCGATAACTGCTCATACTCACACGCTCTCCGTATTGATCTTGTCTGTTTTTGCGACGTTGCGTTCCATCTGTTCGGCCACCTGATCGGCGCGCCAGATGCTGTTGATCACGTGGATCAACGCCTGGGCGGAAGACTCTATGATGTCGGTGGCCAGGCCCATGCCATGGAATTTGCGGCCCTTGTACTGTGCGACTATGTCGACCTGGCCGAGGGCGTTCTTGCCTTCCCCCTTGCCCTTGAGTTCGTACTTGTCGATGCTGATCTCGTAGCCGGTGATGCGGTTGATGCACTGGTAGACCGCATCCACCGGGCCGTTGCCGGTGGCGGCTTCGCTGACGATCTCCTGGCCCACCTTCAATTTCACCGAGGCGGTGGCCATCACCGAGCTGCCGCTCTGCACGCCGAGGTACTCCAGCTTGAAGTGCTCCGGCTCTTCGTGGATCTGGCTGAAGAAGGCGAGGGCCTCCAGATCGTAATCGAACACCTGCCCCTTCTTGTCGGCCAGAGTGAGGAACTTGCCGTAGAGATCGTCGAGGTCGTAACTGCTCTCGGCGTAGCCCATGGACTCCATCCGGTGCTTGATGACGTGGCGGCCGGAGCGGGAAGTCATGTTGAGGTTGTTCTGGGTGAGGCCGATGCTCTCTGGGGTGATGATTTCGTAGGTGTTTTTCGCCTTGAGTACGCCATCCTGGTGGATGCCGGAGCTGTGGGAGAAGGCGTTGGCCCCGACAATGGCCTTGTTGGGCTGCACCGGCATGTTGCAGAGCTGGCTGACCAAGGCGCTGGTGCGGTGGATCTCGCTGTGACGGATATTGGTGTGCACCCCGAGCAGGTCGGCGCGGGTTTTGAGGATCATCGCCACCTCTTCCAGCGAGCAGTTGCCGGCCCGCTCGCCGATGCCGTTGATGGTGCACTCGATCTGGCGGGCCCCCATCTGCACGGCGCCGATGGAATTGGCCACCGAGAGCCCCAGATCGTCGTGGCAGTGCACCGAGATGATGGCCTGATCGATGTTGGGTACCCGGTTGAACAGGGTCTGGATGATGCCGGAGAACTCGGTCGGCACCGTGTAGCCCACGGTATCGGGAATATTGATGGTACGGGCGCCGGCCTTGATGGCGGCCTCCACCATGCGGCACAGGTTGTCTATCGGGGTGCGGCCTGCATCCTCGCAGGAGAACTCCACGTCGTCGGTGTAGCGGCGGGCATGCTTGATGGCGCTGACCCCCATCTCCAGCACGTCCTCAAAGCTCTTCTTGAGCTTGCTCTCGACGTGGATGGAGGAGGTAGAGATGAAGGTGTGGATGCGAAAGGCGTCGGCGACCCGCAGGGCTTCGCCGGCGGCGTCTATGTCCTTGGGCAAGGCGCGGGCGAGGGCACAGACCCGGCTCTGCTTGATGTGACGTGCAATGGTCTGCACCGATTGAAAGTCGCCGGGGGAGGAGACCGGGAACCCCACCTCCATGACGTCGACACCGAGCCGCTCCAGCGCCTGGGCGATCTGCAGCTTCTCCTTGACCGTCAAGCTGGCCGCCAGGGCCTGCTCACCATCGCGCAGGGTGGTGTCGAATATGATGACCCGATCTGACATGTGACTTCCCCCTTCCTAAGTTCGGTGACGTGCATCCTGCGTTGGCATAAAAAAACCCGTGCAGGGTGCACGGGTTTTTGTAAATTCCGGCTATGCCTGAGCCCGGCTACAAGGATCCCGCGCGAGAGGTCGCGATTAGGGAGATTAGTAGTAGCGGAGCGGCAATACGCATGATGAATCAATCCTTGCAGTCGATAACGCTTTTACCAATATCGAGATTTTTATGCTGTGTCAACCGTACGCACCCGGTTCATTTCGCTGGTTTATTTAATCGGATTGTAAAGGAGTGCAAATTTACTTGTCCCATATTCGGCCCTTGCCCGATTATCTGGTCATTCCTGCTGTACTCGATCATCTGTACAATCAGATCGACTTGTCAGTTTCTGCTGAATTATCCGAGGTATTAAATGGAAAAACGTAGACCTGGTCGTCCGGTCGGACGTTCTGACATTCGTGACAAGTTGCTCTGTGCCGCTCGCGAGCGTTTTCTGAACACCCCCTACAGCAAGGTGACGACCCGCGAGATCGCCGAGCTGGCTGGCTCCAATCTGGCCATGATCCACTACTACTTCGGCAGCAAAGAGGGCCTCTACAAGGCGGTGCTGGGGGATGTGGCCGAGCCGCTGGACCAAGCCTGGCACGACGAGACCGGCAACCGCAGCCTCAACGATCTGCTCAATACCTACTACCAGGTGATGGCGCCCAACAGCGAGCTGACCTCCGCCATCTCCAGTGCATTATCGACCGAGAAGAGTCCGGGTCGGGATTTTGTGCTGAACCGCCTGCTGGAACGCCAGCTGCCCCAGTTCGATGCCTTGCTGGAGTCCATGAAGAACAACGGCGAGCTGGGTGACAACCTGGATCCCGAGATGCTGAAGATCTCCTTCCTCAGCATGATGTGGCAGCCCTTCGTGATGAAGGATCTCTACGAGCAGGTGTTCGGCCTGACCGTGGACGAGCACTTCATGGCTCGCCTGGCGGATCACAACTGCCGCCTGATGGAAAACGGCCTGCGCGGCACCCTGAACTGATCATTTGCCACGCTGGTAGCAAAAAGGGCCATTCGGCCCTTTTTTCATAAATCTGTTATTTGAACGTCAACCAAGTGTCACCCCGCCGCCCTAGTCTGCTTTGAGACGCTAGGGAAGGAGGGGTTATGAACAAGATCCAGCAATGGGACCTGCAGGTGTGCCGCATCTGCCTGCTCCACGCCTACAACCGGCCACAGGCCAGGATCAGCCGGCTCATCTCCCGTACCGGTGACGGCCCGCTCTACGCCGTGCTGGCGGCCCTGCTCTGGTGGCAGGGGGAAGCCGAGCGCGAACTGGTGAAGCTGGCACTGCTCGCCTTCGCCCTCGAGTTGCCGCTTTACCTGCTGCTCAAGAATGCCCTCAAACGCCAGCGCCCGGTGGGGCTGCCGGTCTTCATCACCCCCTCCGACCGCTACAGCCTGCCCTCGGGTCACACCGCCGCCGCCTTCCTGATGGCTACCGTGCTGGCGGCCAGCTTCCCGTTCTGGGCGCCGTTGCTGTTCGTCTGGGCCGCGCTGGTGGGGGCATCCCGTCTGCTGCTGGGGGTCCACTATCTGAGTGACCTGGTAGCCGGCGCCCTGCTCGGCGGTGGCTGCGCCCTGCTGGCGCTCATGTGGGGGCAGGGATGAAGATACTGTTCGGTGTGCAGGGGACCGGCAACGGCCACATCAGCCGCAGCCGTACCCTGGCGCGGGCCTTGCGGGCCAGTGGTCTGGAGGTGGACTATCTGTTCAGCGGCCGTCCTGCGGACGGCTACTTCGAGATGGCCGAATTCGGCGACTACCGCACCTTTCCCGGTATCACCTTCGTCAGCCATGAGGGGGCCATCTCGAACTGGCGCACCCTCAAGGGGCTCTCGCCCCTGCGCTTCTGGCGCGACATGCGAGCGCTCGATTGTCGCGACTACGACCTCGTCATCAGCGATTTCGAGCCTATCAGCGCCCATGCCGCTCGCCGCTGGGACAAGCCGAGCCTCACCATCAGCCATCAGGCGAGTTTCGACTGGCCCATTCCACGCTGGGGGGAGAGCGGCTTCAACCGCCAGCTGATGCGCCACTTCGCGCCGGTGCGCCAGTCGCTCGGGCTGCACTGGTTTCACTTCGGCCAGCCCCTGTTGCCGCCCATCATAGATCCCATCAGTCATGGGCCCGACAACCAGCAGATCCTGGTCTATCTGCCGTTCGAGCAGACCGAGGCGATCGCGGCCCTGTTGTCGCGCTTCAACCAGCAACACTTCGTCTGCTTTCATCCGGCCATTCGCAATGCCAGCCAGTGGCGCAACATTCGCTTCGAGCCGCAGGCCCGTGAGGCGTTCAAGCAGGTGCTGGCCGGCTGTCGCGGGGTCATCACCAACGGTGGTTTCGAGCTCGCCTCGGAGGCGCTCTCCCTTGGCAAAAAGCTGCTGGTCAAGCCGCTGGGAGGCCAGTTCGAGCAGCTGACCAATAGCAAGACCCTCGAACTGATGGGGCTGGCGCGGCTGATGGATGCGCTCGATGCCAACGCGGTGCGGGCCTGGCTGGATGCGACGGCCCCGGGCCAGATCTGCTACCCCGATGTGGCGGGGGAGCTGGCCGGCTGGCTCGCCGCCGGCGCCCAGGAGAGCGTGGCGGATCTCTCCCGCCGGCTGTGGGCCCGAACCCTGTTTCCGGAGGAGGTGTGCGATCGGCTGAGCGAGCTGGAGGAGGGGAGTGCCCTCAGCAGTTGCTGGTTATCGCAAGTGAGCGCCTTTGACTAGACTGAGAGGGATCCCACCAAGGAGAGGACGGACACCATGCGCTTTACCAATGAAAACGGCGACACCATGAACCTGGCGGACAATCTCACCCTGCACGAGCTGCTGGACATGGGGGTCAGCATCTCGGTCTGCGAAGAGACGGATCCGGATCAGCAGATCTGGCTGGCGGAGCCGGAACAGGATCACTGATCCGCAGCCTGCCACCAAGGCCCACCCTGGCGGTGGGCCATTTTTTTTCCGCTTTTGGCGGCTGTTGCAGCATGATCCGCTGGCTTGCCACCCATCTTCCCCGCATTGTTCCCACCCTTTCCAGCAAGTCACTGAATGTTAATAGTTGTTTGAAATTTATGACTGTTGTGGTCAGACAAAGCCGTGGACAACCGTTCACAAGCGGGTTAAGTTGGTTTTTCACCCGCTTTGCGGGTGAATGATGGAAAAAACCTATTTTTCTACTATCGACAGCGCCGAACTCGCCGGGTCCGTATTCAGACAACAACAACGCACGGGCCGGCGGTGCCGGGAAGCAGCGGACTGCCGATAGCTTTCGCTTAACGGAGCAAAGCCTGGAGGGCTTTATCATGGAGATGTTATCAGGCGCCCAGATGGTGGTTAGAGCGCTGGAAGATCAGGGAGTTGAGCACGTTTTCGGCTACCCTGGTGGCTCAGTGCTCGACATCTATGACGCTCTCTTTGAAAACGGCAAGATGGAGCATGTCCTGGTGCGGCACGAGCAGGCCGCGGTGCACATGGCGGACGGTTACGCCCGCTCCACCGGCAAGGTGGGCACAGTGCTGGTGACCTCGGGTCCCGGCGCCACCAACTGCATCACGGGGATCGCGACCGCCTACATGGACTCCATTCCCCTAGTGATCCTGTCCGGCCAGGTGCCGACCAGCATGATCGGGGAGGATGCGTTCCAGGAGACCGACATGATCGGCATCTCCCGCCCGGTGGTGAAGCACAGCTTCCTGTGCAAGAAGGCCAGCGACATTCCGGCCGCCATCAAGAAGGCCTACTACATTGCCGCCAGCGGCCGCCCGGGGCCGGTGGTGGTGGATCTGCCCAAAGACGTGCAGAACCCGAAAGAAAAATTCCCCTACGAGTACCCGGATACGGTCTCCTTGCGCTCCTACAACCCGACCAAGTCGGGTCACAAGGGCCAGATCAAGCGTGCCGCCAAGCTGCTGGTGGAGGCGAGCCGCCCGGTGATGTATGTCGGCGGCGGTGCCATCAACGCCAATGCGGATCACCTGGTGACCAAGCTGGCGGAGCTGCTGAACCTGCCGGTGACCACCACCCTGATGGGGCTGGGGGCCTTCTCTGGCACCCATCCGCAGTTCATCGGCATGCTCGGCATGCACGGTACCTTCGAAGCGAACAAGAGCATGCACAACGCGGATCTCATCTTCGCCGTGGGGGCCCGCTTCGATGACCGCGTCACCAACAACGTGGCCAAGTTCTGTCCCAACGCCACCATAGTCCACATCGACATCGATCCCACCTCCATCTCCAAGACGGTGCAGGCCCATGTGCCCATCGTCGGCTCGGTGGAAACCGTGCTGGAGCAGATGCTGGAAGTGATCCGCGAGTGCGGCTTCGACAACGACAAGCAGGCGCTGGCGGACTGGTGGAGTCAGATCGGCCAGTGGCGTTCGCGCAACTGCCTGGCCTATGAGACCCATCCCACCCTGATCAAGCCGCAACAGGTGATCGAGACCCTCTACAAGGTGACCAAGGGGGAGGCGTTCGTCGCCTCCGATGTGGGTCAGCACCAGATGTTTGCCGCTCTCTACTACCCGTTTGCCAAGCCGCGCCAGTGGATCAACTCCGGCGGTCTCGGCACCATGGGGTTCGGCATTCCGGCCGCCATGGGAGCCCAGTTTGCCAACCCGGATGCGGTGGTCTGCTGCGTCACTGGCGACGGCTCGGTGCAGATGAACATTCAGGAACTCTCCACCTGCATGCAGTACGGGGTGCCCATCAAGATCATCTCCATCAACAACCGCGCCCTTGGCATGGTCAAGCAGTGGCAGAAGATGTTCTACGGCGGCCGTCACAGCCACTCCTACATGGAATCCCTGCCTGACTTCGTCAAGCTGGCGGAAGCCTATGGCCATGTCGGCATCGCGGTGAGCGATCCGGCGGAGCTGGAGAGCGCCATGGAGAAGGCCTTCGCCCTGAAGGATCGGCTGGTGTTCATGGACATCTCGGTCGACCCGGATGAGCACGTCTATCCAATGCAGATAAAGTTCGGTGCCATGGACGAGATGTGGCTGAGCAAGACGGAGAGAACCTGATGAGACATATAATTTCCGTTCTGCTGGAGAACGAATCCGGCGCCCTGAGCCGGGTGGTGGGCCTCTTCTCCCAGCGCGGCTACAACATCGAGACCCTGACGGTGGCCCCCACCGAGGATCCCACCCTGTCGCGCATGACCATCGTCACCATGGGTGACGAGCGGGTGCTGGAGCAGATCCAGAAACAGCTGCACAAGCTGGTGGACGTGCTCAAGGTGTGTGATCTCAGCGAAGGGGAGCACATCGAGCGGGAAATCGCCCTGGTCAAGGCGCGCGCCGCCGGTGGTGGCCGCGACGAGCTGAAACGGCTGGCGGATATCTTCCGCGGCCAGATCGTCGACGTCACCCCCGAGCTCTACACGGTGCAGCTGGTGGGGACCAGCGAGAAGCTGGATGCCTTCATCAAGACCGCCGCCCAGACCAACGAGATTGTCGAAGTGGTGCGCTCCGGGGTGTGTGGCATCTCCCGCGCCGACAAGGCGCTGCGTCCCTGAGCTATCGCTTGGCTGCAGGCAGATTAAAGGGGCTCCTCGGAGCCCCTTTCTTGTGGGCGCTTGGTTGAATGGAGGGCTGGCACGAGTCTGTCATTTTCTTTCAAATGATCGGTAAACTATCCACAAAAGCTGTGGAAAACTCTGTAGATTAGCGGTGTGTCTGGCGTTAGTGTGCTGATCTTAAAAGGATATTTGGATCTGATCTGCGCTGGGGCGCAATTGTGCAATCGACTCTGGCGGGTGTGAGTGTTTGCTTATCCCGCCGCCCTTGCCGGGCAGGTACCCGTCACCGAGCAGGGGATCCTGCCAGGATCCCGATTTGATCTTGCGGATCAACATTTCCCCAAGTCAGCCATAAAAAAACCCGCCTTGCGGCGGGTTTTTCAGCAAGCAGAGCCGCGGACGATTACTCGGCCTGGGCTGCCTGGATACCGGTCAGGGCGATGGTGTAGACGATGTCGTCAACCAGGGCGCCGCGGGACAGGTCGTTGACCGGCTTGCGCATGCCTTGCAGCATGGGGCCGATGGAGACCAGATCAGCGGAGCGCTGTACCGCCTTGTAGGTGGTGTTGCCGGTGTTCAGATCCGGGAACACGAACACGGTGGCCTTGCCGGCAACCGGAGAGTTCGGTGCCTTGGACTTGGCCACGTTCTCCATGATGGCGGCATCGTACTGCAGCGGACCATCGATGATGAGGTCGGGGCGCTTGGCCTTGGCCAGTTCGGTCGCTTCACGCACTTTCTCTACGTCTGCGCCGGCGCCGGAGGTGCCGGTGGAGTAGGAGATCATGGCCACACGCGGCTCGATGCCGAAGGCAGCAGCGGAGTCGGCGGACTGGATGGCGATCTCGGCCAGCTGCTCGGCAGTGGGGTCCGGGTTGATCGCGCAGTCACCGTAGACCAGTACCTGATCCGGCAGCAGCATGAAGAAGATGGAGGAGATCAGGGAAGAGCCCGGGGCGGTCTTGATGATCTGCATCGGCGGACGGATGGTGTTGGCAGTGGTGTGCACCGCGCCGGATACCAGACCGTCGACTTCGTTGCGCTCCAGCATCATGGTACCCAGTACCACGTTGTCTTCCAGCTGTTCGCGGGCAACCACTTCGGTCATGCCCTTGTTCTTGCGCAGCTCGACCAGACGGGCCACATAGCGCTCGCGCACGGCAACCGGATCGATGATCTCGACGCGGTCGGTCAGTACCACGCCCTGCTGTTCGGCAACGCGACGGATCTCTTCCGGGTTGCCCAGCAGCACCGGACGGGCGATGCCACGCTCGGCACAGATGGCGGCAGCCTTGATGGTGCGCGGCTCTTCCCCTTCCGGCAGCACGACGCGCTTGTTGGCCTGACGGGCCAGCTCGGTCAGCTGGTAACGGAAGGCCGGCGGGCTCAGGCGACGGGAGCGGGTGGACTTGGCGGAGAGAGACTCGATCCAGTGCTTGTCGATGTGGCCGGCCACATAGTCCTGCACCAGCTCGATACGCTCGCGGTCATCTTCCGGGATGTCGACGTTGAAGTTCTGCAGGCTGACGGCGGTCTGCCAGGTGTTGGTGCCGGTGATCATGATCGGCAGGCCGGTAGCCATGGCCTGTTGGCACAGCGCCATCACCTGGGGTTCCGGGTGATAGTTGCCGGTCAGCAGCAGGGCGCCCAGCTTGACGCCGTTCATGGCGGAGAGGCAGGCGGAGACGATGACGTCGGAACGGTCGCCGGAGGTCACCAGCAGGCTGCCTGGACGGAAGTGCTCGATCATGTTGTGGATGGAGCGGGCGCAGAAAGTCACGGTCTGCAGACGGCGGCTGTCCAGCTCACCCTTGTGCAGGATCTTGGCGGCCAGGTGCTTGGCGAGATCCTTGGCGCGCGGGGCGATCAGCTGGGTGTTCCAAGGGATGCAGCCGAGGATGCGCAGCGGGCTCTTGCCGAATACCTGCAGTACTTCCAGGTTGTGAGCGGTGTCGGCGCCGTGGTGATGGGCTTCGAACATCTCGGTCAGGTCGGGGCGGGTCACGCCGTGCTCGTCAACCGGGGCGCCTACCTTGTTGATGACGCAGCCCACGATGCGGGGGTTGCTGACGCCACCGAAGTTGGAGCAAGCCAGCTCGATGCGCTCTTTCAGCTTCTGGCTGGAGTCGTTGCCCGGGTGGGTCACGAACACCATGTCGGCGTCCAGCGCCTTGGCGACGTCGTAGTTCAGCTTGTTGGCAAACGGCTGCTTGTCGGTCGGCACCATGCCTTCGATGACCAGCACTTCGGCACCGCTGGCCTTCACGTGCTCTTCAAAGCGGGCCACGATCTCTTCCAGCAGGATGTCGGTGTTGCTGGAGGTGATCATGTTCTCGGCGTAGGAGAGGGCGAACGGCTCGGGCGGGTTGATGTTGGCAGCAGCGCGGATCACGGCGGTGGAACGCTCGGTACCGGTTTCACCCGGACGCGGCTGAGCGACCGGTTTGAAGAAGCTGACATTGACACCGTGACGTTCCATGGCGCGAACGACGCCAAGGCTCACGGAAGTTACGCCGACACCAGTGCCGACCGGGATAAGCATAATAGTGCGTGCCACTTTATACCCCTTGTTCATTTTTGGGATCAGGAAAAGGCCGCCCTTGGGCGGCCTTGCTCTACAGCGAAATTATGCGCCGACCAGTTCCAGCGCGTCGTGGGCGATGACCCACTCTTCGTTGGTCGGGATAACCAGGGCCTTGGTGGAGCCAGCCTTGGTGATCTCGCCACCCTTGCCGAAGCGAGCCTTCAGGTTGGCGTCGTGATCGACGTCGAAGCCCAGCAGACCCAGTTTGTTCAGGGTGATTTCACGGATCGGGGCGGAGTTTTCACCGATACCACCGGTGAAGACCACGGCGTCCAGACGACCGTCCATGGCGGCGGCGTAGGCGCCGATGTACTTGGCCAGGCGATAGCAGTAAACGTCCATGGCACGCTTGGCTTCTTCTTTGCTGTCGTAGTTGTCTTCAACGAAACGGCAGTCGGAAGTTACTTCGGTCAGACCCTGCAGGCCGGACTCTTTGGTCAGCATGGTGTTGATCTGATCAACGCTCATGCCCAGCTTGTCGTGCAGGAAGAAGATGATGGCCGGATCGATGTCGCCGGAACGGGTACCCATCACCAGGCCTTCCAGCGGGGTCAGACCCATGGAGGTGTCGACGGACTGGCCGTTCTTGATGGCGCAGACGGAGCCGCCGTTGCCCAGGTGGCAGTTGATGATGTTCAGCTCTTCCACCGGCTTGTTCAGCTGCTTGGCTGCTTCCAGGCTGATGTAGTAGTGGCTGGTGCCGTGGGCGCCGTAGCGACGGATGCCGTTCTCTTTGTAGAGTTTGTACGGCAGGGCGTACAGGAAGGCTTCTTCCGGCATGGTCTGGTGGAAAGCGGTGTCGAACACGGCCACATTCTTCTCGGCCAGCGCCGGGAACACACGACGGGCTTCACGAATACCGATCAGGTGAGCCGGGTTGTGCAGCGGGGCGTACGGTACGGCGGCTTCGATGCCGGCGATCACGTCGTCGCAGATGCGCACGGAGGAGGTGAAGCGCTCGCCGCCGTGTACGACACGGTGGCCGATGGCGATCAGGTTCTTGGACAGTTCCGGGTTGAGCGGCAGGATCTTGTTGACGATGTAGTCCAGCGCTTCCTGGTGAGCGGCACCGGCGCCCAGATCGGCACTGCCTTTCTCGCCGTTCAGTTTCCACTTGATGCGGGCGTCGTCGAGGTTGAAGCACTCGGCCAGGCCGGACAGCAGGTCATCACCGGTGGTTGCGTCAATGACAGCAAACTTCAGGGAAGAGCTGCCACAGTTAAGAACAAGAACCAGCTTACTCATGAATAAATCCTATCGCAGATTGGGTTGTGTAGGAGGATGCGTTGGACGCGCTGTGTCCAAAAACTTTCAACTTATCCTTATGAGGGTTGGCAATCTGTTGCTTGCCCCTTGTATAGTGATACAAGACCCGAAATCCAGACGTCCCTGACGGCTCAACGGCAGGCCGTTGGCGCAAAAATTGGGCGTACAAAGGATAACCCGATTGTTGAAAAATAACAAAGTCATCCTCAACCTTTGTTATTGTGCATCAAATATTGTCGTGGTTTTGCCGTTAATACGTTCAAAAAGAGCTCGGAGGTAGCATGAGCATGAACATTTTTGGAACTAAGTTACAGCAAGGCCGTCATTATATGACCCTTTGGCCCCGCCGTCCCGAGCTTAATTCCATGTTCCCGGAGAATCGGGTGATCAAGGCCACCGAGTTCGCCCTCAAGGTGATTCCTGCGCTGGCAGTGCTCAGCGTCATGCTGCAGTTCCAGTTTGGCGAGCAGCACTACTGGCCTTCCGTCATGACCTCGGTGCTGTTTCTGCTCAGCCTGCCGCTGCAGGGCTATTACTGGCTTGGTCAGCGTGCCGATACCCGGCTGCCGCCCTCCCTTGCCAGCTGGTATCGCGAGATCAACGGCAAGATGAACGAACAGGGCGGTCAGCGCCAGCTGGTGGCCCAGCCGAGATACGAAGAGCTGGCCGATACCCTCAACGCCGCCTTCAAGCAGCTGGACAAATCCTTCCTCTACGAGTGAGGCCCCACGGCCTGCCAACCGGACAAAGGCGCCTCGCGGCGCCTTTTTAATGGCTGCCGGATCAGGCCGCCAATACCTTGCGGATCTCCTGGATGGAGAGCTTGTACTGGCGCGGGCACTGGCGCCAGACCGCCAGCATGCGCTGGTACTTGTCACGCATGGCGATGTCGCTGGAGAGCTCGTCGCACGGGCACTTGAGTTCGGGGAAGCGCTTGTCCACCTCCAGCAGGAAGCAGACGTAATCGGCCAGCTCCCGCTCCTGGCTACGGCTGTAGCCGTTGAACTCCAGTCGGCTGGCATTGATCTCTCCCTGATCGGCTGCGTCCAGGTTGCCCCAGGAGATGGCCAGCGCATGGTGCAACTCCAGGGTGTCGATCACCTCCTGGCAGGTGGCGAGATCCAGATGGCCGAAGCTCTTCTCCAGTTCGAGGATCTGCAGGCAGTAGCCGCGCTCGATGATGGTGCTGGCCCGTTGGTAAAACGCCGCCTTCTCCGGATTGAGTTTGGCCAGGATCTCGTACTGGTTGCTCAGGATCAGACGTTCGGTGTGGCTCATGTTCATGGGCTTTTCTCACTGGAAAATGAAACTGGGGTCACGTTAACCCATATATAGGATGAATTTTTTGATCTGGCAGGGGAGGTTGGCGAGATTGCGGGGCGCTAAATCAACGCAGACGCGGGTTGGTTAATTAAATGTAACGGCCGGCACCTTGCTTTCTGGCCCGTTGGCGCAACAATAAGGGCGTCATTTGGCTTGTGCCGAAAGACCCGTCACCAAGGCATCCCGTTATGGATGCACACAGCCCCGCCATGGAAAACAACAAGGCTGCCGCCCCTCATCCGGGCAGGTGACCGAATGGGGGAGATCGCGTGCCCCCCCGTCTGCAATGCGGAAGGGCTGCGAGATGCGAATAAAAAAGGGCCTGCGCTTGCAGGCCCTTTTTCATATCGACACTCCCGCCTGGGGTTCAGCCCTTGATCAGGTCGAGCACCACCTGATGGTGATCGCTGGTCTTGAACTTGTCGAAACGATGGCTGATCTTGCCCTCTTCGTCGATGAGGAAGCTGAGCCGATGGATACCGTCATACTCCTTGCCCATGAACTTCTTCGGGCCCCAGACGCCAAACGCATCGGCCACCGCATGATCTTCATCGGCCAGCAGGCGGAAGTTCAGGCTGTCGCGCTCCTCAAATTTTTTCAGCCGCTTGGCGCTATCCGGGCTGATGCCGAGTACCACCACATTGAGGGCGGCCAGCTCGGCGTTGACGTCGCGCAGGCCGCAGGCCTGGGTGGTGCAGCCCGGGGTCATCGCCTTGGGGTAGAAATAGACGAGCACTTTCTTGCCGCGCAGGTCGGCCAGGCGCACCTGGTTGCCGTCCTGGTCGGAGAGGGAAAAGTCGGGGGCCAGGCTGCCAGCGGATAAAGGTTGCATGGGATCTCCTTGATGAGCCGTCAGGCGTGTTTGTTGTTGACGATGAATTCGAACGATTCTGCGCCCAGTTCACGACAGAATCCGGCGAAGGCCGCCTGCGAGCCGGCCGCCTCTCCCTGCTTGGCCAGATTGAGCTGAAAGCTGGCCTTGAGCAGGTTGAACGGCTGCTGCTCCAGGGTGATGGTCTGCATGGCCTGGATGTCCCAGCCGTGATCGCTGAAGAACTGGGTGCACTGGCTTACGATGCCCGGCTGGTCCCGGATCAGGATCTCGGCGTTGGCGCTGATGTCGTATTGCAGCGACTGGTGGCGCTCGGTGCGTTTCATCATGGTGATGAGGTCCCACTCCTGACTGCGCAGGGGCAGGCTTATCTCGAGCTGCATCAGGCTGTTCCAGTCACCGGACAGCAGCATGATGAAGGTGAATTCATTGCCGAAGATGCCAAGACGGCTGTCGACAATGTTGCAGCCACAACCACTGACGTGGCGGGTGACCTCATTGACGATGCCAGGCCTGTCCGTGCCGATGGCCGTTACGACCAGGTAATGAGTCATAAATCTTCTCTCGTCCATTAGCGGGTGGCGAATGCGGGCGGCGGGCACGTCGACCGAAGGGATCTGGCCCGCGCGGCCGCGTGGCGACCCTGCTGAGAATCTCGTTGTGGCAAGCGTCCTGCCGGGTAGTGGCGGCCCGGTTCCGGCGCCAGTTTCCGGCGCTTGCGCACGGCTGTTTGTGCCGGATGGTAACACGGCTTGGCCGTGGCCTCCCTTGTTTTTCCAAGGGGGCAGCTTTACCATAACGCCCCTGAAAATCGGGAGAAATATCCATGTTGCGCGGTAGTATTGTTGCCCTCGTTACCCCCATGCTGGCTTCAGGTGAAGTCGATTGGGCCAGTCTTGCCAATCTGGTCGAGTATCATGTCAGCGCCGGAACCAGCGCCATCGTCGCGGTGGGGACCACGGGGGAGTCGGTGACCCTGAGCGAGCAGGAGCACATTGCCGTCGTGGAGAAAACCGTGGCACTGGCCGCCGGACGCATCCCGGTCATCGCCGGCTGCGGCTCCAACAATACCGCCCATGCCGTCGCCCTGGCCAAGCGCTTCGCCGAAACCGGCGTGGTAGCGGGTCTCTCGGTCACACCTTATTACAACAAACCCACCCAGGAAGGTCTCTATCGTCACTATTGTGCGATCGCCGAGGCTAGTGGTCTGCCCCAAATTCTTTATAATGTGCCCGGTCGTACCGGTTGCGATCTCAAACCGGAAACGGTAGCCAGACTGGCCAGGGTGCCCGGCATCATAGGCCTGAAAGAGGCGACCGGGGATCTGAGCCGTACGCCGCTGCTGCGTGAACTGTGTGGTGCGCAATTCGCACTTTATAGTGGCGATGATGCCAGTGGATGTGATTTTATGCTGCAAGGCGGTGACGGTGTCATTTCGGTCACCACCAATATTGCAGCGGCCCAGATGGCCGACATGTGTCGTGCTGCGCTGGCCGGCGATGCCGGGCGGGCGCATGACATCAACAATCGATTGATGCCGTTGCATCAGACTCTGTTCTGCGAACCGAGCCCCATCCCGGTGAAATGGGCCTGCGCCCAGCTGGGATTGATTGCGACGGCCACCTTGCGTCTGCCGCTCACCGACCTCACTGCCGAGGGCGAGCGGGCGATGGCGCGAGCACTGACGACTGCGGAGTTGATGGCGAGTGTTTAAAGCAAATGGAAAGGGAAATGCAGTGCGCCTGGTGCTGAGCGTGGCGACCGTTGCCGTGCTGGCAGCCTGTAGCTCACCCCAGGAACGCAAGATGGCCAACCGTGGTTTCGAGTACGAGGATGCCCGCCTTGAAGGCCGTGCTTTCCTGGTGCCGGCCGGGTTGAGTACCCCCGCCTTTAACAGCAGTTTCGACATTCCGCCCCTGCCAGAGAGCAGCCGTGACGGCGCCCTGGGGGCCAAGGTGGATGTGCGTCCGCCCGCCCAGCTGCTGACCGTGGTACCGGGCAGCCAGGTGGTAACCAATGCCGGTGAACCCACCATGGCCTTCTACGCTCTCAGCACCTCCCAGAGCGTGGAGCGCGATACCTGGGCCTTCCTGATGAACTTCCTCGCCCAGTACAAGGTCACCACCGAGAAGCTGGACCAGCAGGCCGGCGTACTGCAGACCGGCTGGTTTGACAATACCAAGGCGCTCGACGGCTGGAGCGAAGAGGACGACGACTTCGTCATTCGCCAGCGCTACCAGTTCACCCTGCGCAACGATCCCCAGCGCCACGCCGTCAACATGTCGGTCCGGGTACTGGATCATGAAGAGACCATCGATGGCGAGACCAGCAAGGAGCTGACCCCGGCGGATGCCCAGCGCTACGCGACCCGGGCCCTCAACCAGTTCTCGCTCTACTACGACAAGCAGCTCAAGTCCCGCGAGCAGCACAAGGCCAACGATGGCATGGGGCTGGAGCTGGGTCTGGACAACAACGAGCTGAGCGCCTGGATCGTCGATGGCTCGTTTGACCAGGTGTGGCGTCGTCTCAATCAGGTGCTGCCGGCCTACGGCTTCACCATCAAGGATACCCAGCAGTCGCTGGGCTGGATCGACGTGGAGTACGACGAGCCGGGCAGCGAGTTCTGGAAGGCCAAGGGCAGCGAGCCGTTCAAGCTGGACGAAGACAAGTATCGCTTCCAGCTTGGCGAGATGGCGGGGGGCAAGACCTCCATCACCCTGTTCGACAAGGACAAGAAACCCGTGTCGTCCGGTGTCATCTCCCAGATGTACATCAGCCTGTCCGAGGCGTTCGCCAAGGGCCTGGCTGATCAAGCTGCAAAAACAGAATAGAAACAGGGGCCTTGTGCCCCTGTTTTGTTATGTTAACCCCCCACAAACAGGAAGTGTTATTAGCCATGAGTCTTGCAGACCAAGTATTGGCGGTGAACGATGATTTGCCGATCCGTACCGATAAACCCGTCCATTCCGGTAAAGTGCGCAGCGTCTACTGGCTGACCGCCGCAGACAGTGCCCGCCTCATCCGCGAGAAGGGTTACGACGTGCCGGCGGATGCGCCGCTTGCCATCATGGTGATCAGCGACCGGATCTCGGCCTTCGACTGCATCTGGCAGGGCGTGGACGGGCTCAACGGTGTGCCGGGCAAAGGGGCTGCGCTCAACGCCATCTCCAGCCACTGGTTCAAGCTGTTCAAGGAGAAGGGGCTGGCCGACAGCCATATCCTGGACATCCCCCATCCCTTCGTCTGGATCGTGCAAAAAGCCCGCCCTGTGATGATCGAGGCGATTGCCCGCCAGTACATCACAGGCTCCATGTGGCGTGCCTACAAGGATGGCGAGCGCGAGTTCTGCGGCATCACCCTGCCGGAAGGACTGAAAAAGGATCAGAAGCTGCCGGAGATCCTCATCACCCCCTCCACCAAGGGCGTGCTGAAAGGGCTGGACGGCGTGCCGGAAGCCGATGACGTCAACGTCTCCCGTGCCGACATCGAGCGCCACTACCAGGGCTTCAACTTCAGCAAGCCGGCCGATATCGACCGCTACGAAGTGCTGCTCAAAGAGGGCTTCAACGTCATCAGTGACGCGCTGGCCGAGCTGGATCAGGTCTTCGTCGACACCAAGTTCGAGTTTGGCTACGTCCAGGATGCCGCCGGCAACGAAAAGCTGATCTACATGGATGAAGTGGGCACCCCTGACAGCTCCCGCATCTGGGACGGCGCCGCCCTGCGCGACGGCCAGATCGTCGAGAAGTCGAAAGAGGGCTTCCGCCAGTGGCTGCTCAATCACTTCCCGGATCCGGACATCCTGCTCAACAAGCACCGCATGCCGGAGCGCTTCGCCCTGGCCCGCGACAACAAGTTGCCGACCGAGGTGATGATGGACATCTCCAACACCTACGTGGGGATTGCCGAGAAGATCATCGGTCAGCCGCTGGTTCGCAGTGCCAATCCGAAGCAGGAGATCATCGAGGTGCTGCGCGAGCAGTATGGGCTGATCGACTGAGGCGTGCCGCCTTTTTTACTGTCGCAAAAACAAACGTTTGCCACACCAACCAGTGCGCAAACAGCAACTGAACGGGCCCCATCACGGGGCCCGTTTTTCTTGCCGTGCCGGCTGGGCGGCAAAAGGGCGGCGATCAGCCGTTGACCCTGAACACCTGGCCGGTCTGCACCCCCAGTACCGACTTCTGGTATGCCTGGGCCACCCTGGAGGCGGGCACGGGGACGAAGCCCGGGAAGAAGGCGGCGTATTTGTCCATCGACTCCGCCAGCACGGTCGGGCTCACCACGTTGATGCGCAAGCCCCGCGGCAGCTCGCAAGCCGCCGCCTTGACGAAGTGATCGATGGCGCCGTTGATGGTGGTCGCGCTCGTCCCCCAGTTGATGGGCTCCTCGCTCAGGATGCCGCTGATCAGGGTGATGGAGCCCCTGTCGTTGAGGTGGGGGATGGCGGCGCGGGTCAGGTTGATCTGGCCCATCAGCTTGCTCTGGATCCCCAGCTGCCACTCTTCATCAGTCATCTCGGTCAGGGCGTTGAACGCGGCGCTGCCGCTGGCCACCACCAGCGCATCGAACTGCCCCAGCTTGGCAAACAGCCCCCTGATGGAGGCGGGATCGCGCATGTCGACCCTGGCATCCCCCTGGCTGTGGCCGACCCGGATCACCTGGTGATCCTTGGCAAGCAAGTCGCTGACGGCAGAACCTATGGTGCCGGAGGCACCCACAATCACAATCTTCATCTCAGTCACTCCTGGTTGGGATGTGTTGATTTTAGCGCGCTAAAAAAGGGGAAAAAGCGCGTAAAATAAACCCATTGTTTCCAAATTGGAGCTAATGATGGACATCGCCCATCTGGCCAGTTTTTACGAAGTGGTACAAAGGGGCAGTTTCTCCGCCGCCGCCGATGCGCTGGGGGTGAGCAAAGGGATGCTGAGCCGTCATGTCAGTGCGCTGGAGTCCTCTCTCAATGCCCAGTTGCTGCAACGCACCACCCGCCGGCTCAGCCTGACCGAGGCGGGCTCCACCCTCTACCTGCAGGCGGGGGAGATCTTCGCGCTGGCCCGCCAGGCGGAGCAGGATATCCAGGCCCTGACCGAGGAGGATGGCGGCCGGCTGCGCTTCACCTGCCCGATCAGCGCCGGCGATCGCATGGTGAGCGAGCTGCTGGCTCGCTTTGCCGAGCTCTGCCCCGGGGTTGCGGTCGAGCTCAACTTCACCAATCAGATGGTCGACATGAGCCAGGGTGAGCATGACATCGCCCTGCGCGCCATGAGCGAGGTGCCCGACAACCTGGTAGCCATGCCGCTGGGCCGGCTCAGGGACGTGGTGGTGGCGAGCCCCACACTGGTGGCAAGGGAGGGCAAGCCGGCCACCCCTTATGAGTTCAGCGGACGTACCTGTCTGCTCATGGGGAGCAACCCGGCCTGGGAGCAGTGGCACTTCAGCCGGGAGGGGGAGGAGGCGCACATCCTGGTGCAAGGCAAGGTGCGGGCCAATCACTACAGCACTGCGTTGCAGCTGGCCCGGGCGGGGCTGGGCTATGCCAAGTGTCCGCTGGTTGCAGTGGAAGCCCTGCTGGCGGCAGGGGAGCTGGTGACAGTGCTCGACGGCTGGCACAGCAGCCTGCACCCGCTTCATATCCTTCATGCCCAGCAGCGGCGGGTGCCGCGCAAGATCCGGCTGTTCAAGCAGGTGCTGGCCCAGTGGTTTGCCGAGCGGCCCCACTACCTGCTCTGAACTGCCGTTATTTTTCTGTCATCTTCGGCTGCTAGCCTGCGCCCATCAACGCGATCAGGAAGATGAATGAAGATGAAGGGTTGTCGATATCGAAATGGTGTGTCGCTGCTGTGCGCCGCACTGGGCATGAACATGATGTTGGGCACAGGCTCGGCGCACGCTGCGGTTGAGGTGACGGTGCCGGCGGATTTTCAGATCCTGGCGGTGAGCGCCGGCACCCTGCACGACGAACAGCACGCCACCCTGCCGGATGGCGAGCAGCAGCTGCTGGTGCGTTATGAAGGGGTGATCCCGAGTCGCAGCAGCAGCGAGAATGACCGCCAGCTGCGCTCTGCACCTCAGGTGCTGCGCTATCAGGCCAGCCAGCAACAATTACAGCTGGTCGTCGACTTGCCGAAGGATGAGCGGGGCATGGCGCAGTATGCCAAGTCTCCCGTGATGGGGTTGCAGGCCGATGGCAAGGTGATGGCGAGCGAGCAGGATGCGCTGGTGACCAGCGGCATGCTGATCGGCATGGACTGGCGCGCCAAGCTGGCCGAATACAACCAGCGCGGTGGCAAGGCGGCGCTGACGGCGGCTTCTGTTTCTGCACTTCCTGCGGCCGTGGTTGCCCGCGAAGTTGCGCCGGTAGCGGCCAGCGAGCTGGAGGGGCAGTTGCAGCAACTCTTCCTCAAGGCGGATCCGGCCCTGCGCAAGCGCTTTGTCAGCTGGGCCGTGCCGCGGCTTTAAGTTTGCCGTCCGTTGCAGTAACGTGGGGGCTCTCATCGTGTCTAGCGCCCATCTTATTGCAACGAGGTCTTCATGTTTGAATTGCACAGTCGCCTGCAGGCGGATACCCGCCTGCTCGGCGATCTGCCTCTCTGCCGCGTCCTGCTGGCCAAAGACAGCCAGTATCCCTGGCTCATCCTGGTGCCGAGAGTGGCCAATCTGCGGGAAATCCACCACCTGGCGCCGGCCCAGCAACAGCAGCTGATGCAGGAGTCCTGCGCGGTGGCGACCCTGATGGAGCAGGCGCTGCACCCGGACAAGATCAACGTGGCGGCGCTCGGCAACCTGGTGCCTCAGCTGCATCTGCACCACGTGGCCCGTTTCAGTACCGACAAGGCCTGGCCTGGCCCCATCTGGGGGGCTCATCCCTCCTTGCCCTATGATGAATCGACCCTGCAGCGGGAAGCCGCCGGCTGGCGACGCAAGCTGGCCAATCTGGCCGGATTCACTCCCCTTGAAACTGACAGTTGAATCAAGTGAGAGGCGGCTCGCTATTTCGACGCCCGGGCCGCGCTATCTGTTAGAGTTATGGTATAGATAAGCCCATTTTCGATGTTCAGGAAGGTCCCATGATAGTGACAAGAGCCGACGATGATACCGTATTGACCACAGAGGACGTGCTGTTGAGCCTGTGCCATTCGGTGACGGATGTATTGAGTGCGGCAACCCAGAGTCAGGTGCGTTTCTCCGGCATGGTGCAGCGGATCAGCAAGACCTGCCTCAAGCCGGATATCGGCTGCTTCGTGCTGTTTGACGGCGGCTTCTCCGGCCTGGTGGTGATCAACTTCTCCGCCTCCGCCGCCATGGAGCTGTACGAGAGCTACATGCTCAGCATGGGGCTCTCCAAGGAAGATCTCGCCATCTCCCACACCTCGGACGAGGTGAGCAACGTCATGGGCGAGCTGATGAACCAGATCGTCGGCAGCTTCACCGTCAAGGTGGGCCGGGATCTGCAGACCCACATCACCCAGAACCAGCCCAAGATGCTGGCCCTCAACAAGCAGGTGATGCTGAGCGTCGATACCAACCTCGACAGCCCGGAGTCGCGCCGGGTCACCTTCTTCACCGCCCGCAACAACATCTTCTATCTGGAGCTGGCGATGGACAAGACCGAGTTCATCCGCATCCACAACGATGGCATGGATCAGGAAGAGCTGGATCCGGATGCCCTGATCGCCCAGACCAAGCGCGAGGCTGCCCAGCCGGCTCCGGCCGCCGCCCCGGTGGCCAACGATCATGACGATCTGCTGGACTCTCTCGGGATCTGATTTTCCCGCCGTCCGCTAATGCACGAGGCCACCCATGGGGTGGCCTCGTTTGTTGGTGCTGCTCGCCGTTAGAAGTTGTAGAGCAGACCCGTGCTGAAACGGGTGGACTGGCTGTCGTAGAAGTCGATGTCCGAGTCGGCGTTGGAGTAGGCCGCGGTGAAGGTGGCGGCCAGGGCCTTGACGCCGAACAGGTTGTGCCAGAAGAAGGTGCCGTTGACGGCGAATTCGTCCGCGTCGGCATGCTGGCCGAAGATGGGGTTCGCCTCGTCGTACTTGCGCTTGCCGGTGTAGAGGTTGCTGACGAAGGACCACTGGGGGCCGCGCTTGGCGTAGGTCAGCTTCAGGCCGGTGTTCTTGAAGCTCTCGGCGCTGCCGTCCAGGCGAGCCTCCTTGTAGAGGATGGCCGGCTCCAGCAGCTGGTTGCCGCCGAAATGGAACTGGTAGGAGAGCTCCATGTCGTGCACCTTGCCGTTGCGATCCAGCATGCCGGCGTAGTGGGTGCCGTGGCTCTGATCATACTGCTGGCCGCTGCGCTCCTCGTCCATGTCCACCTCCCGGGTGGTCAGGTTGCCGTAGAAGTTGCTGCCCCAGATCTTGTCCCAGGCGAAACGGGCCCCTTTTGACTTCAGGTCGGTCGAGCTGCGATCCACGCCGGTGGCGAAGGGATCGCTCCACAGCTCCACCGGCATGACGTTGAACACTAGCGAGGTGGCAACGATACCCTTGTCGCCCATCTCCTGGCGCAGGCCGAGCTGCTGGGTGAAGTCGAAACGCACCGCATCCTGGATCAGGTTGCCGAGGAATATTTGGGTGCGGGTATCGGCGAAGGTATAGCGGATGTCGGCGTTGAGCAGCGGGGTCAGGCCGCTCTCGCTGTCGGGTGAGCCGAGATCATTGATACGGCTGTGGTTGTCATCGCCCGCGTAGAAGTTGGACTTGTAGCTGACGACGTTGACCCCGCCCAGCAGAAAGCCGGACCAGCCTGACTGCTTGGGGATCTCGCCCAGGTCGGCGTGGGCGGCATTGGCTGCCAGCAGGCCAAGACTCAGCAGGGTGAGATTGCGCATCGATGAGACTCCTGAATTATCAGTTGGTTGAATTGAACGGCCTGGCATTATAGCCAGCCAGGCTTAATCCGGGCTGACCGAATTGACTCCGGCATGCTACCCCAGCGGGTGGAGGAGGTTAATCGATAATTTATCGTGCGACGGCAGAAGAGTTCGGCGCGTCGTGCTGGTATTCTGTTCGGCGAATATCGGGGAGAAAACAATAAGATGAAACAAATAAAATCTTGGGCGCAATATTACGTCGACCTGATGACCAAGCTGGGGCTGGTGCGATTCAGCATGTTCCTGGCCACCGGCATCATAGTGCTGGCTGTCTCCATCCAGATGGGGGTCACTCTGTTTCTGCGCGGCACCGTGGATATCGTCGACCTGGTGCGCTCGGTCTTCTTCGGCCTGCTGGTCACCCCCTGGGCCGTCTATTTTCTCTCCATCGTAGTGGATCAGCTGGAGGATTCCCGCCAGCGGCTGACCCGCATGGTGCGCAAGCTGCAGGACATGCGCGAGCGGGATCTCGAGCTCAACAGCCAGCTGCAGGAGAACATCAGCCGCCTCAACGCCCAGATCGCCGAGACCAACCGGGCCGAGACCCTGCGTCAGCAGGCCATCGAGGATCTGGAGAACGAGGTGTTCCAGCGCGAGAAGGCCCAGCTGCACCTGGGCGAACGCACCGCCCTGCTGCGCTCCTTCATCGACTGCTCCCCCGATCTGGTCTACTACCGCAACGAAGACGAGCAGTTCTCCGGCTGCAACCGCGCCATGGAGGAGCTGACCGGCAAGGTGGAGGCGGAGCTCATCGGGCTGACTCCGTTCGACGTCTACAAGCACGACATCGCCAGCAAGGTGGTGGAGACCGACAAGCAGGTCTTCGCCAGCAACGAGCCGCTCACCTATGAGCAGTGGCTGGAGTACCCCGATGGCCGCAAGGCCTACTTCGAGCTGCGCAAGGTGCCCTTCTTCGACCGCTTCGGCAAGCGACTCGGTCTGCTTGGCTTTGGCCGCGACATCACCGAGCGCAAGCAATACCAGGACAAGCTGGAGAAGGCGAGTCGCGACAAGACCACCTTCATCTCCACCATCAGTCACGAGCTGCGTACCCCGCTCAACGGCATCGTCGGCCTGAGCCGGATGCTGATGGATACGCCGCTCGATCCCAAACGGCATCAGCAGCTCAAGACCATTCACCTGAGCGCGGTGACGCTCGGCAACATCTTCAACGACATCATCGATCTGGACAAACTGGATCGGCGCCGGCTGGAGATTGCGCCGACCCGCATCGATCTGCCCGCCTTCCTCGACGAGCTGGAGACGCTGTCGCGCATCCAGGCGGAGCAGAAGGGGCTCTATCTGCACTTCGATCGGGATGGCGAGGTGCCGCAGTTCGTGATGGCAGATGGCACCCGGCTGCGCCAGGTGCTGTGGAACCTGGTGGGCAATGCGGTGAAGTTCACCGACGAAGGCGGGGTGACGGTTCGCTGCCTCGCCCATGCCGCCGACGCGCCGGGCAAGCTGGCGCTGCACTTCGAGGTGGAGGATACCGGCATCGGCATTCCGCGAGCCCAGCAGGAGAAGATCTTCGCCATGTACTATCAGGTACAGGGCAAGAAGCACGCCACCGGCACCGGCATCGGCCTCGCGGTCTCCCGCCAACTGGTGCAGGCGATGGGTGGTCAGCTCTACGTGGACAGCGATCCGGGCGAGGGTTCCTGCTTCACCGCCGAGCTGGAGGTGGAGTGTATCGAAGGAGAGGTTGCCGCCATCGAGCCCGAGATGCCGTCCCTCGACATCCTGCTGGTGGAGGACGTCGAGCTCAACGTGACCGTGGCCTGCGCCCTGCTGAGCAAGCTTGGCCATCAGGTCAAGGTGGCGCGCGATGGCGCCCAGGCGCTGGCCATGGCCAACCCGGATGATTTTGACTTGATCCTGCTCGATATCCAGCTGCCGGACATGACGGGGTTCGATGTGGCGGAACAACTGCTCGAGCGCTACGGCGAAAGTTTGCCGCCCATGGTGGCACTCACCGCCAACGCCACCGGTGATCGCCAGTACTACCGGGATCACGGTATGCAGGATGTGATCAACAAGCCGCTCGGCTCGAAGGCGGTGCGGGAGGTGATTGGTCACCTGTTTGCCGATCTGGCCGGGGACGAGGCGGACGAGCAGGCCGACACCGTTAGCCAGGATGCGCTGCTGGACCTGCCCTTCCTCACCGATTATGCCGATACCGTGGGCAAGCCGGTGCTGCTCTCCAGCGTCGATCTGTTCGAGAAGATGATGCCCGACTACATGGCGGTGCTCGACTCCAACATGATTGCCCGGGATCAGGCCGGCGTGGTGGAGGAGGCGCACAAGATCAAGGGGGCGGCGGGCTCCATCGGCCTGCGCCGGCTGCAGCAGACGGCCCAGCTGATCCAGAGCCCGGATCATCCGGCCTGGTGGGAGAACGTGGAAGACTGGATTGAGACGCTGCGCCGGGAGTACCCAGGCGATATCGCCCGCTTGCGGCGCTGGTTGCTCTCATAAACGCGCTGCGCTGGCAAGGAGCTGCAACATGTATAGCCGTTTGATTACCCCCGAGCGGATCCACCCCTGGGGTGACGAAGAATTGCTGGAGGCGACCGAGCAGGATCGCGCCCGCATCGTGCAGGCGGCACCGGTGCGCCGACTGCAGCAGAAGACCCAGGTCTTCCCGCTCGACGTGAAGGCTTCGGTGCGCAGCCGGCTGACCCACTCGCTGGAAGTACAGGAGACCGGTCGCCAGATCAGCCGCCGCGTTCTGGCGGCCCTGCCGGCAGGCGCTGTGTGCGAGGGGGCCTTCGTCAATCTGGTGGAGATGTCCTGCCTGTTGCACGACGTCGGCAACCCGCCGTTCGGCCACTTTGGCGAGCAGGTGATGAGCCAGTGGCTGGCGCAGGAGCTGGACGGCCTGTTTGCCGCTGCGCTGGGCAAGGCGCCCAGCCCGCAGTGGGCCGAGCTTCGCCAGGATCTGCTGGTGTTTGACGGCAATGCCCAGAGCCTGCGGCTGGTACACAGCCTGCACGAGTTGAATCTGACCCTGGGGCAGCTGGCGGCACTGTGCAAATATCCACAGCAACCGCCGGCGGGCCGGCAGGCAACCCCCTACTATGGCCAGCATCATGGCTGGAGCAGCAAGCGCGGCATCTTCTTCAGCGAACAACCCCTCTACAGCGCCCTCGGCCAAAGCCTGGGGCTGGCCGCCGGCTGTCGTCACCCGCTGGTCTACATCATGGAGGCGGCGGACGACATCTCTTACTGCATCGCGGATCTGGAAGATGCGGTGGATCGGCGCATCCTCGGCCTCGGCGAGCTGCTGCAGGCACTGCGGGAGGCGGATGGCGGTGACTACATGGCGGCGTTGCTGAGTGCGGCCGTCGACTCGGATCGCGGCTTCTTTCCCCATTTCCGCCAACAGCTGACCCGGGATCTGGTGGCGCTGGCCGCCAGCACCTATGTGAGCGAGCATGCCCAGATCCTGAGCGGCGCCTATCCTCAGGCCCTACTGCACGGCCAGGCGCCAGCGGCGCGGGTGCTCGACATCCTCAAGCGGGTAGCGCGCGAGCTGGTGTTCATGCGCCCCGAGGTGGAGGCGCTGGAGCTGGAGGGTTATGCCGCCTTGCGCGGCGTGCTCTCCACCTACGCCTGCCTGCTGGCCCTGCCGGTCGCCCAGTTCGAACGCCTGCTGGCGGGGCAGGGGGGCAGCGAGCTGTTCTTTGCCCGCCGGCTTTACCATCGCCTGTCGGCCCGCCATCTCAAGGCCTATCGACTGGCGGTGGCCAGCCGGGATCCCCGTTTTGCCGAAGAGGCGGAGCAGGAGTGGTATTACCGGGTGCGGCTGCTGCTGGATTACGTGAGCGGCATGACGGATACCTATGCGCTGGAGGAGTTTCGTCTGCTGTCCGGGATCTGAGCGGGACGGCGTCAGGCTCTCTGTTCCGGATGAGTATTGATAGATGACTCACCTCCCCATGTGGGGGGTGAGGTTCTTGTATAAAATTCGGTCTTTTTTTAGACTGTGGCAACTTGTTCAACTTTCACACGGTAAGGAGACGGATATGCAACATTCAATGTTAAACGTTGCGTTCGACCGCTGCATCAGCAGCGCGAAGACTCGTGCTCTTTTTCTGCCGCGTGGAGGAAACAGGTAACACCTGCTTTTTCATCACCCGCGGTTGTCCCGCAGGGTGATCTCTTCTCTCCGGGGGAACCGCACGTTCAACTGGAGAATATTATGTCTATCGAACTGACCCTGCTGCGCACCGTCGAAACCTTGGTCCAGAAACGGATCACCCGGCTGGAACGCCGCACCCGTTATCTGCACCTGTCGCCCGCCCTGCTCAAAGACATAGGTCTGGAAGGGCAAAATGTGCAGATCGCCCACATCCGTGAGCAGGAGTATCAAACCGGCTTCCGGCTTGGGAACCGAATAACCTGATAAGGTGGGGCCTGGCCCCCTTCTTGCTAGAAAACGGCAGGCGTGAGCCTGCCGTTTTTCGTATCCGCACGAGTTCTGTTATGAATTTTTATTCACACATTTTGCCAAAATCCCTATGATCGCTCTCCGATCTGTTCAGGAGTCACCCATGCTGCGCCTCTGTTATCGCGCCATTCTGTTGTGCTGGTTTGCTTGCTGGAGCCATGTGGCTGCGGCAGAAACCTCTCTGGACAAGGATCAGCTGGGACTGACGGAGCGGCTGTGGCTCGCCTCGCGCAATGACCTGGTGGTGGGCATGCCTTCGATGGCCTGGCCCCCCTACATCTATACCAATGGCCGGGGCGGCTTCAACGGTCCGCTCGACGACTTTGCCAACCAGATTGCCGGCCGGCTGGGGCTGACCGTGCGCTACAAGACCTATCCCTACTATGCCGATGCCCAGCAGGCGCTGCTCGATGGGGAGGTGGACATGCTGATCGGCGTGACGCCCAGCCAGTCGCGTCAGGAGAAGATGCGCTTTACCTCGGACCTGATGACCCTGCCGCGCGCCGTCCTGCTGACGCGGGAAGAGGGGGAGCCGACCCTGGCTGCGGCACGCCAGTTGCGCTGGGTGTGCGAGCACGGCTTCAGCTCCTGCGAGGAGCTGACCCAGCTCGGAATGACCCAGCTGATCGAGGCGGACAGCAGCGACGAAGCCGTCTTCATGGTCAAGAAGGGGCTGGCGGATGCCTATCTCTCCGATCTGCCCTCGCTGATGCGACTGCAGCGCCTGCAGCCGCAGACCGGGCTCAAGGTGATCACCCCGGAGTGGGTGACGGATACCTCGCTGGCCATGGCGGTGAGGCTGGACAATCAGGGGCTGCGCGATCTGCTGGAGCTGGCCCTCAACGACATGTCGCTGGATGAGCGCCGCCGCATTCTGGAGACCGGCGGTATCGTCGACTATGAGCTGGCCAACGGCCCTCGCCAGATAGTGTTCAACCAGAGCGAACTGGACTGGCTGGCCCGCCACCCGACCCTGCGCTTCGGGGTGGCGCCGGACTGGCCGGCGGTGAGCGAGATCGATGGCAATGGCCAGCTCAAGGGCTTCATCGCCGACCTGCTCAAGCTGGTGAGCCTGCGATCCGGCCTGCACTTCAGCCTGGTACCCACCAGCAGCTGGGCCGAGACCCAGAGCCTGCTGCAGGCGCGCAAGCTGGATTTCATTCCGGCCATCACCCCGACCGCCGAACGGCGCCAGTACGCCCTGTTTACCCCCGACTACGCCTTCATCCACCGGGTGATTGCCGCCAGGCAGGGGAGTGAAGAGCTGGCCAGTCTCAACGAGCTCAAGGGACGCCGGGTGGGGATCGTCGGCGGCTCGGTGGAGGAGCTGGTGCTCAAGGAGGTGGGTGCCAACCCTGTGGCGACGAGCAGCGATACCAAGCTGCTGCCCCTGCTGGACGGGCACCAGGTCGACTATGTGCTGATGAGCATGACCACCCTGGAGCAGGCACTGCAGAAAGGGTTCAACAACCGCTACCAGGTGGTGTTTTCCGGCAACGAGCTGAGGGTGCCGGTCGCCATGGCGGTGCATCAACAGGATCCCATGTTGCAGCAGATCCTGACCAAGGTGCTGCTCTCCATCCGGCCGGAAGAGATGACCAAGCTGGAGCACAAGTGGCTGACTCTGACCATCCAGACCGGCATCAATCCGACCACGGTGGCGCTCTGGTCCGCCTTAGGGCTGGGGGCCTTCCTGCTCTGCGTGCTGCTGTTCATGGGCTGGAACCGGACCCTGCGTCGCCAGATAGTGCAGCGCCAGCTGGCCGAGCACAAATTGAACGAGCAGCTGACGTTTGTGCAGACCCTGCTCAACTCCCTGCCCAACATGGTGGTGCTGCGGGATCGCGAGCAGCGCATCACCCTGTGCAACCAGGCCTATCGGGATGCCTTCATCGGCGACCCGATGAAGGAGGGGGGCGACGATCTGGACCGCATGCCGGCCAGAGAGCGGGTGCGGGTACTGAAAGAGGAGCAGGAGGTGTGGCAGAGCGGCGCACAGCTTGAGGGGGCGGGCAACAGCCGCCGCCAGGATGGTGCCATGTTCCATGTCATCTATACCAAGCGCCCCTACACCTCCCCGGATGGAGACATGCTCGGTGTCTTGACCGTGCTGACCGACGTGACCCGCATCAAGGAGGCCGAGGCGCGGGCCCGCAAGGCGGAGACCCGCCTCACCCAGATCACCGACAGCATGCCAGGCATCGTCTATCAGTACCTCTGGATCGGACCCGGCAAGGGGCGCTTCCTCTATGCCTCGCAGGGGGCGAGCGAGATCCTGGGGGCCAGCCGGCAGGAGATGCTGTCGGCCGAGTCGGGGGGGGAGGTGTTCGGCTTTACCGAGGAGGCGCTGCAGGACTTCGTCAGCAAGGTGGCCAACCATGCTCAGACCCTGGCCCCTCTCGATCTCGAGGTCAAGGTGGAGCGGCCTGAGGGGGCGCGCTACCTGCAGGTGCGCGGCAGCTTTGTGCCGCAGGAGGAGGGGCACCTGATCCTCAACGGGGTGATCCAGGACATCACGGCCCTCAAGCGCCAGGAGCATGAGCTGAGGGAGGCGCGGGCCTATGCCGAGCAGGCGATGCAGGTGCGCAGCCGCTTCCTCGCCACCATGAGCCACGAGCTCAGAACCCCCATCTCCGGCATGCATGGCATGCTGGAGCTGCTGCAGATGAGCGAGCTGAACGAGGATCAGCGTTACCTGCTGCGCAACGTGGTCACCTCCACCAACAACCTGCTCTATCTGGTCAACGATGTGCTCGACTTCTCCAAGATAGAGGCGGGTCAGCTGCAGCTCCATTATCAGGAGTGCCGGCTTGCCTCCGTCATCTGTGACGTGATCCGCGGCCATGCCACCCTGGCCCATGGCAAGGGGCTCAGAGTGACGCTGGACTGGGGCGCCGAGGTGCCGGATCAGGCCCGCATCGATGCGGTGCGGGTGGGTCAGGTGCTCTCCAACCTGCTCAACAATGCGGTCAAGTTCACCGAGCGGGGCGAGATCCGCATCCAGGTGGGCCTGCAGGCCGAGCGACTGGCCATCACGGTCAGCGACACCGGCATCGGTATTGCCGAAGAGAAGCAGGATCGCCTGTTCACCCCGTTCGAGCAGGTGGAGTCCGACATAACCCGACGCTTCGGCGGCACCGGGCTGGGGCTGGCCATCTGCCACCAGCTGGCCCAGAAGATGGGGGGCACGCTGACGCTCGAGAGCAAACCGGGGCACGGCACCCGGCTCACCTTCGAGTTCCCGCTGAGCGAATGTCAGTGGGATGCCCCGCCGCTGGCCGGCCAGGAGTGGTGGCTGTTTGGCGAAGATGTTGCCTTGCAGAGCGCCATGCAGCGGCTGGGGGCCAGGCTGCATCGTCTGGATCCACAGCAGTGGCAGCAGCCCCTCAACGGCCTGTTGCTGGCGGAGGAGAGCTGGCTCGAGCAGTCGCTCGGCAGCGACTGGCTGGGCCATTTGCAGCGATCGACCCTCAAGGGCATAGTGCTCTCCCCGCAGGAGGCCCTGCGCGGTCGTATGGGGTCGAGTGCCTGGTGGCGGCTGGGACAATCACCGCTCTATCCCGACCTGCTGCTGGAGACCTGTCATCAGTTGCTGGGGGAGGCGGCGATCAGCCCGGTGGAAGCCAATGCGCCCAAGCTGCAGGGGCGGGTGCTGGTGGCCGACGATCACCCCATCAACCGCGCCCTGCTGGCCCGCCAGCTGGCCATTCTCGGCGTGGATGCCGAGGTGGTGGATGACGGCGACAAGGCCTTGCGCACCTGGCAGGGGCAGGGATTCACCCTGCTGCTGACCGACTGCCACATGCCGGCGATGGATGGTTACAGCCTGACCCGGGCGCTGCGGGAGCAGGGGGTATCGGCCCCTGTCATCGGGGTGACGGCCGACACCTCCGAAGAGGCTGGCCTGCAGATGCAGGAGGCGGGCATGAACGACATGTTGTTCAAACCCTATACCCTGGATACGCTGCGGCAGGTGCTGATGCGCTGGCTGCCGGTGAGCAGCCAGGCGCAGGAACCCAGCCAGGCCCCTGCCCCTGCCAGCGAGCAGGGGGAGCGCTGGCTCTCGCTGTTTGGCGATGAGGCGGTGGCGCGCAGCATGGCGCGGGAATACCTGGATTCCAATCGCCAGGACGGAGATGACATGATGCAGGCACTGGCCAGGCAGGATACCTATGCCCTGGTGGAGACGGCGCATCGGATCAAGGGGGCTGCCCGCATGGTGGGGCAGCAGGCATTGGCGGAGGAGGCGGCCCGGCTCGAAGCGGCGGCCCGCCTCAAGCAGCTGGACGAGCTCAGCGAACTGAGCCAGACGGTGCTGGCGCTGATGAAGGCTATTACAGGTGAAATTGGATTATGGCTCGATGAACAAGACACAGCATGAGTTGGTGATCATGGTGGTGGAAGATCACGCCTTCCAGCGCAAGGCGTTGATGCACCAGATCCGCGGGCTCGGTTACGCTTCCCTGCTGGAGGCGCAGGACGGGGTGGAGGCGCTGGCCATGTGCCAGCGGCATCAGGTCGACATCCTGTTTTGCGATCTGCGCATGCCGGGCATGGATGGCATGGCGCTGTTGCGCCGCCTCTCCCTCGGCGGCTTTCGCGGCGGCATCATCCTCTCCAGTGCGCTGGAGGATGACGTGGTCGAGGCCGTGCTGCGCATGAGCGCCGCCTATGGCTTGCAGGTGCTGGGGCGCATCGAGAAGCCCTCCAGCCAGCAGCAGATCAGCCAGCTGATCGGGGCCTGGCGCCCGCAGCAGGAGCGAGCCCAAGAGGAAGATGGCCACCGCCTGACCCTGGATGAGCTGAGCCTGGCGCTGGAGCAGGACCAGCTGCTGCCCTGGTATCAGCCCAAGGTGAGCTTCGGCTCCGGCCAGTGGGTTGGCATGGAGGCGCTGGCCCGCTGGCAGCATCCGGAGTACGGCCTCATCTCGCCGGCTCGCTTCATTCCGCTGGCGGAGCACAACGGCCTCATCGATCGGCTGACCGAGGTGATCATCAGCAAGTCGCTGCGGGATGGCCACCTGTGGGAGCAGACCGGGCTATCCCTCAACCTCTCGATGAACCTCTCCACCACCTCGCTGATCGAGGGGGATCTGTGCAACACCCTGATCAACCAGTGCCAGCGCTGGAGCATCAATCCCGAGCTCATCACCCTGGAGGTGACCGAGAGCGCGTTCGTGCAGGATCTGGGCAAGTCGCTGGAGGTGCTGACGCGCCTGCGCATGCACGGTTTCGGCCTCTCCATCGATGACTTCGGTACCGGCTACTCCTCCATGCAGCAGCTGGCCCTGCTGCCCTTCACCGAACTCAAGCTGGATCGCTCTTTCGTGGATCACTGCTTTGAGGACCCCTCTCGCTTGGCCATAATAGAGTCAAGCATCGAGCTGGCCCGCAAACTGGGGCTCAAGTCCGTCGCCGAAGGGGTGGAGGATGAACTCACCTGGCGGCTGCTGGCGCGGCTGGGGTGCGACGTGTGCCAGGGCTTCTTCTCTGCCCGGCCCATGCCGCGCGAGGAGTTGTTGGGATGGCACGACTCCTGGCGTGAACGGCTACCGGCGCTGCTCGGGGAGTGAATATCGGGCAGGATGCCCGCAAAGAAACAAGGATGTTCATGAAAATTTCAAGCAAGTTGCTGCTCAGCTTCTGTTTTATCAATCTGCTGGTGATCCTCTCTTCCAGCCTGGTCTACCACCAGCTCGCCCGCATCGGACAGGCCGGCAGCGCTCTGATGGAGCAGGCCCTGCCCGCCCTGCAACGGGATGAGGCCAGCCAGAAGGCGCTGGTAGCGACCATCTCCTCCCTGCGGGCCTATCTCATCCTGGGCAAGGATCCGGCGCAGGCCGACCGCCTCAAACAGGAGTGGGAGGGGGCCTGGCAGGTGATCGAGCATCAGCAGTTCACCGCCGAGCTTGCCCGCTCGCTCAAGGCCTTCAAGACCAGCCAACAGAAGGTGTGGGACATTGCCCAGACCGACGAGAATCTGCCCGCCCATACCTTGATGTTGCAGGAGGCGGGGCCGTTGGCAGAGTCTGCCCTCGATCAGCTGCAGTCCTTTGCCAACGAAGAGGTGGCGACCCCGCAGGATCAGCTGCCCGGCGATCGCCGCCTGCTGCTCAAGCAGGTGGGGGATGCCTACAACGGCCTCTCCAATGCGCTCTCAGCCCTGCGTGACTTCCTCATCTCGGGGGATCCGGACTATCGCACCAAATACCAGGACTATTACCAGTTCCATCAGCAGCGGGTGGCCGAGCTGAAGCAGCAAGAGGCCAACTTTACCGAGGCGCAGAAGGGGATCTGGTCGCTGTTCGAGGAGATGTCGGCCCCCTTTGCCGAGCTGGTGGGCCAGGTGATCGAGAAGCGTCAGGCCCCGGACTGGGATCAGGCCAATTACCTGATGGCGACCGAGATTGAGCCCGCACTCGGCCAGCTGGCGACCCAGCTGGCCGGCCAGGTGACCGAGACCCGCGCCGAGGTGCAGAGCATGGGCCAGAAGATGACCAGCGCCGGCCAGGCCATCAATCGCACCCTGCTGCTGGCAACCCTGACCGTGATCGTGCTGGGCACCCTGGTGGCGTTGCTGTTCAGCCGGCGCCTGACCCGTGACATTGCCAGCCTGGTGCTGCGAGCCGATCAGGTGGCCAATGGTCGGTTGCCGGCCCGTCCCCTGCCGGTGCAGAGCCAGGATGAGCTGGGCGGGCTGACGGGCTCCATCAACCAGATGTCCGGCCAGCTGCGCCAGCTGGTGGGGGAGATCCAGGGGGCGGTGGGGCAGGTAGACGGGGCCTGCGGTGAGGTGAGCAGCACCACCCGCGCCATCGTCACCGATCTGGCGAGCCAGAATCAGCGGGTCGATACGGTGGCGGCGGCCATCGAGCAGATGTCGGTCAGCACCCGGGATGTGGCGGGCAATATCGCCGAAGCGGCGCGGGCCGCCCAGCAGGCCGAGCAGCAGACCCGCCAGGGCGGCCACGAGCTGACCCGCATGACGGCCACCATGCAGCAGATTGCCGCCATGATTGCCCAGGCGAACGAGGCGATGGGCCAGCTCAGCAGCCAGAGCGAGCAGGTGGGACGCGTCACCGAGGTGATCGCCACCATTGCCGAGCAGACCAATCTGCTGGCGCTCAACGCCGCCATCGAGGCGGCGCGGGCCGGCGAGCAGGGGCGCGGTTTTGCGGTGGTGGCCGATGAGGTGCGGCTGCTGGCGAGCCGCACCAGCCAGTCCACCGAGGAGATCAGCCAGACCATCGCCAGCATCCAGCAGCAGACCCGCCAGACCGTCAAAACGGTCGGCAGCGGTACCAGGCTGGTGGAGGAGGGGCGCGGCGCCGTCGATTCGGTGACCGCTACCCTGGACGCCATGCTGCAGCTGGTCCAGGACTTGTCGGGTCAGCTGGGAGCCATCTCCACCGCGACCGAGCAGCAGTCGCGGGTGGCCCAGGAGGTGGCGGGCACGGTGGAGGAGATCGCCGGGCTCAGCCGGCAGTCGAGCCAGCGCAGCCAGCAGGGGGAGGAGATAGTGGCCAGGCTGGCGCAGGATACCGGGCGCTTGACGGCGGTGATCAGCCGCTTCGAGCTGGATGCCTGAGGCGGACAAGGCCCATGAAAACGGGGCAGGCCGCTTGGCCTGCCCCGTTTCTTTTCAGCCTTGCTGGCAAGAGATGGTTGCTCTGAGCTGGCGGGTCACTCCAGCCGGCGGAAGGACTGGTTGTCGAAGCTGCTGCTGGTCTCCTGATTGAGCAGGCTCACCAGCAGGATCGCGCGTTTGTCGCCATCCGGCTCCAGATAGATGGCCTCGAAGCCGGCCAGCGGACCGGATTCTATCAATACCTTGTCGCCCTGGGTCGGCAGGTTGGCGTAACTGGCGCGCGCCTCGTCGCTGTCGTCCCGGCTCATCAGCTGATAGACCAGCTGGCTGTTGATGGCGGTCCACTCCCGTCCGAAGTGGATGATGCGGCTGATGCCGCGGGTGGACTTCAGGGTGACCGGGGTGACCTCTTCCAGATCCACGTAGATGAACAGGTAGTTGGGGAACATGGGCTCCCGCACCGGGACTCGCTTGCCCCGCCGCAGTTTTTCAATTTCCACCATGGGATAGTAGGACTCGATCCCCTGGGCTTCGAGATGGGCGCGGGCGCGGGCCTCTTCTTTTGGCTTGCAGTAGGCCAGATACCATTTTTTCATGTGATGAATATGTTCGTGTTGCCGTGCTCGCCGATATGATAGCGGCAGCAATAAAAAAGGCCACGCATTGCGTGGCCTTTTTTGCCGAGTGAGTGATTACCAACCTTTCACCAGGCCGCCTTTGAACAGCTCCAGCCCTTTCTTGTAGACGTCGTCGGTCTGGAAGGCCTGTACGAACTGTTTGACCTTCTCGTCGTCCTTGTTGTTGTCGCGGGCGACGATCAGGTTGACGTAGGGGGACTCCTTGTCCTCAACAAACAGGCCGTTCTCGGTCGGGGTCAGGCCGATCTGACCGGCGAAGGTGTTGTTGATGATGGCCAAGTCCACGTCTTCCAGCGAGCGCGGCAGCTGGGCAGCTTCCAGCTCGACGATCTTGAAGTTGCGCGGGTTGCTGGCGATGTCCAACACGGTCGCTTCCAGACCGGCACCCTCTTTGAGCTTCAGCAGACCCTGCTTCTCCAGCAGGATCAGGGAGCGGCCCAGGTTGGTCGGATCGTTCGGCACCGCGATCTGGGCACCATCTTTCAGCTCGGAGAGGGCCTTGATCTTCTTGGAGTAACCGGCGATCGGGTAGACGAAGGTGTTGCCGACCGGCACCAGCTTGAAGCCGCGATCACGGATCTGGGCATCCAGATAGGGCTTGTGCTGGAAGGCGTTGACGTCAACGCTGCCATCGTTCAGGGCCACGTTCGGGGTGACGTAGTCGGAGAAGTTGACCACCTCGACGGTCAGGCCGTATTTCTCCTTGGCCACTTTGGCGGCCACTTCAACCAGTTCGGTCTCGGGGCCGGCGATGGCGCCTACTTTCAGGGTCTTGTTCTCTTCCTTTTGACCGCAACCGGCCAGTACCAGGGTAGCCAGCAGGGCAGCCGCAACGGATTTGATGCCAAATTTCATAAAACCTCCTGTCAGAAATCGACGATTAACGATGATCACATTTGTTGACCAGGCGCTCACCCGCGCTCTGGATGAGTTGAACCAGCACCACCAGGATCACGACGGTGACCAGCATGACGGTCGGGTCAAAGCGCTGATAGCCGTAGCGAATACCCACATCGCCCAGTCCACCGCCCCCGATGGCACCAGCCATGGCGGAGTAGTTCACCAGCGTGACGAGGGTGATGGTGACGCTGTTGAGGATGCCGGGCAGGGCCTCGGGCAGCAGCACCTTGGTGATGATTTGCAGGGGCTTGGCGCCCATGGCCTTGGCCGCTTCCAGCAGGCCGTCCGGCACCTCCATCAGGGCCCCTTCCACCAGGCGGGCGATGAAGGGGATGCAACCGACGGTCAGCGGCACGATGGCGGCGATGGTGCCGATGCTGGTGCCGACGATCAGCCGGGTCAGCGGGATGATGGCCACCAGCAGGATGATGAAGGGTACCGAGCGACCCACGTTGACCACCATGCCCAGGGTGCGATTGAGCAGCGGGTTGGCCAGGATCTGACCAGCCTTGGTCACGTGCAGTGCCACGCCGAGCGGCAGACCGAGCAGGCAGCCAAACAGGGCGGAGGCAAACACCATGATGAGGGTGTCGCCCAGGGCCGTGAACAGCAGATTAATCATTGCTTCGGACATAACCCATTACCTCCAGCTGAATATGGTTGTCGATGAAGAACTGCTGGGTGGCCTCGCACTGGGCCTCATCCCCGAACAGTTCCGCCAGCAGGAAGCCGAACTTGACGCCGCCGGCGTACTCGATGTCGGCGCTCAGAATGCTGATGTCGATGTTGAAGCGGCGGCTCGCCTCCGAGATGAGCGGCGTGTCGACCGTGCTGCCGGTAAAGCCGAGCTTTACCAGCGGATAGCTGGCGGGCACTCGCTCGGCACTCATCCGATCCTGATACTCCTGGGGCACTTCCAGGTGGATGGTGGAGTGGATGAAATCCCGCGCCAGCTGGGTCTTGGCATTGCTGAAGAACCAGGCCACTTCGCCCTGCTCGATCAATCGGCCGTCGCTGATGATGGCCACTTCGTCACAGATCCCCTTCACCACATCCATCTCGTGGGTGATGAGCAGTATGGTGAGCCCCAGCTTGACGTTGATCTCCTTGAGCAGAGTCAGGATCGAGCGGGTGGTCTGCGGGTCGAGGGCCGAGGTGGCCTCGTCGCACAGCAGCACCTTGGGGGCCGGCGCCAGCGCCCGGGCGATGGCGACCCGCTGCTTCTGACCGCCGGATAGCTCGGACGGATAGGCGTGGGCGCGGGCTTCCAGCCCGACCAGCGCCAGCAGTTCGGTGACCCGATTCTGGATCTTGTCCTTGCTCCAGCCCGCCAGCTCCAGCGGAAAGGCGATGTTGGCGGAGACGGTGCGGGAGGCCAGCAGGTTGAAGTGCTGGAAGATCATCCCGATCTGGCGGCGGGCCTGGGTCAGATCCCGCTCGCTCAGGGCGACCAGATCCTGGCCGTCGACGATGACCTGGCCATCCGTCGGGCGCTCCAGCAGGTTGACACAACGGATGAGGGTGCTCTTGCCGGCACCGGAGGCACCGATCACCCCGAAAATTTTGCCTTGCGGCACATGCAGGCTGACATCACGCAGGGCGTGCACGGCATTACTGCCTTTACCGTAGACTTTGTTGAGACCGATCAACTTAATCATGGATTCTTCCGTGCTAACAGCCTTAAAGCACAGGGCGCTACAGGCGGGTGAATTGGGCAGAGGTTTCACTGGGTTGCTCTGTCATCATGGAGGATGATGCTAAGATGTCTGGATGGCCGTGTCAACGCGTGTTTATACATCTAGACGTCTAAAAAAGTGCTAAGGATTGCCACTGGTTGACTAAGGCCGACGGTGATCCGGTTCACATCAATATTGTATTTGGCAGTGTAGTAGGATTGCCGAATATCAAATGGCAAATACACCATTATCACTTCCTTTATTAGTCGTGAGACGGATTCAGCTGCTCATCCTTTTACTCCCCCCGGGTTGGCACAAATCATTCCATTTTGTATCGATCGCTGCTTTCTTGGCCGGCTTCTTGATGCAGCACAACAAGGGCCGTGCTTTGGCTTGGCTTGCAATTGCCTGTTTTTTATACTGAATGGGCACGACATACAGGAGGGCAACCTGATGCGATTTCAACAAATCAAAGACTTGCTGCTCTATCTGGAGCAGGTGCATCACCAGCTTGGACTCTGTTACGGGCGCCTCATGACTCAGGTGGATGGCGAGCGCAGCCGGCTGCTGCTGGCCTATCTGCAGCAGCGGGAGGAGGCGGCGGGTACCCAGCTGGATGACTACCTGAGCGAACTTGGCGAAGGGGTGAAGGAGACCTGGCTGGAGCGGGGCTTCAGCGAGGATCTGCTGCCCGGGATCCGGCGCCTGAGCCTGCCCGCCATGGCCCAGACCCAGGACATAGTGCAGCTGGTGTGCCGGCAGGAGGAGAAACTCATCGGCGAGCTCAGCCATCTGGCCCGGGAGTGTCCGACCGAGGAGACGGTGCGGTTGCTCGGTGGCCTGGCCACGCAGGAGCAGACCCGCTTGACCCGGCTGGTGCACGGCGCCCATCGACTCGACGACCTCTAGGGGATGGCAGCTGTCGGGTGAGATGTGCGGCGCGTAGTGAAAAATGTGTGGGGAAAACAGCAGAGGCCCGGCAATGCCGGGCCTCTGCTGTTTGTTGTTCACGACGGGCTCATGCCGACTGGCGGGCGGCGGTCAGCTCGGCGGCGTGCAGGGCGGCGCCTATGATGCCGGCCTGATTGAGGTTGGCGGCCGCTACCAGCGGGGCACGGGTCTCAATCTTGTCGATGAACTTGTCGAGCTTGGCGGCGCTGCCGCCGCCCAGGATGAAGAGGTCGGGGGAGAACAGAAACTCGAGGCGAGACAGGTACTTGTTGAAGCGCTTGCCCCAGCGGCCCCAGGAGAGATCCTCGCGCTTGCGCACCGCGTCCGAGCAGTAGTGCTCGGCCACCATCCCTTCCAGCATCAGGTGACCCAGCTCGGTGTTGGGCAGCAGCTGGCCGTTGACGAACACGGCGGTGCCGATGCCGGTGCCGACCGTGATGAGGATGATCACCCCCTGGCGATCCCGGCCGTTGCCGTAGCGCATCTCCGCCAGACCGGCCGCATCGGCGTCGTTCAGCACGTGGCAGGGCTGGCCGGTCACGTCGCCGAACAGGTGGGCGACGTCGGTCTCAATCCAGCTCTTGTCGATGTTGGCCGCACTCTTGGCGATGCCGTTGTGGATGGTGGCGGGAAAGCCGCAGCCCACCGGGCCCTTCCAGTCGAAGTGTTCCACCAGCGCCTTGAGGGTATGCGCCACGGCGGCCGGGGTGGCCGGCTGCGGCGTCACCAGCCGGTGGCGTTCGCCAATCAGCTCGCCCGTTGCGGTGTCGACCAGGCATCCCTTGATCCCCGAACCACCGATATCCACTCCCAACATCTGCATCAGCTTGTTCCTTTTGTTATGCCGACCATCGACCGTCGGCAGAGCATGAAAAAATGACCTGGATCCGGCAAGGGGCAGATCGTCTATGCGTGATCCGGCAGACCTTTTTCGATGCAGCGGATCAGCAAGCGGGTCTTTTTGTTGTCATCCTGCTGGCGCCGGGCCAGGGTCGCCAGCGCCCACTCGATATGTTCGGCCACCATGGGCTCGGCTTCCGTCAGCGCCTGCTGCAGGGCCATCATTACCTCCTGACTGGCCGGGCCGTTGCCAAGGGCCACCGCCAGGTTGCGGCGCCAGCGCTGATAGCCGATGCGGCGAATGGGGCTGCCTTCCGTGTGCTTGAGAAACTCGCTCTCGCTCCAGCCCCACAAGGTCAAGAGGGGCGGGCGGTGCAGATTGGGGCGCGGGCTGAAGTCGGGCTCAGGGCTGGCATTGGCGTAGCGGTTCCAGGGGCAGATGAGCTGGCAGTCGTCACAGCCATAGATGCGGTTGCCCATCAGCGGCCGGAACTCTACGGGGATGGGGCCGTCGTTTTCGATGGTGAGATAGGAGATGCAGCGGCGGCCATCCACCACGTAGGGGGCGACAATGGCGCCGGTGGGGCAGATGTTGATGCAGGCCACGCACTTGCCGCATTGCTCTTTCTCCACCGGCGCATCCAGCGGCAGCGGCAGGCTGAGCAGCAGCTCCCCCAGAAAGAAGAAGGAGCCCGCCGACTCGTTGAGCAGCAGCGAGTGCTTGCCCACCCAGCCGAGGCCGGCCTTGGCCGCCAGCGGTCGCTCCAGAATAGGGGCCGAGTCGACGAAGGGGCGCCAGCCCAGCGCCTCGCAGCGCTGCTCGATGCGCTCCCCCAGCTGCTTGAGCCGGTTGCGCAGCAGCTTGTGGTAGTCGCGACCGAGGGCATAGCGGCTGATGTAGCCGAGGGTAGGGTCGCGCAGGCTGGCGGCAAAGCCCGCCTCGAACGGCAGATAGTTCATCCGCACCGACAGCACCCGCAAGGTGCCCGGCAGCAGCTCGTGGGGGCGAGCCCGCATCATGCCGTGGCGCGCCATGTAGTCCATGCTGCCGTGATAGCCAGCGTCCAGCCAGGCTTGTAGCCTGGGCTCTTCGAGGGTGAGATCCGTGTCTGTGATGCCGGCCTGGTCGAATCCTAGCTCGCTCGCCCAGAGCTTGATATCTTGGGCCAGTTGATGAAGTTCGGCCGTAGTCATGGCGCTGCCGGTCCTGCTGGCGGGCGACCTGAGCGTGCACCGGGATGGGAGTGTACTGTCATGCTGTATCGCATCTCTGGGGGCTTGCTGCCAAGGTTAACCGATGGGGGCGTTTGCCGCCGTCATACTGCATCATGAGCCCGGTGCCCGCCGGACCGGATCAATGGATGAGAGTCAGGAGCCGTCATGGAACAGGTCATCGGGGATGCTATCAGCGGGAAAGAGGGGCAGAGCTTACCACAATCGCTGTGGCGGACTGAACAGATCCGTGCTCTGGAGCGGGAGTGGGCCGAGCGCGAGGGACTGAGCCTCTATGCCCTGATGGAGCGCGCCGGCGCTGCGCTGCGCACCTACGCCACCCACCACTGGCCGCACAGCCGGTGCTGGTGGATCTTTACCGGCCCCGGCAACAACGGTGGCGACGGCTACGTGCTGGCCCGCCTGGCGAGACAGCTGGGTCTTGAGCCCCAGGTGATTGCCGTGCGGGATCCCGCCGAGCTGACGGGGGATGCCAGGCGGGCCGCCGACGAGTGGCTGGCGATGGGGGGCACAGTGGTGTCGCCCGAGGAGCGGGAGCTCGACCGGCTGCCGACCCCGGATCTGGTGATAGATGCACTGCTTGGCACCGGTGTCCATATCCGGCTGTCACCGCTCATGACAAGGATCGTCGCAACAATCAATGGCTTGCAGGTGCCCGTGCTGGCGGTGGATCTCCCCTCCGGCCTCAATGCCGATACCGGCTGCGCCATGGGAGCCGTGGTGCGCGCCAGCCGTACCCTCACCTTCATCGGCATCAAGCAGGGCATGCTCACCGCCGACGGGGTGGATTGCGTCGGTCGGCTCGACTGCGACACCCTCGGCGTCACCGCGCCGCCCGGGTGGCAGGCGGCCGCCGAGCGTGTCGATTATCCTTCTCTTCGCGCCAGGCTGACGCCGCGCCAGCGCTCGTCCCACAAGGGCTCCCACGGCAAGGTGTTGCTGGTGGGAGGCAATGCGGGGATGCAGGGGGCCATCGTGCTGGCCGCGCGCGCCTGCCTGCGGGCCGGTGCCGGTCTGGTGCGGGTGTGCCAGCATCCTGATCACCTGCCCGCCAGCCTCTACCAGGCCGAATTGATGGGCAGTCAGGTCGGGGGGGAGGAAAGCTGGGCCTCGGTGCGGGTAGTGGGACCGGGTCTGGGTCAGGATGAGTGGGGTCGGCGCCATTTTGAGTCATTTGTTAACGAGCAGGTGCCACTGGTATTGGATGCCGATGGATTGAATTGGCTGGCGCAATGTCCCCGTCATCAGGATAATTGGGTGCTCACGCCCCATCCGGGCGAGGCGGCCCGCCTGCTGGGCTGCACCATTGCCGAGATCGCCGCGGATCGCTTTGCCGCGGTGCAGCGTCTGCAGCAGCGCTTCGGCGGTGTGGTGCTGCTCAAGGGGGCGGGGACGCTGATCCACGACGGCAAGGGGATGGAGCTCTGTAACGAGGGCAATCCCGGCATGGCCAGTGGCGGCATGGGCGACCTGTTATCTGGTATAATCGCCGCCCTTTTGGCCCAGGGCTGGTCTGCCGCCGAGGCAGCCCGACTGGGCGCCGTGATCCACGGGGAAGCGGCCGATCTGGCTGCTGCAGACGGAGAGCGGGGCATGCTGGCATCAGACCTGCTGCCCTTTATCCGTCGACTGGTTAATCCCGACACCATAACAAGCTAAAGAAGAACATGGCAAAACAGTTGATGATGACACTGCCGGACGAGGCAGCAACCGTGGCACTGGGTGGCCGTCTGGCCCACGCCTGCCAGCAGGCGACCACTGTCTTCCTGCACGGGGCCCTCGGGGCCGGCAAGACCACACTGACTCGGGGCTGGGTGCAGGGGCTGGGTCATGAGGGCAAGGTCAAGAGCCCGACCTACACCCTGGTGGAGCCCTACGAGCTGGCCGACTGGCAGCTTTACCACTTCGATCTCTATCGGCTGGCCGACCCGGAAGAGCTGGAGTTCATGGGGATCCGTGACTACTTCGGCGCCAACACCCTCTGTCTGGTGGAGTGGCCGGAAAAGGGCGATGGCTGGCTGCCTGCGCCGGATCTCGAGATCACCCTGAGTTATGCAAACGAGCAGCGCGAGGTGCAGATTGACGCCCGCACTGCTATTGGCGAAGCCATTCTGGAACGGTTGTCATCTACGTGCGCTTGATCCTTGTTATTGCCCTCTCCCTGCTGGCCTTACCCTCCTGGGCGAATCAGCTCAAGAGCGTGCGGGTGTGGCCGTCGCCGGACAACACCCGGGTGGTGCTCGACATGAGCAGCGCCCCCAATTACAACTACTTCACCCTGACCGGCCCGGACCGGCTGGTGATCGACCTGAAAGGGGCGAGCAACGTCACCAACCTGGCCCGCATCGAGAACAAGAGCGAGCTGGTGCGCAAGATCCGCGAGAGCTCGCCGCTGGAAAAAGGCGGGCTGCGGCTGGTGCTGGATCTCAGCTCTGCCATCAAGCCGGTGGTCTTTCCGCTGGCGCCGGCCGGGCCCTACGGCCACCGGCTGGTGATCGACCTGCCTTATGAAGAGAAGGCCTCCGCCACCGCTCAGACGGCACCGGTGGGCGGCAAGGGCAAGGGGGTGGTGATCGCCATCGACCCGGGCCACGGCGGGGAAGACCCGGGCTCCATCGGCCCGCGCCGTACCTACGAGAAGCGGGTGACCCTGGCGGTTTCCCAGAAACTGGCCGCCCTCATCGACCGCGAACCCGGCATGCGCGCCGTGCTGACCCGGCGCGGCGACTACTTCGTCGATCTGAACAAGCGCTCCGAGATTGCCCGCAAGGCCAAGGCCGACCTGCTGGTGTCGGTGCACGCCGACAGCTTCCACAACTCGACCCCGCGCGGCGCCTCCGTCTGGGTGCTGTCGACCAACCGTGCCAACCGCGAGATGGGTAGCTGGCTGGAGAAGCAGGAGAAACAGGGCGAGCTGCTGGGGGGCGTTGGCAAGGTGTTGGCCGAATCCGATCCCAACCCCTACCTGGCACAGACCTTCCTCGACCTCTCGATGGACAAGTCGCGGGCCGAAGGCTATGACGTCAGCCGCCAGATCCTGCGCTCGCTGGGCCGGGTGGCCCGATTGCACAAGAAGGCACCGGAACACGCCAGCCTGGCGGTGCTGAAGGCGCCGGACATTCCCTCCGTGCTGGTGGAGACGGGCTTTATCTCCAACCACGCCGAAGAGAAGCTGCTGGCGACCTCCAGCTATCAGGATCAACTGGCCCGTGCCATCTTCGAGGGGATCCGCAACTACTACCGGGCTCACCCGACCAAGGGCGCCATGCTCACCGGCAAGGGGCAGGCCAGCAACAAGCAGGCCGCGGTCAGCCGACCCGCCCCTGCCAGCAAGCCGGTCGCCGTCAGCAAACCGGCGGCGCAGCCGGTGCAGCAGGTGGTGACCAACCGGATGCCGGCCACCGAACCGAACCGCAGCAGCGACGGCGGGGCGCCGGTCAGCAGCGTCGGTGGATCCTCGTCCGGCGCCGGGGTGATCAAGCCCTACGTGGTGGCAGCCAAGGAGCCGAGCGTCCCGGTGACCAGCGTGCAGAGCAATGACAAGGCCAGCATGCTCCGTCATGTGGTCACCCGCGGGCAGAGCCTCTCCCGGCTTGCCGAGAAATATGGGGTCAGCCAGGCGCGACTGGTGGAGATCAACAAGCTCAAGTCGCGGGACATCCAGATAGGGCAGGTGCTCTATATCCCGCAAAAGTAGCGCTGGATGAGGCGCCGGGTCCGTCCCTGCCGGTGGCAGAGGCTGACCCGGTGAGCCGTCGTCGAGCCCCGCCGATTACCCGCACCTTCAACCAGCAGGAGCCAGCGATGCCGATCCGTTCTTTGTCCCCTGTTCTGGCCAGCCAGACGAGCGCGGGCTGTGATGCGGCGGCGTGGCGCCCAGCCGGGGCGGTTGCCACAGCCATCCCGTTCAACCAGCAGGAGTAAGCGATGCCAATTCGTATATTGCCGCCGATTCTGGCCAACCAGATTGCTGCCGGTGAGGTGGTGGAGCGGCCCTCCTCCGTGGTCAAGGAGCTGGTGGAAAACAGCCTGGATGCCGGCGCCGACCGGGTCGAGATCGACATCGACAAGGGCGGTGCCAAGCTCATTCGCATTCGCGACAATGGCGGTGGCGTCGCCAAGGATGAGCTGGTGCTGGCGCTGTCGCGCCACGCCACCTCCAAGGTGGCGACTCTCGACGATCTGGAAGGGATCAACAGCCTGGGGTTTCGCGGCGAGGCGCTCGCCTCCATCAGTTCTGTCTCCCGTCTCACCTTTACCTCCCGCACGGCGGAGCAGTCCGAAGCCTGGCAGGCCCAGGCCGAAGGGCGCGAGATGAGCGTCACCGTCAAGCCGGCGGCCCACCCGGTGGGCACCACGGTGGAGGTGGTGGACCTCTTCTTCAACACCCCGGCCCGGCGCAAGTTCATGCGCAGCGAAAAGACCGAGTTTGCCCACATCGACGAGCTGGTGCGCCGCATCGCGCTCTCCCGCTTCGACGTCACCCTGATCCTGCGCCACAACGGCAAGGTGGTGCGCCAGTACAAGGCCGCCAACACGGTGGCGGAGCAGGAGCGCCGGCTCGCCGCGGTGTGCGGCTCTCCCTTCATGCATCACGCGCTGGCGGTGGAGAGCGAGCACAGCGACGTGCGGCTGTGGGGCTGGCTGGCCACGCCCGCCGGCGCCAGACCGCAGAACGATCTGCAATACACCTATGTCAACGGCCGCATGATGCGCGACAAGCTCATCAATCACGCCATTCGCCAGGCCTATGACGAGCTGCTGCCGGCCGACCGCTTCGCGGCCTACGTGCTCTACATCGAGCTGGATCCGCGTCAGGTGGACGTCAACGTCCATCCGGCCAAGCACGAGGTGCGTTTTCATCAGGCGCGCCTCATTCACGACTTCATCTTCCAGGCGCTCTTTACCGCCCTGCGCCAGCCAGGGGCGGCAAGCGACGAGAGCGACCAGCCTCTGGCAGAGACCCTGGTCGAGCTGCCGGTCAGTGCCCCCATCGAGTATCCGGGCCAGGCGCCCAGAGCCGAGTGGTATGGCGCCGAGCACAACTACCGGGCCCCGGCCCGGGAAGTGCGGGAAGGAAGTGGTGCAGGGAGAGCGGGCAACTACCAGCCGCCCGAGCCCCCCAGCCGGGAGGCGATGCGCGGCATGGGAGCCCTGCTCACCACCCTGCCGACGGTGCAGGGCACGCCGCTGGCAGAGGCTGAAACCGCGCCTGTTGCCGCCGCCGTGGCCGCCAAGGCGGGGGCGTGGCGGGCCTTGACCCTGGTGGAGCAGGCCTATCTGCTGCTGGAGCGAGACAACCGGCTGGCCCTGCTGTCGCTGGTACGGGCCGAGCGCCTGCTGCTGCGCCACTGGCTGCTGGAAACCTGGGGTCAGGGGCTGGCGGCCCAGCCGCTGCTGTTGCCGGTCTCCTTCAAGTTGCCGAAAAACCTGGTCGCGCTGGTGGAGACGCAGGAGCGTTTGCTCAAACGGATGGGGCTGGAGTTGAAAAGCGGTGGGCGCGACACCATGATCCTGACTCGGGTGCCGGCGCTGCTGCGCCAGACCGATCTGGTGCGCTTATTACCCGAATTGCTGCAACTGATCGAGAGCGGATCTGACAGTGATGCTGGCCAGCAGGCTGAAGTACTATGCCAATGGCTGGTGGAGCAGGGGATAAGTCGCGAAAAAGTATATGATTTTGCCACGGCCAACCGCTTGCTGACGGAACTTGTTGCCGATTTCAGTGACCAACTGGCAGACGTTCGCATGGTGCGCCAGCTGTCGCTGGCGAGCGTGCTGGCCGAGTTCGCCGATGGCCATTGAGGGAAATGCCCTCTTGAATCCATAAACCAGTTTTTTGCAGGTGCGCCGCCAAGGGGTGGCGACCATGCAAGGGGAGTTTTTCACGTGGCTGACTTGCCGACTGCAATTTTTCTGATGGGGCCGACGGCCTCCGGCAAGACGGATCTCGCCATCGAACTGTGCCAGGCGCTGCCCTGCGACATCATCAGCGTGGATTCCGCGCTCATCTATCGCGGCATGGATATCGGCACCGCCAAGCCTACGCCGGCCGAACTGGCGCAGGCGCCGCACCGGCTGATCGACATACTGGATCCCGCCATGAGCTATTCGGCGGCCGATTTTTGCCGTGATGCGCTGCGGGAGATGAAAGAGATCGCCGAGCGCGGCCGCATTCCGCTGCTGGTGGGCGGCACCATGCTCTATTTCAAGGCGCTGCTGGAGGGACTCTCTCCGTTGCCCTCTGCCGACCCCGTCATTCGGGCCGGCATCGAGGAGGAGGCCGCCCGCCTTGGCTGGCAGGCGCTGCACGATGAACTGGTGCGCATCGACCCGGTGGCCGGGGCCCGCATCCATCCCAATGACCCGCAACGGCTCAGCCGGGCGCTCGAGGTCTACCGCATCAGCGGCAAGACCCTCACCGAGCTGACCCAGGTGCAGGGGGAAGGGCTGCCCTACCGGGTGCTGCAGTTTGCCATCGCACCGAGCGATCGCGCCGTGCTGCACCAGCGCATCGAGCTGCGCTTTGACAAGATGCTGCAGGGCGGCTTTGAACAGGAGGTCAGGGGCCTCTACCAACGGGGTGATCTCACCCCGGATCTTCCCTCCATCCGCTGCGTGGGATACCGCCAAATGTGGGACTACCTGGCGGGGGAAGTGGAGTATGATGAGATGCGCTATCGCGGAATTGTTGCCACCCGCCAGTTGGCCAAGCGTCAAATGACCTGGTTGCGCGGTTGGTCTGATGTGACCTGGTTGGAATCTGGTGAGTCTGGCAATCTGGCAAGGGTCGTCGCCCGTGCCGGAGTGGCTTGACACTCCTGTATAATCAGGTTGTTATATTGATATCCGGTGTTTAAAAACAACAAACTATAAGGAAAAGAAGATGGCTAAGGGGCAATCTCTCCAAGACCCGTTTTTGAATGCGCTGCGCCGTGAGCGGATTCCTGTTTCTATCTATTTGGTGAACGGCATCAAGCTGCAGGGTCAGATCGAATCGTTTGACCAGTTTGTCATTTTGCTGAAGAACACCGTGAGCCAGATGGTTTACAAGCACGCCATTTCCACCGTGGTGCCGGCCCGTGCCGTCAACCATCACCAGCACGCCCAGGGCACGGCTGGCGAAGAGCAGGGTGAAGCCGAGGCGTGATATCCCGGGACGAGGCGACTCGTCAACCCAGATTCATCATGATTCCTGTCAAGGAGCAAGCGCTTGTTTGACCGTTATGAAGCCGGCGAACAGGCCGTTCTGGTACATGTCAACTTCAGTGATGAGGGTGAGCGGGAGGATCTGGAAGAGCTCAAGATGCTGGTGAGCTCGGCCGGGGTCAATGCGCTGGGGGTGATCACCACCAGCCGCAGTGCGCCCAGCGCCAAATTTTTTGTCGGCAGCGGCAAGGCTGAAGAGATCGCGTCCCAGGTCCAGATGCTGGACGCCGACGTCGTCATCTTCAACCATGCCCTGACCCCTGCCCAGGAGCGCAACCTGGAGCGTCTGTTCCAGTGCCGGGTAGTGGACAGGACCGGCCTGATCCTCGATATCTTCGCTCAGCGTGCCCGTACTCACGAAGGCAAGTTGCAGGTCGAACTGGCCCAGTTGCGCCATCTCTCTACTCGCCTAGTGCGAGGCTGGACCCACCTTGAACGTCAGAAGGGGGGGATCGGCCTGCGCGGCCCGGGTGAAACCCAGCTGGAAACCGACCGCCGCCTGTTGCGTGAACGCATCAAGGCGATTTTACGCCGGCTCGACAAGGTGGCCAAGCAGCGGGAACAGGGACGTCGTGCCCGCAACCGCAACGAGGTGCCGACCGTTTCTCTGGTGGGTTACACCAACGCCGGAAAGTCCACTTTGTTCAACCAACTTACAGCTGCCAGCGTGTATGCTGCCGACCAATTGTTCGCAACCCTGGATCCGACCCTGCGCAAATTGGTGATCCGGGATGTGGGTGATGTGATTCTGGCGGATACAGTTGGATTTATTCGACACTTGCCCCATGATCTGGTCGCGGCCTTCAAGGCGACGCTGCAGGAGACCCGCGAAGCGGATCTGCTGCTGCACGTGGTGGACTGTGCCGACGAGCAGATGCAGGAGAATATCGAATCGGTGCAGCAGGTGCTGGCCGAGATCGAAGCCGATGACCGGCCCCAGCTGATGATCTGCAACAAGATCGACAAGCTGGGTGAACACCCGGTCGGGCTGGAGCGGGACGAAGAGGGGCGCCCGGTGCGGGTCTGGCTGTCTGCCCAGACCGGCGAGGGGTGTGACGATCTGTTTGTTGCCCTGACCGAGCTGCTGGCCGGCTCCATGGTGCACCACACTCTGCAGTTGCCCCCTTCGGCCGCCAGATTGCGCAGTGCGCTCTATCGCCTCAAGGGCATCGAGCAGGAAGGTTTCAGCGAGGAGGGGGATTTTGTGTTGGAAGTCCGCCTGCAACTGGCTGACTGGAACCGCCTCGTGAAACAAGAAGGTGAGAGTTTACAACGCTTTATCAGGCATTGATTCGTCGATGAGATGAATGTTTGCTGGCTTCATCAACGGTTGATGGCCCGATAGAGATGATATCCATCCGCATGTATTAATGGAGACGCTGATGGCTTGGAATGAGCCTGGTAATAACGGCAAAGACCGTGACCCCTGGGGGAACAACGGCAAGAATCAGGGACCCCCTGATCTGGACGAGATGCTGCGCAAGGTAAGCCGCCGTTTTGGTGGTCTGCTGGGTGGCGGTAAATCGGGTGGTGGTGACGTCGGCAAGTTCGGCCTCTCCATCGCGCTGGTGGTGGCGGTAGTGGTGTGGGTCGTCAGCGGCTTCTATACCATTCGCGAAGCCGAGCGTGGCGTGGTGCTGCGCTTTGGCGAGTACTCCCACAACGTGGATCCGGGCCTGCGCTGGAAACCGACCTTCATTGACCGGGTGATCCCGGTGGACGTGGAGTCGGTCCGTTCCCTGCCGGCCTCCGGCTTCATGCTGACCCAGGACGAGAACGTGGTACGGGTCGAGATGGACGTGCAGTATCGTGTGGTCGATCCAGAGCAGTACCTGTTCAGCGTCACCAACGCCGACGAGAGTCTGAGCCAGGCGACCGACAGCGCCCTGCGCTACGTGGTGGGTCACACCCGGATGGACGACGTGCTGACCACGGGTCGTGAGAAGGTGCGTCAGGAGACCTGGCAGGTGATCGACAGCATCATCGAGCCCTATCACATGGGTCTGCAGATCGTCGACGTCAACTTCCTGCCGGCGCGTCCGCCGGAAGAGGTGAAGGATGCGTTCGATGACGCCATCTCCGCCCAGGAAGATGAACAGCGTTTCATTCGTGAAGCCGAAGCCTATGCCCGTGAAGTGGAGCCGAAGGCCCGCGGTCAGGTCAAGCGCCTGGAGCAGGAAGCAGAAGCCTACAAGTCCCAGATCGTGCTGAAGGCCAAGGGTGAAGTCGCTCGCTTCAACGAACTGCTGCCCCAGTATCAGGCTGCGCCCGAGTTGACCCGTGATCGTATCTACCTGGAAACCATGGAAGAGCTCTATCAGCAGGCCAACAAGGTGGTGGTCGACATGCCGGCTGGCAACAACAGCATGATCTACCTGCCGCTCGACAAGCTCTCCGGCAAGGCCAATGCGGTGCAACCGGCTCGTCCGGCAGGTGCGCCGGTGGTAGAACAGACCCCGCCGTCCAACGAAGGGGCCAACTCCACGCCGACCCCGCTGCGCAGCGGCGACCGTTTCAGCTCAGGGAGAAACTGATAGATGAAAAAGCTAGCTATTGGTGTCATCGCTGTGGCCGCCATGGTCTGCTTCTCTTCGGTCTTCATCGTCGATGAAGGCCAGAAGGGAATCGTGGTGCAGTTCGGCAAGGTGAAGCGGGTTGAATCCGGCGAGCCGCGTCTGTACGAGCCGGGCCTGCACTTCAAGGTGCCGCTCATCGACCAGGTTCGCAAGATGGATGCCCGTATCCAGACCCTGGAAGGGCAGGCGGATCGTTTCGTCACCTCCGAGAAGAAGGACCTCATCATCGACTCCTACGTGAAGTGGAAGATCGAGGACTTCTCCAAGTACTACCTGGCGACCGGCGGTGGGAACAAGATCCAGGCCGAAGACCTGCTCAAGCGCAAGATCAACAACGGTCTGCGTTCCGAGATCGGTAACCGCACCATCAAGGACATCGTCTCTGGCGAGCGCAGTACCGTGATGGAAGATGCTCTGATGAAGATGGCGCGCTCCTCCGAGCTCGGCATCAAGGTGGTGGATGTGCGTATCAAGCAGATCAACCTGCCGGTGGAAGTCTCCAGCTCCATCTATCAGCGGATGCGTGCCGAGCGGACCGCGGTAGCCCGTGAGCATCGCTCCCAGGGCCGCGAACAGGCCGAGATCCTGCGTGCCGACATCGACCGCAAGGTGACCGTCATGATCGCCGATGCCGAGAGTAATGCTCGTCAGCTGCGTGGTGAAGGGGATGCCGAGGCCGCCAAGATCTATGCCGACAGCTACAAGAAAGACCCCGAGTTTTTCAGCTTCGTGCGCAGCATGGAGGCTTATCGCAAGAGCTTCGCCGGTGGCAATGACCTGATGGTCCTCAAGCCGGACAGCGAGTTCTTCCGCTACCTCAAGTCGCCGCACGGCAGCAAGCAGTAAGCACGTCGTGATTTGACCCAAGGGCCTGATGATTCAGGCCCTTTTGTTTGCCGGTCATTGGCTGGCAGCGGGTGGCTGTGTGTGAAGCGCTGTGGTTGAGGCGCATTCAGGCGAGAAAGGAGGTTGTATGCTGACATCCATCCTGATGGGGCTGGGATTGCTGCTGCTGTTCGAAGGGTTGGGGCCGCTCTTGATGCCGCGCGCCTGGCAGCAGATGTTGCGGCTGCTGAGCGATCAGCCGGCCGAGCAGTTGCGCCGCATCGGCGGCTGTCTGGTGGTGGCCGGGGCCGTTATCTTGTGGGCGCTGGCCCGCTAACTACTGCGTTGAAACGACAGTGGCACAGTGAGTGCAGACAATAAAAAAGAGGCCCTCTGGCCTCTTTTTTGTCCACGGGCTGGCATCAGGCGCTGCGCTGCACTGCCATGTGGGCCAGGGTTTCCAGTGCCTGCTTGTGCCGGGAGTCCGGCAGGATGGCGAGGGCCGCGATGGCCTTGTCGGCCTCTTCCCGGGCCCGCATGCGGGAGTACTCCAGCGCGCCGGTACGGTCGAGGATGGCCAGGATCCGGTCGAGGTGCTCCATGCCGTTGCGGTGCTCGATGGCGTCGCGCACCAGCTGGCGCTCTTCCGGGCTACCCACTTCCATGGCACGCAACAACGGCAGGGTCGGCTTGCCTTCGGCCAGATCGTCGCCCACGTTCTTGCCCATCTCGTCGCTCTGGGAGCAGTAGTCCATCACGTCGTCGATGATCTGGAAGGCGGTGCCCAGATACTTGCCGTAGTCGGTCATCGCCTGTTCGACCGGCGCGTGCTGATGGGTCAGCACGGCGGCGAGACGGGTGGCGGCTTCGAACAGCTTGGCGGTCTTGCAATAGATGACCGTCATGTAGCTCTCTTCGGTGGTATCCGGGTCGTTGCAGTTCATCAGCTGCAGCACTTCCCCTTCGGCGATGGTGTTGGTGGCCTCGGAAAGGATCTCCATCACCCGCAGGTTGGAGAGCTCGCTCATCATCTGGAAGGAGCGGCTGTAGAGGTAGTCACCCACCAGCACGCTGGCGGCGTTGCCAAACATGGCGTTGGCGGTCTCCCGGCCGCGGCGCAGGTCGGATTCGTCGACCACGTCGTCGTGCAGCAGGGTGGAAGTGTGAATGAATTCGATGATGGCAGCCAGTTTCAGGTGATCCTCACCCTCATATCCCAGTGCGCGGGCGGCCATGACGGTCAGCATGGGGCGCATCCGTTTCCCGCCTGCACTGACAATATAGAAACCCAGCTGGTTGATCAGGCTGACATCGGACTGGAGTCGCGCCAGGATCAGTTCATTGACCGCCGTCATGTCGGCGGCACAGAGCGCACGGATAGTCTGTTGGTCCATAAGTCTCGTAACGTGACGGCAGTGATGACTGCGATTTTAGCAATGGCGGGGATTCTACACGATTTCACAATGGGTTACAGTTAAGCGTTTATTCACGGCGGCAGATATGCGCACAAAATAAACTTTTTGCTAAATTGGCCTTGCCTGAGCAAATCGATTTGCGTAGAATGCCCGCCCATTGTTATAGGTTTTTGCGCGTGTCTGGCCTTGAGCAAAAGACACGCCTTTACGGAGTTAATCAAATGTACGCGGTATTCCAAAGCGGCGGAAAACAACACCGTGTGGCCGAAGGTCAAATCGTTCGTCTGGAAAAGCTGAACGTTGAGACTGGCGCTACCATCGACTTCAACGAAGTGCTGATGGTTGCTGCAGGCGACACTTTTAAAGTAGGTGCTCCTTTCGTTGAAGGTGGCAAGGTTGTAGCTGAAGTTGTGGCTCACGGCCGTGGCGAGAAAGTGACTATCGTCAAGTTCCGTCGTCGTAAGCACCACCGTAAGCAAGCGGGCCACCGTCAGTGGTTCACTGAAGTCAAAATCACTGGCATCAGCGCTTAATTAGAGGAGTACGATAGATGGCACACAAAAAAGCTGGCGGTTCATCCCGCAACGGCCGCGATTCAGAAGCTAAACGCCTGGGCGTGAAGCGTTTCGGCGGCGAAACAGTTCTGGCTGGCAGCATCATCGTTCGTCAGCGCGGCACCAAGTTCCACGCTGGTGAGAACGTTGGTCTGGGCAAGGACCACACCCTGTTCGCTACCGCGAACGGCAAGGTGCAGTTCGAAGTCAAAGGTCCGCTGAACCGTAAGTACGTAAGCATCGTTGCTGAGTAATTACGGACCGCAAGGATCCGAAGCCCCGCCAACAGGCGGGGCTTTTGTTTTTCTGATGTAGTTGACGAAAAAACGGCACGCAGCCGACCCTGGCTCTGAAGGGGCGACTGGCAAGATGCGTATCGCCCGCAGGGGTCTGTACCACTATAATGGCGTATCGGTTTTTCGAATTAAGGTGACGGTTACCTATGAAGTTTGTTGATGAAGTCCAGATTCGAGTCGATGCCGGTGACGGTGGTAACGGTTGTGTGAGCTTTCGCCGGGAGAAGTACATTCCGAACGGCGGCCCGGACGGCGGTGACGGCGGTGACGGTGGCGACGTGTATCTGGTTGCCGATGAAAACCTGAACACCCTGATCGACTACCGTTTCGAGCGTTTCCACGCCGCCGAGCGTGGCGAGAATGGCCAGAGCGCCAACTGTACCGGTCGTCGCGGCAAGGACAAGATCCTGCGCGTGCCGGTCGGTACTCGTGCGACCGATGAAGATACCGGCGAACTGCTGGGGGATCTGACCCACCACGAGCAGAAGCTGCTGGTCGCCAAGGGCGGTTTCCACGGTCTTGGCAACACCCGCTTCAAGAGTTCGGTCAACCGTGCGCCGCGCCAGAAGAGCAACGGCACCCCGGGTGAAGTACGTACCCTGAAGCTGGAACTGCTGTTGCTGGCCGACGTCGGCATGCTGGGCCTGCCCAACGCCGGCAAGTCCACCTTCATCCGCGCCGTCTCTGCGGCCCGTCCGAAAGTGGCCGACTACCCCTTCACCACGCTGGTGCCGAACCTGGGCGTGGTGCGTGGCGAGAACTCCCGCTCCTTCGTCATTGCCGACATTCCGGGCCTGATCGAGGGTGCAGCCGAAGGAGCCGGCCTCGGTATCCGCTTCCTCAAGCACCTCGAGCGCTGCCGCGTGCTGGTCCATCTGGTGGATATCTGCCCGGTGGATGGCTCCGATCCTGCCGAGAATGCCGTTACCATCGTCCGCGAGCTGGAGAAGTACAGCCCGGAGCTGGCGAGCAAACCACGCTGGCTGGTGTTCAACAAGATGGACCTGATCCTGGAAGAAGAGGCAGGTGAAGTGATGGAGCGCGTGAAGGCCGCCCTGAACCACGAAGGGCCGGTTTACGCCATCACCGCCATCAGCAAGGAAGGGACCAAGAAGGTCTGCTACGACATCCTGGATCTGCTGGATACCATGCCCCGTCAGCTGGCAGAAGATGCCAAGGAAGCCATCGAGAAGGTGGAGTTCAAGTGGGATGACTACCACAAGAACCAGCTGGCCAAGGCCGAAGCGGATGCGCTGGCTGCCTCCAAGGCGTTTGACGAGTCGCTGGACGACGATGACTGGGACGACGAAGACGATGATGGCGTGGAAGTCATCTACGTGCGTGACTGACCCTCATCCTGCGGGTGAGCGCAGTGCAGCCACCCGCCGCTGAAAAACCGGAGCCTTGCCAGGCTCCGGTTTTTTTATGGGGATCGACTGGATCACCATATAGATATATTTCTTATGTCACTTATTGCCTGCCAACCGCAACTGATTATACTGCGCTCCTGAATGTAACCTTAACGAAACAATGTGCTAACCATTTGTAATGAATTGATATGCGCATCTGTTTGGGTACATTCTTATGGAAGGTTTGCCTGTAAAAATATTTATGCTTGAAATGATCCATTAAAAGCTTGTTTGTGCATTTTTTTGGAGTATTCTTGCGCCCGTTTTGTCGGGTGAGGGCATGGGTATGCAGGTTCGCCTGGCTAAGGAAAAGTAACATTAAGGCTGTAAACCATGCTGGAAAAGACTCTGCAAGCACCTGCGCTCAATACCCGTCGCAACGTGCTGATGTTCCTGGTCCCGTCACTCATCGGGATCCTGCTGTTCATGACTCCCGTTCTCTATGACGGCAACGTCACCATCCCGGTAGCCGTACTGGCGAAGCTGGTACAGAGGGTGTTTGCCGACTATCTGGTGGCCATGGTCAGCGCCATCATCACCACCACCATGCTGATGACTCTGATCGCCTGGTTGTTCAAGCCGGCGATCCTGGTGAAGCGCCCCTTCCTCAACAGCCTGTTCAACGTCTCACCCTTCTGGGCCTGCGTACGGGTGCTTGGCGGCATCTTCGTGCTGCTGACCTTCTTCGAGGCCGGTCCCGAGGTGCTGCGTTCCGGGGCAACCGGTGGCCTGGTGCTGCACGATCTGCTGCCGGTGCTGTTCTCTGTCTTCATCTTCGCCGGCCTGCTGCTGCCGCTGCTGCTCGATTTCGGTCTGCTGGAGTTCGTCGGCACCATGATGACCCGCATCATGCGCCCCGTGTTCCGCCTGCCGGGCCGCTCTGCGGTGGACTGCTTCGCCTCCTGGCTCGGGGATGGTAGCGTCGGCATCCTGCTCACCAGCAAACAGTACGAAGGCAAGTTCTACACCCAGCGGGAAGCCGCCGTCATCGGCACCACCTTCTCTGCCGTATCCATCACCTTCTGCCTGGTGGTGATCTCCCAGGTGAAGCTGGAGCACATGTTCGTGCCCTTCTACCTGACCGTCTGCCTGGCCGGGGTGGTGGCCGCCATCGTGGTGCCGCGCCTGCCGCCGCTCTCCTGGAAGAAGGATGTCTACAGCGACGGTACTCCCCTGTGCCGCAAGCAGGAGGCGATCCCCCATCAGCACAGCGTGCTGAGCTATGGCTATGAGCGGGCCCTGACCAAGGCCGACAGCATGACGGATCTCGGCGCCGTGGCGCGGGAAGGGGTGAAGAATGCCCTGGACATGGTGTTTGGCGTGCTGCCGGTGGTGATGGCGGTGGGCACCTGTGCCCTGATGCTGGCCGAGCACACCCCCATCTTCAACTGGCTGGGGGCCCCCTTCGTTCCCTTGCTGGAGCTGCTGCAACTGCCGGAGGCTGAAGCCGCTTCCAAGACCATCATGGTGGGCTTCGCCGACATGTTCATCCCGGCGGTGCTGGCCTCCACCATCGAGAGCGAGATGACCCGCTTCGTGATCGCCGCCATGTCGGTCACCCAGCTCATCTACATGTCGGAAGTGGGCGCCCTGCTGCTGGGCAGCAAGATCCCGGTCAAGCTGTGGGAGCTGTTCGTGATCTTCCTGCTGCGCACCCTGATCACCCTGCCGGTCATCGCCGGGGTGGCGCACCTGCTGTTCTGATCTGCCCCGCGTCTGTAAACGGTCAACTTCGGTTGGCCGTTTTTTTATGGCCGTTATTAGACCAAAGTGAGTCTTTTACAAGGCCTAATTTTACATTAATGTAACAAGCTGAAAAACACGCCAGCCGAGCAGTAGGCAATTCCAACCTATGTGGCCAGGAGTCACCCCATGACCTCACTGCTCAGCTACCGGGCCGGTCCTTGCGATCAGCCGCTGCTTCACCAGACCATAGGCGCCTACCTGCAAGAGGTGGCGGAACGTTTCCCCGAGCGGCCCGCCGTGGTGGTGCGCCACCAGCAGATCCGCTGGAACTACCGGGAATACCTGACCCAGATAGACCGGCTGGCGCTGGGCCTGCTGGCGTTCGGGATCCGGCCAGGGGATCGGGTCGGCATCTGGTCGCCCAACAACATCGAGTGGTGTCTGGTGCAATTCGCTACGGCCCGCATCGGGGCCATCATGGTCTGCATCAACCCCGCCTACCGCAGCTACGAGCTCGCCTTTGCCATCAACAACGTGGGCTGTCGGGCCCTCATCTGCGCCAGCGCGTTCAAGGGCTGCGACTACCTCGCCATGCTGGGGGAGCTGGCCCCCGAGCTGGCGAGCTGTCCGCCAGGCCGCCTGACATCATCCCGGCTGCCGAGCCTGGAGATGGTGATCCGGCTCGGGGAGGAGCAAAGCGCCGGCATGCTCAACTTCCCCGAGGTGCTGGCACTGGGCGACCGGCAAGATCCGGCCTGGCTGGCCCGAGTGGCCGCCACCCTCAAACCCGATGACGCCATCAATATCCAGTTCACTTCGGGCACCACGGGCAACCCCAAGGGGGCTACCCTCAGTCACAGCAACATCCTCAACAACGGCCGCCAGGTGGCGCAAGGCATGGCGTTCAGCGAGCAGGATCGGCTCTGCATCCCGGTGCCGCTCTACCACTGTTTCGGCATGGTGCTCGGCAATCTGGTCTGCATCAGCGTGGGGGCCTGCGCCCTGTTTCCGGCCGAAGCTTTCGATCCGGCGGCCACCCTGCGGATGGTGAGCGAGGAGCGCTGCACCGCCCTGCACGGGGTGCCGACCATGTTCATCGCCGAGCTGGAGCTGGCGGAGTTTGACCAGTTCGATCTCTCCTCTCTGCGCACCGGTATCATGGCCGGTGCCATCTGCCCCGAGCCCTTGATGCGCAAGGTGCAGACCCTGATGCACATGACCGAGGTGACCATCGCCTACGGCCAGACCGAGTGCAGTCCCATCAATCACATGACCGCCATCGATGCGCCGCTGGACAAGCGGGTCACCACGGTCGGCCGCGCCATCGGTCACACCGAGATCAAGCTGGTCGACCCCAGCGGAGAGATAGTGGCCATCGGCGAGCGGGGCGAGATCTGCTGTCGCAGCAACGGGGTGATGCAGGGGTACTGGCAGGATCCGGTCAAGACGGCGGATACCATAGATGAGGAAGGGTGGCTGCACTCGGGGGACATCGGCATCATGGATGAAGAGGGCTATGTGCGGATCGTCGGACGCAGCAAGGAGCTGATCATTCGCGGTGGCGAGAACATCTACCCGCGCGAGATCGAGGAGCGGCTCTACGATCATCCGGCGGTGCAGGATGCAGCCGTGTTCGGGGTCGACAGCGAGCGCTATGGCGAGGAGGTGTGTGCCTGGGTCAAGCTCAGGCCCCGCCAGGAGGCCAGCGAGGAGGAGCTGAAGCAGTTCTTGTCGGCCCGCATCGCCTACTTCAAAGTGCCAAGATACATCCGTTTCGTGGAGGAGTACCCCATGACGGTAACCGGCAAGCTGCAAAAATTCAGGATGCGGGAACTGATGAGCGACGAGCTGGCCCGCCAGCACGCCGAGGCGATGCGCTGAGCTGAGCGTGGCGACATCGGAAAAAAGGGCCTGCGGGCCCTTTTTTGTCAGCGTCCCAGCGGGTGGGGCTGTGCCGGCTTGCGGGGGCACTGCACCAGCAGGGTATGGGTGGTGAAGGTGCTGCTTTGGGGGAAGCTTGGGCGAAACCCCGTCATCGGATCGGCGGCCCCCATGCTCATCTGATGGGAAGTGAAGGTGCGCTGGCGGCGATCGGTCTCCTGATAGCCGAGCGGGCAGCTCAGCGTCGCCTGCTGCTGGCACTCCTCCAGTGCGGCGCACTCGATCTGGAAGCGTTGCAGTGCGGGATTGGCGGAGGCGAGTTCGGTGACGGTGGCGGGCGCCGGCAGCAGGGCGCAGCCGGACAGCAAGAGGCTGCCCAGCAGGAACATTCGGGGTGACATAAGAGAGTGGTGCTCGATGAAACAAGAAAAGGGTGGCTAGCGGCCGGCCGGGGCCAGCTGCCTCGTGCCGGCCGCAAAGCGCGGATCAGCGCGGCGTGATGCCCATATCGACCGGACACTGGATGGTCAGAGAGTGCACCGTGTTGGCCATGCGATAGGGTTTGCCAGCCTTGTAGACCTTCTTCTCGTCGTCATAGCTGCCTGCCGTGTACTGGGTGCTGTAGAGGGTCTGCTGACGGCGATCCGTCTCCTGGTAGCCCTGCGGGCAGGTCTGGTTGGCCTGCTGGAAGCAGGCCGTCATGTTGCTGCACTCGATGTAGAAGCCGCGCTGGCTGGCATCGGCCAGGTGCACCGGGGTGACGGTGGGGGCGGGGGGAGACAACAGGGAGCAGCCGGAGAGCGTCAGCGCGCCCAGCATGATGAGATGTTTTGACATAGATAACCTGAACAGTGTGGTGTGACAAAGAGTGAGGGGGAGTCTATTGCTCCCCCTTCGCTATAGGGGCACCGTTATAACCAGCCGGGGGCGTTCAGGCCAGCCCGCAAATGTAAGAAAATATGACCCGGCCCTAGGCCAGCCCGGCCAGCAGGGCGTTTTCATCCACCTGATCCAGCTGTTCGGGGGCGAGGAATCTCCCGGCGTAATCGCGCCAGATGCCGCTGCTGACGAACAGGGCAAACAGGGTGGGATCGATGTGCTGCTCTCGCACCATGCTCTGCATGATGGCCAGCGACTGGGAGACCGTCTTGCCCGATTTGTAGGGGCGATCGCTGGCGGTCAGCGCCTCGAAGATGTCGGCGATGGCCATGATGCGGGCGGGGATGCTCATCTGGCTGCCCAGCAGCTGGCGCGGGTAGCCCTTGCCGTCCATCCGCTCGTGATGGCCGCCGGCAATCTCGGGCACGCTGCGTAGATGGCGGGGGAAGGGGAGGCGTTCGAGCATGCGAATGGTCTGGATGATGTGCTCGTTGATCTTGTAGCGCTCCTCCTCGGTGAGGGTGCCGCGGCCGATGGCGAGGTTGTAGCGCTCGCCGCGGTTGTAGAGGTGAGTGGGCACCCGCACCTTGAAGCCCCAGGGGTTGCGCTCGTCCAGCTGATCGTGGACGGGGCGGGGGATGAGGTGGGCGGCCTTGTCCGCCAGCAGGGGCTCGACGCAGGGCAGCGGTGCGGCCGGCTCCCCCTGGCGCAGCTTGAGCTCCTCCCGGCTGATGCCGAGCCGATCGTCCAGGGTGCGCAGCCAGGTGCGGCTGGCGATGGCATCCAGCCTGGTCAGCTTCTCCGGTGCCATCCATTCACCGCCCAGGTTGCACTCGGCAATGAAGGCGAACTCCTCGTCCAGGGTGCTCCAGAGCGGCGCCACCGCAGCCCTGGCCGCTTCCCGCTCCGACGCCGGCAGGCGGGCCGCCAGCGCCTCTATGTAGCCGTCGCGCTTGAGCACCTCGAAGCGGGTACGGATCTCGTGGATCCGATCGTACAGGGTCTCCAGCTTGGTGGCCTTGTCCACCACGAACTCGGGGGTGGTCACCTTGCCGCAGTCGTGCAGCCAGCTGGCGATATGGATGGCCTCCCACTCCTCCTCGTTGAGCCGGAACTCGGCGAACGGTCCCTGCTGCTGGGCACAGGCGGCTTCGGTCAGCATTCGGGTCAGCTCCGGCACCCGCTGGCAGTGGCCACCTGTGTAGGGGCTCTTGGCGTCGATCGCGCCGGCCATCAGCTCGATGAAGGACTCCAGCAACTGCTTCTGCTCCTCCAGCAAGCGCTGATTCTCGATGGCCGAGGCCGAGGTGCCCGCCAGTGCCTCGATCAGACTGATGCGCGAGGCCAGCTCACGGGCCGAGCAGTCTGGCAGGATCAGCAGCAGGCAGCCGATCAGCTCCTGGCGATGGTTGCGCAGGGGTTCGGCCACCAGCTGGCAGGGGCCGGGGAAGGGGCCCCAGTCGGCCAGATGTTGCTGCCAGCCCTGCTGGTCGATGGCGAGGCTGATCCGCTCGCCCCTGGCCAGCTCGCCAAACAGGGCCTGCTGCCAGCGGATCTGCCCGGCCGGCAGCGGCGCTTTGCGCCATAGCGCCTGTACCGCCACCATACCCTGCTCCTGAGCCAGGTAGAGACAACCCCCTTCGGCCTGCACCGCGGCGATGGTTTCGTGCAGGATGCGGCTGAGCAGGGAGTCGAAGCGGTGTTCGGCCGCCAGCGCCCGTCCCATGTTCATGAAGTTGCCGAGAGTCAGCCGCATGCCTGACATGGTATGGGCCAGATCGTCGATCTCGCGGATGGAAGACTCGGGGACCCGGCTCTCGCCAAAATCGAAGTGCTGGATCCGCTCCGCCTCCTTGGTGAGCGCCAGCAGCGGGGTGGCGGTACGCCGCGAGACCAGCCAGATCACCGGCAGCAGCAGCAGCAGGCCCGCCAGCGCCCAGCCCAGATTGACCAGGGCCTCGTCTCTGGCCTGCTGATAGAGCAGGTCGGCCGACACCAGCAGGGCGATATGGAAGGGGGAGTCGCTCCCGAGGGGGGAGAGGTTGACCAGCCAGTCGCTGCCATCGGCGGCAGTCAGGTTGAGCTCGGCCGGGTCGCTCAGCAAGGTGGGCTGGCTGATGATCCGTTGTTGCAGGTCCGCCAGGGCCGGGTGGGGCAGGCTGGCCAGCATGGGCAGCTGGCTCAGCTGCTCGAAGCTGGGCAGGTGCCTGGGATCGGCGGCCAGCAGGGTGGCGTACTCATCGAACAGGATCACCTGGCTCTGGGCAGGCAGCTGCAGCTTGCCGATCAGGGCTGACAACCCCTCGACGCTGGTGTCGAGCCCGATCACGGCGCGTCTGTCGTCGCTCTCCACCGCCAGCGTCATGCCTGGCTCCTTGGTGGTGAAGAAGAGGTAGGGGTTGGTGGTGGCGATCCCCGCTCGCCAGCGGGCCTGCTTGTACCAGTCGCGGCTGCGGGGATCGTAGCGGTAGTTCGGCATGGGGCGCCGCTCGAGCAGGCTCAGCCGCTGATCGAAATAGAGAAACTCCCCCTTGCCCTGGCTGAGGCTCTGCACCAGCAGGCTGCTGGCGGCCGGCACGCCCCCTAGCTGGGTCTTGGCCCGTTCGGTCAGTTTGCGCACCAGAAAGAAGTCGCCATCCTCGTAGCCGGCATAGACGGCCCCATAGCTGGGGCTGTTGGCCAGCACCTCCACCAGTTGCGGCAGGTAGGCCAGACGGTCGGTCAGGTTGGTCATGGCCGCCAGCTGGCCGCTGCGCAGCAGGCTGAGCGACATGCGGGCCGGCCGCTCGTTCAGTTGCAGGGCGAGGGCCAGCTGCTGGCGATACTGCAGAAAGTTCTGTCGCTCGTGCTCCAGCCCCTGGCGGGCCCCTTGCTGGAACTGCAAGGCGATGAGGGCGCTGCCGAGCAGGGTGAACAGCAGGATGAAGAGGGTGGCGATATGCACATAGAAGGGTTTACGACCTGGCCTGGCAGTTGTCATGGACACATCCTTGTCACACGGGCGATTGCAGAGACGATCAACCTGCAGTGTGCCTGCAGGATGACAATAAACACAATAACCCATTCAGAGAGATCGGGATGTGACAGAGAGAAACTCCCCCTGCTGGTGCTCCCGGAACCCGTGACCGTCAATTTTGCCGGCCGATCAGGTGATTCATTCAGGTATCCCGTGCTACATTGCCCCCCCTTGTTACTGGTCTGTGAATCAATGGAGTGACCCATGTCTGCCATCCCCTATTCCGTGCTCGATCTGGTGCCCGTGGCCGAAGGCTCCCAGCCGGCCGAATCGTTTCGCCGCTCGCTGGATCTGGCCCGTCATGCCGAGCGCTGGGGTTACAACCGCTACTGGCTGGCCGAGCACCACAACATGCCGGGCATCGCCAGCGCCGCCACCTCTGTGCTGATCGGTCACCTGGCCGGCGGCACCAATACCCTGCGCATCGGCGCCGGCGGCATCATGCTGCCGAACCACTCGCCGCTGGTCATTGCCGAGCAGTTCGGCACCTTGGCGTCACTCTATCCGGATCGCATCGATCTCGGCCTTGGCCGCGCGCCGGGCACCGATCAGCGCACCATGCGGGCGCTCAGACGCCAGCGCAGCGGCGAGGTGGATGACTTCCCGGCGGATGTGCGCGAGCTGATGGACTACTTTGGCGACGAGGTGGGGGCGGTGCAGGCGGTGCCGGGCCAGGGGCTGCATCTGCCCATCTGGCTGCTGGGGTCCAGCCTCTACAGCGCCCAGTTGGCGGCGGCCATGGGGCTGCCGTTCGGCTTTGCCTCCCACTTCGCCCCCGCCATGCTGCTGCAGGCGCTGGAAATTTACCGCTCCCAGTATCGCCCCTCCGCCCGCTGGCCCAAGCCCCATGCGGTGGTCTGCATCAACATGATCGCCGCCGACAGCGAGCGGGAGGCGCGCTTCCAGTTCACTACCCTGCAGCAGCAGTTCCTGCGCCTGCATCGCGGCAACGCGGGCAAGTTGCCGGCGCCCGTCGTCGAACTGAGCGAGGAGTGGTCCGAGCGCGAGCTGGTGGCGATGGAGCAGACCCTGGCCCGCTCGCTGGTGGGCAACCCGGATCAGGTACGCCACGGCCTCAAGGCGCTGCTGGCGGAAACCCGGGCCGACGAGCTGATGTTCAACGGTCCCATCGTCGATCATCAGGCGCGGCTGCGCTCCTTTGAAATTGCCGCCGAGCTGATGCAGGCGCTATAAGCTCGACTCCCCGAAGAGCAGGGCGCTATCTTGCTAGAAGCGCCTCTGTCGCCCTGCTGTCAGGTCATCGAGAGGGGGCGTTGTGGGGAGGACTGATGGGATTTCTGCTCTCTCTATTTTATCTAATGCACTGAATTAAAAGGAAAGTCAGGTTGGTGTCAGGCTGCTGTCGTGTCGCATGCCACCCTCCGGCCCCTATGCTGGCCCCGTCAATCAACCACAAGGAGTTCGAGATGATCGTCAGGAAGTTGAGATTGCAGCGGGGCTGGTCACAGGAGCAGTTGGCCGCCTTTACCGGCCTGAGCGTTCGCACCATTCAGCGGATCGAGCAGGGTCAGCAGCCCGGACTGGAATCCCTCAAGGCCCTGGCCGCCGTCTTTGAGCTCGAGGTGGCGCAACTTGACGGTACAAGCCAACAGGAGCATGAAATGAGAGGGAGTGACACGATGGAACGGGATCAGATCCGGGTATCGGTAGAGGAGCGGGCCGCCATGCGCTATGTGGAGGGGCTCAAGGGCTTCTATTACCACATCGCCAGCTACCTGCTGGTAATATGCGGGCTGTTTGTCATCAACTACCTGAGCAACCCTGGTTATATCTGGGCCTGGTGGCCGGCACTGGGCTGGGGGCTGGGGCTGATCTCCCATGCCATCAACCTGTTCCAGCCCTTCAAGCTGTTCGGCCCCGAGTGGGAGCGACAGCAGATCGAGAAACGACTGGGACGCAAGCTCTAGGGTGAGCTGTGCACCATAAAAAACGGGCCCGGCAATGCCGGGCCCGTTTTGTTTTGCAGCCTACCCGGCGTTGGCGGGACTGTGAGTGGCGGTCAGCGCATCATCTTCATGGCACCACAGGGTGAGGCTCTTATTGTCCAGACGCTCGCCTCACCATTACTTGGCGTAGGTAGGGCAGGGGGTCGCGATCAGGGCATCATCTTCATAACGCCACAGGGTGAGGCTGTTGCCCCAGACGCAACCGGTGTCGAGCGCCTTGATATCCTGCTTGCCGGTGTTGCCCATCAGGGCCGCCCAGTGGCCGAACACCAGAATGGGGTCGTCCACATGGTGTTCGCGCTGCTCGAACCAGGGGCGCAGGCCCGGGGTCGACTCGGTGGGGCCCTTCTTGCATTTGAAGTCGAGCCGGCCGTCGAAATAGCAGAAGCGCATCCGGGTGAAGGTGTTGATGATGTAGCGATAACGTTCGATCCCGACCAGATCGTCCTGCCAGCCATCGGGCTGATCGCCATACATGTTGTGCAGCAGCCACTGGTACTGATCACCGCGCAGCAGGCTTTCCACCTCGCGGGCACAGTTGCGGGCGGTGCGGGCGTCCCACGCCGGGGAGATGCCGGCATGCACCATCATGATGGGCAGGTCGGGGTGCTCCGCCAGCAGCGGGCGGTGGCGCAGCCACTCCAGCAGCTCGTCCCGATCCGGGGCGTCCATCAGCTCCTGCAGTCTGTCTTTCTTCTTGAGCGGGGCGACCCCATCGGCGACTGCCAGCAGGTGCAGGTCGTGGTTGCCGAGCACGGTGACGGCACGGTTGCCCAGCCCTTTGACGAAGCGCAGGGTGTTGAGGGAGTCCGGGCCGCGGGCGACCAGATCGCCGCACAGCCAGAGTACGTCGTTAGCGGGATCGAACTCGGCCAGATCCAGCAGACGGCGCAAGTCGTCGTAACAGCCCTGGATATCGCCAACAAAACAGTTCGCCATGAAACCTCAGTTGATAATGTGGGGGACGGCCAGCGTAAAGGGTGCGATAGGCACCTCGAATTGCTGCCCCGACTCGTCTTGCAGGGTATAACTCCCTTCCATCACGCCGAGCGGGGTGGCCAGCGGCACGCCGCTCTGATAGCGGAAGGTCTCGCCGGGGGCGATGACCGGCTGCTCGCCGACCACGCCGGGGCCTTCAACTTCCAGCATCTTGCCATTGGCATCTGTGATGAGCCAGCGCCGGCGCAGCAGTTGCGCCGGGCCGGGCCCCAGGTTCTCGATCTCGATGAGATAGTGGAACTGGTAAGGGTCTTTGCTGTCCGCCACATACGAGGGGTATGGGCGGACCAGGATGTGCGGGGTTGCCACGGGATCAGGCCTTTGGCTGATCCGCCAGCCAGTTGGCGATCATGACGAACTGCTCGAGGGAGAGGTTCTCCGGGCGCAGGTTGCCATCGATGCCAAGTTCGGTCAGCTGGGCGTCCGTGATGAAGTTGGAGAAGCTGTTGCGAATGGTCTTGCGACGCTGGCCGAAGCCCTCGGTGCAGACCCGGTTCAGGCAACGAATGTCTTTCGCGACAATAGTCGGGTTCTTGTGCGGGATCAGACGGACCACGGCAGAATCCACCTTGGGCGCCGGCTTGAAGGCACCAGGGCCCACTTCCAGCACAGGCACTACCTGGCAGTAGTACTGGGTCATCACGCTCAGCCGGCCGTAGGCCTTGCTGCCCGGGCCGGCGGCCAGACGCAGCACCACTTCCTTTTGCAGCATGAAGTGCATGTCTTCTACCCGATCGGCGAACTCGCACAGGTGGAAGATAAGCGGGGTGGAGATGTTGTAGGGCAGGTTGCCGAAGATGCGCAGCGGCCCCTTGCCTTCCCCCATTAGGGTGCTGAAGTCGAAACGCATGGCATCGGCTTCGATGACGGTGAGCTTGTCCTTCAGGGTCGGGTGCTCGCGCAGGCGCGCCGCCAGATCCCGGTCCAGCTCGACCACGGTCATCTTGTCCATCTGGGCGGCGACCGGCTCGGTCAGCGCGGCCAGACCCGGGCCTATCTCCACCAGGTTCTGACCCGGCTGTGGATTGATGGCGGCCACGATCTGGTCGATCACGTAGCGATCGTGCAAGAAGTTCTGACCGAAACGCTTACGGGCCGTGTGGCCCATGTGCACCTTACTGCTCATATCTTTTTTTCTCTACCATCTTGATGGCGTGGTTGATCGCGGTGATCAGGCTGCCGGAGTCGGCCAGGCCCTTGCCTGCCAGATCCAGTGCGGTGCCGTGATCCACCGAAGTGCGGATGAAAGGGAGTCCAAGGGTGATATTGACCGAACTGCCGAAGCCCTTGTATTTGAGCACGGGCAGCCCCTGGTCGTGGTACATGGCGAGTACCGCATCCGCATCCTTGAGGTATTTCTCCTGGAACAGGGTATCGGCCGGCAGCGGGCCGACCAGATCGATCCCCTCCTGGCGCAGGCCGGCCAGGGCGGGTTCGATCACATCAATTTCTTCACGGCCGAGGTGGCCGCCTTCCCCGGCGTGGGGGTTGAGGCCGCAGACGTAAATGCGGGGCTTGGCGATGCCAAACTTGGCTTTGAGATCCGCATCCAGGATGCGGATCACCTTGCCGAGGCGATCCTCGGTGATGGCCATCGCCACATAGGCCAGCGGAATGTGGGTGGTCGCCAGCGCGACCCGCAGCCCTTCGGTCGCCAGCAGCATCACCACGTCGGCGGTGTTGGATTGCTGGGCGAAGAACTCGGTGTGACCGCTGAACGAGACGCCAGCCTGGTTGATGATCCCCTTGTGCACCGGCCCGGTCACCACGGCGGCAAACTCGCCGCTCATGTTGCCGTCGCAGGCGCGTTGCAGGGTGGCCAGCACGTAGGCGCCATTGCCCTCGTCCAGCTTGCCCGGTATCACGGCGGCGCCGAGGGGAACCGGGCAGACGGTCAGGGTGCCCGCCCGCTGCGGTTGTGCCGGCTGACCGGCATCATAGGGCAGCAGCTCGACGGGCAGCCCAAGCAGGGCGGCCCGTTCGCGCAGCAGCGCCGGATCGGCGATCACCACCAGCTGGTGCGGCCAATCCTGCTGGGCAATCTGCAGCACCAGATCCGGGCCGATCCCGGCCGGTTCACCCGGGGTAATGGCGAGGCGACGACAGGTCATTAGCTGCCGGCGCCTTCGATCTGGATGTAGGCTTCGTCACGCAGCTCGTCCAGCCAGGCCTGGGACTCTTCGGTGAAGCGGCGGTTGTAGATCAGCTGATAGGCGCGCTGCTCCTGGGCCTTGGTGGTGGCATCCTGGCTGCGGCGCTCTTCCAGCTGGACGATGTGCCAGCCGTGGGTAGTGCGGAAGGGTTCGCTGATCTGGCCCGGTTGCAGGCGGTTGACCATGTCGCGGAACTCGGGCACGTAGACGTTGGGATCGGACCAGCCCAGTTCGCCACCCTGCACCGCGGAGCCCGGATCCTCGGAGTACTTCTCTGCCAGGCTGGCGAAGCTCGCCTTGCCGCTCTTGATGTCGTGCAGGATGCCGTCCAGCATCCCCTTGGCTTTCTCTTCGCTCAGGATGATGGAGGGCTTGATCAGGATGTGGCGGGCGCGCACTTCGGTCTGCACCACCTGCTGCTGGCCCTTGCTGTCGAACACCTTGATGATGTGCAGACCGGCACCGGAGCGCAGCGGGCCGACGATGTCGCCCTTCTTGGCACCCTGCACCGCTTCGGCCATCAGGGTCGGCATCTCTTGCGGGCTCATCCAGCCCCAGTCACCCCCTTCCAGCGCCTTGGGTCCGCTGCTCTCGGCAATGGCCATCTTGCGGAAGTCGGCGCCCTGCTTGAGGGCGGCCAGGATGCGTTCAATCTTGCTCTTGGCGGCGTTGAGCTGCTCGGCGCTTGGGTTGTCCGGCAGGGCAACCTGGATGTGGCCGACATGGTACTGCTGTTGCTGCTGACCCTGCTTGGCCAGGATATCCACCACCTGCTTCACCTCCTGCTCGGAGATGTTGATGCGGCGGCGCACCTGGTTGCGGCGCACCTCGTTCATCAGGATCTCGCGGCGCACCTCTTCCCGATACTGGGCATAGGTCAGCCCCTCGCGATCCAGCTGGGCACGCAGCTGATCCAGGGTCATCTTGTTGTCGGCGGCGATGCTCTGGATGGCCTGCTCCAGCTGGGTATCGCTGATCTTGAGGCCCTGGCGCTCGGCCAGCTGCAACTGCAGGCTCTCCTGGATCAGGCGGTCCAGCGCCTGTTTGCGCAAGGTAGCGTCATCGGGCAGGGACTGGCCGTTTTCCTGGGCGGAGATCTTGACCTTCTGGACCAGGGCCTCCTGCTGGCTGGCCAGCACCACGTCCTTGTTGACCACGGCAAGCACCTTGTCCATCAGCTCGGGGGCGGCGAAGGCACCCTGGCTCATGGCTCCGAACAGGCCTGCAGTCAGCAGGGAAATCAACGTCTTCTTCATATCCATCTCTCAAGGCGTTTGCCAGACCGCTTATTGGTCTCGCAGGTTAAACGGACGAATGTAAGGCAGTGCTTCGGTGTCAAGGGAGGTGCCCTTGGAGCCGGTACCCACGCTACCCAATCCTTTCATTTCAAACTGAATGCCCAGGCTGCGCTCCGAGGTCGGACGCAGGGTCACGTTGTCCGGAGTGTTGACCCACTCCAGGTTGAAGTTGATGCTCCAGCAGCAGGAGTCGTACTTCAGGCCCACCTTGCGATCAGACTTCACGCTCTGGTTGAGCTCCTGGTAGTAACCCCCGTACAGGTGCCACTGATCGTTGAGCGGCGTGGTCAACAGCAGGCCGATCTGGTTGAGGTCGGTGACCTGTCCCCGGTTTTCGAGATCGTAGTTGGCGTCGCGCACGAAACGGTGGTTCAACTGGCTGATCAGCTTCTCGTGGCGATATTCGAGGGCGCTGTTGGAGGAGCTGAGCCGGCTCTGGTCCATATCATATTGCGCGCCGGCATGGGCAAACCACTGCTCGTTGATCTTGGCATCCCCCTCGAAGGAGAGCGGGGAGCGGGTGTTGGTGGTCAGGGTCTCGCTGGGATAGAGCTTGACCCTGGGCGCAACGAAATCGAAAGCTTGGGCAACGGCCAGCCGAATTCGTTCATCGCCGACCTCATCATATACCCGGCTGGTGAGGCCGATGGAGATCCTGTTGGAGTCGCTGATGCGATCCAGGCCGGCATAGCGGCGGTCGCTGAACAGGCTGTAGTAGTCCTGGCGCATGGTGGTGGAGTCATAGATGCCTATGTTGTCCTGATCCTTGTAGGGCACATAGAGGTACTGGAACTCCGGCTCCAGGGTCTGGTTGGCATCGCCGCCGAACCAGTTCTGGTTGCGCTCGAAGGTCATGCCGCCCTTGAGGCGGAACGACGGCAGGGTGCGGGTGATGATCCCTTCGTCCAGCGTAACCCCGTTGGCCCCTGCAGGGGTGAAGCGGCTGACGAAGGTCTGGCTCATGTTGTCCGGCACTTCCTGATCGTAACGGGTGTACATCAGCTTGTACTGGCTGTCGAGGTAGTAGCCTGCCTCGTTGATCAGCGGCATGGTCAGGGTCGGGGCCGTGTAGACCCGGGTGCCGGTGTAGGCGCCGCCCTGGTTCTGGGCGATGGCCTGGGCATTGTTGTAGCCGAACTTGGTGATCTCGGTGTTCCAGGCCAGATCGTACCAGCTGCCCTGCTGGTAGTAGTTGTGGTCGATGCGCGGCATCAGCTCGTGGGGCTGCTGGGCGCTGGCCAGCAGGATCTGGTAGGTGCGCACCTCGGTGTTGATGTTCCAGTTGGGCTGGAAGTAACCGGCCATCAGGGACTGCTGCAACTGGTTCTCGACCTGGGTACCCACCTTGGGGGAGAAGTCGTTGAAGTAGTTGTAATCCCGATCCCGCACCTTGGTGTAGTCGAGCGACACCCGCATGGCGTTGTCGGCAAACAGCGAGGTGTGGTTGGCGTTGAGCAGGTAACGGTGACCGTCGGACATGGCCTGGTTGAGGCTCGGGGTCTCGTCGTACTGCTTGTCGTTGGCCAGGTTCTCGAAGTAGAGGCTGCCCACGTGGGCCGGATCCGGCATGTAGCGGAACTGCACCTGCTCCATCAGGCCTCGTCTGTCCATGAAGCGGGAGGTGATGGTGGCATCGTAGTTGGGGGCTATGTTCCAGTAGAACGGCTGGGTGATGTCCATGCCGTTCTTGGAGCTCTGGGTGTAACCCGGGTAGAGCAGGCCCGTCTTGCGCTCATCCTTGATGGGGAAGTTGATGTACGGGAAGTAGAACACCGGATAGTCGTAGAGCCAGAGGCTGGCGTTCCAGGCCTCCCCGAACACCTCGGTCTGATCGATGTCGATGCTGCCCGCCTTCAGGGTCCACACTTCCTGGCCCGGTGGGCAGGTGGTGTACTGGGCCCCTTCCAGGGTGATGTTCTGGTTGTTGTTGGTCATGGTGACCCGGTCGGCGGAGCCGCGCACCGGCGAGCCATGCACCTGATACTTGCCCTCTTCCAGCTCGGAATTTTTGGTATCCAGGTTGGATTTCAGGGTCTTGTCGCTGGTGACCGTGATCTGGCCGTCGTTGTAATAGATGTTGCCGATGGCGATGACGTCCCGGCTCTTCTGATCGAGCTCGGCGTAGTCGGAATCGAACTTGCGCACGCCCTGGCGCACCTTGACGTCGCCCTGATAGACGGCGGTGCCGCCCTGCTTGGCTTCGAGGCGATCGGCATCCACCTCCACGGGCTGGGCATTGGCGTCGGTGCCGGGCGCCAGTTTTTCAATTTTGGGGACATAGTCATAGCAGAGCCCGTCCAGGATCCCGGTGGCGGGAGGCGGCGTCAGCGGCGCTGCCTGCACGATGGCAGGGGTCAGGGCAGGAACAAGGCTGATGGTCAGGGCGATGGGATAGGAGTATCCCAGTGTCCGTTTTGTCATGTGAAAGACTCGCGCAATCCGTGGTAGCTACGGCTGATTCAAGACATGCATTTTACGACAGGATTCATCGAGTTGACATTGCATGTCATTGCTTTATGTTAGCCGGCAATGATAAAGCATTATTGCGGCCAGGGCTAACAGCCAAGTGCTGCTTTCCAATTTGGTCCCCGACTTATGCACGATCGCGATTCCCTCTTGCTGCACTGGGCGCGCCGGATTTCCGGTGATGCCAGCCTTCAGTTGACTCTCATTTCCGGTGACGCCAGTTTTCGCCGCTACCACCGTGGCGGTGGCCTGATCTGGGTGGATGCCAACCCTAAAACCGAAAAGAATCATGAGTTTGTCCGCAATGCTTCGGCCCTGCACGCCGGCGGCCTGCTGGCCCCCGAGGTGCGGGCGGTGGACTACGAGCAGGGGCTGCTGGCGGTGACCGATCTGGGGGATACCCAGCTTATCGGCTGCCTGAACGCAGACAATGTGCAGGCCTGGTACGGCAAGGCCATCGCGCTGCTGCCCCGTCTCGGCGCCGTTGAGCTGGACCTGGAGCCTTTTGATTCCGCCTTTATGGCGCGGGAGAACAGCATCTTCCCCGAGTGGCTGCTGGGTCACCATCTGCAACTGACCCTGAGCGATGAAGAGCAGCAGCTGCTCGATGAGACCTTCGCCTGCCTCACCGAGAACAACCTGACCCAGCCGCAGGGGGTGATGCACCGTGATTTTCACAGCCGCAACCTGATGGTGTGCGGCGGTGAGACCCCGGCCGACAGCGAGCTGGCGGTCATCGACTTCCAGGACATGGTCATCGGCCCGCTCAGCTATGACCTGGTCTCCCTGCTGAAAGACTGCTACGTGCGCTGGCCGGACGCGGTGATCGAGCAGGGCATGCGACTCGGCTTCGACACTTTGCAGCAGGCCAAGCTGCTCGGCGGGCTTGATTACGCCGCGTTTCGTCGCGCCGCTGACCTCACCGGCATGCAGCGCCACCTCAAGGCGGCGGGCATCTTCACCCGGCTCTACCACCGTGACGGCAAGTCCGGCTACCTCAAGGACATTCCCCGCACCCTGGGCTACGTGGTGGATGTCTGCCGCAGCCATGGCGTCGCCTATCCGGTGCTGGCCCGCTTCGGCCAGTGGCTGGAGCAGGTGGTGCTGCCCGGGCTGGCCCGCAGCGGAGTGGCGTCATGAAGGCGATGATCCTGGCCGCCGGTCGCGGCGAGCGGATGCGCCCGCTCACCGACAGCCTGCCCAAGCCACTGCTGGCGGTGGGGGGCAGGCCGCTCATCGTGCACCATATCGAAAAACTCAAGGCGGCCGGTGTGACCGACCTGGTCATCAATCACGCCTGGCTTGGTCACAAGCTGGTGGAGGCGCTCGGCGATGGCCGTGCGTTCGGGGTCTCCATCCACTGGTCGGCCGAGGAGAGCGCGCTGGAGACCGCCGGCGGCATCGTACAGGCGCTGCCGCTGCTGGGCAGCGATCCTTTTCTGGTGATCAACGGCGATACCTGGCTCGACCTGGACTATCGCACCCTGGTGAGCCAGCCCCTTGGCGACCAGCTGGCTCACCTCTGGCTGGTGCCCAACCCGCCGCAGCATCCGGCGGGGGATTTTGCGCTGCAGGCGGGCAAGGTGGTTGATACACCGGCGCTGACCTTCAGTGGCGTCGGGCTCTATCATCCCGCCGCCTTTACCGGATTGGCGGCGGGGGCACGCAAGCTGGCGCCCCTGCTGCGGGGGTGGATGGCGCAAGGCAGGGTGGGCGGCAGCCTGCTGGCCGGCGAGTGGCGCGACATAGGGACGGCCCAGCGGCTGCACGAGCTGGACGATCAGTTGCAAGGACGCACTCATTAATTTCACGAGGTCTTGAACCATGCGTATTTGGGGTAAGGTGCTTGGCGCCTTCTTCGGTTTTCTGCTCGGCAACATCTTTGGTGCCCTGCTTGGCCTCTGGATCGGCCACCGCTTCGATCGGGGCATGGGCTTGAATTTTCGCCGCGCCCCCACCCAGCAACAACAGGCGGTCTTCTTCCACGCCACCTTCGCCGTCATGGGCCACATCGCCAAGGCGAGCGGCCAGGTGACCGAGCAGGAGATCCGGGTCGCCTCCAACCTGATGGACCGGATGCGGCTGGCAGGGGAGCAGCGGGCTCGCGCTCAGGAGTCGTTCCGCCAGGGCAAGGAGGCGGACTTCCCGCTGCGGGAGACCCTGGCCGAGTTTCGCCAGGCCAGCCAGGGCCAGCGCGATATCCTGCGCTTCTTCCTCGAGGTACAGCTGCAGGCCGCCTTCGCCGATGGCAAGGTCGAGGCCAGCGAGCGTGCCATCCTGCACACCATCGCCGACGAGCTGGGCTTCAGCCGTATCGAGCTGGCCCGCATCCTGGCGATGGCCGAGGCGCAGATGAACTTCTTCAACCGGGCCCACGGCGGTCAGTATCAGAATGGCGGGCAGGGTGGTCAGCAGTATCGGCAGGAGGCCCCCTCCCGTGACAGGCTCAAGGATGCCTATCAGCTGTTGGGGGTGAGCGAGAGCGACAGCGATCAGGAGATCAAGCGCGCCTACCGTAAGGAGATGAGCAAACATCACCCGGACAAGCTGGCCGCCAAGGGCTTGCCGCCCGAGATGATGGAGATGGCCAAGGAGAAGACCCAGGAGATCCAGCAGGCTTGGGAGTGGATCCGCGAGGCGCGCGGCATTCGCTGAGCGCCCCTTCATCAGCCATAAAAAAATGCCCGTCGCTGACGGGCATTTTTGTTTGCGCAGTATTTGTGCGTCGCGGCTTAGTGGCTGTCGACCCAGACAAACTTGAGTACGAACAGCAGGGCCACCACCAGCACGCAGGGGTTGATCTCGCGCCAGCGGCCGGTACCCGCCTTCATCACGCAGTAGGAGATGAAGCCCACGGCGATCCCCTCGGTGATGGAGAAGCTGAACGGCATCATGACGGCGGTCATGAAGGCTGGTACCGCTTCGGTCAGGTCTTCCCACTTCACCCGGGTCAGCTCGGAGCACATCAGCACGCCCACGTAGATGAGGGCCCCTGCCGCCGCATACGCCGGCACCATGGCTGCGACCGGGGAGAAGAAGATGGCCAGCAGGAACAGCAGGCCGACCACGATGGCGGTCAGACCGGTACGGCCGCCGACGGCAACGCCTGAGCTGCTCTCGATGAAGGCGGTGACCGAGGAGGTGCCCATGAAGGCGCCGCCGACGGAGCTGGCGCTATCCACCAGCAGGGCCTGCTTCATGCGCGGGAAGTGCCCCTTGTCATCGGCCAGCTTGGCGCGGTTGGTGACGCCGATCAGGGTGCCGGAGGAGTCGAACAGGTTGACCAGCATGAAGGAGAAGATGATCCCGGCCAGGCTGATGTCGAGCGACCCCATCAGATCCAGCTGGCCGAACACCGGCTCTATGCTGGGAGGCATGGAGACGAAGCCCTTGAAGGTGACGTCGCCAAACAGCCAGCCCAGGGTGGTGGTCACCACGATGGCGATCAGCACGGCGGAGTGGACGCCGCGGGCGGAGAAGATGCAGATCAGGAAGAAGCCGAGCAGCCCCAGCAGGCAGGGCAGGGAGGTGAGGTTGCCCACGGTCACCATGGTCGCGGGGCTGGCCACCACGATGCCGGCGTTGTGCAGGCCGAGCAGGGCGATCAGCAGGCCAATGCCGGCGGTGATGCCGACCCGCAGGGTGAGCGGAATATTGGCGATGAGCCAGTAGCGCACCCGCAACAGGGTGAGGATCAGCAGGCCCATGGCGCCCCAGAAGATGGTGCCCATGCCCACTTGCCAGGAGTAGCCCATGCCGGCCACCACCACGAAGGCGAAGAAGGCATTGAGGCCCATGGCCGGTGCCAGCGCGATGGGCAGGTTGGCCAACAGGCCCATCAGGATGCTGCCGATGCCGGCGATAAGGCAGGTGGTAACGAACACGGCCTGGGTGTCCATGCCCGCCGCAGAGAGGATCTGCGGGTTGACGAAGACGATGTAGACCATGGTCAGGAAGGTGGTGATGCCGGCGATCACTTCGGTGCGGGCGTTGGTGCCATGGCCCTTCAGGGCAAACAGACGCTCAAGCAATCCTTGCCCGGCGGCCTGTGCGGGGGCCTGGTGTGGTTGATTCATGTTGGATTCCAATAGGTGACGTGAAATAAGCAGCAGGAGAGGGGCATCCTCCATGGGGGAGTGACGCCCGCTTTCTGGTGGTTAAACAACCAGACTCGTCCTGATACCGTGACAGCGCGCACATTTTTACACAGGCGGCGCCGTTTACAAACCCCGGATCTGCGAGGCGGATCAATGAATAGAGCAAAAATTCAAACGTTTTCCCCGCCGAAAATAAAAAAGGTTCTCGCTGGAGAACCTTTTGAGGGGCTGGGATCGGGTCAGAGGGTCTTGAAGTAACGCTCCACCAGCTGGGCCAGCACGGAGTCGAGCTTGTCCTGCACCTCTCCCAGTTCCCGCCCCAGGCGGCGCAGGAAGAGGCTGGCCTGCTCCTCGCTCAGTTTGCGGCCGTCGATGAAGAACTCCTGCTCCGGCAATTGCTTGTCATAGCGGGGCAGCAGGGTCCAGTTCACCAGCTCCGGCTCCACGGCGGCGAAGATCCTGGCGGCGGCGGCACAGAAGGTCTCGATGTGCGCCTTGCCGTCCGGCCCGAGGCAGCCCGGTTCAACCCGGATCTGGATGGTCAGTTTCTTCTCTGTGGTGGGCTGGGTCGTCATCTTGCTACATCCATGCATAAAAGGTATCCGTCTTGGATTGTAAGCCATCGGGCACAAGAAAGGGGAGCCTGGGCTCCCCTTGTCGCATTTGCCGGTTTACTTGGCGATGCGCTTGTACTTGGCTCTGTGCGGCTGGACCGCCTCGGCGCCGTAGGTCTTCTTCTTCCACTCTTCGTATTCGGTGAAGTTGCCTTCGAAGAATTCGATCTTGCCCTCGTCCTGGTAGTCCAGGATGTGGGTGGCGATGCGGTCGAGGAACCAGCGGTCGTGGGAGATGACCATGGCGCAGCCCGGGAACTCCAGCAGGGCGTTCTCGAGGGCGCGCAGGGTTTCGATGTCCAGATCGTTGGTCGGTTCATCCAGCAGCAGCACGTTGCCGCCGGTCTGCAGCAGCTTGGCCAGGTGCAGACGGCCGCGTTCACCACCGGAGAGCTCGCCGACCCGCTTCTGCTGATCGGCACCCTTGAAGTTGAAGCGGCCGATGTAGGCGCGGCTCGGGAACTCGTAGTTGCCGATGCGCAGGATGTCCTGGCCGTCGGCGACTTCCTCGAACACCGTCTTCTTGTCGTCCATGCTGTCGCGGAACTGATCGACAGAGGCCAGCACCACGGTTTCGCCCAGGGTGATGGCGCCTGAATCCGGCTGCTCCTGACCCGACATCATGCGGAACAGGGTCGATTTACCGGCACCGTTCGGGCCTATGATGCCGACGATGGCCCCCTTCGGAATGGCAAACGACAGATCGTCGATCAGCACCCGGTCACCGTAGGATTTGCGCAGGTTGGCTACTTCCACCACCTTGTCGCCGAGGCGCGGTCCGGGCGGAATGAACAGCTCGTTGGTCTCGTTGCGCTTCTGGTAGTCGTTGGTGTTGAGCTCTTCGAAGCGGGCCATACGGGCTTTGGATTTGGCCTGACGGCCTTTCGGGTTCTGGCGAACCCACTCCAGCTCTTTCTCGATGGACTTGCGACGCGCCGCTTCCGTGCTGGCTTCCTGCGCCAGACGGGCATCTTTTTGCTCCAGCCAGGAGGAGTAGTTGCCCTCCCACGGGATACCCTCGCCGCGGTCCAGCTCCAGGATCCAGCCGGCCACGTTGTCGAGGAAGTAACGGTCGTGAGTGATGGCAACGACGGTGCCCTCGTAGTCGTGCAGGAAGCGCTCCAGCCAGGCCACGGACTCGGCGTCCAGGTGGTTGGTCGGTTCGTCCAAGAGCAGCATGTCCGGCTTTTCCAGCAGCAGGCGGCACAGCGCCACACGGCGGCGCTCACCACCGGAGAGGTGCTTGATCTTGGCATCCCAGGCCGGCAGGCGCAGGGCATCGGCCGCGCGCTCCAGCTGGTTTTCCATGTTGTGGCCACCCTGGGCCTGGATGATGGCTTCCAGCTCGCCCTGTTCGCGGGCCAGCTTGTCGAAATCCGCATCCGGGTCGGCGTAGGCCGCATAGACCTCGTCCAGCCGGGCCATGGCGCGCTTCACCTCGCCGACCGCCTCTTCGACCGCTTCGCGTACGGTCTGCTCCGGATCCAGCTTGGGCTCCTGCGGCAGGTAGCCGATCTTGATGCCGGGCTGCGGACGGGCTTCCCCTTCGATCTCGGTATCTAGCCCTGCCATGATGCGCAGCAGGGTCGATTTACCGGCGCCGTTCAGACCCAACACACCGATCTTGGCGCCCGGGAAGAAGGAGAGGGAGATGTTCTTGAGAATATGACGCTTGGGCGGCACTACCTTGCCGACCCTGTTCATGGTGTAAATAAATTGAGCCATTGGCTAATTCTCTTCCTTTTCAGCAGGTTAATGTCTTGGCACTAACAGACTGATGTCGTGGTGGGGCCAGGTCGGCGGGTCGCCAACCGGGTTCCAAAAAACCCGTCGATTGTAAACCAATGGGCGAGGGGGGGCAAAGGTGGTACCCGGCCGGCGATCCCCTTTGCCGGGGCCATCACAGCCTGCTGCAACGGGCCGCCAAACTTGGCATGATGAAGGCCCAGTTTGCCCCGGAGTTTGCATGACCAGCCAGCCCTCTGCCCCGCCTCTGGCGGCCACCCTCGCCGCCATGGGGTTGGCACCCGCCATCGGCGAGCCGCTTGCCGGCCGCCTGCCCCGTTTGACCTTGCAGCCGGGTCAGCCGCTGCTGGCCCAGGGGGCGATGCAGGAGTCGGCCTTCTATATCGAGCGGGGCATCACCCGTGCCTGCCACTACGCCCGGGGCGGGCAGGAGCGCTGCAAGGAGTTCTACTTCGAAGGGGAGCTCTGCCTGCTCTACGACAGCTGGCTCACCGGGTCGCCTGCCCGCTACCAGCTGGAGGCCGTCACGGCGCTGCAACTGGTGCGGGTGCCGCTCGCCCTGCTGGACGAGCCCGCCTGGCAACCGGTTTGCATGGCCCTGCTGCGCCAACAGCTGTGTTACAAGGAGCGCAAGGAGGCCTTCTTGCTGCTCCACTCCCCCGAAGAGCGCTACCGGGAGCTCTGCCGCACCTTCCCCCACTGGTCGGCGCGGCTCACCCAGGTGCAGCTCGCCAACTATATCGGCATCAGCCCGGTCACCCTGTCGCGGATCCGCCGGCGCATTAACACGGGTTAATGCCGCGCCTCGCCCATCCCCGCCATGCTGGGCCCCTCGAACAAGCCTGGAGTGGGGATGATGTCGCTGTTTTTGTGGTCACAACTGGTGGTGAGCCTGGCGCTGCTGCTGGATCTGCTGTCGTTTCAGCTGCGGGCGCGCCGGGCCATTCTGGCCTGCCTGGCGCTCTCCTGCGCCCTCAATGGCGCCCATTTTGCGCTGCTGGGACAGTGGTCGGCCGCCCTGCTGCTCTGGCTGGCGAGTCTGCGCTTCGTGGTCAGCATGCTGGCCACACGCCGCCTCTTGATGTGGCTCTTTATGGGGTTGTCCTGCCTCGCGGTGCTCGCCACCTATCAGGGGCCGCTCGTCCTGCTGGGGTTGCTGGCCAGTCTGCTGCAGACCCGGGCTGCGTTTTGCCCGGATGATCGCCTGCTGCGGCGCTGGATGCTGCTGGGCACCCTCTGCTGGCTGGTCAACAACCTGCTGGTGGGGTCGCCTGTGGCGGCGCTGATGGAGGGGCTGTTTCTGGTCAGCAATCTGGTGGGCTACTACCGCCACTATGGGCGCAGGGCATGTCCGGGGAGTTGATATCGGCTGCGGGAGAAACCGTGGGGCAAGTCCTGCCTGATAGGGATTACCAAGCAGAGAGGCCGCCATAGTGGCGGCCTCTCTGGCATGTCAGGCTTTGTTGAAGCCGTTGATGAGCGCTTTTGCGTAATCGATGACGAACTGCTGGCAGTGGATGGCGGTCTGCGGATCGAACTCCTCGCCGTGCAGATCGCTGTTGGAGAGCACCCGGATGCCGACGAAGGGGACCTTGTAGGCCTCGGCTACCAGGGCGGAGGAGGAGGTCTCCATCTCTTCTGCTGCCGTGTTGTAGGTCTGATGCAGCCAGTTGATGCGGGCGACCTGGCGGTTCCACTCGTCGGCGGTGCCTATGATGCCGGGGACCACCCGACCGTGCCGATAACGGTCAGCCATGCCGAGGGCGCGACCAACCAGCTCGGGATCGCCGGCAAAGGAGGCGTGCTCCACCAGCTTTCCGTTGTCGCGCAGGCGCATGGTGACCTCGAAGTTGTGCCATCTGCTCGGATCGACGCCCTGCTCGGCGGGGGTCAGCTCACTGCGATAGGCTCCCATGTTGAAGCTCCTGGTGCCGATGACGATGTCACCCCGGTGCAGCGCCGGATCGTGGCCGCCCGCCGTGCCCTGGTTGATGACGAGGCGCGGCCGGAAGCGCTCCATGGCGAGGGTGGTGGCCGCGGCGGCATTGGCCAGTCCCACCTCGGTGCGGGAGACGACCACCGGATAACCCGAGAGGGTGCCCTGCCAGTAGGTCCAGGTGCCCACGGTCAGCTCCTGCTTCTCCTTGAGGGCGGCCACCAGGGTCTCGACTTCGACGTCCATTGCCCCCTGGATCAGGATGGGGGCCGGATTGGCCGCCACGACGGCGGAGGAGCAGAGGGCAAGCAGGGTGAGCAGGCGCGAGCAGCGTTTGATGAAATTCATGGATTACCTGTAAAACGTGCGAGAAAGCGCCGGATCCTATCGAAAGGCAAACGGTTGCGCAAATTCGGGTGTGATTTTTATCAATAGCGGGCCAGCAGGGAGCCGGGTTCAGGGCTGCTTGTGGCCGGCGAAGTAGAGTACCCGCCGCACATATTGCTGGGTCTCCTGATAGGGGGGGATGCCGCCATACTGCTCCACCGATTTTTCGCCGGCGTTGTAGGCTGCCGACATCAGGGTCCAGTTGCCATCGAAATGGGTGTGCAGCCACTTGAGATAGGCCACGCCGCCCTTGATGTTCTGCTCCGGATCGAAGGGGCGGGTCACCCCGAAGCGCTGCTGGGTCTCGGGAATGAGCTGCATCAGCCCCTGGGCATTCTTGGGGGAGACGGCGCGGCTGTCGAGGTTGGATTCGGCGATGGCGATGGCCAGCACCAGCCGCTCGTCGATGCGGTGGCGCTTGGCAGCGTGGCGCAGCATGGTGGCCAGCTTCTGCTTGGCGGGCGACTGGCGGGCCAGATAGGCCTCCAGATTGAAGGGGGTGGTGGGGATGGCGGCGAAGTAACCGCCGGATCCACCGACGCCGCTGCCGCACTGATCCCCCATCACGGCATTGCCGACCCGGCTGTTGTAGTAGCGGGCGGCCTGCTGGTTGCCAAGGCGGATCGCCATGGCCAGGTAGGCGTTGGCCATGCGGGGGTTGCGAACCGAGCCCGGGCCGGTGGCGAGCAGGCGGCCGATGCGAAAATACCCTTCCGGGTTACCCGTGGTGGCGGCGGCGCAGTAGAAGTGGATGGCCTGGGTCAGGTTGCCCTGACTCTGTGCCTGCTGGCCTTGCTTCAGTGCGCTGAGCGCCTTGGGCGCCTGTCTGAAATCCCTGCTTTGCGCCGCTGCCTGCCCGGTGCCGGCCAGCAACAGCGATAAAAAAAGCAGCAAAAACAGCCTGTTTTCGCTGAGGCTCGACATGGATTCTCTCCTGTTGGGGTACAGAAGATATAGGGGAACATGGCCCGTTCTGCCATTAATCCAGTGGATCCTGTTGTTATTGATCCGGGTATCCAGAGATCAAAACGATATGGAACCAATGACCGATGCAGTCCTAGCAGGGGCTGGCCGTGCATCCAGGTGGCCGGTGGCGATAAAGAGGTGGCTAAATCAGTTGTCCCTGGCCCCCTCAGACGTCGAGGTGATAGGGCTGCTCGTCCGGCTCGGCGGCGGGCAGCTGGCGATACATCAGGCGAATTTCGCTCGCCACCCAGAGTGAGAGCAGGCCGAGCAGGCTCAGCAGCGGCATCAGGGTATGGCTCTGTTGCAGTCCGTAGGCAGACAGGGCGGCGCCCAGCAACAGCAGAATACGGATCATGAGGTGACTCCTTCTCATCATGGTGAGGGGGCGGATGCGTGCCCGTGTGGCACCAAGTGCGGCCAGTATACCCCAGCCGGTGCCCGGCAAACCGCCATCCGCCTCACATCCCCATCCTAAGGGGGGAGGTGGTGCGGCGCCATTCCATTAACTCATCAAACAATTTTCAGCCGGCCGTGGCAGGGCGCACCCAGTGTCTGGTCGGGATGGCTACTCCATCTCAGCGGGCGGGCTGGTAGTAGTCGAGATACCAGCGCACGAACGCGGCGACCCCTTCCTCGATGGAGGTGGCGGGGCGCAGGCCGGTGAGGGTGTGAAGGGGCTCGCTGTCGGCCCAGGTGGCGTGCATGTCGCCCGCCTGCATCGGCAGCATCCGCTTGATGGCGGGCTTGTCCAGTGCCTGTTCCAGCGCCTCGATGAAGTCGAGTAGCCGCACCGGCTGGCCATGACCGATGTTGAGGATGCGGTAGGGGGCGGCGCTCTCGGCCGGGCTCTGCTCGCCGGCGTGCCAGTGAGGGTTGGGGCGGGGTGGCAGCTCGGCGACGGCGAGGATCCCCTCGACGATGTCGTCGATGAAGGTGAAGTCGCGGCTGAGATCGCCCTGGTTGTAGACGTCGATGGGCTCGCCCGCCAGGATGGCGCGGGTGAACCTGGCGATGGCCATGTCGGGCCGGCCCCAGGGGCCGTAGACGGTGAAGAAGCGCAGCCCTGTGGTGGGCAGGCCGTAGAGCGCCGAGTAGGCGTGGGCCATCAGCTCGCCGCTCTTCTTGGTGGCGGCATAGAGGGAGACCGGGTGGTCCACCTGCTGATCGGCACTGAACGGCAGCTGTTCGCCCATGCCGTAAACCGAGCTGGAGGAGGCGTAGATCAGATGCTGGATGTCGTGCTGGCGGCACCCCTCCAGCACCGTCAGCATGCCGGTGAGGTTGCTCTCGCTGTAGGCAAAGGGGTTTTCCAGCGAGTGGCGCACCCCCGCCTGGGCGCCCAGGTGGATCACCCGCTCGAACTGCCCCTCGGCAAACAGGACGGCCATGCCGGCCCGGTCCGCCAGCTCGCCCTCTACGAAGCGAAAGTGGGGGAAGGGGGTCAGCATCGCCAGACGAGCCTCTTTGAGGCTCACCTCGTAGTAGTCGTTGAGGTTGTCCAGCCCCACCACCTGATGACCCGCCTCGCACAGCCGTCTGGCGACGTGAAAACCGATAAAACCGGCGGCGCCGGTGACCAGATACTTCATGGCTGGGGTCCTGTGCAGATCATGGGGTTCCTGATGGTGGTGCTGGAGTTGGGGCTGCGCGCGTTGTAGCAGAGCCGGCGCGTCTGTGCCATGGCAAACCGCCCTTTTCGTCAAGGTGGGGGCGGCTCAGGCGCGGCATGCTGCATCTTGGTGCAGCGGCTGTCAATGGAGAATGACAGGCACCAAAACGGGGCGTGGGCGGTGACTATTGTGATCATGGTCGCAAAAAATAGACTGAATCCCATAACGAAGCCCTGTGGACAGGGCTCGCGCCCGCCTTGCGGGCAACAGACACTCTTTTACTTCGCTATTGGATACCGGTTATGGACAACACCCCCGTCTCGGCGCAGTCCGCTCGTACTGCGCACCCCCTCTATGAAGACATCATCGCCCTGCTGACCGCCGCCGGCTTCGTCTCTCTCGGCATCTTTCTGTTTCATCAGGTGGGCCTGCTCACCGGCGGTACCGCCGGGCTGGCACTGCTGCTGCAGCAGGTGACCGGGCTGAGCTTCGGCCTGCTGTTCTTCGGCATGAATCTGCCCTTCTATGCCCTGGCCTGGCTCAGGATGGGGCCGCGCTTCACCCTCAACACCTTCGTCTCGGTGGCGACCGTCTCCTTCATGACGGATCACCTCAATGCCGTGCTGCAGATAGGCAAGATTGAGCCGGTCTACGCGGCGCTCATCGGTGGCACCCTGATCGGCATGGGGCTGCTCATCATGTTTCGCCACAAATCGAGCCTGGGCGGCTTCAACATCCTGGCGCTGTTTATCCAGGATCGCTTCGGCATCCGCGCCGGCAAGCTGCAAATGGGGCTGGATTGCACCATCGTCATCGCCTCCTTCTTCGTGGTGCAGCCCTGGATCCTGGCCCTCTCCGTGGTGGCGGCCATCATCTGTAACCTGGTGTTGACACTCAACCACAAGCCGGGTCGCTATCAGTTGGCGTGAGGCCTCTGTGAACCGGGTGGAAAAAGGGTGTGCAGCCGATGATCGGGCAGCGGTGAGGAGAGGCCCCAGTGCACCCTGTGCCGCAGCAGATTGCCCTGGGCTTCCAGCCGGATCAGGATCTGGTTGAAGGCTGCCAGCTGCGCCTCGCTCATGCGTTGGCGGTTGAAGGCGATGTAGTAGTTCGCCTCGTGACTCTTCTGCCATAGCCTGATCTTCGAGGCGCCACTGAGGTTGAGTCGATAGAGGGCCACATCCAGGTTGGAGAAGTAGAGGTTGTAGCGCCCCTGCCGCTCTATCTTGAGCAGATTCGCATAATCATCGTTGACGTTGAGTTCCAGCTGCATCGGGGGGATCCCCTGCTGGTGCAGGGTGTCGTCCAGCTGGCGCAGCAAGGTCTCGCTGAAGGAGCCTCTGGTCACCCCGATCCGTGCGTGACCAAGGCGAGCCAGAGTCAGCGGCGCGTCAATTTCATCGACGTGGGCAAAGATGCCCCAGCTCGCCTTGCACAGCGGTACCGAGTAGCTCAGCGTCTTTGCCCTGGCATCGCTCCAGGCGAGCGGAAACATGCCGTCCACTTCCCCCAGATCCAGCTCTTTTCTGGCCCGCAGATTGGGGCGCAGCGTGATCTGGCACCCCTCAGGCCAGTAGCTGCACGCCTCTTTCACCATGTCCACCATGGCGCCGGTCGGCTGGTTGTCACTGCCCATGAAGCTGTAGGGAGCAAACTCCTGGACGACCAGACGCAGGGGGGCGGCAACGCAGAGAGGGGAGAGGAGCCAGAGCAACAGCAGACGAGCAGGCATGGGGCAAGCATCCGTGATTGACACCCTTGCAGTATGAGCGAGAAATCGCCCTACAGGACGACGGTATACATCCCCTGCGGGTCTGTGATCACCCGGGCCGGGTAGTCGTAGAGCCGGTCGATGAGATCAGGCGTCAGCACCTCGCGCGGGGTGCCGTCGGCCATCACTCTGCCCTGCTCCAGCATCACCAGCCGGTCGGCGTAACGGGCCGCCAGATTGAGGTCGTGCAACACCACCAGCACGGCGGTATGGCGGGCGGCGAGGGCGCGGGCCATGGTGAGCAGCTGGTGTTGGTACTTGAGATCGAGCGCCGAGGTGGGCTCGTCGAGCAGCAGCAGCCGCGCTTGTTGCGGCTCCTCCGGGGCCTGCCAGATCTGGGCCAGCACCCGGGCGAACTGCACCCGCTGGCGTTCCCCGCCGGAGAGGCCGGGATAGAGGCGGCCGGCCAGATGATCCACCCCGGCATGGGTCATGGCGGCCCGCACTATCTCGTCGCGCCGGCTGGCCGGCTCGCTGTGGGGCAGTCGGCCCATGGCCACCACCTCTTCGCACAGGAAGGGGAAATTCAGGGACGAGCTCTGCGGCAACACGCCGACACGGTGGGCCAGCTCGTTGCCGGCCCACTCCCGCCGCTCCCGGCCAAACAGATCTATCTCCCCCTCATGTTCCAGCTCGCCGGTGAGGCACTTGAGCAGCGAGCTCTTGCCGGCGCCGTTGGGGCCGAGCAGGGCGGTGAGGCTGCCCGCCTGCAGGCTGAGGTCGAGCCTGTCCAGGATGGGGCGGCCGCCCCGGCTGAGGCTGAGCTGGCGACAGTGCAGCAGGGTCGATGAAGCTGACAAGATGAGTCCTCCGGTTAAAGGGTGCGGCGGCCCTTGACCAGCAGCCAGATGAAGAAGGGGGCGCCCAGCAGGGCGGTGATAATGCCGACCGGCATCTCGGCCGGTGCCAGCAGGGTGCGGGCCAGTATGTCGGCGCCCAGCAGCAGGGCGGCCCCGAGCAGGGCGGAGAGCGGCAGCAGCCGGACATGGTTGGGGCCAGCCAGCAGCCGCACCAGGTGCGGCACCACCAGACCGACGAAACCTATCATGCCGGCCACTGCCACCGCCACGCCGACCCCGGCGGCGGTGAACAGGATCAGCCGCCGCTTGAGGGACTGTACCTGGATGCCGAGGTGGCGGGCCTCCCCTTCACCCAGCAGCAGGGCGTTGAGGGGGTTGGCATCGCGCATGAACAGAATGAGCAGGGCAACCAGGGTCAGCAGCGCCAGCGCCACGTCCACCGGCTTGCCCGCCGCCAGCGACCCCATCTGCCACAGGCTCAGGTTGCGCAGCATCTGATCGTCGGCGAGATAGGTGAGCAGGCCGATCACGGCGCCGGACAGCGCAGTGACGGCCACCCCGGCCAGCAGCATGACGGTGACCGAGGTGCCCCCCTCCCGGGTGCCGAGCAGATAGACGAGGGTGGTGGTCAGCGCGCCGCCGAGAAAGGCGAGCAGGGGCAGCAGGCCGATGCCGAGCAGGCTCTGCCACTGCTGGCCGAGGGGGGCCAGCAGCACGATGGCCAGCGCCGCGCCGAGCGCCGCCCCGCCGGAGACCCCGATGATGCCGGGGTCGGCCAGGGGGTTGCGAAACAGCCCCTGCATCACGGCGCCGCAGAGGCCGAGAATCCCCCCCACTGCGATGCAAAGCAGGGTGCGCGGCAGGCGGATCTCCTGCACGATCAGCAGCTTGTGGGCCTCAATTCCGCTCCCTTGGCCGGCGAACAGGGCACGCAGGCTCTCGCCAAAAGAGAGGGCCATGGGGCCGGTGGCCAAGGATCCGACCAGCAGCAGCGCCAGTGCGCCGCCGGTGAGGCACAGCAGCCAGGGCAGTGGCAGACGCATCATGAACCCAGCTTGATCCACTTGGCGATCTGGCTGGCCTGCTGCAGCGAGGTGAGGCTGAGCCCCCCTTGCAGGGCGTGGCCGTCGATGGCGTGGATGGCCCTGTTCTTGCCGGCCGGGGTGGCGGAAAGGGCGGGCACCTGGCTCAGCACGGTTTCAGGATCCTGATACTGCTGCCAGTCGCGGCCGCTCACCAGCACCAGATCGGGCTGCAGCTCGATCAGGGATTCGGTGGAGACGGGCTTGTAGTCTTGCAGCTGGGCCACCGGGTTGACGCCACCGGCCAGGGTGAGCAGGGCGCTGGCGGTGGTGTTGCCGCCGGCGATGCTGGTGGGCTGGCCCTTGTGCAGCAGCAGGAAGACCACCTTGAGCGGCTTGTTCTGCTTGGCCTGAGCGGCCAGCTGCTCGCTCTGGGCCTGGATCTCGGCCTTCAGGCGGGTGCCGGCGGCCGGGTCCTTGAGCAGGGCGGCCAGGGTATCGATGCGTTGATTGAGGTTGGCGAGGGTGGGGGCGGTGGGCAGTACGTCCACCGCGACCCCGGCCCGGCGCAGCTGCTCCAGGGCGGGCGGCGGTCCCATCTCGTCGCTGCCGACCAGCCGGGTCGGCGCCAGGCTCAGGATCCCTTCGGCGGCGAGGGCGCGGTGATAGCCAACCCGCGGCAGGTTCTTCGGCTCCGGGCTGCTGATGTCGGTGGCGATGAGGCTCTGCTCGCCCCCGAGAGCCAGAATGAGTTCAGTGGTGGCCGGGCCTATGCTGACGATACGTTCCTGCGCCAGAGTGGGCAGGGACAGGGCTGAGCAGCCGAGCAGGCTGAGTGCGAGGGCAAAACGACGGCCCATGCTAACCTCCGAAGGGTGAATGAAGTGGGATTGCCGCCGAGAATATCAAGCCGTCGAAAAAAATGCACTGAGAATGAAAGCGATTATCAATTGCATTGGTTTGGGGCCTTCATTACAGTATCCGCCATGACAGAACAGGGATGCCGCAGGCATCCCAAGGGAGAACCGATGAGCATTGCACAACGCATTCATGGGCTGCTGGCACAAGATCCCGGCGCTCACCCGTCCACCATCGCCGCCGAGCTGGCCGTCAGCGAATGGGAGGTGGTGCGCCACCTGCCGGCCGAGCTGGTTACCCTGGTGCCCGCCGAGCAGGCAGAAGCCCTGCTGGCGGATCTGGCCGACTGGGGCCAGGTGACCACCATCGTCGAATCCGACGGCTCCATCTTCGAGGTGAAGGCCCCCTTCCCCCGCGGCAAGAGCGCCCGTGGCTACTACAACCTGATGGGGCGTGACGGCGAGATGCACGGCCACCTCAAGCTCGACAACGTGGTCGGTATTGCCCTGGTCAGCAAGCTGTTCATGGGCAAGGAGGGACACTCCTTCCAGTTCTTCGGCCACAGCGGTCGCTGCATTTTCAAGGTCTATCTGGGGCGTGACGAGCAGCGTCAGCTGCTGCCGGCCCAGGTGGAACGCTTCATGGCCCTGCGCCACCAGTATCAAGAGGAAGTCAAAGCATGAGTGAACGTCAGGAGCGTCTGCAGAACCGCCTGCAACCGGAGATCCGCGAGTTTCGCGACGGTTGCCGCACCCTGCAGCTGGCGACGGTGGACAGTGAAGGCAACCCCAATGCCAGCTATGCCCCCTTCGTGCTGCAGGAAGATGGCTACTATGTGCTCATCTCCGAGATCGCCCGCCACGCCCGCAACCTGCAACAGGTGCCCAAGGTGTCGCTGATGCTGATCGAGGACGAGAACGGGGCCCGCGAGCTGTTTGCCCGCAAACGCCTCACCTTCGATGCGCTGGCCGAAGTGGTGGCCCGCGACGACGTGCGTTGGGAGAAGGCCGTGGCGGCGCTGGAAGGGCGCTTTGGCGAGATAGTCAAAGGGCTCTCCAACCTCAAGGATTTCGTGCTGTTTCGTCTCAAGCCCGAGCAGGGGCTGTTCGTCAAGGGCTTCGGCCAGGCGTTCCGGGTCTCCGGTGACGAACTGGTGGACTTCGTCCACCTGGTGGAAGGGCACAAGCGCATCGACAATGGCGCCGAGCTGACCAGCTCGGCCGACGCGCCGGTCTGATCCGCACGGATCGCCAGGATGACAAAACGGGCAGCCCTGGGGCTGCCCGTTTTTTTATGGACGGTTTTCCCTCAATCCTGCCAGGAGGCCTTGTTGGGAAAGGCGTCGCGGTCGGCCCGGGTGGCGGTCTCGTTGCATTCCCCCCGGATCTTCCAGGAAGTCTGGCTGAGCACTATGTAGCCTTCGCGGCAATATTTGCGCTCGGCCAGCGCCTGGGTGAGCTGGGCATCCTGCAGCGCTTCGCGCCGCTCCAGCAGGCTCTTGTTCCTGCTCAGCCTGCTGCCGTCATCGTTCTGCAGGCGGGTGGGCAGGGTATCGAGCGGGGCGGCCTCGAAGGTGAAGCGCTTGCTCCCCTCCTCGTTGATGTGGGTCCTGAACAGGGGGGCCGGGCCATCCGGCTGGCGCCCCGGCAAGCCGGAGCAGGCGGTGATTGCCGGTAACAGCAGCGTGAAGGCAACGGCAGAGAGTAGACGCACACAAGACTCCAATCGGGTGATCGCTTCAAAGCGGGCAGATTAACATGCCGGCTCGGGTTGGGTGGCGCCGAGCAGCTCATCCGTCGTGAGCAGGGTCACGCTTCTGCCTTTTGGCAGGCTGAGGTGACGCCACATCCAGTGATGGTGCTCGATGATCTGCTCCGCGCTCAGGTGGGGCCGGTCCGCCGTGGTGTGGGCGTCGGTCACCGCCACCACCTCGAAACCGCGGGCGGCGGCGCTGCGCAATGTGGTGTCGACGCAAAAATCGGTGGCACAGCCACAGACGAGCAGCCTGTCTACCGGCTGCTCCGCCAGCAGAAAACCGAGCTCGGTGTCGAGAAAGCTGTCGCAGGCGGTCTTGCGCACCCGGCTGTCATGCCCCTCTGGGGCGAGATCGGCGTGCAGCTGCCAGCCAGGACTGGCGGGATCCACTTCGGAACCAGGGGCATCGTGCTGCACATAGATGACACGACCCTGTTCTGCCCGCACGCGCTCGGCCAATCGATTGATATTGGCGATGACCTGGGCGTCCTGATGGCGAGGCTGAGTGAACAGCCCCTGTTGCATGTCGATGACCAGTAACACATCCATATGAAATCCTTGGGCAATTGTTTGTCAGGGTTGCAGCCACTGGCTGCAGTCACGACTGCGGGATTGATGCAGTGCGCCCATATCTTGCTTCATTTCATCGGCATTTAGCCAGCGTTCCGGCAGGGGGGCGATGCCGACCCGCACGTCGGCCACCCGGCCGGCTGCCGCTGCTTGCTCCTTGCCCGCTTGCGGCGCCGTCAGCTCAGGCACGACCAGCGCCACCTTGAGGGCCGGGTTGCGGCTGGCGATGCGGCTAGCCAGCCCCAGTCCCCCCTCCACGTGGAAGTTGCCGGCGATGTGCATGATGCGCCGGCCCGGGTGGCTGCGTAGGTAATCCACCATGCTCTCGGCCATGGTGTCGTCCCAGCTGGTCTGGGCGGCAAAGCGGCGGGCGTTGCCGTCGGCATCCCCATGATGGAGCGAGGCCATGAATTTCTGGCGATAGGGGTCATCGCCGAGGGTGAGGGTGCGGGCCAGCTGGCTGCGACGGCTGGCGGGCAGCTGATCCAGCCAGGCTGGCCCCTCCTGGCCGACACAGCTCACCAGCGGTTTGGGGGCATTGGCGGCGATGATCGGCAGGTGGTGCGCCTTGGCGAACTCCACCAGCGGGCGATAGTCGCTCGGGTAGTTGGGCCAGGCGTTGCCGTCGCGAATGAGGGCGGCCTCGCCGATGCGACCGGCGAGGTAGGCATCCAGCACCGGCTGATCGGCGCGGCTGAACTGCTCCATGGAGAGCACCAGGGGGCGGCCGTCTGCCTGCGCCGTGTCGGCCAGACCCGCCAGCATTCTGGCCTGCAGCAGGTGCACCGCCGGGTGGGTGTGCAGCTCGCCCACCAGCACTATGTCGGCATCCGCCACCCGGGTCAGGGCCTGCTCCAGGGTCAGCGCATCCCCCTGGGTGGCCTTGAGCTGATAGTGATAGAGGGTGCCGGCATCGTTGACGGGGGCCGTCGTGGCACAGGCGGCCAGCAGCAGGGGCAGGGTGAGCAGGGGCAGAAGTCGGGTCATGGGTGTCTCGCAGCGATGAGGTACCTGCACCATACAATGGCAGCATGGCGGGCGGGAAAACAGAGGGGCGTAGTGTAGAACCTAATTATGACAAAAGAAAATGAGAATGATTCCGTTTATTATTGATCTTTGTTGAGAGGTGAGTAAGATGCCTGCTGTTTGATAACAGTTCTCAATAAGGATTTGCAGTGGCCCATAACAACACCCTATCGCTGGTCGCCCTTGCCGTGGCGGCCGGCCTCGCTTCCCCGGTTTTCGCGGTGGACAAGAAAGCAGATGACGTCATGGTGGTCAGTGGCTCCCGGATGGAGCAGAAACTGGAAGATGTCTCCGGTCCCATCTCGGTCATTACCGCCGAACAGATTGAAGAGCAGGTGGTGAGCAACGTCGCCGACCTGTTCCGTTACGAGCCGGGCGTCACCGCCCTCGGCGGTGCCGGCGATGCCCAGACCTTCATCATTCGCGGCATGGGCGAGAACCGGGTCAAGATAGTGCGCGACGGCGTGCGCGAGAACGACGCCTACAAGAACGGCGGCGTGGGCCAGAGCTATTTCGACACCGACATGATCAAGCAGGTCGAGGTGGTCAAGGGGCCGGCCTCGGCCGCCTACGGCTCCGATGCGCTGGGCGGCGTCATCGCCATCACCACCAAGGATGCGGCGGATTTCCTCAAGGGGCGCGACAGCTATCTGGACGCCACCTCCGGTTATGCCTCCAGCAGCCACCAGAAGATGGCGGGCTTTACCGGTGCCCTGCGTACCGGCGAGCTGGAAAACCTGCTGCGCTACACCTGGCGTGACGGCGGGGTGACCCAGAACTACGACAGCGACAAGAACGAGTTCGACATCGTCAGTCAGGCGCTGCTGTTCAAGAGCCAGTGGAACCTGAGCGATAGCCAGTTCCTCAAGCTGACCGTCGACTACTTTACCGAGGGTCAGGACCCCGACGCGGTCGACCTCACCAAGGCCGGCTCTGTCTTCAACCAGCCGATCACCGACAAGGATACCGACAACCTGTCGCTGGTGCTGGATCACGGCATCGCCCTGCAGGCGCCCTGGGTCGATCGCATCGACAGCAAGATCTACTACGCCCGCACCAAGCAGACCATGGATCAGTACGCCTCATCCAAATACCCGGTGCGGCCGACCAACCCCTATGTGACCAAGAACTCGCTGGATCACAACGGTTTCGAGCAGAAGAGCCTGGGCGCCCAGGTGAAGTTCAGCAAGGCGCTGGATAGTCAGCGGCTGGCCTGGGGCCTGGAGTATGAGCACACCGACAACGAACGGACCCGCTTCAAGGCGCCGACCGTGCCGGGGGATTTTGAAGGCTACAGCGAGCTGAGCTTCCCCTCCACCACCACAGAGCACGGCGCCCTGTGGGCGTTTGACGAGCTGAAGTTTGGCGAGCGCTGGGTGCTGACGCCGGGGGCCCGCTATGACTACTACCGGATGAACCCGGATCAGGATCCCGCCTACACGGGCGAGAACCTCAAACGTTTCTCCGAAGGGGAGTTCTCGCCCAAGCTGGGGCTGGTATTCAAGGCGCACGAGGCGGCCAACCTGTTCGCCCAGTACAGCCACGGCTACAAGACCCCCATGTATGACAACGCCTTCTCCACCCTGAACCATCAGGCGTACGGCTATCGCATCGAGCCCAACACCAACCTCAAACCCGAGAGCAGCGACGGCATCGATCTGGGGGTGCGCGGCAGCGCCGGCGGCTTCAGCTATGAAGTGGCCACCTTCTACAACAAGTACGACGACTTCATCGAGCTGGGCCAGGTGAGCACCGAAGGGCGCACCGCCGTCTACCAGTACCAGAACCTGGACAAGGCCACCACCAAGGGGGCCGAGGCCAAGGCGGACTACTGGCTGAACGATCTGGTCAACGTCTGGGGCAACCTTTCCTACATCGAGGGCAAGGATGGCGACGGCAACTACATCAACAGCCTGAGCCCGCTCAAGGGGACCCTGGGGGTACGACTGGAGCAGCCCAACTGGAACATCAACACCGCCCTGCGCTTTGCCGACGACATGAGCAAGGTGGGCAAGGATGCCAAGGGCAACGACAACATCAAGAGCGCGGGCTGGGGCGTGGTGGACATCTACGCCCAGTTCAAGCCGGTGCAGGACCTGCAGTTCAACGTGGGCGTCTTCAACCTGTTTGACAAGGAGTACGTCAACTACGAGAGCATCACGGGGCAGAGCGCCAGTGCCAGCACCAGCAACAAGACCGAGCCGGGCCGCAACCTGAGTGCACGGGTCAAGTACGTGTTCTGATGAATACCCATCACGACAAGGGGCCTGCGGGCCCCTTTTTCATGGCGCAAGCGAACGGCCAAAAAGAAACCCGCCGGTGGCGGGTGGAAGGATTGCAACACTAACCAGGAGGAGGTGTTACTCGATAGACACCGGTCTTGCGCCAATAGTTCAATTTTATTGATGTTTTTCATTATTATCTGCGTGGCTTCCCACCCGGGATCGCAGGATCCCCACCGGCAAATCGGTTATCATTTGTGCCCCATCTTCCCCCTTGCCGAGGACCTATGCCCGCCTTCTTCTGGTTAGCCCTGTTTTTTGGTGCTTTCTACTTTGTCTATGGTGCCTATCTGCCGTTCTGGTCGCTCTGGCTGGAGGGGATCGGGGTGAGCGCCGAGATGATAGGCCTGCTGCTCGGTGCCGGCATGGCGATCCGCTTTGCCGGCAACCTGATGGTGATGGGGCAGATCAAGGGGGCGGGGCACCTGCTGCCGGTCACCCGCCTGCTCTGCCTGCTCAGTCTGCTGGCCTTCCTCGGCTTTTATCTCAGCCACAACCTCTGGTGGCTGGTGGGACTGACCCTGGTGGCGAACTTCATCTACCCGACCCTGATGCCGGTGGGGGAGGCGCTGGCCACCCGCATGGTGGTGCAGGCGCACCTCGACTACGGCAAGGTGCGCCTGTGCGGCTCCTTTGCCTTCATCGTCGCCTCGACCCTGGTGGGGGCCCTGGTGGGGAATTTTGGCAGCGAGTGGGTGCTGCACACCATGGTGGCCGGGCTGCTGCTGATGCTGCTGCTCAGCTGGCTGCCGCTGCACCCGGCGCCGCGGGACATTCAGGGCGAGCGGGCTAAGGCCTCCCTGCTCGATACCCTCAAGTCTCCCCAGGTGCGCCGCTTCCTGCTGATCTCGGCCCTGCTGCAGGGCAGTCACGCCGCCTACTACGGCTTCAGCGCCATTCACTGGAAGGCGGCGGGCTACAGCGGCACCACCATCGGCTATCTGTGGGCGCTGGGGGTGGTGGCGGAGATCGGCATGTTCGCCGCCGACAAGCGCTTCCTCAACCGCTTCGGCGCCCAGACTCTGTTTCTGGTGGGGGCGCTGGGCTGCGTGGTGCGCTGGATCCTGCTTGGAGCCTCCACCGAGATCCTGGTGCTGGTGGCGGGCCAGCTGCTGCATGCGGTTACCTTCTGCGTCAGCCACCTCGGCGCCGTGCGCTTCATGACCCGCCAGCTGCCGGCCGAGCAGCTGATCCCGACCCAGGCGCTCTATGCGGCGCTGGGGCTCGGCATGACGGTGGCCGCCCTGATGACCCTGTGCGGTCTGCTCTACGAACCGCTGGGAGGCAGCATCTTCTTCCTGATGGTGCTGGTGGTACTGCCGGTGTTCGTGCTGCGCCTGCGCCCAGCTGCGCCGTCTGGGCAGGGGCATGTCCCGGTCTGATACCGACCCGTCTGAATCATCACGCAGCAAAAGGGAGAGCCATGGCTCTCCCTTTTTCGTTGCGGCGTGCGGCGTTACCGCGCTTCGCCAAGATAGTGGCGGCTCAGGCGGCGCCAGGTATCCGAGCCTATGGTGCCAGCAAGCAGCTCATTGGATGCGGTATCAAAGCGACCATCCGGCAGCCAGCCCAGCTGGGGCAGCAGCCGGGCCAGGGTGGCGTCATTGTGCTGCAGCTCCCTGTCCAGGGTTTCCCAGAAGGCGCTCCCCTTGACGTAAAAGAGCGGGTAATAGGATCGATCCCCTGCCATCACCTCGCGGGCCGCCCGATAGAGGCCGCTCTCGCCATGGGGCAACTGCTTGCCCCGTTCGGCCAGCTCGTTGACCGCCGTGACCTGATGCAGCCGAAAGCGGCGCAGCGCCTTGATGGCAAGGTACTCGGCAAGGCTCTCGTTGACCCAGGTGGGCTGTGGCGCGGTGCTGAGGATGTGCACCGCCTCGTGGGCGGAGGTGCGCAGCAGACGCAGTGGCGCCTGTGGCGTCGGTTTGCCATCCCTGGTGGGGTAGTTGGCGACAAACACCTGATCCCCGGCGGCGCCGCCGAGGGAGCGGGTCGCCACATCCCGCCCCAGCCACACCAGCCGCCACGGGTGAGTGGGCGGGGTGACATCGAGCTGGAAGGCGAGATAGTCGATGATCTCGTTCAATTGTTGCTGCAGGGCAGGCATATCGAGCTGATTGGCCGTCTCGTCATGGCTGAGCAGCAGCCTGGGATCCCGTTCGGTGACGGGCAGTGTGGCCAGACCAAATGGCAGGATCAGCGGCGGCTGGTTGAGGTCCGGCAGCGGCTGGCAACTGCCATCCGGCAGACAGACTTCCCCTCGGTGACTCCCTCGCTGGCGCACCAGATTGCCCCATTCGGTCAATAGCCACCGATTGGGGGCAAACAGCAGCGATGCCTGGGCCGAGGCATCGGCCCCCAGGGCTGGCGCCGGAGTGAGGGTTACCTGCCAGCCGACCTCTTGGCAGGAGAAGGGCTGGTTGAGGGCCACCGGCTGGCTGTCTGCAAGACAGACCAGCTTGGGTGAAACCGGCGCGGTGCTGCCCGGCAACTGACGAGGGGGGAGCAGGGTAAAAGGGGGATTGCCCTGCATCGTGAGGCGTACCTGCAACTCATTGGCACGGCTGCCCTGCTCAATGTGGTAGCGGGGGCCGCTGGTGTCATCGGCGGCGCAGGCCCACAGCGGCAGCAACCACAGGGCACACAGGGTGAGATGGCGACTCATAGGGGATCAACGCTCCTCCTCGAAGGCCAGCAGATCCCCGGGCTGGCAGCCCAGTTCGCGGCAGATCGCCTCCAGGGTGGAGAAGCGAACCGCCTTGGCATGGCCGTTTTTCAGGATGGAGAGGTTGGCCTCTGTGATGTTGACCCGCAGGGCCAGCTCGCGGGCGGTCATCTTGCGTTCGGCCAGCAGGGCATCGAGTCGGATGATGATGGGCATGGGATCCTCACACCGTCAGTTGTTGTTCATCGGCCAGCAGTTTGGCCTCGCGCATCACCAGGGCCAGTGCCGAGACGATCAGACCGGCCAGCAGCAGCTGAAAGTCCGACGAGCTGATGTTGATCTTGCCGTGCAGCTCGGGTCCCGGCAGGGTGAGCACTATGTCCAGCAGCGGCGTCGTGCCTATCTTGGTGACGAAGCTGACGCAGAGCAGCAGGCCGATCCATTGGTAGCGACGGATCTGGCTGAAGGTGAACAGCATGGCCTGCCGATAGCCGCGAAACAGCTGGAGCAGCTGCCACAGCATCAGCATGAACACCAGATCCGGCAGCAGCATCACCAGGGTGCCCAGCAGGCGGGTCCCCAAAGTGAGGGGATAGTCGGCAACGGTGGGCTGGGTGCTGGCCTGCGGGAGCGATTCCGTGGTCAGGGGCACCTTGCCGAGCACCGAACTCTCTTCCACATTCAGCGCTTCTTGCAGCTCCTGCTGCAGGTAGTCGCTGCCGCCGATCAGGTGTGACCAGACCCCCATGACCGTCAGGACGGGGGTGGCCAGCAGGGTAGCCAGCAGGATCCATTCGATCAGGCTGCTCATGCGTTCGAGCTTGTTGTGTTTCATCGCTTACCTCTTTGAGTGAAAGGGTGGGCCACGCGTAGCGCCGAGTTATCGTTTCTCAATAAACACAGACAGATGTTTATCGTTTTTCGATATTTATTCAACCGTTTTTTATTGAAAAACGATAAATTCTCGTCGCAATAAGGAGATGACATTTTCCGGGCAGCTCTCTAGACTGGCTGCTGCTGCGCTTGAATCTTCAACACGGACAAGAGGTTACAGATGCACCAGGGATGGTTGCTGATCGGATTGTCGCTCTCCTACCTGGGGCTGCTGTTTCTGATCGCCTACGTGGCGGACAAGAACAAACGGCGTCGCCTGCAGGGCCAGCCCCTGCTCTACAGCCTGTCGCTGGCGGTCTACTGCACCTCCTGGACCTTCTTCGGCACCGTGGGCCAGGCCAGCGAGTCGCCCTGGTCGCCGGTGCCCATCTACCTGGGGCCCATGCTGGTGTTCCTGTTCGGCTGGCGACTGCTGGCCCGCCTCATCCTGGTGGCCAAGCGCGAACACATCACCTCCATCGCCGACTTCATCGCCGCCCGTTACGGCAAATCCCAGCGCCTGGCCATGGTGATCGCGCTGATCGCCATCATGGGCATACTGCCGTACCTGGTGTTGCAACTGAAAGCCATCGTCACCGGGCTGGATCTGCTGATGGCCAACCCGGTGCCTGCCGGCCCCACCGGCAATACCGCCGGGCTGGCCCTCGGGGTGGCCCTGCTGCTGGCTCTGTTCAGCATCTTGTTTGGCACCCGCCACCTGGATGCCACCGAGCACCACCGCGGCATGGTGGTGGCCATCGCCTTCGAATCCGTGGTCAAGCTGCTCGCCTTCATGGCGGTGGGGAGCTTCGCGCTCTGGCTCATCCTCAGCAAGCCGAGCCAGGCCCGCACCCTGGTGGCCAGCGATTTTCTCGATGCGGTGGTGGCGGTAACGCCGGGCAGCCTGCTGGAGCTCGCCATCTACACCCTGGTGGCCATGTGCGCCGTCATCTGCCTGCCGCGCCAGTTTCACGTGACCGTGGTGGAGAACAATCAGGGCCAGGATCTGCACTGGGCGCGCTGGTTGTTCCCGCTCTACCTGTTCATGATGGGGCTCTTCATCTGGCCGCTGGCGCTGGCTGGCAAGCAGTGGGTGGGGGCCGGCATGGCCTCGGATACCTATGTGATCAGCCTCCCCATGTCGCTCGGGTTCGACGGCATGGCGCTGCTGGCGTTTCTCGGCGGCACCTCGGCGGCCACCGGCATGGTGATCGTCTGCACCATAGCGCTGGCCATCATGGTCAGCAACGATCTGGTGCTGCCGGTGCTGCTGCGCCGCTTCTGGCAGCAGGGGCGGGACGAGCGGCTGGTCCGCCTGCTGCTGCAGGTGCGCCGCGGCGCCATCCTGCTGATCCTGCTGGCGGCCTGGGGGCTCTACCTCTGGCTTGGGGATCTCACCAGCCTGTCACGCATCGGCTACCTGTCGTTCGGTGCCGTGGCCCAGTTCGCGCCGGCCCTGCTGCTCGGCCTCTACTGGCGGCACGGCAACCGCAAGGGGGTCTATCTCGGCCTCGCCCTCGGGGTGAGCCTCTGGTTCGCCACCCTGCTGGCGGAGAGCGGCCTGCTGGCCGGCTCGCCGCTGGCGACCCTGCTGGCGCCGCCCGACTGGCCCGCGGTGCGCGATCTGAGCCTGGGGGCCTGGTGCATCTTTCTGAGCCTGTTGCTCAACCTGGTCGGCTATGTGGCGGGCTCCCTGCTCTCCCGTCCGGCGGTGAGCGAGCGGCTGCAGGCGGCCAACTTCGTCGGCAAGCCGAGCCGCGACACCACGGCGCTCTATCAGGCGCGGGTTTCGGTCAAGGAGCTGGAGATGCTGGCGGCCCGCTTCGTCGGCTCGAGCCGGGTCAAGCGCGCCTTCGGCCGCTTCGCAGGCGAGCGGGGCGGCACCCTGGCGCCCCAGATGCAGGCCTCCGCCGAGCTCATCGCCCACACCGAGCGGCTGCTGGCCGGGGTGTTCGGCACCTCGTCCGCGCGGCTGGTGCTGGCCTCGGCCCTGCAGGGGCGCAACATGCAATTGGAAGAGATCGCCACCATAGTAGACGAGGCCTCCGACGTGTTTCGCTTCAACCGCGGCCTGCTGCAGGGGGCCATCGAACACATGGGGCAGGGGATCTCGGTGGTGGACAGGGAGCTGAAACTGGTGGCCTGGAACCGGCGTTACATCGAGCAGTTCCACTATCCCCCCGGCCTCATCCAGGTGGGCCGCCCCATCGAGGAGATCATTCGCTACAACGCCCAGCAGGGGCTGTGCGGCCCCGGCGATGTGGAGGCCCAGGTGGCGCGGCGGGTCGCCTTCATGCAGCGCGGCAGCCAGCACATCTCGGCCCGCGAGCGCCCCGATGGCCGGGTGATCGAGATGCAGGGCAACCCCATGCCGGCGGGCGGCTTCGTGATGACCTTCACCGACATAACCCCGTTTCGCGACGCCGAGCGGGTGCTGCGCGAGGCCAACGAACACCTGGAGGCGCGGGTAGCCGAGCGCACCCACGAACTCTCCGAGCTCAACCGCCAATTGCTGCTGGTGAACCAGCAGGTGGAGCGGGCCAACCACTCCAAGAGCCGCTTCCTGGCGGCGGTGAGCCACGATCTGACCCAGCCCCTCAACGCCGCCAAGCTGTTCACCTCCTCCCTGCTGGAGATGCTGCCGCCGGCGGACGAGCCGGCCCGCATCGCCCGCCATATCGACGATGCGTTGGGGGCGACCGAGGATCTCATCACCGATCTGCTCGACATCTCGCGCCTCGAGGCGGGCAAGTTCAAGGCCAAGAAACTGGATTTCGCCCTGCGCGACGTGTTCGACAACCTCAAGGCGGAGTTCGGGGTGCTGGCCCAGGCAGGGGAGATCCAGTTCTCGGTGGTGGAGAGCAGCCTCGCGGTCTACAGCGACGTGCGCCTGTTGCGGCGGGTGCTGCAAAACTTCCTCACCAACGCGTTTCGTTACAACCCGGGCGGCCGGGTGCTGCTCGGCTGTCGCCGGCTCGGCGACAAGGTGCGCATCGAGGTGTGGGACAACGGCCCCGGCATTCCGGCCGACAAGCAGGAGGCGATCTTCGACGAGTTCTCCCGCCTCGATCACTCCCGCACCGCGCGGGAGCAGGGACTGGGGCTCGGCCTTGCCATCGCCCGCGGCATCGCCCTGGTGCTCGGCCACAACCTGACCCTGCGCAGCTGGCCGGGGGCGGGCTCGGTGTTTGCCGTCACCCTCAACCTGGCGACCCGTCCTGTCGCAACGACGCAGGTGGCGGCCCCCGCCCAGCGCGACAGCCAACTGGAGGGGATCCGGGTGCTCTGCATCGACAACGAGAGCGATATCCTGATCGCCATGCAGTCACTGCTGGGGCGCTGGGGCTGCGAGGTGGTGTGCGCCCAGAGCCAGGCCCAGGCGGAGGATCTCATCGCCGGCGGCTTCCTGCCGCAGCTGGTGCTCTCCGATTACCATCTGGACGACGGCAAGACCGGATTGCAGGCGCTGCACATGCTGCGCCTCGCCCACGGCAACCACATCGGCGGCATCATCATCAGCGCGGATCGCAAGAGCGAGCTGCAGGCGCAGATCCGGGAACACGGTTACGGCTACATCAGCAAACCGGTCAAACCGCTCAAGTTGCGGGCGCTGATGAACAGCATCTTGCGGCCGGCCAAACTTGATGGTGATCACGAATCCGGGAATTCGTCCGATTTTTAATCGGCGGCCCTCAAGTGGCAAGATCGGCACTTTCCGACCCGGAAATGTGCCTTTTCTTCTCGTTTGAGGCTCAAAATCGGTAAAAAGTGACTTATTAATAATCAATCAGGGGTTTGCCCTCTCTCCTTTGACTCCCTTATAGTCAGGTCGCGATTATTTTTATCGCAAATCAAGTTGTGCAAAAGGCAAACCGGACGAAAGTCCGGGACGCAAAGCTTCCGGTCTAAGGGTCAGCGGTACCTAAGATAGCGGGGCCACCACAGGTTGTTTCGTCCATGGGCCAAGCCATGGTGCGATGTTGTCTGCGTTACCTGTCAGGTTGCGTTGCCTTTTTCGTTATCTATTCCAAGAACGAAATAAGGATATTCAACTATGTTAAGTCCAAAACCCTCCGTACTGGCACTGATCGTCGGGGGGCTCTGCGCCTCCTCCGCCTTCGCTGCCGCCCCCGGCAAACCCACCATCGGCTGGGGCGAAACCAAGTTCGCCATCGTCGAAGTGGACCAGGCCGCCACCTCCTACAACAAGCTGGTGACGGTTCACAAGGATGGTGCCCCGGTCAGCGTGAGCTGGAACCTCTGGTCCGGTGATGTCGGCCAGACCGCCAAGGTGCTGCTCGACGGCAAGGAGGTATGGTCCGGCGCCGCCTCCGCCTCCGGCACCGCTAACTTCAAGGTCACCCAGGGGGGCCGCTACCAGATGCAGGTGGCCCTGTGCAACGCCGACGGTTGCACCCTCTCCGACAAGAAAGAGATCCTGGTGGCCGACACCGACGGCAGCCACCTGCTGCCGCTCAAGGCGCCGCTCCAGGAGAACAACAAGCCCTACGTCAACAAGACCGGCAAGGTGATGGGGGCCTACTACGTGGAGTGGGGGGTCTATGGTCGCAAGTTCACCGTGGACAAGATCCCGGCCCAGAACCTGACCCACATCCTCTACGGCTTCACCCCGATCTGCGGTGGCAACGGCATCAATGACAGCCTCAAAGAGATCTCCGGCAGCTTCGAGGCGCTGCAGCGCTCCTGTGCCGGGCGCGAGGACTTCAAGGTCTCCATCCACGATCCCTGGGCCGCCATCCAGATGGGGCAGGGCAATCTCACCGCCTATGACGAACCCTACAAGGGCAACTTCGGCAACCTGATGGCGCTCAAGAAGGCCTATCCGGACCTGAAGATCCTCCCCTCCATCGGTGGCTGGACCCTCTCCGATCCCTTCTTCTTCTTCGGTGACAAGGCCAAGCGCGACACCTTCGTCGGGTCGGTGAAGGAGTTCCTGCAGACCTGGAAATTCTTCGACGGGGTGGATATCGACTGGGAATTCCCGGGTGGCCTCGGGGCCAACCCCAACCTCGGCAGCCCCTCCGATGGCGAGACCTACGTGCTGCTGATGAAGGAGCTGCGCGCCATGCTCGACGAGCTGAGCGCAGAGACGGGCCGCACCTATGAGCTCACCTCCGCCATCAGTGCCGGCGGCGACAAGATTGCCAAGGTGGACTATCGCGCCGCCCAGCAATACATGAATCACATCTTCCTGATGAGCTACGACTTCAACGGCGCCTGGACCAACACCGGGTTGGGTCACCAGACCGCGCTCTACGAGTCGAGCTGGGATCCCAACACCAAGTACACCACCGACAAGGGGGTCAAGGCGCTGCTGGGTCAGGGCGTCGAGCCCGGCAAGGTGGTGGTGGGGGCCGCCATGTATGGCCGCGGCTGGACCGGCGTCAGCGGGTATCAGGGCAACAACCCCTTCACCGGCACCGCCACCGGCCCGATTGCGGGCACCGAAGCGGAAGGGATCTGGGAGAAGGGGGTCATCGATTACCGCGGCATCGCCAAGAGCAAGATGGCCGGCGACTGGCAGTACAGCTATGACGAAGTGGCCGAGGCACCGTCCGTGTTCAAGGCTGCCACCGGCGAGCTCATCACCTTCGATGACGAGCGCTCGGTCAAGGCCAAGGGGCAGTACGTGCTGGCCAACCAGCTCGGCGGCATGTTCGCCTGGGAAATCGACGCCGACAACGGCGACATTCTCAACGCCATGCACGAGGGGCTGGGCCACGGCGATAGCACACCGCCGGTCAACAAGCCGCCGGTGGCCAATGCCGGCAGCGATCTCGCGGTGACCGGGCCGGCCGAGCTAGTGCTGGACGGTTCCTCCTCCCGCGATCCGGAAGGGGCGGTACTGAGCTACAGCTGGGCCCAGATCTCCGGTCCCAAGGCGACCCTGAGTGACGCCACCCAGGCCAAGGCCAAGGTAGCCGTCGATGCGGTGAGCCAGGACGTCAATCTGGTGTTCGAGCTGACCGTGACCGATGACCACAACCTCAGCGCCAAGGATCAGGTGGTGGTGACCAACAAGGCGCCGCAACCGAACCTGCCGCCGGTCGTTACCGTGCAGGACAAGGTCTCGGTGCAGGCCGGCAAGCAGGTGAGCATCACCGCCAACGCCAGCGATCCCAACGGCGATACCCTGAGCTATCAGTGGAGCGTGCCGGCCGGGCTCACCGCCAGTGGTCAGAACAGCAAGACCCTGGTAGTGACCGGCCCCAGAGTAACCGTGGAGACCGGTTATGACCTCACTGTCACCGTGACCGACGGCGCACTGGATGCACAGGCCGCTACCCGCCTCACCGTGACCCCGGTCAGCGGTGGTGGCGACTGCAACGCCACCGATCCGGATGCCGCCAACTGGCCGGCCTGGAAGGCTGCAACCACCTACAACGGTGGCGAGAAGGTGAGCCACAACCAGCTGGTATGGCAGGCCAAATACTGGACCCAGGGCAATGAGCCGAGCCGCAGCGCCGATCAGTGGAAGCTGATAAGCCAGGTGCAGCTGGGTTGGGATGCCAATGTCGCCTACAACGCAGGTGACGTGACCAGCCACAACGGTCGCCAGTGGAAGGCCCAGTACTGGACCCGCGGCAACGAGCCAGGCAAGCACGACGTCTGGCAGGACATCGGCGCCGCCAGCTGCAAGTAATTCACCATCCACAGGGGCATGCAGGACATGCCCCTCCTTTTCCCCCATAACAACAAAAGAGCACCACCATGACCACATGCACCACACGTCTTGCCTGCCTGATCGGCGCAGCCCTGGCAAGCGGCCCGCTGCTGGCCGCCGTTCAGCCACCCACACCACTGGTCTTTGACACCACCCACCCGCAGAACGATCTGCAGGGATCGCTGCTGGCCGGGGTCCAGTTTGCCCAGAGCCAGATCCTGCCCGCCCACCCGCGGGAGGGTGACAACCAGCCCCGCCTCACCGCCCTGCGCAAGAGCCTGCTGCTGGTACGCCCGCTGCAGGCCGGCAACGAGGCGCCGCTGGCGCTAGAGGCCCGCGACGGCGCCGGCAAGCTGCTCGGCAGCCTCACGCTGGAGCCGCCCTCCCGCCTGCCCAAGACCGCCTACTACCTGGAAGGAACGCCGGAGGAGGGGGTCGACTTCACCCCGGGTCCCGGCACCAGCACCCTTATCAACAGCAGCAGCGAGCTGGCCAGGCTGAGCGATCCGAGCGGTGCCTTCCTGCTCGGCAAGCTGCAGCCCCATGCCCTGGTCACCATCCAGACCGCCGACGGCCGCTGGGTGCGCGACATCTTCTTGCCCCGCGATGCGAGCCTGGAGGGCAAGATGGTGCGCCTCGCCTCCAATGCCGGTTACAACTCCACCGTCTACTTCAGCGGCCGTCAGGTGACCCTCTCCCGTGGCCAGAGCCAGCAGTTCAAGTTCGTGCGCGGCCAGTGGATCCGCGATGGCGAGCTGGAAAACAACGGCATCACCTATGCCAGCGACGCCTGGAGCGCCGTGCTGCCGGCCGAGTGGATCATGCCCGGCCTCACCCTGCGCCTGAGCCAGGGGGATCTGAGCGGCGAGCTGAGCGACCTCAAGGTGGGGGCGCCGGGGGAGCTGCTCATTCACACCATCGACATCGGCATGCTGACCAGCCCGCGCGACCAGTTCGCCTTTGCCAAAGATAAAGAGGCCCAGCGGGAGTACTTCCAGACCATTCCCGCCAGCCGCCTCGTCGTCAGCCAGTATGCGCCGCTGGCGCTGCCGGAAGTGATGCTGCCCGATGGCACCCTGCTCACCGACTTTGATCCGAGCGAGGGGGGCTGGCACACCGGCACCATGCGCCAACGCATCGGCAAGGAGCTCATCTCCCTTGGCATCGACAACGCCAACTACGGCATCAACAGCACCGCCGGGGAGGGGGAGAGCAGCCATCCCTACGTGGTGGCCCAGCTGGCGGCCCACAACAGCCGTGGCAAGTACGCCAACGGGGTGCAGGTGCACGGCGGCTCCGGCGGGGGCGGCATCGTCACCCTAGACGCCTCCCTTGGCAACGAGTTCAGCCACGAGGTGGGCCACAACTACGGCCTCGGCCACTACGTAGGCGGCTTTGCCGGCTCGGTGCACCGCAGCGCCGACCAGATCAACGCCACCTGGGGCTGGGATGGCGACAAGAACCGCTTCATCCCCAACTTCTTTGCGAGCCGCAGCGGCCAGAGCGCCTGCCTGGACGGTCAGTGCCAGGCCCCGTTTGATGGCCGCAAGTTCGGCTTCGACGCCATGGCCGGCGGCGAGCCGCTCTCCGGCTTCAACCGCTTCACCCTCTACACCCCCAACTCGGCGGCCATCATCCAGCGCTTCCTCGAGAGCAAGGCGGTGTTCGATGCCAGCTCACCTACCGGTTTCAGCAAGTGGAACGAAAGCCAGGCGAAGATGGAGCCCTACCGCCACCGGGTCACTCTCGCCGAGCAGATCACCGCGCCGGTGAGCGACCTGGGTGAGGTCAGGCTGGCCGCCCTGCTGGCCGAGTACGATCTGGTCAAGGTGGCCATGTGGGATGGCAACTGGACCCGCAACATCCAGCTGCCAGCAGCCTCGGCGGTCAATCGCGGCCGCATCGTCAGCATCGACCACAACGCCGGCTACAACAGCACCCTCTTCATCAACGGCCAGCAGATCACCGTCTCGCGCGGCTTCAAGAAGAGCTACACCTCAGACGGCAGCCGCTGGAACGAGGGGGCGCCGGCGGATCTGGCGGTAGATCGCAAGCCCGCTGCCTTCGGCGTGCCGGTGACCACCCTGGTCGGCTACTACGACCCGCAGGGTCAGCTGCCGAGCTACCTCTACCCGGCGCTGCACGGCGCCTACGGCTTTGCCTATGGCGATGACGGCGAGCGGCTCGGCAACAGCGACTGCCAGCTGCAGGTGGAGACCCGCGACGGCCTGCTGCGCTTCAAGCTGGCCAACCACAGGCTGAACGCCAGCGTGATGAACAAGTTCCACGTCAATGTGCCGACCGCGAGCGAGCCGCGCAGCGCCAGCGTGTTGTGCCGCAACCAGTCACAGGCTGAAGCCCAGCTTGCGGCTGCGCCGGCCGGGCTCGGCTACACGGTCAACGGCATGCCGCTGGCGACGCGTTGATCCCTTTTCGCCTCGCGCAACGCGAGGTGCCATGGGCGGGGGCCAAGCCCCGCCCTTCTCTAGCAAGAGGTAAATATGATGACAAGAAAGTCCTCTGTGGCCACCCTGCTGGCCGCGCTCTGTCTGAGTGGCCAGTTGTGGGCCGCCACCCCTTATGACATCAATCAGGGCTATGCCGGCGGCAGCCAGGTCAGCTTCAACGGCCAGATCTACGAGGCCAAGTGGTATGCCAATCCGGGCCAGAGCCCGGGGCTGCAGGTGGCCAACGAGTGGGACTCGCCGTGGGCGCTGATGGGGGAGGGTGAAGCGACGCCACCGGGTGACGGGGAGGGCATAGCCCCGCCCGCGCAGGGCGGCAGCGGTACCGCCGACGGCAGCCCCGTCTACCTGAGTCAGAGCGAGCTGGATGCCAGGGAGCAGGCGCTCACCGACTTCCCGGCCATGACGGCGGTCAAGGCCTCCATCGCCACCCGCGACAACGCCGTGGTCGAGGCGGTGGCCCCTGGCCTGCCGCTCAACCCCGCCAACGTCAAACGGGTGGAGGGGTTGCTCAGCGAGTCGCAGTTCAACTTCCTGTTCCCGCTGCGGGCGCCGGAGTACACCTATCGCGGCTTCCTGCAGGCGGTGGCCAAGTTCCCGGCCTTCTGTGGCGACTACAGCGACGGGCGCAACGCTGAGGCCATCTGCCGCAAGTCGCTGGCCACCATGTTCGCCCACTTCGCCCAGGAGACCGGCGGCCACGAGAACTGGCGACCCGAGCCCGAGTGGCGCCAGGGCCTGGTGTGGGTGCGCGAGATGGGCTGGACCGAGCAGATGCGCGGCGGCTACAACGCCGAGTGCAACCCCGAGGTGTGGCAGGGTCAGCAGTGGCCGTGTGGCAAGTTCGACAACGGCGAGTTCAAGAGCTACTTCGGTCGCGGTGCCAAGCAGCTGTCGTACAACTACAACTACGGCCCCTTCTCCGAGGCCATGTTCGGCACAGTGCGCACCCTGCTGGACAACCCGGAGAAAGTGGCGGACACCTGGCTCAACCTGGCCAGCGCCGTCTTCTTCTTCGTCTATCCGCAGCCGCCCAAGCCCTCCATGCTGCACGTGGTCGATGGCACCTGGCAGCCCAACGCCCACGACCGGCAGAACGGCCTGGTGCCGGGCTTCGGGGTGACCACCCAGATCATCAACGGCGGGGTAGAGTGCGGCGGTGCGGCCGAACATGCCCAGTCCCAGAACCGCATCACCTACTACCAGGCCCAGGCCCAGTATCTGGGGGTGCCTGTGCCCGCCGACGAGGTGCTCGGCTGCAAGAACATGAAGGTGTTCGACGAGGCTGGATCCGGCGCCCTGCCCATCTACTGGGAGAACGACTGGAGCTATGTACCGGGCAACCCCAATGGCGGCAAGAGCTATGCCTGCAAGCTGGTGGGCTACCAGACCCGTTTCAGCGCCTTCAAGGAGCGTGACTACAGCCGCTGCGTACAGCACTTCTTCCCCGAGGTGGTGATCGAGGACAACGGTGGTGGCACCAACCTGCCGCCGGTGGCCAGCATCAGTGGCCCGAGCGAGGCGCTGGGCGGCGCCACCGTGCTGCTCTCCGGCCAGGGCTCGAGCGATCCGGAAGGCAAGCCCCTCAGCTACGCCTGGACCCTGCCGGCCGGGGCCAGCGCCTCGGATCTGACCCAGTCCACCCTGAGTGCCACCCTGCCGCCGACCCCGGCCAGCGACACCCGCTACGGCTTCGTGCTCAAGGTGACCGACGACAAGGGGCTGAGCCGCAGCGCCACCCACGAGATCCTGATCAAGGGCAGCGGCGGTACCACGCCGCCGGATGGTAACCCGCCCTATAAGGAGGGCACTGCCTACAAAGCCGGTGACAAGGTGAGCAACCTGGGGGGCAACTACCAGTGCAAGCCCCATCCCTACACCGGCTGGTGTGCCGGTGCGGCCTGGGCCTATGAGCCCGGCAAGGGCACGGCCTGGAGCGATGCCTGGATCAAGCTGTAACGGCGATTCTGCGCAATAAAAAAGGCCCGTCAGGGCCTTTTTTCATGGGATGAATGCGCTCACAGCGGCTTTTGCCACAGGCTCAGCAGCAGATCCTGCTCCAGCGCGTCCGGCCCCTGGTGGGTGAAGGCGTGACGCTGCTCGCCGCTGGCACGCCAGCCGAGGCGGCTGGTCTCCAGAATGTGCTCGCGCAGGCCCTGATCCATCTGCATGCTGAACTGGCAGCGCAGCTGACCCATGGGGTCGAGGCCGGCCAGGCTCGGCCAGCTCAGCGGGTGCTCCATGCTGACCGGGTTGAGGCTGACCCTCAGCTGCCACTGATGGCGCGGCCCCGGCTGCAGGTAGAGGAGGTAGCCGCCTGGTGCCAGCCAGTTGACCAGCAGCTCGGTCTTGACCTTGAGATCGTTGACCAGCAGCAGCTGGGCCGTGCCCGGCATGATGGGGGCACGGGCCGGATCGGCGATGACGAACTGACCCTCCGGCTGCGCCTTGTTGGCGGCGAAGATGGTGTTCTTGGCGATGTCGACGCCGGCAAACTGCCAGCCCGGCAGCCGTTCGGCCAGGGCGCGGCAGTAGTAGCCCTCGCCACAGCCCAGGTGGATCAGCTCGCGCGGTTCGAGGGGGGCGAGCAGGCTGGCCATCGCCTCGACCAGCGGCAGCTGGTGGCCCTGCTCCAGGAAGTGGCGCTTGGCGCGCATCAGGGCGCGGCTGTCACTGTCCTTGGGGTTCTTCTTGCCGGGGATGAGATCAAGATAGCCTTCCGGGGCGGGATCGAAGTGGTGCTTGTTGGCGCAGTAGCGCCCCTTGGAGGCGTCATGCAGCTGAAGGGGGCTGCGGCAAATGGGGCATTGAAGGTGCATAGGATCTCTCTTGGCGAAAGCCGTGCTGGCAGGGGCGTTCGGGATTATAGGGGAGGCGATCAGAAAAGGCTGCCGTGGCAGCCTTCTTTATCCGGCGACCCAGTGCGGGGCCGCCAGTAGCGGGGATCAGCGGGTGCCGAACACCACTATGGTCTTGCCGTGGGCGGAGATCAGCTCCTGCTCTTCGAGCATCTTGAGGATCCGGCCGACGGTCTCGCGGGAGCAGCCGACGATCTGGCCTATCTCCTGACGGGTGATCTTGATCTGCATGCCGTCCGGGTGGGTCATGGCATCCGGCTGTTTGGCCAGGTTCAGCAGGGTCTGGGCGATCCGGCCGGTCACGTCCAGGAAGGCGAGGTTGCCGACCTTCTGGCTGGTGTGCTGCAGCCGCTTGGCCATCTGGCCTGAGAGGCGCATCAGGATTTCCGGGTTGACCTGGATCAGCTGGCGGAACTTCTTGTAGGAGATCTCGGCCACTTCGCAGGAGCCTTTGGCACGCACCCAGGCGGAACGCTCGGGATTCTCGTTCTCCTCGAACATACCCATCTCGCCCAGGAAGTCGCCCTGGTTCAGATAGGAGAGGATCATCTCCTTGCCTTCATCGTCCTTGATCAAGACGGCCACAGTGCCCTTGACGATGTAGTAGAGGGTTTCCGCCTTCTCACCCGCGTGGATCAGGGTGCTCTTGGCGGGATACTTATGAATGTGGCAGTGCGACAAGAACCATTCCAGGGTGGGATCGCTTTGCGGTTTGCCAATGACCATGAGAATTCCTCTGTAGTGTCTTTTTATGGACTCGTGCGTCCGGGCAAGCTGCCAACCTTGCCATTCCTTGTATTAGTCGCAGTAGGATAAGAGCCTTTGTCTGTGCTGACAAGGCTTTGAGGGCTTTTGCCAGCTCCCCTTGCAACCCCTGCTGCGCTCCGTTCGCCATTGTAAGGAAGCTGGGGGCATCAGATGTTGATTTTGATCTAGTTAGCCCGGAAGTTCGTGAAAATGGCGGATATGTGCCGCTGTCGCGCCGTCTGGGGTATGCTATGTCGGTCAGATCTGTCGTCATCAAGAGGAAAAGTGAAATGAAAGCCAAGGTCAGCTGGGTGGAAGGCATGAAGTTTGTGGGCGAGAGTGAGTCCGGTCACCAGGTGATCCTGGACGGCGCCAACCCCGGCGAGGGTGCCAGCCCGATGGAGATGATCCTGCTGGCGGTGGGTGGTTGCAGCTCAATTGATGTGGTCTCCATTCTGGAGAAGGCGCGTCAATCCGTGACCGCCTGTCATGTGGAGCTGGCCGGAGAGCGGGCGGACTCGGTACCGCGGGTGTTCGAGAAGATCCACCTCAACTTCGTGGTGACCGGCAAGGGGCTGGCCGAGAAACAGGTGGCCCGCGCGGTGGATCTGTCGATGGAAAAATATTGTTCAGTTTCCCTGATGTTGGAAAAAGCGGTAGAAATTACCCATAGTTATCAAATTGTTGAAGCCTGATAGCTGTGATTATTCCGATCGAATAACGCCATGACATAAGGAAAGTGCAATGAAAAAAATGATAGTGTTGCTCCCCCTGCTGGGACTGGCGGCCTGCAGCATGCCGCAGCCGACCCAATACCAGTTCAACCAGTACCAGTGTGGTGAAGAGATGCTGGCCGTGACCTATGACGCCCAGGCCGACATGGTGCAGTTCCCCTATGCCGGCGTCTACCACAAGCTGGGCCGGGTCGAGGCGGAGTCCGGTGCCAAGTATTCCGACGGTGTCACCACCTTCTGGAACCAGGAGAAGCAGGCCATCCTCAGCCAGAAAGGGGTAACCCTGCTGACTTGCCAGCGCAAGTGACTGTCATGGTGTGATCGCAACGGCCTGCTTGATGCAGGCCGTTTTGCATTTAAAGGAAGGGATCAGCGGGTGGGCAGGGAGTCGAGCATCTTGGCGGCCAGCTGCCGGCTCAGCTGCTGGCGATCCCCTTCGGCGATGGCCACGTCGCTGGCCAGGGAGATGGCGCTGCTCCACACCGCCTGCTGGGTACGCCGGTCGAGCAGCACTATGGCCAGGGTCCCCTTGCGGGCATCGGCCTTGGCCTGCAGCCCAGGCGTCATGCCGAGGCGGGCGAAGATCTCGCCGTCGCTCAGATCCTTGCTGCCGGCCACCCCGATGGCGACCCAGAGGTCGGCCTCGTCGAGGGGCACGCTCTGCCACCCTTTGCTGCCCAGCGCCTGGTTGACCGCCTGCTGGACCGGCTCCAGCCAGCCCTCGGCGCTGTCGCCGGCATACTGGAACTGCTCGGCCAGCGCATAGCGCGGTGTCGCCCCGAACGGCCAGCTGGCCGCCGGGCGCACCACCATGGTGCCCGCCTCCAGGATCGGTGCAGCGGGGCCGCTGCTGCAGCCGCCCAGCAGGGCGGCCAATCCCACAGAGATAAATGCTAACCGCATCGTCAGCTCCTTGGCTCAGGTGATCTTGCCGGTTTCGAGCAGCTGCTGGATCAGCGGGCGCAGGATCAGCTCCATTGCGAAGCCCATCTTGCCTCCCGGCACCACTATGGTGTTCATCCGCGACATGAAGGACCCGTCGATCATCGACAACAGGTAGGGGAAATCCACCTGCTTGATGCCGCGAAACCGTATCACCAGCATACTCTCGTCCAGGCTCGGGATCACCTTGGCGCTGAAGGGGTTGGAGGTGTCCACCGTCGGCACCCGCTGGAAGTTGATGTGGGTGCGGGAGAACTGGGGGGTGATGAAGTTGATGTAGTCGTCCATGGAGCGGACGATGGAGTCGGTGACCGCTTCGCGGGAATGGCCGCGCTCCGAGGTGTCGCGAATGAGTTTCTGGATCCACTCCAGGTTGACGATGGGCACCACCCCGATGAGAAAGTCCACGTGGCGGGCCACGTTGTGTTCCTCGGTGACCACGCCGCCGTGCAGCCCCTCGTAGAACAGCAGGTCGGTGTCGTTCGGCAGGTTCTGCCAGGGGGTGAAGGTGCCCGGCATCTGGTTGAAGGGCACCGCCTCGTCGAAGCTGTGCAGGTAGCGCCGATACTGGCCGCTGCCGTTCTGGCCGTACTCCTGGAAGAAGCTCTCCAGCAGGCCGAAGTCATTCGCCTCGGGACCGAAATAGCTGATGTGGCGCCCCTGTTCGCGCGCCTTGCGGATCGCCACGTCCATTTCCGGGCGGGTGTAGCGGTGAAAACTGTCCCCTTCCACCACGGCCGCCTGATAACCGAGCTGATGAAACATGGAGCGAAAGGCGATGGTGGAGGTGGAGGTGCCGGCACCGGACGAACCGGTAACCGCAATGATGGGATGCTTGGCCGACATAGAATTCTCTCTTCCTTGGGAGTTTCCGTTATAAGGGCATGTTCCGAGTACGGTCAAGTGTGCGGTCTGACAGTACCGCCGCGCAACTGCTTCGCTGGCGTGCCAGCATCGGCGGCAGACAAAAAAAGGGCTGCCGTGGCAGCCCTTGCGACAAACAAGAGAAAAACTAGTCTGCCTGCTTGTTGCTGGCAGCAGGCTTGATCCCCACCAGCACGGCCCCCAGCAGGATAAATAGCACCCCGAGCGCCTTGCCCGGCTCCAGCGGCTCGGCGAAGAGCGGGATGTTGACCGCCAGCAGGTAGACCAGCGCATAGCTGGTACTGAGCAGGGGGTAGGCGATGTTGAGCGGGGTGGAGTGCAGCGCCGCCAGCCAGCAGAGCAGCGACAGCACATAGCAGCCGATGCCGGCCAGGATCACCAGCAGCGGCAGCGGATGGGCCAGCATCAGGGCGAGATCCGGCTGCCAGGCCGGCAACTGGATCGCCCCCCACTTCATGCCGAGCTGGGCCACCGTCACCAGCACTATGCTGCCGAGCACGTAGAGATACCCCTTCAGCGCCTGCTGATGACCGTCGCTCATAGCAAACCTCCCAGCAGCAGGGCGCCCACTATGATGGCGCCCACCCCCAGCCAGTTGTGATAGCTGATCTGCTCGTGAAAGAACAGTCTGGAGCCCACCAGCACCAGCACCAGATTGATGCTGAGCATGGGGTAGGCCATGCCGAGCGGCAGCCGCTGCAGCAGGTAGATCCAGAGCAGCATGCCGCAGCCGAGGGCCGCCACGCTGGCGATGAGCCAGGGTGAGCGCAGCTTCTGCCAGTGGTTGCAGGGGCGGCGCTGCCAGCTGATGACCGCCTGCTTTTGCAGCATCTGGCCGCTGCAGGTCAGCAGGCACACCAGCAACAGCAGCAGTATGTCCATCACTGGTCCCCGTGGTAGATGAGCAGGGTCAGCCGGTGGCTGACGATGGTCTCGTCGGCGGGGGGCACGGGCCCGGTGTTGCCGTCGCGATCCGTCTTCATCAGCAGGGCTACCTGGCCATTTTTACGCGCCTCTGCCAGCCAGGCCGGGAAGTCGGCGCGGGCCACGTAGCGCCCCGCTGCATCCGGGTAGCTGAGGCCGTAATGGACCTCCCCCTTGCTGTCGAACAGGTTGATCTCGCTGCGCCGGGTGCCCCAGGCGAGGGAGGAGGCCAGCCCGACGTCGTTGGCCAGCAGGGTGCCTGACTTCATCAGCACGGCCTGGTTGGCCTCGATGAAGCGCTCCGGCAGCTTGGAGTCGATCAGCGATTGCGGCAGTGCCCAGGGCAGGCCGATGGCCAGCACCATGGGGCAGAGCGCGCTCAGGGTCCAGCGCTGGCTGATGGCCTTGAGCTGAACGAAGCCGAGCAGACTCCAGCCGGCGAAGATGACCATGGCCACCGCCAGCGCACCGTGATCCTCCTCGCCATAGACGGCGTGACGGGGGGAGAAGGCCAGCACCGCCATCACGATCAGGCCGATGAGGCCGAACAGGCCGTTCAGCCAGGCGTTGACCTTGAAGGCCCGCTCTTTCCCCTCCTTGAGCAGGTCGACGGCGCTGGCGGCCATCAGCATGGCCAGCGGGGCGAAGCAGGGCAGTATGTAGGTGATCAGCTTGCCCTTGGCCACGCTGAAGAAGAGGAAGGGCAACACCACCCAGGCCAGCAGGTAGAGGGTCTCCGGGTTTATCTTGCGCTCCTGCCAGCCTTTGCGCAGGGCGCCGGGCAGCAGGCCGAGCCAGGGCAGGGTGCCGAGCAGTCCCATGGGCAGGTAGTACCAGAACGGCGCCTTGTGCTGGGCGTTGTCGGCGGCGAAGCGCTGGATGTGCTCAATCCAGAAGAAGTAGTGCCAGTAGTCCGGCTCGCGCAGGTGCACGGCGATGGCCCAGGGGGCTGCCAGCAGGGCTGCACTCAGGATGGCCAGCGGCCCGAAGCGCACCAGCTCGAGCAGACGGCGTTGATAGATGACGTAGGGCACTATGACCACCACCGGCACCGCCAGGGCGATGAAGCCCTTGGTGAGAAAGCCCATGCCGCAGGCGAGGCCGAACAGCAGATAGCCACCGACCCGGCTGGCAAGGGAACCCTCCTTGCGGATGATGTAGAAGCTCACCATGGCGGCGTTGAGCCAGAGGGTCACCATGGCGTCCAGTACGCTGTAGGTGCCGATGCCGTAGACGAGCAGCAGCGACAGATAGATGAGCCCGGCGAGGAAGGCCTTGCGCCGGCACTGCCACAGTTGCAGGGCGAACCAGAAGATGAGTACGGCACTGAGGCCGGTGGCGGCGGCCGAGGCGAAGCGCACGGCGAAGTTGGTGTCACCGAACAGCTGCTGGCTGATGCTGTTGAACCAGTAGCCGGCGATGGGCTTCTCGAAGTAGCGCAAGCCCAGGAAGTGGGGGACCACCCAGTCTCCGGTGCTCACCATCTCCCGGCTTATTTCGGCGTAGCGGTTTTCGTCCGGGCTCCAGAGCGGCCGCTGGTCGAGCGGCAGCAGGTAAAAGAAGAGAAAGAACAGGGGCAGGGCCCACTTGGTCAACGTCATGACATCCTCTGTTGCATGGTGTGATTAGCGCGATGTTAGTCCTGCCACCCGAGGTGGCGTCATTCATCTCAGGCCTCGGCCTTGCAGCCGAGCCAGCCCTCCCGTCCGGGCAGGGTGCCGCGTACCAACCGGCCGGTAGGTAAGCCGGTCGGGTCCGATGGTAACAGATCCCCGAGCGGCACGAAGCGGATGCCGCGCGCCCTGGCTTCGCCGAGCAGGGCATCGAACTGATCCGCCATCACGATCCCTTCCACTTCGGCATGGATGGTGTAGACGTGGGGGCCCTGTACCGGTGGGGTCGCCAGCTGATCCAGCAGGAAACGGTTGAAGCCGTCGACCGTCACCTGATGACCCACCACCTCGTCGAAGGTGGGCAGGTTGACCGGGATCTGCGGGGTGCCGGGGCGACCGTCCTGCAGCAGGGGCCGGAACAGGCCGCTGCCGCGACAGTCGCTGTTGTAGCGAAAGCCGAACTGCTCCTTGGCCTGGGTGGTGAGCGGGTCGGCCCGCCAGCCGGCGGCGGCGGAGCAATCCACTTCGCGCCCCAGGATCTGGTTGAGCGCATCCACCCCGAGCCGGGTCTGACGAATCAGCTCGGCTTCGTCCCAGTGGCCGGTGTTGGCCTGCCAGCCGTGGTGATCCCAGGCGTGCAGCCCCACCTCGTGGCGGGCGCTGTCGGTGTCGCGCATCAGGGAGCCGAGCTGCTTGCCGATGGACTTGCCGGGCCAGGCGGTGCCGGCCAGCAGTATGTCCAGCCCATAGAGGGATGCTGCGTTGGAGCGCAGCATCTTCAGCAGAAAGCGGGGTTTTAGCAGGCGCCACAAGTGGCGCCCCATGTTGTCCGGTCCGACCGAGAAGAAGAAGCTCCCCTTGACCTGATGCTTGTCGAGCAGTTGCAGCAGGCGGGGCACCCCGTCACGGGTCCCCCTGAAGGTATCGACGTCGATCCGCAGACCTACCTCAGTCATGCTCGACTCCCGAGGTGACCGCTCCTTGCAGGAAGAAGTCCAGGGTGTTGCCTATGGTCTCTTCCATCTCGATGGTCGGTTCCCAGTCCAGCAGGCGGCGGGCATTGGCGATGCTCGGCCGGCGGTGGGAGACGTCCTGATAGCCGTCGCCGTAGAAGGACTTGCTCTCCACCAGCTTGAAGCCGGCAAACGGCGGGAACTGGTCGCGCAGCGGGTGAGCCTCGAACTTGGCGAGCAGGATCTCGGCCATCTGCTGGATGCTGGCCTCGTTGTCCGGGTTGCCGATGTTGATGATCTGGCCGTCGCAGCGGTTCTCCTTGTTCTCGATGATGCGGAACAGGGCCTCGATGCCGTCCTCGATGTCGGTGAAGCAGCGCTTCTGGGTGCCGCCGTCCACCAGCTGGATCGGGGTGCCGTCCACCAGGTTGAGGATCAGCTGGGTGATGGCGCGGGAGCTGCCGATGCGGGCGGAGTCCAGGCTGTCCAGACGCGGCCCCATCCAGTTGAAGGGACGGAACAGTGTGAAGTTGAGCCCCTCTTTCTTGCCGTAGGCCCAGATGACGCGGTCCAGCAGCTGCTTGGAGACCGAGTAGATCCAGCGCTGCTTGTTGATGGGGCCGACGATGAGGCGGGAGCTGTCTTCATCGAAGCTGTGATCGTCGCACATCCCGTACACCTCGGAGGTGGAGGGGAAGATGATGCGCTTGTTGTACTTCACGCAGTAGCGGACGATCTTGAGGTTCTCTTCGAAGTCGAGCTCGAACACGCGCAGCGGGTTGCGGGTGTACTCGATGGGGGTGGCGATGGCCACCAGCGGCAGGATCACGTCGCACTTCTTGATGTGATACTCGATCCACTCGGTGTGGATGCTGATGTCCCCTTCCACGAAGTGGAAGTTGGGGTGGCCGATGAAACGATCCACCGCACTGGAGCCGATGTCGAGGCCATACACCTCGTAGCCGCCATCCTGGAGCAGGCGCTCGGTCAGGTGGTTGCCGATGAAGCCGTTGACGCCGAGGATCAGCACCCGGGTCAGCCGCGCCTTGCGCAGGGCATTGCTCGCCTTAGCGCCGATCTTCATCCCTTCCACCAGCCCCAGTTCGCGGGCCAGCTGGGCGCCGCGCACATAGAGCCCCCCTTCGGCCTGACCGGCCACGATCTCCAGCACCCCTTCACCGCAGGCGATGCGCAGCGGCTCCTGGCTCAGGATGGTGCCCGGCTGCTTGTCGCTCTGCTGGGCCAGCCAGTGGCTCTTCCACACCGTCAGCTTGCGATCACCGGCGAAGCTGAAGGCGCCCGGGTAGGGCTGGGTGACGGCGCGCACCAGGTTGTGCAGTTCGCGGGCCGGGCGGTGCCAGTGCAGTTCGCCATCGGCCGGGGTGCGGCGGCCATAGTAGCTGGCCTTGCTCTCATCCTGCGGGGTGAGGCGGATGTCGCCGGCGCGCAGCTTGGGCAGCTCCTGCTCCAGCAGCGCCCGGGCGGCGAGACGCACCTTGCCGTGCAGGGTCAGTGCGGTGTCGTCGTCGGCAATGGTCACCGCCTGCTGGGCGACGATGGCACCGGCATCGGGTTTGGCGGTCATCTGGTGCAGGGTGATGCCGGTCTCGGTCTCGCCGTTGACCAGGCACCAGTTGATGGGGGCGCGGCCGCGGTAGGCGGGCAGCAGGGAGCCGTGCAGGTTGAAGGCGCCGACGGTCGGGATGTCGAGGATCGCCTGCTTGAGCATGTTACGGTAGTAGAAGGAGAAGAGGGCCTGGGGCGCCAGCTCCTGGATGCGCTCGATCCAGAGCGGGTGGTTCACGTCCTCGGGGGAGTAGACCGGCAGGTTGTGCTCGGCGCAGAGCTGGGCGACCGAGCCGAAGAAGCGGTTCTCGCCCGGATCGTCGGCGTGGGTGAAGACGGCCTGGATCTCGTAGCCTGCCTCGAGCAGGGCCTCGATGCCGGTGCAACCGATATCGTGATAAGCAAAGACGACGACTTTCATTGTTCAGCTTCCTGTTGCGAAGGGGTGGTGGCGGTGCGCACGATCCGGTGGATGAAGTAGCGGGGACGGGCGCGCACGTCTGTGTACATGCGGCCTATGTACTCTCCCAGCAGCCCCATGCCCAGCAGCTGCACGCCGACAAAGGTGAAGAGAATGGCAAAGAGGGTGAAGACGCCATCGGCGGCCCAGTCGGCGCCCATTACCAGGCGCATCAGGATCAGCAGGATGGAGAAGACGAAACCAATACCCGCCACCACGCTGCCGACGATGCTGAGCAGACGCAGCGGGGTGGTGGTCATGCAGGTGACCAGGTCATACATCAGGTTGATGAGGTGCATCAGCCCGTACTTGGACTCGCCATGGGCCCGCTCGGCATGGCCCACTTCCAGCTCTATGGTGCGGCGGGCGAAGCTGTTGGCCAGGATGGGGATGAAGGTGCTGCGCTCCTGGCAGCAGAGCATGGCGTCGATGATGTGGCGGCGATAGGCGCGCAGCATGCAGCCGTAGTCGCTCATGTGCACGCCGGTGGCCTTTTGCACCGACTTGTTGATGAGCTTGGAGGCGGTCTTGCGAAACCAGGAGTCCTGGCGGTTGCGGCGCATGGTGCCCACCACGTCGTAGCCCTGCATGGCGGCCTCCACCAGGCGGGGGATCTCCTCCGGCGGGTTCTGCAGATCCGCATCCAGGGTGATCACCAGATCCCCCTTGGCGGTCTCGAAGCCGGCCATGATGGCGGCATGCTGACCATAGTTGCGGTTGAGCAGCACCCCGACCAGCTTGCTGCCCTCGCGGGCGGCGGCTTCGCTGATGAGCTCGGTGGAGCCGTCGTGGCTGCCGTCGTCGATCAGGATCACTTCGTAATCCTGCGACAGCTGATCGCAGGCGGCGGTGACCCGGCTCAGCAGCACGGGCAGGCTGGCCTCCTCGTTGTAGACGGGGATGACCACCGAAACCAGCTTGATGTCAGTGTTGTTCACGTTTGGTTACTCCAATATGTCGATAAGTGCCGCGACCACGCGGTCAACGTCGGCCAGCGTCATGTCCGGGAAGAGTGGCAGGGTGCACAGGCGTGAGGAGTTCCACTCGGTATGGGGCAGGCTGAGGGTCGGGTAGCGTTCGCGGTAGTACTTCTGGGTATGGGCTGCCCGAAAGTGCAGGCCGGTACCGATGCCGCGCTCCTGCAGCGCCTGCATCAGCTGATCCCGATCGAGGCCGCAGCGCTCGGGGTCGACCCGCACCATGAACAGGTGCCAGGCGTGCAGGTGTGGGTAGCCTGGCACGGCGAGGGGGGCCAGCGGCAGGCCGGCCAGCCGCTCCTGGTAGCGGGCCACCAGTTCGGCCCGTTTCGCATTGAGCTCGGGCAGGCGTGCCAGCTGCACCAGGGCGATGGCGGCGTTGATGTCGGCCAGGTTGTATTTGAAGCCCGGGGTGATCACCTCCGCCTGCGGCTTGCGGCCCAGGCTCATGCGATCAAAGGCATCCACGCCCAGGCCGTGGAATTTGAGCATCCGCACCTTGTCTGCTAGCGCCTTGTCGTCGGTCACCAGCATGCCCCCTTCGGCGCAGGTCATGTTCTTGATGGCGTGGAAGGAGAAGATGGCGGTGCCGCTGGCGCCGATCCAGCGCTCCCGATAGCGGGTACCGACCGCGTGGGCGGCATCTTCGATGACCGCAATGCCGTGCCGGCCGGCCAGCTCGAGGATGGGGTCCAGGTCGAGGGGGGCGCCGGCATAGTGCACCGGGATGATGGCCTTGGTCCTGGCGGTGATGAGCGGGGCGATCAGCTCGGCGCTGGTCATCAGGGTATCCGGGTCCACGTCGACGAAGACTGGCTCGGCCCCCAGCAGGGTGATGATGTTGATGGTGGAGACCCAGGTCTGGGAGGGGGTGATCACCTCGTCTCCCGGGCCAATGCCCAGCGCCATCAGGGTGACGTGCATACCGGCGGTGGCGGAGCAGAGGGCGACGGCATGCTGGCAACCGAAGGTGTGGCAGAATTGCTGCTCCAGTTCATGATTCTTCGGGCCCGTGGTGATCCAGCCCGATTTCAATACATCACAGACAGCACTTATCTCGGCATCGCCCATGGCTGGCCGTGAAAATGGCAGAAAATCTTGCATATGAGATCCAACAAAGAATATTAATCAGTGCCCATTAAATTGGGCTCCCCCAAACTGTTTTACTCAACATACGGATATAAAAGCGGGCCTGCAATGGTCCAGAAACAGCTGGTAACAATTAACTGGTGCGGACATCTTAGGTAGTGTGATAAATATTTATAACCCCCCAAACCTACTGTTTTTCCAAATTACAAATTCTCTGACATTCTGGTTGTATCAATATGAACATTACTGTATTTGGAAGTGGCTACGTGGGCCTGGTTCAGGCCACCGTGCTGGCCGACGTCGGTCACCAGGTCATCTGTGTCGATGTCGATGAACAGCGGGTGGCTGCCCTGATGGACGGTCATGTCCCTATCTATGAACCCGGGCTCGACACCCTGCTGCAACGCAACATCAAGAGCGGCGCCCTGGTGTTCACCACGGATGCCGTACAGGCCGTCGAACACGGTGATGTGCAGTTTCTGGCGGTGGGGACGCCACCGGGGGAAGATGGCTCCGCCGATCTCAGCCACGTGTTGACGGTGGCCGAAACCATCGCCCGGCATCGTGACCGGCCCGTCATCATCGTCAACAAGTCGACCGTGCCGGTGGGTACCGCCGACAAGGTGACCGCCAGGGTGAAGAGCATCCTGCAGCAGCGGGAGCAGTCGTTCACCTTCGACGTGGTCTCCAACCCCGAATTTCTGAAAGAGGGCTCCGCCATCCAGGACTGCCTGCGGCCGGATCGCATCGTGGTGGGCACCGCCAACGAGGCCTCCCGCCAGCTGATGCGCGAGCTCTACGAGCCGTTCAACCGCAACCATGACCGCATCCTGTTCATGGATGTGCGCAGCGCCGAGCTGACCAAGTACGCCGCCAACTGCATGCTGGCCACCAAGATAAGCTTCATCAACGAGATGGCCGGACTGGCCGAGCGGGTCGGTGCCGACATCGAGATGGTGCGCCAGGGGATAGGCTCGGATCAGCGCATCGGCTATCAGTTCATCTACCCGGGTTGTGGTTATGGCGGCTCCTGTTTTCCCAAGGATGTCAAAGCCTTGCTGGCCACGGCCCAGGAGCTGGAGTACGACACGCCGCTGATCCGGGCGGTGGAGCGGGTCAATGAATTGCAAAAGTCGCGGCTGTTTCAGCTGCTGTCAGCGTTCTTCCGCTCCGAAGGGGAGACCCTGGCAGGCAAGACCATCGCCCTGTGGGGGCTGGCGTTCAAGCCCAACACGGACGACATGCGCGAGGCGCCGAGCCGGGCCCTGATGGAGGCGCTGTGGCAGGCCGGTGCGATCGTGCAGGCCTATGATCCCGAGGCGATGCAGGAGGCCCAGCAGATCTACGGCAACTGCGACAAGCTGCGCTTGATGGGCACCAAGGAGGCCGCCCTGTTTGGTGCGGATGCCCTGGTGATCTGCACCGAGTGGAACCATTTCAAGGCCCCCAACTTTGCCGCCATCAAGCAGGCGTTGAAGCGACCCCTGATCGTGGATGGTCGCAATCTGTTTGATCCGGGTCGCATGAAAGATCATGGGTTCCATTATTACGCCATAGGCCGGGGCGAATCGGTAATGAAATAACATCTTGTCATATTGGGCCGCCATCAATAATCAGCTGTGTGGCGGATTAATCTGCTGGATATTGGCTGCAGCGAGATATTGCTCTCACTATTTTTATGGTGAGGGCGAGTTTTGTCATCATAATTTAATATTGTGAAGCGCTTCACTTTATTTATTCTATTTTGTCGATACGACCCGGCGCTTAATTATTGCGGTCAACCTTGTCGTTATCCGCTATCGGGGAGACAGGACAGGCTGTGCCAGGGGCGCAAGGTGTTTGCAGAACCGGCATGAACAAGATTCGGCAAGATGGCAGCAATGCCAGTCAACATGGCCCTGCGCAGTTGCGCAGTTGCGCAGGGCCATGTTGTTTTATCGGGTGCAGGGAGATCCGGCGGGAACAGACAGGGAGAAGGGCGGCCAGGGTGGCAGGCCCGCAACGGCGATGGGCAGGCTATTGCGGTAGGTCGTCCACCTGCGCCCTGTCGAGGGTCGCCTTGGGCACTATGTTCACGCTCTCGTGCAGCTCGCTGTACACGATTACCGCCACGCCCTGCTGCAGCTGAGCTCTGACATCGTCGACCTTGTCGGCCAGACTGACATCCTGTTCGCCATACTCGGTGCCTTCCTGCAGCACGAAGTGCTCGAGCAGGTTGTTGAGGGTGTCTGCATCCAGCTCTTGCCAGGGGATTATCATGGTTTTATCTTCCGTTACCAGAGAGCGGGTATTGTCTATCTGTGGTCGGCCAGCGCAAGGGATTTATCTGGCCGCCAGCCGATGAGGTGAGAGAGCGGCCGCCATGGCTACCGGCCCGTATGCTCCTGCAGCCACTGGCTGATCCGCTCCTCCAGCCAGAATCTTGGCCGCCAGGGCGTGCCGTGCAGGAAGCCCACGTGGCCGCCCCGCCGGCTCAGCTCGTAACGCACCATGGGGGAGAGCTGCTCCGCCTGCGGGATCACCGCCTCGGTCATGAAGGGATCGTCGGCGGCGTGGATCACCAGGGTGGGGATGGGGATCTGCGCCAGCATCCCCAGGCCAGAGCAGCGCTGGTAGTAGTGATCGGCGCTGTCAAAACCGTGCAGTGGCGCCGTGACCTGCTCGTCGAAGTCGCGCAGGGTGGCGATGGCGCGCACCTGCTGCGGCTGCCAGCGGGCGCTGGCCGCCGCCTGCCGCCGGATCTTCTGCTGCAGGTTGTGGCGCATGGTGCCCAGCAGATAACGCTGATAAACCCGCGAGAAGCCCTGATTGACCCGATCGGCGCAGCTGTCCAGCCGCAGCGGCGCCGAGATCACCACCGCCGCCGTCAGCTCGCTCGGGCAGGCGCGCGCCAGCAGATTGACCAGCATGTTGCCCCCCAGCGAATAGCCGATGGCGATGAGCGGCTTGCCGGGAAAGCGGCGGCCGAGCTCGGCGATCACCGCCTGGGCATCCTCGATGGCACCGGAGTGATAGGCCTGCAGCAGCCGGTTCGGCTCGCCGCTGCAGCCGCGAAAGTGCATCAGCACCGCCTCGTTGCCCTGGCGTTGCAGGTGGGCGAACAGCCCCTTGGCATAGTGGGAGTGAATGCTTCCCTCCAGCCCGTGAAACAGCACGATGAGCGGTCGCTCATCCCGGCTGATCTCGCCGCTCCAGGCGAGATCGACGAAGTCGCCGTCCGCCAGCTCGAAGCGCTCGGCCACGAAGCGGGCCGGTTGGCGGCGCAGCCACTTGGGCAGGATGGTTTGCAGGTGGGGATTGCGCGCCCACCAGGGGGCGTGAAAGTGGCTCTCGATCAGCATGCTGGGTCCGGGACAGAAAAGGAAACGGCGAGCAGCCGGGCTGCTCGCCGTCGGGATCAGGCCGGCAGGCTGTCGTGGTGCTCGGCACCGCGCAGCATGGCCTGGATCAGCTCGTTGGCTTCAAACTTGGTCAGCGCCTCGTGGGCACCCACCTGGTGGGCCCGCTCCACGCTGATCTCGCTCGAGAGCGAGGTGTGCAGGATGATGTAGGCACCCGCCAGCTTGGCGTCGCTCTGCACCTCGAAGGCCAGCTCGTAGCCGTCCAGCCCCGGCATCTCGATGTCGCTCACCAGGATGTCGATGGGGGTCTTCTGGGCGGCCCGGGTCTGCATCAGGGTCAGCGCATCCTTGCCGTTGGTGCACACCTCGTAGGGGATGTTGATGTAGTCCAGCGCCGCCATCAGCTGGCGGCGGGCGACCGAGGAGTCATCCACCAGCAGGATCCGCATCGGCTTGATCCGCTCCCGCTGCACGTCGGTCAGCACCGGGTAGAGGTGACTGGGGTCGTCCGGGTAGACCCGGGAGAGGATCAGCTCCACGTCCAGCAGCTGGATCAGCTGGTCATTGACCCGGGTCACGCCGGTCACGAACACGTTGTGACCGAGGGAGGCGGGGGGCGGCGCTATGTCGCGCCAGTTGCATTCGGTGATCTTGTCGATGCCGCGCACCAGAAAGCCCACCAGGGTGCGGCGGCAGTCGGTGATGATGATGAAGCAGTGCGGCATCTCTTCCTGGCTGATCGGGCGATAACCCACCGCCATGGCCATGTCGATCACCGGGATGGTAGTGCCACGCATGCTGGCGGCGCCAAGCACGGTCGGGTGCGAGTGCGGCATGGCTGTCAGCTGGGTGTAGGGCACTATCTCTTTTACCTTGAGGGTGCCGATGGCGAAGGATTGCTTGGCCGAGAGATGAAACAGCAACATGCCCTGGGATTGGTTGGCCTTGCTTTTCATGGCAGATGTCCTGTGAGTCAAAACGGTATCAGTCGATTCAGGCCCCTAGCATAAAGGATTATAGGAGAAATGGCCCTTCCGTTATTAACGACCGTTTGCCGTAAAACTGGACTCATTTCATCCATTTATTGCGGCGATCCGCCCTGGTGCGAACCGCCGGGGGCCGAGCTGCGAGAGGGCGGTCAGACCGCGAGCAGGGTCGCCAGCGGGCAGCCGAGCCACTGCTGGCTGGCGCGATCGAGGGCGCGCTCATCCTCGTAACCGAGCTTGCTCGCCACCTGAGGAGCCTTGCTGCCGCTCTTGAGCAGACGCATCGCCTGCAGCAGCTGCCACTGCGCCCGCAGGGCATCGGCCGCCAGTGTCGGCTCGTTGAGACCGCGCTGCGCCAGCGCCTGCTGCCATGCCTCGTTGCCGCCAGCCTGGCCAGCGGCCAACCCCTGCCAGGCGGTCTGCAGCGCAACATCCGCTTGCGGCTGGATGGGGCAGCCCTGCAGCTCGTCGAGCAGTACCTGCAGCCGGTGACCGTAGGCGCCGTGCCAGTCGCGGGGGCGTTGCCAGTCGGCCAGGCTGTCGAACAGGGGATCCAGCAACGGGCCGGGTTGCAGCCAGCCCGCCTGGGTGGGTTGGTCGACACGCACCGAGCAGATCAGCAGATCGTAACGGCAGCCGGCCAACGGGCTGAACGCGGCCAGGGCATCGGCACAGAGCCAGAAGTGGCTTCCCGCCGTCAGCAGCAGCTCATGGGCACCGAGTCGCAGCAGCGCCGCACCCCGTGCAATCCGCAGCAGTTGCCCTGCCGGCATGCGCTTGCGAACGCCGACTTGCAGATGGGGGGTGAAAAAATGCTGATGTTCGATGGCGTGATGCATGTAAAAACCCTGATATGATGCTGCCCGGAGGTAACGAAAATGGAAACCAGACGTAAAAAACGCTTCATTGCCGGGGCTGTTTGCCCGGCGTGCGGCAAAATGGACACCATGATGCTGTATATGGAGCATGGAGTCGAGAAGGTGACCTGCGTCGAGTGCGGGGACACCCAGGTGCAGACCGAGGCCGAGGTGGCCAGGGTGACCCGCGAGACCGAACAGGTGATCGGGGTGTTTCGCCCGGAATAATGGAGGGGCAGAGCGCAGATGGTGCCCATCCCTCGGGCTGATGGCGGCCGCCGGCCTGCACGGGCCAGCGCGCCGCTCACTCCCATGAGTGCCGGCCAACGGGATGGCGGGCGGCTTTGCATTGCCATCCCCTGCTGGCTTTTTCATCACGACTGAGCCGGGCGCACCATATGCTTGTCTGCCTTTTTGAGGTATTCTGGGCCCGTTTTTTTCTATCCGCAGGATCCCTGACATGAAAGTAGCTCCCCTGAGCGTGGTTACGCTGGAATACACGGTCACCGACGAACACGGTGAAGTCATCGACACCACTGTCGGTAAAGAGCCTCTGGTGTATCTGCACGGTACCCGTTATCTGGTCTCCGGCCTCGAAGCCGAGCTGGAAGGGCGCAGCGTGGGCGAGGCGTTCGACGTCACCCTGACGCCGAGCCAGGCCTATGGCGAGTACGACGAGAACCTGGTGCAAGAAGTGCCGGGCGAGCTGTTCGACGGCATGGAAGTGTCTGAAGGGGATACTTTTGTGGCCGAGACCGACGAAGGTCACCGTCCGGTGACCGTGGTCGAAGTGTCCGAAGAGTTCGTCAAGGTGGATGGCAACCATCCGCTGGCCGGCGTGACCCTGGGCTTCAAGGTCGAGATCAAGGACGTGCGCGCCGCCACTGCCGAAGAGCTGGCCCATGGCCACGTGCACGGTGCCGGTGGTTGCGGTCACGATCATGGCCACGACCACGATCATGGTCACGACCATGAGCACGGCGGTTGCTGCGGCGGTGGCCATCACGGCCACGATCACGGTCATGACCACGGCGACGACCATGGTCACGGCGGCTGCTGCGGTGGCGGCGGTTGCGGTGGCAAGGGCCATCAGCACTGATCACGGCCTGGCCGATGATAAAAAAACCCGCGCCTGGCGCGGGTTTTTTTATGGCTGCGCACTCAGTAGTGCGGCGGCGGGGTCTCTTCGGCCATGCTGGCGATCTGGCTTGGCTGCACGCTCTGCAGCTTGTCCACCAGTAGCTGGATCCGATGCTTGAGCCGATCCAGCTCGCGCCCTTGGGTGGTGACCTCCTCGTTGAGTTGCTCCACCGTGTATTCGGCGAAGGCGAGGCGGCTTTCCAGGGTTTCGAGGCGATCGTTTAATTGCTGACTCATGGGCCTTTTGGTCCTTACTTGATAGTCCAGATTTCGGCCAGGCCGCTGGAGCTGGCGCTGACAAGGTGGCTATTGTCGCGCAAAGCCACGCCGTAGACCACTGCGCTCGGCGGTTTCACCTTGGGATGGGGCGAGACGCGCCAGCTCTGCAGCAGGCTGCCGTCGCTCACCTGCCACAGGGAGAGCTGGCGGGAGGGGGCGCCGGTGATGAGCCACTTGCCGTCGTTGGCAAAGCGCGCCGTGGTGTAGACCTCGAAGCGGTGGTCGAACTGCAGCCGGCTCAGCTCCTTGCCGGTTTTCAGATCCCAGATGCTGGCCTGGCGGCTGTCGGCGGTGAAGGCGAGCCGTCCGCTCGGGTCGAGCCGGGCCAGCACCACCCGGCCGGCGTGGTTGAAGCGCCACACCACCTGGCCGCTGCGGGTATCCCACAGATAGGCGCTGTAGTCGTTGCCGCCGGTGAGGGCGTAACGGCCGTTTGGGGAGATGTCGACTGTGTTGACCTGCTCGGTGTGGCCGAGGAATTGCAATCTGCGGCCGGTGCGGGTGTCCACCACCTCCGCCTTGCCGTCTTCCCGGCCGATCAGCACCTGGCGACCGTCGGCGGAGAGGGCGATGTCCCTCAGCCTGGATTCAGGAAGCGAATAGTAGCCTTGGGACTGGCCATCCTTGAGGCGCCAGATCCCGAAGGTATTCAGGCTGGCGGTCACGGCGTGGCTGTTGTCCGCCGAGAAGCGGGTAATGATGACGAAGTCGTCCGGATTGTCGGACTGGCGCCAGCGCCAGCGCTCCTTGTCCTGCTCCAGGTCCCACACTACCGTGCCCTGGCCCAGGCTGGAGACGATGGCTTGCTTGCCGTCACTGGCCAGATCGGCGCTCAGCAGCCCCTGGCTGGCGAGGGTCAGTTGCCGGTCCGGCGATGAGCTCTGTTCGCAGCCTGTCAGTATCAGGCAAACCGCGACGAGATAAATGGCACTTTTTATCATTTTTCCTGTCTCATGCTTTCGTTACCTGCGATCACGGCGTTAGTATAAGGCGCTTATCACGATAAACCTCTCATTTCACGAAGGAACCGAGAGCGGTATTTAGAGTTTTGGAGAAACTGATGAACAATTTTCTGAAGGTGTCCCTGTTGGCTGCGGCGGTTGCCGTAGGTCTGACTGCTTGCCAAAAAGACGAGAAGACTGCTGCGAATACCGCAGAGGTCAAGGCAGAAGCCAGCAAGCCGGCAGAGGCCCCCAAGGCTGAAGCCAAGAGCTTTGAAGAGCAATCCGGCTATGCAATTGGCCTCTCCATGGGTCGTTATATCGCCAATACCCTGGAGCGCCAGCAGGAGCTCGGCATCAAGCTGGACAATGCCGTGATCCTGAAGGGCGTCACCGACGGTCTGGGCAAAGAAGCCAAGATGACCGACGAGGATATCCAGAAGGTTCTGCAGCAATACGATGCCAAGATCAACGAGCTGACCAAGGCCAAGGCTGACAAGGATGCGGTGGAAAACCTGAAGAAGGGTGAAGAGTACCTGGCCGCCAACGCCAAGAAAGAGGGCGTGAAGAGCACCGAATCCGGCCTGCAATACCAGGTCGAGAAGATGGGTACCGGCGCCAAGCCGAAGGCCACCGACATCGTCAAGGTACACTACACCGGTACCCTGACCGACGGCACCAAGTTCGACAGCTCCGTCGATCGCGGCGAGCCGGCCACCTTCCCGCTCAACCAGGTGATCCCGGGTTGGACCGAAGGCGTGCAGCTGATGCCGGTTGGTTCCAAGTTCAAGTTCTTCCTGCCGTCCAAGCTGGCCTATGGCGAGCACGGTGCAGGCTCCATCCCGGCCAACGCCGTGCTGGTGTTCGACGTTGAGCTGCTGGCCATCGAGAAGCCTGCTGCCGATGGCGAGAACGCCAAGAAGTAAACGGCCCGCGTTGAAAAACGGCTCCTTAGGGAGCCGTTTTTGCTTGTATATCCTGCCGAATGGCGGGATAAAAGAGAGAGTCGCCAACTGTGCTAAGATGGCGAAATAGACAACAAAATCAATTGCAAGGATGGCGCCGTGGCGGAAAGCAAACCCCGAGTCCTGCTGGTGGAAGACACCCGCAGTCTGGCTGTGGTCTATGAACAGTATCTGGCCCAGGATGGCTATGAGGTGCTGCGGGCCGACTGTGGCCAGCAGGCCCTGGCCCAGCTGCTGAGCAGCCCGCCCCCCGTGGTGCTGCTGGATCTCGAGCTGCCCGACATGTCAGGCATGGACATTCTGCAGCAGATCACCGAACAGCAGCTGCCCTGCTCGGTGGTGGTGATCACCGCCCACGGCTCGGTGGACGTGGCGGTGGAGGCGATGCGGCTCGGTGCCTTCGACTTTCTGACCAAGCCGTTTGACGGCAAGCGGCTGTGCGCTACCGTTCGCAACGCCTTCAAGCACCAGCAGCTCAGCTCGCTGGTGGCCCAGTACCGGGAGAACTTCGAGCGCAGCTCGTTTGCCGGTTTCATCGGCGCCTCCATGCCGATGCAGGCGGTCTATCGCATCATCGAGAGCGCGGCGCCAAGCAAGGCGACCGTGTTCATCACCGGCGAGAGCGGCACCGGCAAGGAGGTGTGCGCCGAGGCCATCCACCAGTGCAGCCCGCGTCGCGAGCAACCCTTCATCGCCCTCAACTGCGCCGCCATCCCCCACGACCTGATGGAGAGCGAGATCTTCGGTCACGTGAAGGGGTCGTTCACCGGCGCCCAGGGGGATCGCAAGGGGGCGGCCAGCCTGGCGGACGGCGGCACCCTGTTCCTCGACGAGATCTGCGAGATGGATCTCGACCTGCAGAGCAAGCTGCTGCGCTTCATCCAGACCGGCACCCTGCAGCGGGTCGGCAGCGGCAAGCTGGAGACGGTGGACGTGCGCTTCGTCTGCGCCACCAACCGGGATCCCCTGGTGGAGGTGAAAGCGGGGCGTTTTCGCGAGGATCTCTACTACCGGTTGCACGTGATCCCGCTGAGCCTGCCGCCGCTGCGCGAGCGGGGCGAAGACATACTGCTGCTGGCGCGCAACCTGTTGCAGAGCTACGCCAAGGAAGAGAGCAAGCGTTTCAAGGATTTCGATGCCGAAGCGGCGCGGGTGCTGCTCGACTACCCCTGGCCCGGCAACGTGCGCGAGCTGCAGAACGTGGTGCGCAACATAGTGGTGCTCAACGACCGCGAGCTGGTGAGCCCTGACATCTTGCCGCCGCCCCTCAACGGCAGCCGGGGGGGCCTGCCGCTGGCGGTATCCACCCCGGCGCCGGTCGGCAGCACCGAGCCTGTGGTGTCCAATGCCCCGATCCGCCCGCTCTGGCTGGTGGAAAAAGAGACCATAGAGCAGGCCATCGCCAGCTGTGACGGCAACATTCCCAAGGCGGCGGCCCTGCTGGAGATCAGCCCCTCCACCATCTATCGCAAGAAACAGAGCTGGGAGGAGGCGAGCCTGGTCTGACGTCCTGGGGCTACCCCCTCGGGGGATGAAGCATGCGGGGCGGCCCATTGGCCGCCCCGCTGCGTTTCTGACGATGGTTGACTAGAGCTTGCCCAGCGCCTTGAGTCTGGCCAGCCGCTCGGCCTCGTTGGCCTTGAGCCAGCGATCCTGAGACAGCAGAAACCAGGCGCGGGCGAAGTATTCGGCAGCGGCCGGATCATCCAGTACCAGCGCATTCTCCCCCAGCTCTTCGAACACATAGCCATCCTCGGGCGCGCCGGCGGCTGCCATGTCGTCCTTCAGCTGGGTCAGCTCGGCCCGGGCCTGCTCGTGTTGTTCCTGGGCCCGGCTCAGGCGGGCCAGACTCCAGCGGGCGATAAAGGCCTTGGCCTGATTGTGGTGCTGCTCGTGCCAGACCAGGCATTTTTGCTGACACTGGCGGGCCTCTTCCAGCCGGCCCAGTTCGAACAGGGTCCAACCCTGATTGTTGTAGAGGGTGGCGAGCCAGCCGCGCACCTTTGGATCCTGACTGCGCTCCGCCAGCTCCATCGCCAGCTGATGCCAGCGGTTCTGCTCCTCCAGCGGGGCGGCGATGGCCACCATGTGGGCCGCATCGATGGCGAGATAGAGCTCCTTGTGCTTGAGCCCAAGCTGCCACGCCTGTTCAAACAGCGTCCTGGCGCTGGCCTTGTCGCCGGCGGAGTTGAAGGTGCGGCCGCGCTCCAGCAGAGCGCGCAGGCGGGCCCGCGGGGTCGCTTCGGTGAGGCGGGGCTCTATCTCGTCGAGCAACTGGTGTGCCTCGGCAAACTGGCGTTGCAGCGAATGGGTGCGGGCTATCTGGGTGAGCAGCTCCAGCTCGTATTGCAGGTCGGCGGCGGCGCGCGCCTCGGGCAGCAGAGCATGAAAACGCAGGGCGGTGGCGGCGGGGTCCTTGTAATCCCACTGCGCCATGAAATCAGGCGGATTGTCCATCTGGCCTCCTTGCTGGCGATCCTTTCACCAAGATGCCTGCAAGCCATTGTTTGTACAAGGGGCCCTCGTCACAGAGCGCCCCTTGAGTCATGGCAACGGCAGCGGCCAGCCGGTCAGTAGACCATGGCCAGGCTCATCAGCATCAGGCCGAGGGCGGCGAAGGCTCCCTCCTTGATGGCGAGGCGCGGCACCAGTGCCTTGGGCAGAGCCGGAAACAGGCTGAGGGCAAAGCCGAGCCCCGGCATCAGCCAGTGGAAGGCCGGGTTGCGCAGGCTCGGGTCTGCCGCACCATTGATGATGATGAGCAGAATGAAGAGGGTGAAGGCGGGCAGGATGAACCAGCGGGCGCTGCCGGCCGCGACCGCTCGCAGCGGCGAGATGCGATAGAGCAGCAGGGTCACGATAAACAGCACCAGGGGGGCCAACAGGTAGAGGGGAGCCGGGTTCATAACGGGTATCCTGAAAAAGGGGGGGTAAACAGCAGTGGCGGGATTTAATCAGCCCGCAGCCGGGATGACCAGCCACAAGGGCCCGGGCTGTGAAGAAGATCCCAGGCAAAGGTTTGCCGGCGGCGTCTCAGCGCAGCCAGTACCAGGCGGCAAAGCCGAGCCAGCTCAATCCCAGCAGCAGCCAGGGCAGCGGATGCTGGCGGGTCACTTCCACCAGTTCGACGATGTCGTCCTGCTCCTCATCCTGCTGCGCTAGGTGAGACTGTTTGGCCTTGGCCTGCAGTTTTTTCTGGCGATTGGCCTCGCGGGCCCGCGCCTTCATCTGCTTCTTGTATTCGTCTATGCCTTTCTGGATCCCCTGGGCGATCAGCTGGGTCTGCTCCTTGGTCTGTCCCGGTTTCTGGTTGGCGCGGGCAATTTTCATCGCCTCCTGCTGGGTCTCGGGGGAAATCTTGTCGTACTTCGCCATCAAAGGGTCTCCTCGGCATCGATTGGCGGGGAGTATGCCATAAAAACGGCGCCCTCAGGCGCCGTTGCAACAGCTTGTGAGCCGGATCAGGGCTTGTAGTAGGTCACGGTCGCATAGGGCAGCGGATTGAGGGTGCCCTGGGACTCGGCGTACTCCATGAACATCTCGTTCTCGCCCACGCCGGAGTCGACGTAGTCACCTTTGTTGGGCAGCTCTTCGCGTTTGAGCAGACCGCTGTAGCCATCCTTGCCGGAGGCGATGTAGGTGTTGGCACCAACGCGGTAGACCTTCTCGTCATCCAGCGGCAGCCACTGGCCGTTGGCGTCCAGCATCTCCAGCTTGGTGATGCGGGAGCCCTTGGCCAGCTTGCCGTCGTAGGTGTAGCTCAGGTGGCCGACGTAGGGGAAGGCACCGCTGGAGGCGGCGATCCCGGTCTCCAGACCGATGGAGTAGTCAACGGCATACTCCAGGGTGGCACGCACGTCCTTGCCCTTGAGGTTGAAGGCGGCGATCTTGTTGCCAAACGGCAGCAGGGTCCCCATCACGTAACCGACCGAGAGCGGGCCCGCGTTCACGTCGGCACGCACGCCACCGGCGTTCTGGATGGTGAAGTCCACCTTGGTGTTGAGCTTGTTGAGCTTCCAGTAGAGGGATTCGGCCACCAGGGGATCGATGAGGCCGGCACCGTCCGGGGTGGTCGGCACGCGCACGTGGGGCAGCTTGGTCGGCACGTCGGCGATGATCTTGGCCTCGAGCTCGGCCACGGCCGGCTTGTACTCGGTGTCGATCACGTCGCGCATGGCGGTGTCTTCCGGCACGATCTCGATGACCGGAGACTTGCTGATGAAGTTGACCACGTTGGTCTGCTCGGTGCCGCTCAGCGGAACCTTCTTCTTGGCCACTTCCTTGGTGAAGTCGTCGCCGGTCATCAGGGTGTTGCGCCCTTCACACTTGGTGAGCTCGCCTTCCTTGCTCAGGGAGACGTTGACCAGGCCGTAGCCCTTGGCCCATTCACCGGCCTGCACGATACAAGTCTTGCCGCCGTCCGGGTTGTTGACGATCTGGGCATAGGTGTTGTCGTCGGCCGGGTTCTGGTTGTGGGCGGTGTAGCCGATGCTGTTGAGCTCGGTGATGTCGCCGAGGAAGGTCTGGGAGTGACCGCCGACGATCAGGTCGATGCCGTTGACAGCCTTGGCAACCGCCTGGTCATTTTGCAGACCGATATGGGTGACCATGATGATCTTGTTGGCACCCTTGGACTTGAGGGTATCGACCATTTTCTGGGCGGTCTCAATCATCGGCAGGAATTGGGTGTCTTTGTCCGGTGAGGAAATATCATGCATATTTTCCAGCACCAGTCCGAAAATACCCACGCTCTCGCCATTGACTTCCTTAATGACATATTCGTGAATATTCTCGCTGTCCTTCAGGGTGGCGCTACTGGATTTCACCATATTGGAAGCCAATACCGGGAAATTCACCCGTGAGACGAAGTCTTTAATTGCCTGGTTGCCCAGATCGAATTCATGGTTGCCGAGCACCATGGCATCGATACCCATGTCGGAGAGCAGTCGGGACTCCTCTTCCCCCTTGAACTGGGTGAAGTAGAGGGTGCCCTGGAAGGCGTCACCACCGTTGAGCACCATGAAGTTGCGGCCTTCGCTGGCCGCCTGGCTGCGCAGCTCGTCCAGCTTGAACTTCAGACGCGGATAGCCGCCCAGCTTGGCGTTGAACTTGAACAGCTCCTGCCCGCTCGGCTGGATCGCCAGGGCATTTTCGGTCGGGTCGAGGTGGGCGTGGGTATCATTGATGTGGGCAATGGTCAGATCCAGCGGAATATGTTCCTTGCTGCTGTTTTCTGAATTGCAGGCGGTCAGCCCGAACAGGGTAATAGAGACGGTGACGGCCAGTAGCGTCTTCTTCATCGGTAATATTCCTCTTGTTGTTATAGTCCTGTATATCGTTCCTGCATGACAGGAGTGTGGCGATTCTAGGCAAAAAGTAATAATTGGAAATAAACAGAGCTGATTCCTTTGAGCTACTGCACATTAATAAAGCAAATAAACGTTTGCGTGATTTTGCGCAGCAGGACAGGGGCGCGGCGGGGATTTTCCATCAGCACGGCGGGCGATGCAACCCTGCCGTACCCGGGCAGGATTCAGGGCGTTGAAATGATGTTCAGCCGCTGCAGAAATTGTTGCGGGGTGAGCGGGCGACCATAGAGATAGCCCTGCAGGTAGTCGACGTGACGCTCGGTGAGGAAGTCGGCCTGCTCCCGGGTCTCGACCCCCTCGGCGATGGTTTTCAACCCCAGCCGGGTCGCCAGGTTGATGGTGCTGTCGAGAATGTGGCGGGAGAGGGCGTTGGTGCCGATCATGGCGACGAAGCTCTGGTCGATCTTGAGATAGTCCACATGAAACTGCTGCAGATAGGTGAGGCTGGAGTGGCCGGTACCAAAGTCGTCCAGCCCTATCCTGACCCCCATCTGCCGCAACTCGTCAAACAGCTGCCCGGTGAGCTGGTTGGGGGTGATGAGCTCGCGCTCGGTCAGCTCCAGCACCAGGGTGACCTCGTTGGCGGCGAAGGCGGCGAGAAAGGTGCGGCAGTCATCCACCAGGCTCAGCTGCTGGCAGTGACGGGCACAGATGTTGAAGCTGAAGTGGAAGCGGGGTGGCAACGCTGCCGCATGGGGGGCGAACTGCAGCCGCACCTGCTGCATCAGGGTCTGGGTCATCAGGATGATGAGGCCGCTCTCCTCCGCCAGCGGGATGAAGAGATCCGGCCGGATCAGCCCCTGGCTGTGATGCTGCCAGCGCATCAGCACCTCGCAGCCGTGCAGCTGGCCACTCTGGCTGACAACGATGGGTTGCAGATAGGGCACGAACTCCTGCTTGATGATGGCGCGTCTGAGCTCCTGGATCGGGGTCGAGATATGGCTCCACCAGCGGTAGGTGGCGAGGCCGGCCAGCCCTCCCAGGAGCAGGATCAGCAGTATGATGGTGCTCTGTTTTTGCAGGGTGGTGGTCAGCACGGCGCTCAGCGGGAATCCCTGATTGAGGCTGTAGTTGAATGCTGCCGAGTCGAGTTGGTAGTTGAAGCCTCGCAGCCTGGGCGGTTGGCCATCGTGCACCTTGCCACGCAGGTCGAGCCACTGCTCGCCTATCTGTACCCAGCTGTGCGCCCCGGCGAGGCGCCACTGCAGCGGTTTGCTCAGGTGATAGGGGTTGATGGCGACCACCACGGCGTTGTTCCCCTCGCTCAGGTGATAAAACAGCAGCGACGGCTTGCGTCCGAGCCGGGTCACGGCCTCCAGCCTGAGCCGCTTGTGGCGATCGCCCTGCAACCGGTCCTCGAGATCGATCTCGTCGAAGATGGAGGAGCAGTAGAGACGGCCGTTGCGGGAGAGGTTGATCGAGCGCACATAGAGGGAAGTGGCGACCAGCACCCGCAGCTCGCGGGCCACCTCGCGACAGGGGCGGCTGGCCAGCGGCAGGGCCGCCCTGGCCGCCTGGGTCGAATGGGAGAGCGCGCTGTCGATCTGCGTGATGGCGCGTTCGGCGGCGGTCTGGGCCTGCTGCCGGGTCATCGACCAGGTTTGCCAGTAGAGGGTGGCAAGGGAGATGAGTATCAGGATGGCGCAGCAGAGCAGGCTGGCCAGGAGACGAGGCATGTTGCTGCTACGCAGAAAGGGGAACACCATGTACCACGCCTCGTGAAGGTTCAATTGAACAAAAAAAGGTCGGACATACTACACAATCACACCTCAATCTCCTAGCCACCACAAGGGGCTTCAGCGACCACCAAAAAGCAAAGGCGGCCCGCAGGCCGCCTTTATCCGTCATCACTGGCTGGTCGAGCTTACAGCTGCTCGATGCCGACGATGTGCCAGGGTGCATTGTCCTTGGCCAGGTTGCGCTCGAGGTGCCACACCTCCTTGATGTCCTCCTCGACCTGCTCCTGGCGATCCATGTAGCGGCCGCTGAAGCGCACGCTCACCTGGGCCCAGTCGCTGCCGTAGTCGGCGCGCACCAGCTGGGTATCCACATACATCACCTCGGTGTGCTGCTCACCGGTCAGCTCGGCGCGGTCGGCCTTGAGCTGCTCGAACAGCTCGGGGCTGACGTATTCGCGGATCTTCTCCAGATCGTTCTTGTTCCAGGCTTCCTGCAGGGTGCGGTAGTGATCGCGGGCACCGGCCAGGAAACCGTTCATGTCAAAACCTGGCGGCAGGCGGAACGGCACGTCGCTGTCGGCGAAACCGGTGGCCTGCGGGGCGCTGTGGTTCTGCTCGAACTGCTGGGGAGCCGCACTCTGGGGCGGCTGATAGCCGGCATAGGCCGTCTGTTGCTGCTGCGATACCGCCACCTTGCCCTTGCGCAGGGTGCGGAACAGGAATACGCCGCCCAGTGCCAGCAGGGCGATCAGCAGGAAGTCCATCCCTTGCAGGCCTTCGAAGGCACCGCTGCCCAGCAGGTAGGCGAACAGGCCGCCGGCCAGCAGACCACCCAGCAGACCACCCATCATGCCGCTCTTTTTCGGCGGGGTCTGGGCGCCCACGGTGGGGTTCTTGGTGTCGACCGGCTTGGCGGCGGGCTGGGCCGGCGCCGTCTTGTAGCTCTTGCCGAAGGATTTGCCGCCGCCAAACTTCTTGGCTTCGGCGTGAGGTGCCCCCAGGCCAATGGCCAGGATCACGGCAAACAGGGTCAGCATCTTTTTCATTTTGACTCTTTTCACTCTCGTCTGTGGGTGGGGCATGCTCTGCTTTGGCAAGCTCAGCGAGGCGCATGGCAGGCTGCATGTCCCTAAATGTGTCGCAGCTTGGGCCGATATGTACCATGATTGGCATGAATTATTCATGAACGAAGAACCACGTCGTGTGGGTGTCAATGGCAGGAGTGTGTCCCATGAAAAACAGACGGTTGAGCCGCAAGGAGCGCAAACTGCGCAGCAAAACCAGACAGAGCAAGGGTGAACTGACCCTGGTCTGGCCCTTTATCGTGGTTTGAGCCCCGTTTTGCGCGGCAACGGACATCAGGAGGCGATGGCAGCAACCAACAGGAGGGCGGTTGGGCCACAGAGAAGTGAATAGCGCGTATTTGCGCTCGCGATGGCGGGGTTTCTTTTGTAAAATTCCCGTCCCCTTCCCGCTGCGGTTTTTATGTGTATGGCAGAGCAAGTGACGGCGAAAAAAGACGCCAAGACACAACAGCTGAAAGTACCTCCCCACTCTTTTGAGGCCGAACAGTCCGTACTGGGCGGCCTGATGCTGGACAACGAGGCCTGGGATCGGGTCGCCGAACGGGTGATCGACAAGGATTTCTACAGCCGCCCGCACCGCCTGATCTTCCAGGCCATGACCCGCCTCTCCAACGCGGGCAACCCTATCGACCTCATCACCCTGCAGGAGGAGCTAGAGCGCTCCGAGCAACTGGAAGAGGCCGGTGGCTTCGCCTATCTGGTGGAGATCGCCAAGAACACCCCGAGTGCCGCCAACATCAGCGCCTACGCCGAGATCGTGCGTGAGCGGGCGGTGGTGCGGGAGATGATCTCGGTCGCCAACGAGATAGTCGAAGCGGGTTACGAGCCCCAGGGCCGTACCTCCAACGATCTGCTGGATCTTGCCGAGAGCAAGGTGTTCCAGATCGCCGAGCAGCGCACCAGCGCCAACGAGGGCCCCCAGCCGCTCAAGCTCATCCTCGAGCAGACCGTCGACAAGATTGAAGAGCTGTTCAAAACCCCCCACAACGGGGTGACCGGCGTCTCGTCCGGCTACAACGACCTGGACAAGATGACCGCCGGCCTGCAGCGCTCGGATCTGGTCATCGTCGCGGCCCGTCCCTCCATGGGCAAGACCACCTTTGCCATGAACCTGTGCGAGCACGCGGCGCTCACCGCCGACAAGCCGGTGCTGATCTTCTCCCTCGAGATGCCCTCCGAGCAGATCATCATGCGTATGCTCGCCTCGGTGGGGCGCATTGACCAGACCAAGGTGCGGACCGGTCAGCTCGATGACGAGGATTGGGCACGTCTCTCCTCCACCATGGGGCTGCTGCTCGAGAAGGGCAAGATGTACATCGACGACTCCTCCGGCCTGACCCCGACCGAAGTGCGCTCGCGTGCCCGTCGGGTGGCGCGGGACAACGGCGGCATCAGCATGATCATGGTGGACTACCTGCAACTGATGCGGGTGCCGAGCCTCTCCGACAACCGTACCCTGGAGATCGGTGAAATCTCCCGCTCCCTCAAGGCGCTGGCGAAAGAGCTGCAGTGCCCGGTAGTGGCGCTCTCCCAGCTCAACCGAAGCCTGGAACAGCGGGCCGACAAGCGCCCGGTCAACTCGGATCTGCGGGAATCGGGCTCCATCGAGCAGGATGCGGACTTGATCATGTTCATCTACCGCGACGAGGTCTATCACGACGACAGCCCCGACAAGGGGATCGCCGAGATCATCATCGGCAAACAGCGTAACGGCCCCATCGGCCGGGTACGCCTCACTTTCCAGGGTCAGTTCTCGCGTTTTGACAACTACGCGGGTCCGGCGTTTGATGATGACTACTAAGTAAGCCGGACAGTGTTCCCGGTATCCAGAAACAGTTTTCCCGGTTCGACAATTCTGCCGGTCCGGCCTTAGACGATGACATTTGAGGGCTGACACCACCCGGTGCCTGACGCGTTGGCGCGTTATCATGCCCTCGTAAGGGAAAACAGATGAAAGCGGCTATCGCCCAAATCAATACAGCGGCCCTGCGCCACAACCTCGCCGTGGTCAAACGACACGCTCCCCAATGCAAGATCATTGCGGTGGTCAAGGCCAACGCCTATGGCCATGGCTTGCTGCCGGTCGCCCGCACCCTGGTGGATGCGGACGCCTACGCGGTGGCCCGCATCGAAGAGGCGCTGATGCTGCGCTCTTGCGCCGTGGTCAAGCCCATCGTGCTGCTGGAGGGCTTCTTCAGCGCCGCCGACCTGCCGGTGCTGGCAGCCAACAACCTGCAGACCGCGGTGCACACCTGGGAGCAGCTCGAGGCGCTGGAGCAGGCGGACTTGCCCGCTCCCGTGGTGGCCTGGCTCAAGCTCGACACCGGCATGCACCGGCTCGGGGTACGGGCCGACGAGATGCCTGCCTTTATCGAGCGGCTCGGCAAGTGCAAGAACGTGGTGCAGCCGTTCAACATCATGACCCACTTCAGCCGCTCAGATGAGCTAGAACAGCCCACCACCCGCGAGCAGATCGACCTGTTCAGCCAGCTGACCGCGCCGCTCAAGGGCGAGCGGGCCATGGCCAACTCGGCGGGCATTCTGGCCTGGCCGGATTCCCACTGCGACTGGGTGCGCCCGGGTGTCATCCTCTACGGCGTTTCGCCCTTCCCCAATACGGTGGCGGCGGATTACGACTTGCAGCCGGTGATGACCCTCAAGACACAACTGATTGCGGTGCGGGATCACAAGGCGGGCGAGCCGGTGGGCTATGGAGCCAACTGGGTTTCGGATCGCGATACCCGCCTTGGTGTCATCGCCATCGGCTATGGTGACGGTTATCCGCGGATGGCCCCCAACGGCACGCCTGTGCTGGTCAACGGTCGCATCGTACCCCTGGTAGGCCGCGTCTCCATGGACATGACGACGGTGGATCTCGGCCCCGGCGCCACCGACAAGGCGGGCGACGAGGCGGTGCTGTGGGGTGAGGGCTTGCCGGTGGAGCGGGTGGCCGACCAGATCGGGACCATTCCCTACGAGCTCATCACCAAGCTCACCTCCCGGGTCTTTATGGAATACGTCTAGCTGCCGTGAGCGCCAAACGTGAAAAAGCCCCGCATGCGGGGCTTTTTTTATACCTGTGGATTACCGGATTACCGGATTACCGATGTTACTGCCTGTGCATCCGCACAAACTTCTCCATCAGCTGCTCTTCGGTTTCCACCATATGGAGGGGATCCCGGAGGATGCAGTCCATGTAGAGCTGACGCTGATGCCAGTGTTACTGCCTGTGCATCCGCACGAACTTCTCCATCAGTTGCTCTTCGGTTTCCACGTGAGCGGGATCCCAGATGATGCAGTCGATGGGGCAGACACTGATGCAGGTCGGCTTCTCGTAGTGACCGACGCACTCGGTGCAGCGACTGGGGTCAATCTCGTAGATCTCCTCGCCGAGGCTGATGGCCTGGTTCGGACACTCGGGATCGCACATGTCACAGTTGATGCACTTGTCGGTGATGAGCAGGGACATCTCAGGCGGCCGAGTGGGGCTGACGGGTGTCCTCGCGCTCGCCGAGGTTGCGCAGCAGGATGCCGTAGTTCACGTCCACTTCCTTCGGTACCGGCACATAGACCACGTGGCCGTTGCCCGGCGCTGTGTCGATGAGCTCGCCCTTGCGGTTCTGCATCTGCTCCAGATTGAAGCTGAGGTTGCCCTGCGGGGTCATCAGCTCCAGGCTGTTGCCCACCAGGAACTTGTTCTTCACCTCGACTTCCACCATGTCACCGTTGCGACCGGTGATCTCGCCGACGAACTGCTGGGTGTCGGAGACCGAGTAGCCGTAGTCGTAGTTCTGGTATTCGCTGTGGTTGTGACGGCGCAGGAAGCCCTCGGTGTAACCGCGGTGGGCCAGGTTTTCCAGGGTGCCCATCAGGCTGCGGTCAAACGGCCGGCCGGCAACCGCATCGTCGATCGCTTTGCGATAGACCTGGGCGGTGCGTGCGCAGTAGTAGAAGGACTTGGTACGGCCTTCGATCTTGAGCGAATGGACGCCCATCCTGGTCAGCCGCTCCACGTGCTCGACGGCGCGCAGATCCTTGGAGTTCATGATGTAGGTGCCATGCTCGTCCTCGAACGCGCTCATGTACTCGCCCGGACGGTTGGATTCCTCCAGCAGCACCAGCGCATCGGTCGGTTTGCCGGCACCCAGGGTCGGGTCGACCTTCTGCACGGCGATGGGCTCCTGGCGGTGGACGATCTGGCCCACCTCGTCCTCTTTACCCTCGTGCACCTTGTACTCCCAGCGGCAGGAGTTGGTGCAGGTGCCCTGGTTGGGGTCGCGCTTGTTGATGTAGCCGGAGAGCAGGCAGCGGCCGGAGTAGGCCATGCACAGGGCGCCATGGACGAACACTTCCAGCTCCATCTCAGGGACCTGCATGCGGATCTCTTCGATCTCGTCCAGCGACAGCTCGCGAGAGAGGATGGCACGGGTCAGGCCCATCTGATGCCAGAACTTCACCGTAGCCCAGTTGACCGCGTTGGCCTGCACCGAGAGGTGAATGGGCATGTCCGGGAAAGCTTCACGCATCATCATGATGAGACCGGGGTCGGACATGATCAGCGCATCCGGGTTCATCTCCACCACGGGGCGCATGTCGCGGATGAAGGTCTTGAGCTTGGAGTTGTGGGGCTGGATGTTGGCCACCACGTAGAACTGCTTGCCGAGGGCATGGGCTTCGTTGATGCCGAGCTGCAGGTTCTCGTGATCGAATTCGTTGTTGCGCACCCGCAGGCTGTAGCGGGGCTGGCCGGCATAGACGGCATCGGCGCCATAGGCGTAGGCGTAACGCATGTTCTTGAGGGAACCTGCGGGGGAGAGCAATTCTGGTTTAAACATGTCGGACTCTTATGTCTGATTGCAAATCAGGACGGCGCCACCTGATGGCGTCGTATGGGTTGAGCTGCGCCGGGAGTGGATACTCACACCGCACACCCGGTCACGGCATACCCGGCATCGGCCGGATAAACGGGGTGCGAGATTGTACTCGCCCTCACCGCATCATGCAATTTGGCAGGGAATCATCCCCGGCGCGAGTCGACGGGTAAAATGGGCCGCTCAGGCCCAGCGGGAGAGGGGGGAAGGCATGGCGTAGGCGTAGCCCTGCTGATAGTCGCAGCCGAGCCGGTTGGCTGTCTCGATGTGCTGCAGGGTTTCGACCCCTTCGCACACCACCTTGATGCCAAGCCGCTGCAGGTACTCCACCAGACCGGTCAGCATGCGCAGGGCATGGGGTGTCTTGCTGGCTTGCAGCAGCAGGGAGCGATCCAGCTTGATGATCTCGTAGGGTAGCGCCATCACTCGCTGGAAGTTGCAGGCCTGGGGGCCAAAATCGTCGCAGGCTATGTGGGCACCGTGCTCGCGCAGCACCTCGATCAGCGCCCGATGCGGAGGGTGCAGCGGGGCGTGCTCCAGCACCTCGAACCAGATCTCGATCCCCAGCTTGCGCGCCTGGATCAACACCAGCAGCAACAGGTTCTGATAGGTGGGGCTGCTCAGGGTCGGGTTGAGGTTGATGGAGAGCAGATAGGAGCCCGCCTTTGCCAGGGTCGGCAGATCCCGCATGACGGCTCTGAGCATGACGATGTCCAGATGCAGTGACTGCTCCTCACTGAGGGAGAGAAAGTCGATGCCCTGATAGCTCAGCTGCGCCGGATCCCAGCGTCTGGCCAGCACCTCATAACCCTTGACCTGATGGTCCCGCCCTATGATCGGCTGATAGAAGGGCACAGCAAGCTCGGTCGCCGGGATGCTTGCCATGTCACTCATTGGATACTCTGCTTGAAATGCAAACACGGCACTCACCTGTTGACGGATATGGCCGTGGATAATAGCGGAGGGAGCGCGGAATGTTCTATAGGAATTCTCTGATAATATGGATGAGCTAGCCGGATGGATATATTCACGTGCCTCGATGAAATATATTTTTTATATAAAATCAATACTTCCTGACTGCATGTGATAATGCAGAGAAGTTAACCGGATGCTGGTATTAAATAACAGCGTCTAAATGTCGGCTTGAACAAGCATTTCAACGCTGTATGGCAGGTCAGCATGATTTGGTAAAAATTGGGCACTCAAACTGCTGATGCCAAGGTGTTGGTGAGGGTTGCCATTCATTGGATTACCCGCTAGCTGGCCTGCCTTGCTCACCACCTTAGCAGAGCAAAGTCGGCAGGACTTAGGTGGCGTTCCCTCTGGGGTCATCAACCAGGACCACAGGGGAGGGGAAAATAGAATGTTTATGAGAAACAGACTTGGTGACTGACCAAAAATATTGATGGCGAGCTTTCGATGTATTTTATCAAGGTTGTTTTCATTGGTTCATAGTTTGGCGGGATATTTCGCAGGGATAATGATGGGGGGGATTAAAGAAATGTGCTGCCTGGTTGAGAAGATATATCCCGCCGCATGGCCAGCTATAGTGAGTAGCTTGTGGTAAAAGTCTTGGACAGAATTTTTAAAATAAATACCGATATTGAGTTCATTTCTGTATGTAACGGTATCGCGGGCGCTGACTATCAGCGGGCAACGGCCTCAAGCGGCAGCAATGGGGTTTTGCGCTGTTCTGGCTCTATGGCCTGTGCCAGCCAGTCCCAGTCGAGCAGGGGGGTGTCTGCCTTGAAACGCTGATAGGCGAGACCCTTGTCGACCGTCAGAAACAGGGTGGTCGGCAAACCGATGCGGTTGATATAACGCACCATCACCTCACCCCGGTAGCTGGTCAGCCGCTGTTGCAATTGCTGCAGGTTCAATCCTTTCGCCTGCCCTGCTTCATCCCAGATCTCAAACATGGTCATGTCCTTGAACGATATGGCAATACTGTTTCCAAAAGTGGGCCCACAGGCAATTGTCAGATCTGACAGTGTCAAATGAATAGATGCATGAAAAGCGAAAACCCGGCACTAGGCCGGGTTTTCTTGAATGATGGTGGAGGGAGAAGGATTCGAACCTTCGAAGGCAGAGCCGTCAGATTTACAGTCTGATCCCTTTGGCCGCTCGGGAACCCCTCCACAGGGGGACTACACAAATTGTTCAGGAAGATGGTGGAGGGAGAAGGATTCGAACCTTCGAAGGCAGAGCCGTCAGATTTACAGTCTGATCCCTTTGGCCGCTCGGGAACCCCTCCACGGGGTATTTTCCTGATTGTTGCACTTGAATGGTGGAGGGAGAAGGATTCGAACCTTCGAAGGCAGAGCCGTCAGATTTACAGTCTGATCCCTTTGGCCGCTCGGGAACCCCTCCCCAAGTGCGAGGCGCATACTATCAGATCTTCGCTCTTTGTGAACCCCTTGCGGGCATATCTGGCGACAAAAAAGTATCATTCGGTCATTTTTTGATATTTGTCGCTCATTTTTCACGCTTATCAACGACTTCCCTGCTGCTGTCTGGCATTGATCAGGATGGTGGCGAGGCGAGGTGTCGCACCAGCCGGTTGCCATCAGGCAGCGTTTTATACTGAAAAATTCACCTTATTTTGTAAGTGTGATGGCTGACCGCTTCACTGATGGACATTGCTGCTGCCGCATTTTACTCTCGCCATGTTATTCAACTGTTAACATGGATTGTGGACTTCTCCTATGCAGGCTCTCGATATCGCCGTGTTGCGCGGCCAGTTCCCCGCTCTCAATCAGTTGGTTGAAGGCAAAACCCCCGTTTTTTTTGACGGCCCCGGCGGGGCCCAGGTACCACACGCCGTGCTCACGGCCATGACAGATTACCTCGGCCGCTTCAACGCCAATCTGGGCGGCCCCTTTTTCTCGGCCAGGGCGACCGAGCAGCAGGCCCTGCGGGCCAGGCTGGCGGTGGCTGCCTTGCTGGGGGCGGAGCGGGCTGAAGAGATAGTGTTCGGCGCCAACTTCACCACCCTGACCTTTGCGCTGAGTCGTGCCTTGGCCAGAGAGTGGCAGGCGGGGGACGAGATTATCGTCAGCGCGCTCGATCACTACTCCAACGTCTCCAGCTGGCAGCAAGCGGCAGCGGATCGCGGCGTGGTAGTGCATCAGGCAAGAGTAGATGTGACGACCGGGGGGTTGGACTATGCGCATCTGTTCAGCCTGCTCGGGCCCAAAACCCGGCTGGTGGCGGTAACAGCGGCCTCCAACACCACGGGCACTCTGGTCGACATTCCGCGTATCGCCGATGCGGTGCACGGGGTGGGGGCCCTGCTCTATGTAGATGCGGTGCACTTTGCGCCCCACGAGCGCATCGACGTGCAGGCCTGGGATTGCGACTTCCTCGGTTGCTCCGCCTACAAGTTTTTCGGCCCGCACCTCGGCATCCTCTTCGGCAAGCATCGTCACCTGGCGCATTTCACCCCCTACAAGGTTGAACCGGCCAAAAATGTGGCGCCCTACAAGTGGGAAACCGGTACCCAGAGCTGGGAGGCGCTGGCCGGAGTAGAAGCGACCGTAGAGTATCTGGCCTCCCTGTCCGGGCTGGACGGCACCGAGCATGAGCTGGAGGCTCGCCTCGATCTGGCGTTTGCCCGCAGCCAGGCCCATGAGCGGCAGCTCAGCGAGCATCTGCTGGCCAGGCTGGCCGAGCGCCCCTGGTTCACACTGCACGGCATTCAGGGCAGCAAGGGGCGCACTCCTACCTTCGCCCTCACTTCAAGCCGTCATAGCCCAGCCGAGATGGCCGAGTTTCTGGGGCAGCATCAGGTGTGCAGCTGGGCCGGCCACTTCTATGCGCTGGCACTGGTGGAGCAGCTGGGGGTGAGCGACGGTGTGCTGCGAATAGGTTGCATGCACTACAACACCTCGGCGGAGATTGATCGCCTGTTCGCCCTGCTCGACGACATGCCGCATTGAAACAACACAGCCCGGTCAGGCCGGGCTGTGTCACCTCATCTGTCTGCTAGCGTCCCACGATGGCGTGATGGATATCCTGCAGCGGCAGGACATGGCGGGCGGCGCCGAGCTTGATGGCCTCCTTGGGCATGCCGAAGACCACGCAGGAGGCCTCATCCTGGGCAAAGGTATTGGCGCCTGCCTCCAGCATCTCGCGCAGACCGCGTGCACCGTCATCCCCCATTCCGGTCATGATGATGCCGGTGGCATTGCTGCCGGCAAACTTGGCCACCGAGCGAAACAGCACGTCCACCGAAGGGCGGTGGCGGTTGATGAGGGGGCCGTCCATCACGTCGACGTGATAGTAGGCTCCGCTGCGCTTGAGCAGCATGTGCTTGCCGCCGGGGGCGATGAGCGCTAGCCCGGGGATCACCCGATCATTGCTCCTGGCCTCCCGCACCTCTATCTGGCACAGGTTGTTGAGCCGCTCGGCAAAGGAGGCGGTGAACTTCTCCGGCATGTGCTGCACGATGACGATGCCGGGGCAGACCCGGGGCAGGGTAGTCAGCACGGCCTCCAGTGCCTGGGTGCCGCCGGTGGAGGTGCCGATCGCCACGATCCGCTCCGTGGTCTGGGCCATGGCATGCTGGCTGGCCGGCGCCATGATGGCGTCGGCATTGAGCTTGGGGGCGACCGTGGTGGACTGGGTTCTGACTTGGCGTCTGACATTGGCCTGGGCAGCGGCGCGCACCGCCATGGCCAGCTCTTGCGCCGACTCCTGCAGAAAGCTTTTCAGGCCGACCGTGGGCTTGGTGATGATGTCGACGGCGCCGGCGGCCATCGCCTGCAGCGTGGTTTCCGCCCCCTTCTCGGTCAGGGAGGAGCAGATCACCACTGGGGTGGGGTGCTCGGCCATGATCTTGGTGAGGAAGGTGATGCCATCCATACGTGGCATCTCCACGTCCAGCACGATCACGTCTGGCCACTCCTTCTTCAGTTTCTCTTGTGCAAACAGCGGGTCGGAGGCGGTGGCAATCACCTTGATATCGGGCTCCTGCTCGAGAATGGCCTGCAACACCTGCCTCACCACGGCGGAATCATCCACCAGCATGACTCTTATCTGTTTCATTCCCGTCCCCTTAGCGGTGTGGCAAGCGATGATGACGTACCCAGACATTGCCGTTGGCCAGCTCGAAAATCAGACTTCTGTGTCCCGCATGGCCAAGATGGTGGGCCTTGATGGTCAGGCCCAGGTGCTGGGTCAGCTGCCAGGCCGCCTTGATGTTCTTGATGGCCACATTCATGGTGTTGAGCGTTTGCTGTTCTATAAACATGTTGCCGCCGCCAAACAGCTTGACCTCGTATTCATGGATGGGGGCGGGGTGCTTGCCTATTTCGTGGATAAACAGCTGGATTGCCTCATCGGCATAACGACCGTCCAGACTCGGTGCGCTGTGGCCGCGGCTGGGCAGCATGTAATGGCACATGCCACCTCGCTTCTGCTCCGGATGCCACATGGTAATGGCCACGCAGGAGCCAAGATGGGTGCGGATGATGGCGTCATCCTGCCCAAAGAAGAACTCGCCCGGTTGCAGCATGACCTCTTTCATACTGAAAAACTCAAGGTTTCAAATAGATGGAAGGGGATACCAGTTGCAGGCCGTGGGGCAGGCCGTTCAGGCTCTCGGCGTGACTGACGATGAGATAGCCCCCTTTTCTCAGGCGCGGCACCAGCCGCTGCAGCACCTGTCCCTTGGTTTCCCGGTTGAAATAGATCATCACGTTGCGGATCAGGATGACGTCGAACAGCCCGATGTCAGGCAACTCCTGATTCAGGTTGATATGGTAAAACTGCACTTTCTCGCGCAGCTTGCGATCGATGATGAAGGTGCCCTCCTGAAATCCGACCCCCTTCAGGCAGTACTTCATCAACAATGGCAGCGGGATGTTGTGGGCCCGTTCGATGGGATAGAGCCCCGTTCTCGCCTGTTCCAGCACCCGGGTCGAGATATCCGAGGCGATCACTTCCCAGTTACCCAGCTCCAGATGGTCGGCCAGGGTCATGGCCAGGCTGTAGGGCTCTTCGCCGGAAGAGCTGGCTGCGCTCCAGATCCGAACCATCCGCTCTTTTGGCAACTGGCGCAGCACCTTGTTACCGAGAAATTCGAAGTGCTTGGGTTCGCGAAAAAAGTAGGTCTCGTTGGTGGTGAGCAGATCGAGCGCAATCTGCAGTTCACTGCCGCGGTTGTGCATGATCAGGCTGAAATAGTCGCCATAGCTCTCCAGCTCATAGTAACAGAGCCGTTTTGACAATCGGCTGGCGACCAGGGCCTTCTTGGCCGGTGACAGATCGATCCCCGCCGTCTGGTGGATCCAGCGTTGAAACTGCGCAAATTCATCATCATGCAACTGGGTCTGATACAAGGAAGGACTCCCGAAACAAACGGGATGCGGGTGAGTTCCACTCACCCGCATCCGGGTTAGAAGCGAACAAAGTCGCCGTCATTGTGGGGCCGGGGCAGGTTGCCATTACCCTCTGCGGCACTGTTCTCGAGCATGAAGCGGCCACGGGGGCCGGTACGGGTGGCTGCCACCTTCTGGCCGGCATTGAGCTTGTGCCGCTCGAGGGTGAAGAACTCCATCGCCAGTTGCAGCTGTTCGGCCTGGCTGCTCATCTCCTCGGCAGTGGCGGCCAGCTCTTCGCTGCAGGATGCGTTCTGCTGGGTCACCTGGCTCAACTGGTTCATGGCGATGTTGATCTGGCTGACGCCGGTTGACTGCTCGGCGGAGGCGGCGCTGATCTCCTGCACCAGATCCGAGGTCTTGTTGATGGAGGGCACCATCTGATCGAGCAGGCGTCCCGCTTTCTCCGCCATGTCGACGCTGCTTGATGCCAGCTCGCCAATCTCCTGGGCCGCTACCTGGCTGCGCTCCGCCAGCTTGCGAACCTCGGCGGCCACCACGGCGAAACCCTTGCCGTGATCGCCAGCCCGGGCCGCCTCGATGGCGGCGTTGAGGGCCAGCAGATTGGTCTGGTAGGCGATGTCATCTATGATGCCGATGCGCTTGGCAATCTGCTTCATGGCATCGACCGTGAGCTTGACCGCCTCGCCGCCTTCCACCGCCTCCTTGGCCGCCTTGCTGGCCATGCCATCGGTAACCTGGGCGTTGTCGGTGTTCTGGTTGATGCTGGCGCTCATCTGCTCGATGGAGGCGCTGGTCTCCTCCATGCTGGAAGCCTGCTCGCTGCTGGACTGGCTGATGGACTGGGCGGTGGCGCTGACCTGCTCGGCGGCGCTGGAGAGGTTGTCGGATGCCCCCAGCACCTCGGTGACAATGTTGGTGAGCGAGACGATGGTCTGATTGAGGGAGTCCTTGGTCGTGCCGAATACGCCGGGATAATCGGCCTCTATGTGTTGGGTCAGATCCCCGCGCGCCAGTGATTGAACCACCCTGATCACGTCGTTGAGACTGGTGTCGATCACCTCGGCGATACGGTTTATCCCCTCCCCAAGGTTCTGGAAGAAACCGCTCTTGCCGGTGAGATCCATGCGACGGTGCAGTTCGCCATTGATGACAGACTGGACGATTTCCGACATCTCCCGCTCGATGGCGACCTCCTTGGTGCGATCCGACCACTCGACCACGGAGCCCAGCCGCTCGCCATCGTCGCCGAATACCGGGTTGGCGATGAGGGCGAAAGTGCGTCCCCCCAGCATGATCTGGGTACGATAGGTGTTGTTCAGCTTGGCCAGCATGCTGCGTTGATGGCCCGGATTCTTGTGAAAGCTGTCGATGTTGGCGCCCATCAGGTTGGCCGAGTTGAAGTGGTGCAGCTCCTTGCGGATGTCGGTTTCGGCCTGGCCCAGCATTTCCCTGACCGCTTCGTTCATGTAGATGATGTTGAGATCGGTATCGGCGATCATCACGTTGGTGCTGGCCCCGTCGAGCGCCTTCTTGACTCGCAGACTTTCGGCGGCCGCCTGCTTGGCGGCGGCATTGGCGGCTTTCACTTCATTCTCGATGGCGATCTCCTTGGTGCGGTCGGCCCACTCCACCACGGAGCCGAGCCGCTCGCCACCGTCATTGAAAACGGGGTTGGCGATCAGGGAGAAGGTGCGGCCTCCGACCGTGATCTGGGTACGGTAGGTCTTGTCCAGCTTGGCCAGCATGTTGCGCTGGTGGGAGGGCTCCTTGTGGAAAGTATCGATGTTCTTGCCCATCAGGTGCCTGACGTCGAAGCTAGGCAGATCCTTGCGAATATCCGACTCGGCCAGTCCCAGCATGGCCAGCACGGCTTCATTCATGTAGACGATGTTCAAATTGGTATCGGCGATCATCACATTGGTCGAGGCACCATCCAGCGCCTTGCGCACTCGCAGGTTTTCTTCGTAGAGCGCCTGATTGGCCTCGCGGGCGGCGAGCGCACTGCCAAGGCGATCTCCCAGCAGCCCCAGCACGGCATTGAACTCCTGGCAGAGCTCCTTGAGAGGGCCGGTGAGCGTATCCAGCTCTAGCTGGGCGGACTGTTTGCCTTGCTGGATCCCCTGAGCCAGGGTGCGGGTTGCACCAGTCAACTGGCGCAGTTGTTCCTGCAGCAAGGCATGAGCATTGCCGTTGCCAAACAGATTGCCAAAGAGTGATTGAGTCATGGGCCTTATCCTTGTGCGACATGTCATTGCTGTGTGGTGGAGCGAAACGCTGATTTATGTTGTTGTCATGGCGTTTGTGGTTTTTGTTCCAGTAGCCGTTCCTGCTGTTGGGTCAGCTCGCTGAGCTGGGCCATCTCGTCGATGGAGAGCACCTTCTCGGTATTGATGAGAATGACGAACTTGCCGTTGACCTTGCCCATGCCGCTGATGAAGTCGGCCCGGATGCGGGCGCCGAAGCTTGGTGGCGGCTCAATCTCGTTGCAGGGGATGGTCAGTACCTCGGAGACGGAGTCCACCACCACGCCAATGTCCTGATTGCCGTGTTCCGGGTCGTCCGGGTGCACGTTCTCGATGATCACGATGCAGCTGCGGCGAGTGATGCTGGAGGGGGCATTGCCAAAACGGGCATTGAGATCCACCACAGAGACGACGGCGCCCCTCAGGTTGATCACACCCCGGATAAAACTCGGCATCATGGGGATGGGGGTGATGTTGCCGTATTCGATGATCTCCTTGACCCCGAGAATGTTGATGGCAAACATCTCGCCGTTGATGAGAAAAGTCAGGTACTGGGCATCACCCTGATTGTCATGTACCAGCGTGCCAGGCTGGGCGACCACTTCGGTAGACATGCTCATGAGGCTCTCCGGTTAAAAGCGGACAAAATCGGTTTCGTCAACCTGCGGTTGCGCAGCCACATTGCCATGCAACGGAGGCTGGGCCGGCATCACAAACTTGCCTCTGGGAGGCACCCCCTTGTGCAGGTTTTCGACCTGTCTGGGTGAGCGGCCGCTGCCTTGCAGGGAGAAAAAGTCCATGGTCTGCTGCAGTTCGTTGGCTTGGGAGCTCATCTCTTCTGCAGTGGCGGCCAGTTCCTCGCTGCTGGCAGCATTTTGCTGGGTCACCTGATTGAGCTGGCTCATGGCAAGGCTTATCTGGTTGGCGGCGCTGGCCTGCTCCCCGGAGGCTGCGTTGATCTCCTGCACCAGATCGGAGGTCTTGCGAATGGAGGGCACTATCTTGTCGAGCAGACTGCCCGCCTTCTCGGCGGTATCGACGCTGCTTGACGAGAGTTCGCCTATCTCCTGCGCCGCGATCTGGCTGCGTTCGGCCAGCTTGCGGACCTCGGCGGCGACCACAGCAAAGCCTTTGCCATGTTCACCGGCCCTGGCCGCCTCAATGGCGGCATTGAGCGCCAGCAGATTGGTCTGGTAGGCGATGTCGTCGATGATGCTGACCTTGCGGGCGATCTGCTGCATCGCGGCAACCGTCTGTTGTACCGAACGGCCCCCTTCGGTGGCCTCCAGTACGGCGCTGCTCGCCATGTTGTCGGTCACCTTGGCGTTGTCCGTGTTCTGATTGATGCTGGCGCTCATCTGTTCGATGGAGGCGCTGGTCTCTTCCACGCTGGCCGCTTGCTCACTGGTGGCCTGGCTGAGGGACTGGGCCGTGGTGCTGACCTGATTGGAGGCGTTGGTCAGGTTGTCGGCGGCGTTGCGTACTTCCTCGATGATGGCGGTCAGTGCGGCGATGGTGCTGTTGAGACCATCCTTGGTCTGACCGAAAATTCCCGGATAGGGCTGCTCAATCTTCTGGGTGAGGTCACCCTGCGACAGGGCGGTGGCAATGCGCATCACGTCGTTGAGGCTGGTGTCGGTTACGTTGGAGAGACGATTGAGCAGTTCGGACAGGCGCTTGATGTAACCCTGCCGTCCGTCCAGTTCAATTTTGTAGCTGAAATCCCCCTGTTCGACGGCGGCGGTCACCAGCGTTTCTATGTCGGTAATGAGGGACGTCAGCTTGTTGACCATGTTTTGCATGGCCAGCAACAGCTGGCCGGCTTCATCGTGGGCTCCGATGTCGATGGTGACGTCGAGATTGCCGTCCGCCAGGTGGTTGGCAACCTGCAGAGCCTGGTTGATGGGAGAGATGATGCTGCGAATGAGGACGATGCCAAACCAGGCTGCAGCCACCATGCCGGCGGCGACCACAGCCATCATGGTAAGCAGCATGACGTCATACCAGGCCTGGGCCTGTTCGTATTCTGATTTGGCAACGTCGAGCTGCAGACTGACCAGCTCGGTTATCTTGCTGCCGATGGGGTCGATGGAGCTGTAGAGTTTGCCGTCAAACTCATTGAGCGTATCAGCAATGACACCATGCTGATTTGAGAGAAAGGCCTCCAGCCTGGTGATGTCTCGATCCGCGGTATTGAACAGGCTGTTGGCCTCGGCTGACAGCTTCTGTTCGGCCGCGGTCAACTTGGTGGCCTGATAGTGTTGCCACTCCAGCTTGATCTGCTGCTGGGCATGCTGGATCTGCTGCAACGCCTCCTCGGCGCTGACGAGACCGGCATTGGCCTTGTTGACATTGTCTATGATGGCGACGGCGTAGTTGTCCGAGATGGTTTTGAGCTGCTTGAGCGGTACCACCCGGTCGTTGTAGACCCGTTGCAGCCCCTTGTTGCTGCTATGCATGTTGTAGAGCCCGAGCACACCCACGCTGAATAGCAGTACGCAGAGCAGACAGAGCAGTATGGTGAGTCGCAGTTTGATGGTGGAGTTTTTGAACATGTCAGGCTCCTGATGTTAATTGACTCTTGGTTGGGATTGCAGACGTGGAATGGCGTACTGGCTCAGCTGGCCCAGCTCCTGGTCGATGGCATGCTGGATCAGAGAGGGAATATCCAGAATGAGGGCTACCTCGCCGCCACCCAGAATGGTGGAGCCGCTGATCCCCTGTAGGCGCTGGAACAGCTTGCCGAGCGGCTTGATGACGGTCTGAAACTCTCCCAGCAGCTCGTCGACCACCAATCCTGACTTCTTGCCGCCGTGGCTGACGACCACGATATTTTCCCGGCGACCACGGGTTCCCTCGACATCGAAGTAGTGCTGCAGCCGGACAAATGGCAGTACTTCACCACGCAGATTGATGTAGTTGCGCCCCTGGGTATCGGCCAGCGCGCTCTGGGTCAGCTCCACGCACTCGATCACCATGTCGAGGGGGATAACGTAGTAAGTGGTGCTGACGCGCACCAGAAAACCGTCGATGATGGCTAGAGTCAGCGGCAACCGGATCTGCACCCGAGTGCCGAGGTCGGGCTTGCTGTCCAGCTCGACGCTGCCACGCAGGGCCTGGATATTGCGTTTGACCACATCCATGCCCACCCCGCGTCCGGAGAGATTGGTGATGGCCTCCGCGGTGGAGAATCCGGGCTCGAAGATGAGCTGGTAGATCTCCTGATCCGACAGGGTGGCATTGGCGGCCGCCAGCCCCCGCTCCTGTGCTTTTTGCAGGATCCTGGCTTTGTTGAGGCCGGCACCATCGTCCTGGATCTCGATGACGATGCTGCCGGAGTCGTGATAGGCGTTGAGGGTCAAGGTGCCTCGTGCCGGCTTGCCGGCCGCCAGCCGTTTCTCGGCCGCTTCTATGCCGTGATCCATGGCATTGCGCACCAGATGCATCAAGGGATCGCCGATCTTCTCCACCACAGACTTGTCCAGCTCGGTGTCGCCGCCGGTGATCACCAGCGCTATGTCCTTGTTCAGCTCGTGGCTGACATCCCGCACCACCCGCTGGAAGCGGTTGAAGGTATCGCCGATGGGCACCATGCGCAGGCGCAGGGCACCATCGCGGATCTCCTCGACCAGCATGGTAATGGTGGAATTGGCCTCCTGCAGCTGGCTGTCCCGTGAACGCTGGGCCAGCAGGTTGGCGCCGGAGCTGGCCACGACCAGTTCTCCCACCAGATTGATCAACTCATCCAGCTTGTCGGCGTGGACCCGGACATAACGCCCTTCCTTGTTCTTGTTCTCCTTGCTCTGATTCTGTTTCTTGAGCGCGGCGTCCACCACCACTTCATTGACGGCACCTTGGGCTATCAGGATCTCCCCCAGCTTGTTGGTGTCGGCCTGCGGCTGCTCATGTTGGGCTTGCAGGCCGAGCGCAAGCTCGCTGGCCGTCAGTGCGCCTGTTTTGACCAGCAGTTGCCCCAGCATCTCGTTGTCTTCCGGCAGGGCGTTGATGAGCGCTATGTACTCGGCGATCTTGCTGTGGGGCGGCAAGATGCTGATGAGACAGTCATCTCGCACGAATTCGAACACGTCGCTCAGGGCACTCTTGTCGGCCTGGGAGTCCAGATCAATCTCGTAGCCGAGGTAACAGCTCTCCGGATCGAAATGTTCCCACTCCGGCAGGGCATGGTGAATGGTCTCGATGGCGCAGAGGGTGCCCATGGTACCGAGGTAGCGCAGGAAAGAGGTGGGATCCATGCCGTTGCGCAGCACGTCAGGACCAAAGCGCAGGGAGATGTGCCACAGGGAGGTAGCGCTGACATGACCCTCCTCCTTGCTGACCGGATCGGCATCGGCAGGCTGGGTCCGCTCCGGCAGCGTGGTCTGGTTGCAGCTTTGGTGACGGGCCAGATTGCGCCGTAACTGCTCATCCTGAGCCTGTTCATCCGCACCAAGGGCTTCCCCCTGTTCAGCCACCAGGCTGACCAGGCGTTCGATGTGATCCCGACTCTCCAGCAGATCCCTGATGAGGGGGGCACTTATCGCCAGTTGCTGGTTGCGCACCTGATCGAGCAGGTCCTCGACGATGTGGGTGAAGCTGACGATGGGTTGCAGGCCGAACAGGCCGGCGGAACCCTTGATGGTGTGCGCCGCCCGGAAGATGGCGCCGATGAGCTCGCCATTGTCCGGGTCGTTCTCCAGGGTCAGCAGCGCGGACTCCATCTCCTCCAGCAGCTCGCGCGCCTCGGCGATATAGGTTTGCAGGGCCTGATCAAGATTGATGCTCACGAATGACTCCTTGTCCGCGGAACCGGTTAGGCGTGATCGGCGTGGGGAATGAGGGTGGGATCACCGAAGAAGGCCGCCAGCTGGCACAGCTCAAGGGCATCGAGCACGGCATGGCTGTGCATGACCAGATGCAGTGGATAGCCTCCCTGCTGCGCCGTCTTCTTGGCCGCCAGCAGCAGCTGCAAACCTGCGCTGTCCATTTCGCTGATCTGGGAGAGATCCAGTTCCAGCTCCTGCTGGCGATAGAGTAGGGGTGTGAGCGCCTGTTTCAGCTCGGCTGCCGTGTAGATGGTCATCTCGCCCGAGATGGTCACGACACTCTTGTGCTCACCCGTTTCGATTTGCAGCGGCATGAACGCCTCCCGGCTCAGGGCATGATGAGCTTGGCCACGGCAGCCAGCATCTGATCCGGCTGGAACGGCTTGACCACCCAGGCCTTGGCTCCCGCGGCCTGTCCCTCCTGCTTCTTGCTGTCCTGGGACTCCGTCGTCAGCATGATCACCGGAGTGAACTTGTAGCTGGCCAGCTTCTTGGCCTCCTTGACGAAACTGATGCCGTCCATGTTCGGCATGTTGACGTCACTGATGATGAGGTTGATCTTCTTGCCGTCGAGCTTTTTGAGGGCATCCTTGCCGTCACTGGCCTCCATCACCTCGTAACCGGCTCCCTTGAGCGTCATGCCGACGACCTGGCGTATGGTGGCCGAGTCATCCACGATCAGGACTGTTTTGGGCATATATCTCTCCTAGAAAAAAGTGACATCTGCATTGCTGGAAGGGGTTGCCGCCTGGTGCTGGCGACCATGATGAATGTTGCGTTGTTCATCGGTGGCGTATGAGAGCTCCATGTCCGCCAACCAGCTCTCCGCATCGATCCGGATGGGGCCTGACTGGTGTGTTCTGTTGCGAGACGAGACCAGGTGGTCGTTGAGGCTGTCCATGTTTTGACGCACATGGCTGAGGATTTGACTGACCCTATCCTGGAACTGTAACGAAACGATGACATCGGAGATCTCGCGATGGATCCCGCTGCTCTCGCTCTGCAGCAGGGCTGCGGATTCTGCCAGGCTGGTGGTGGCCATCCGAAAGCGTTCCAGTACCTGCTCGATGGCGTGCTCGGCATCGCTGACGGCAACCTGGTCGCGCCCGGCAGCGCTCTCGGCAATCTGGAAGGCGCGGCCGATACCGGCATTGATGGTGTCGACCTTGTCGGTCATCTTCTGGGCGGTCTCGCTGGAGAGGCGCGACAGGGTGCGCACCTCGTCAGCCACCACGGCGAAGCCACGACCAGCCTCACCGGCCCGGGCCGCTTCGATGGCGGCGTTGAGGGCCAGCAGGTTGGTCTGGGAGGCAATCTTGGCCACGTCGAGCGCCATGGTGTTGAGCTCTATGGTGTAGGCGGTGAGTGTCTTGATCTCAGCCAGCATGGCATCGCGGTTGGCCTGGGTGGAGTGCATGATGGTGATGACCTGATTGAGTTGGGCCTGACTCTGGGCCAGCACGGCGGCCATGCCGGCCGACTTCTCCCCCCCCAGATCGCCGGCGGCATTGTGGGAGGCAGCGACCGCCTCTTCCAGTTTGGTGGTCAGGCCGGCGAAGCGCTGGGTGAGATCGATCATGGCTCCTTCGGTTTGCTGGCGAGAGTTTTCAATCTGTTGCGACCAGATAGGCACCGCTTTTTCACATACCTGCTCGAGCCCGATGATGGAGTGGTTGAGTCCGTTATCGGCAAATGGGGGGGGCTGCGTCGCCTCACTCTCTGTGCCGGCGGGTTTGGCGTGGTAGTGGCGGGCGCCCCAGAGGGTGGCGGCCAGTGCAGCCGCCAGGTTGGCCAGCAGATAAGGGAGGGGGCTGCCTGCGAGCAGCAACAGCAGGGTGCTGAACAGGCCCAGGCCAAGGCCGCAAGCCCAGCTGACCGGCTCCCAGAAGGCTAAGGTGTGTGCCCGTGTGTTGTCTGTCATACGCAAACTGGCCCCTGCTCTTGAATGTGAAGAGGGTGAGCCGTCATTTCAGTCAGACCGAATGAGCCAAGCGCAACCCGCTAATTATCAATAACTCAGTAAGGTTAGCGCAAAAAAATCGCCTGGTTACAAATTGCTCTTTCTTGATTGGGGTTACTGAGAAAAATGGAATATGGAGGGGACGCTTGGCAGCTTGCAGCCCCTTGCTGGCGGGGAATGGCGTATCTGCACAATAAGGAAGGAGGGGAGAACGAAAAAGAGCCTGCATATGGCAGGCTCTCGGCGTTGTGCGGGCGGCTTTATGCCTCGTTGACGTGGGCTTTTTGGCACCCTTCCACGGCATGGGCGATGAGTTCGAGCGCGCTCTTGTCACACGGCGGCAGTTCGGCCTCGCACGCCTTGATGGGTGTCACGCGCTCGCCCCACTTGATGATGGCGGCGCCCCAGGTCAGGCCGGCACCGAAGGCTGCGGTCAGCAGATAGCTGTTCGGCTGGACGCGGCCCTGTTCCAGTGCCTCGCACAGGGCGATGGGCACGGTGGCGGCGGAGGTGTTGCCATAGTGCTCGATGTTGACCATCACCTTCTCCATCGGCGCGTTCATGCGCTTGGCGAGGGTCTCGATGATGCGGATGTTGGCCTGGTGCGGCACGATCAGATCGATCTGCTCCGGAGCGATGCCGGCCTGTGCCAGTACCGTGTTGGTGGCTTCGCCCATGCCGCGTACGGCCCGCTTGAAGATCTCCTGACCTTCGAAGTTGAAGGTGAAGAGGCCGTCGATGTCGGCAAAGCGCACCCGGTCGGTACCGAAGTTCGGCACGTGCAGGATCTCGCGCGCCTCGCTGTCACAGCCCAGCTTGTTGGCGATGAGACCGCTCTCCTGCTCGCTCGCCTCGATCACCACGGCGCCGGCGCCGTCGCCAAACAGCACGGCGGTATCGCGACGGGCCCAGTCCAGCAGATAGGTGAGGCGCTCGGCGCCGATCACCAGCACCTTCTTCATCATGCCGGTTTGTACCAGCGAGGTGGCGACCGAGAGGGAGTAGACGAAACCGGTGCAGGCGGCGTTGAGGTCGAACACGGCGGCATTGGTGGCTCCCAGCTTCTTCTGCACCGCGGAGGCGGCGCTCGGCAGCAGGTTGTCCGGCGTGGCGGTGGCCAGGATGATGCCGTCGAGGTCGCTGGCTTCCAGCCCGGCGCAGGCCAGCGCACGACGCCCGGCCAGGGTGGCAAGATCGGAAGTGCTGACATGGGAGATGCGGCGAGCCTTGATGCCGGTGCGCGGGTAGATCCACTCATCCGACGTATCCATGATGGTGCTGAGGTCGTCGTTGGTCAGTACGGAGGGAGGCAGGCATTTGCCCCAGCCTGTGATATTGGCGTATTTCATCTTGTTACCGCTTCTCAAGTGGATCGCCCGCGGGCGGAAAATCGCGCAATTATGCCGCACGGGGCAACCACTGTCATCTTGTGGTCATGGTTATCTGGCTGCAGGGCCCCGCCTAGTTGCGGGGCCGGCGGGAAATTTCGCTTAAACCACGAGGCTTGGCTGCCCTAAGATAGGGCTTTCGCCACTGGATGGAACCTCCCCTTGCACAAAGCCAATCTCAACCTGCTGCCCACCCTCAAGGTGCTGCTGGAGACCCGCAACATCAGCCGGGCGGCGGAGCTGCTGCACCTGAGCCAGCCCTCCATCAGCAAGCAGCTGGGCCAGCTGCGCAGCGAGTTTGGCGACGAGTTGCTGGTGCGGGAGGGGCAGCGCTGGCTGCTGACGCCACGGGCCGAGGCGCTGGCCGCCCAGCTGGCGGATTCCCTCGGTGCGCTGGAGCGACTCTACGAGGCTCCCGGTTTTGACCCGAGCCGCTGCGAGCGGGTGTTCCGGCTCGCCTCTTCCGATTACGTGGCCCAGCATATCCTGCCGGACATCTGCGCGGCGCTGGCCAGGGAGGCGCCGCTGGCAGCGCTGGAGTACAGCCTGTGGGACAAGCGCCTGCTGCCGCAGCTGTGGCAATCCGAGCTGGACATGGTCTCCACCATCACCGAACTGGTGCCGGATCAGATCCGCGGCCTGCATCAGGGGGAAGATCGGCTGGTGGTGTTGATGGGTAGCAACCATCCGTTGGCGGGGCGCTCGCTCAGTCTCGATGACTACCTCGCCTGGCCCCACCTGCAGGTGAGCGGCGGGGGCGACAAGGACAGCCCGGTGGAGCAGGTGCTGGCACCCCAGGGGTTGAGTCGGCGCTGGTTTGCCCGGGTGCCCTTCTTTCAGGCGGCGGTGGAGGTGTTGCTGCGCACCGACTGCCTGCTGACCACCCCGGCCCATATCGCCTGGCAGCTCTCCTGCGAGCATGCTCTGCACTTTTGTGATCTGCCGTTTGCCAGCCGCACCCAGCAGTATCATCTGCTGTGGCATCAGCGCCACCATCAGGATCCGGCCCACAAGTGGTTTCGCGAACTGGCCTATCCCTTCCTGCGCGAGCACCTGCAGCGCACGGTGGCGGCGAGCCGCAAGGTGTTGAACCCGCCCCGCTAGCAACAGACGCTTGTGTTGGCCTATAGCCATTGGCTATGGGTTCTATTCCCAACTTTCACTTCTGGCATAACCAGGGGCCCTTTACCCTGAGCGCAGACATTCATATTCCGCTTGAGACAAGGAACACCATGGAATTGACGAGTTGGCTGGCTCTGGCCGCAATCTGCGTGATGGGCGCCATCAGCCCGGGGCCGAGCCTGGCACTGATCATCCGCAACACGGTGCAGGGAGGGCAGGGGCACGGCGTGGCCACCGCCCTTGGCCACGGCTTCGGAGTCGGCATCTATGCGCTGATAACGGCTTTGGGCCTCGCCATCCTGATCACTCAGACCCCGCTGCTGTTTGACGTAATTCGCTACGGCGGTGCGGCGTTTCTCGCCTGGCTCGGGGTCAAGGCGTTGCTGGCCAAACCCGTCAAGGGGGAGGTGAGTGAAGAGGTGCACCAGCTGCGCGGTCGGCAAGGCGCCTTCGAAGGCTTTATGGTGGCCTTTCTCAACCCCCAGCTCGCGGTCTTCTTCATCGCCCTGTTCAGTCAGTTTGTGCATGCCGACACCGGCTGGCGCGAGGGGGGCATCATGATGCTCACCGCCGGTGGCATAGATGCGATTTGGTATGTGCTGGTGGCGCTGGTGCTCTCTCGTGGTCCCGTGCTGGCCTGGCTCAAGGCCAAGTCCTTCGTCATCGACAAGGTAAGCGGTCTGGTGCTGCTGGGGCTGGCCCTGAAGGTGGTGCTCTGATCCAATCCTGTATTTTGCGGTGATCTTAAGCGGGATCAAGGCGGGGAGGGTGGCAATGCCCTAGAGTGGCGCCCATTTGCTGTCCGCTCTGACTCCGAGACCATGCACCAGAACAAGCACCCGTTAAGCCACCACAACCGGTTGGAGCTACTGGCTCCGGCCAAGAACCTCGCCTACGGCATCGAAGCCATCAATCACGGTGCCGACGCCGTCTACATGGGCGGCCCCGCCTTTGGCGCCCGCAGCGCGGCAGGCAACAGCATAGAGGATATCGAAGCGCTGGCGCGCCATGCCCACCGCTTCGGCGCCCAGGTCTTCGTTGCCTTCAACACCCTGCTGCACGATCACGAGCTGGAGCAGGCCCGGCGGCTGACCCACCAGATCTACGAAGCGGGGGCCGATGCGCTGATCGTGCAGGACATGGGGTTGCTGGCGCTCGACCTGCCCCCCATCGCGCTCCATGCCAGTACCCAGACTGATAACCGCACCCCGGAGAAGGTGAAGTTTCTGCAGGATGTGGGCTTCTCCCAGGTGGTGCTGGCGCGCGAGCTGTCCCTTGCACAGATCCGCGAGATCAGTGCGGCCACCAATGTGCAGCTGGAGTTCTTTATCCACGGTGCGCTCTGCGTCTCCTACAGCGGTCAGTGCAACATCAGCTACGCCCGGACCGGCCGCAGCGCCAACCGCGGCGAGTGTGCCCAGCTCTGTCGGCTGCCCTGCTCGTTGCAAAAGCCGGATGGCGAGGTGCTGGTGGCTGACAGCCACCTGCTCTCTCTCAAGGACATGGATCAGACCGACAATCTGGAGGCGCTGATCGAGGCGGGGATCCGCTCGTTCAAAATCGAGGGGCGCCTCAAGGGGCTCGACTACGTCAAGAACGTCACGGCCTGGTATCGCCAGAAGCTCGACGCCATTCTGGAGCGCCGCAGCGATCTGGTGGCCGCTTCGGCCGGCCGCTGCAGCTACAGCTTCACGCCGGATCCGAAAAAGAGCTTCAACCGCGGCAGCACCGATTACTTCCTCCATGGTCGCCAGCCCGGGATCGACTCCACCCAGAGCCCGAAATACGTGGGCGAGCCGCTGGGCCGGGTCACCAGCGTCACCAGGGATGGCATCGAGATCGACGGCAAGCAGGTCACCCTCAACAACGGAGATGGCCTTGGCTTCTTCAAGCCGAACAACGAGCTGGTGGGAATGCGCCTGAACAAAGTAGAAGGTAAGCAGTTACTCCTGTCAGAGCGCATGCCGGGGCTGAAGATAGGCACGGAAATCTACCGCAACCACGATCAGGCGTTCAGCAAGGTGCTGGAGAAGGTGAGCGCCGATCGCCGCATCCGGGTCGATATGGTGCTGGCAGAGTGTGATGAGGGATTGCGCCTCACGCTTACCGACGAGCAAGGCATCAGCGCCGCCGTCACGCTCCCCTGTGACAAACAGCCGGCCGACAATCCGGAGCGGGCGCTGCAACAGGCGCGCGATCAGCTCGGCAAACTCGGCAATACCCTGTTCGTGGCGAGCAAGGTTGAGTTGGCGTTTACTCACCCGCTATTCATTGCCGCATCCATGCTCAACGGTTTGCGCCGGGATGGCATCGCCGCGCTGGAGGCTGCCCGTCTGGCCGGCTACCAGCGCCCCGAGCGGCGCATCGCCCTGCGGGATATCCACTATCCCCAGCACCGTCTCTCCTACCTTGGCAACGTGCTCAACAGCGCGGCCGAGCAGTTCTTCCGCGAGCACGGGGTGGAGCGCATCGCCCCCGCCTATGAGGCGAACAAGGAGGAGCGGGAAGTGGTGCTGATGATCACCAAACACTGTATCCGTTACAGCCAGAACCTCTGCCCGAACGAGGTGCCCGGCCTCAAGGCCGAGCCGCTGGAACTCAAGATGGGCAAGGAGACCTTCCGCCTGCGCTTTGACTGCAACCGCTGTGAAATGCATGTGATGGGGAGTTTGAAACGCTGAGGAGCACGATGCCGCCAGGTTCCATGGCTCGGGCAGTGTGGCCCATTTGGGATTGAGTTATCATCCTGTGCCAGGGGGCCCCAGCAAGCTGCAAGGAAGGACCTATGCTCGCACTCTCCATCGTGGCGCCCCATGGTGCCAATATTGCGTCGGGCAAGAAGACGCTCGAGGTTCGCTCGTGGTTGCCTCCCTCACTGCCCATTCGCGACCTGCTGATCGTTGAAAATGGCCGATACCTCAGCGCCGATCATCCTGTGGATCCGGCCGGTCGAGCGGTCGCCCTGGTTGATATCGAGGAGGCCCATGAGTGGCAACCCGATGAGGTGTTGGCCGCCTGCTCCGGGGGCTGGGAGCCGGGTTACTTTGCATGGCGGCTGTCCAACGTGCGCCCTGTGGTCGATGGGCCCGTCTTGCCGGCGCAGAGGAAGTTGTATGAGGTAGACGGCTCGGGCGTTCTGGGCGCACATTGCGGCTAAAACAGGGCTGGGCAGAGGAACAGGCATCGGCTTGTGGGGTGATCCCCATGGAGAGTGTTATCGGAGGTGGTGAGGTGGCCGCACAGCCCCTTCGATACTGCACAGAGCAAGCCTGGTGCGGGGAGGTGCCTTCAAGATTTTCAATTATTGGAATTTATTCAGAAACGCCTCTAATGCCTCTCCTGGGTTCTCTTTTTCAGATGAGATCATGCTGATCCCCCATTGCTCAAGGACGGCCTCTTGTACCGGATTCGACTTGGCCGAGAAAATATACGATTTCGGCTGGGCATCACCCGCCCGGTTGGCTTTCCATAATTTGGAAAGTTTGTAAAATAAAAGCCTCAGGTTGATATCGGCCAAGCTATACCCGATAAACAACACTGATTTACCCAGCACATCCGAACGCAGTTTTATATCCAGTGGTGTTTCGAATTCAAGCCGCTCAAAATAGCTGGTCTCATCAATGACAATGGACTTGTCATCATCAAAATCACCATGGAATTTTACAACTTGTACCTTGTCACTTTTTATTCTGGTAAAGTCTGATACCGATGCGATTTTGGTAAATGGCTTGCCGTAATATGCGAGGGCATGCTCTATCCAGCGGTCATAGTTGGTGGTATATATTATCGGAAAGTTAGCTTTGGCAATGTATTCATGGACTTTGGATGTTGAAATATCGATGTCAGGTGAATGCCAAACTCTGTCCATCCAGCTTCTTAAAGGGCCTATGCTGCCTTTTTGTAAACGATAATATTCTGCCAGCGCATAGTGATCGCCAAAAGATTTGTATATTTCAGGCTCATAGCCAAGATCCTTGGCGATCTTGTCGAGCAGGGTTGACCATGATGGAAGGCCAAGGTTCATCGATACCCCGGCCCCAACAAAAAGAATGACGTTGCCTTGTCTAAAGGCCGATAGTAGCTGATCCATATTTAATCTCTCCTTAATAAATATGGTTCTGCCACTATACTCGGGTTAGAAAAATCGATGAAATCGTAAATCTGTGGTGGATATTATTTTATGATAGATAGTGTCTATGGCTTATAGGCATTACATTATCTTTCACTGATATTCTCCAGTTGCAACAACGCCTTTTTAATCTCCAATCCCCCCGCATAGCCGGTCAGGCTGCCGTTCTGGCCGATCACCCGATGGCACGGAATGATGATCGAGAGCGGGTTGCGGCCGTTGGCGGCACCCACTGCCCGCACCGCATTGGGCTTGCCGATGGCGCGGGCGATGTCGCTGTAGCTGCGGGTCTCGCCGTAGGGAATGTCGCACAGTGCCTGCCAGACCGCTTGCTGAAACGCCGTGCCTCTTGGTGCGAGCGGCAGGGTGAAGCGTTGCAGGCGGCCGGCAAAATAGGCCTCAAATTGCGCGAGAAAAGGGGCCAGCGCCGTCTTGTCCTGTTGCCAGTCGCGCATGTCGGGCAGTGCGCGCAGCCCCGCCACAAAGTCCACGTGCACCAGACCGCGCTCGTCGATGGCCACCAGCAGATCGCCGCAGCGGCTGGGCAAGAAGTCGTAACGGATCATGGGGTTGTCTCCTCTGCTTGGTTGTCGCTTGCTGCGCCGCCTGGTGCTGACTCGGTCAACAGTGCTGGCTGCTCGCTCATGGCATGCCACAGCCAGCTCGCCGCGTAGCCGCGCCAGGGCCGCCACCTTTCGCTGTGGGCCAATACCGCTTTCACCGGCAACTTGGTGCCGCCCCCCAGCGCCTTCAGTAGCACCAGATCCGAGGCGGGGAAGGCATCCGGGTCCAGCCCACAGCGCAGCCGCCAGTAAGCCACCGTCCAGGGGCCGATGCCGGGTAGTGCCAGCAGTTGTTCATCGCTGGCGCAGGTCAAGTTCAACTCGCCGCTGGCCAGCGCCTGTGCCAGCCCCTGCAGCGTTCTGATCCGGCTGCAGGGCATGCCGATACCGTCCAGGTTCAGCTCGCACAGCTGGGTGGGGGTGGGCAACTGCGCCACCCCGAATTGCGCCTCGGTGCGTGCCACCAGTCGCCCCAGTATGGTGATGGCCCCCTTGACCGACACCTGCTGGCCGATGATGGCGCGCAGCATCACCTCGTACTCGTCCCAGCCGGCGGGCAGCCGAACCCCCGGCCAGCGTGCCTGCAGGCGTGCCAGCCGAGGATCCTGCCCGAGCCGCGCACCGATGCGCTGCATGTCGGCATCGAGATCCCACATCCGGCGCACCCGATACAGCAGATCAGGCAGCGCGGCGGGCGGCAGATCATGGACGCTGAGCTGCAGGCTGTGCCCCTTGCCCTGGCTGATGCGCACCCGTGCGAGCCGATCGCCGACCCGGTGCAGGCGTTCATACACCTCGCCATCTACCCGTTCCAGCCCCGGAATGGCGCGCAGCCGGTAGAACGCCAGCATGGCCGCTACGTCATAAGGGGGGCGGTAGGGCAGTTGCAGCGTGAGCATCGCCCCATCCTCGGTCTGTGGCACAGCCTGCGTCAGGGCGGCGGCGTCGCCGGTTGGCTCGCTCTGACGACGCAGCGCCCGCGGCGCCAAGCCGTACGCCTGCTGCCAGGCGTCGTTGAAGCGGCGAATGCTGGCAAAACCTGCCGCAAACGCGATGTCGGTGATGGGCAGCCGGGTTTCGGTCAACAGCCGCTTGGCGAGCAGCAGCCGGCGCGTCTGCTCCACCTGTTTTGGCGAAGCACCGAGGTGCTGCTCGAACTGGCGGCGCAGCGTGCGCTCACTGATGCCGGCCTGTTCTGCCAGGGTAGTGAGCGAGCCTTCCGCCAGTTCGCCGCGATCGATTCGGGCCAGCAGGCGCGCCAGCGTCGGTGGCAGATCGCCGAGGGCGGCGGGCGCGAGCTCAGGCCGGCAGCGCAGGCAGGGGCGCAGGCCGTGCTGCTCGGCTGCGGCGGCGCTTTGGAAGTAGCGCACGTTGTGCTCGTGCGGTGGCCGCGCCGGACAGACAGGCCGGCAGTAGATGCCGGTGGAGAGCACGCCGGTAAAGAAGCGGCCGTCGAAACGTGCATCGCGGGCCAGGCGGGCGGCATGGCACTGCTCGGCGCTGAGCGGCAGGCCTGACTCATGCTCTGGGGCCGGCGGCATCGTCATGGCGGGATCTGTTGGCATCGGTGGCTCCTTGCGCCGAAAACGGGGTGGGCACGGCGGCCCGGATGAGTGAGAGACTAAGCAGGAACGGGGGCTATGACTAGCCAGAAACGGACAGCAATTGAAATAAAGCCGATGCCGCGTGCACGGTATGAAAAACAGATCGGTTTGATGGGGCAAGTGTGCGAATCTGGGCTGACAACATCCAAGGAGGAGAGAGCCATGCCAGGACCCGCACGTGCCGGCGCCCTGATCTATGCCAGGGATCCCGGCCTGCTGAGCCACTTTTATCGCACCCTGCTGCAGATGGAGATCCGCAGCCAGAGTGGCGAGCTGATCGTGCAGGAAAACGCCGACATCCAGCTGTTGCTGCACGCCATCTCAGCCCCCTATGCGGAACAGGTGGTCATCACCACGCCGCCGCAGCTGCGCGAGCAGGGCGCCATCAAGCTGTTCTTTACCGTGCCGAGCCTGGCCTGGGCGGAAGCGAAAGCGGCCGATCTCGGCGGAGGCTTGCTGCCGCAGCAGTGGTCCGGCCCAGGTTTTGTGGTGCGTAATGCGTTTGACCCCGAGGGCAACATCCTGCAACTGCGCGAGTTCACCGGCGTGCCGGACGGGCGCTGAGGCGCCACGCCGCCATGAAAAACGGGGCCGCGAGGCCCCGTTTGTTATCTGCTGGTGGGCACGCTGGCCCTACTTCAGATAGCGCTGCTCGAGGTGTTTGCGCAGCCAGTGCGGATTCAGCGCCTCGCCAGTGGCACGGCTGACCAGTTCGTCGGTACTGTAGCGGCTGCCCTGGGACCAGATGTGGCGACCCAGCCAGGCGAAGATCTCCGGCAGGCGGCCCGCCGCGATCAGCTCGCCCATGCAGCCGAGCTCCCGCTCGAGCGCGAAGCGCAGCTGCGCCGCGTACATGGCGCCGAGCGTGTAGCTCGGGAAGTAGCCGAACGAGCCGTCGGTCCAGTGAATGTCCTGCATGCAGCCATTCTGGTAGTTGCCCTGGGTGGAGAGCCCCAGCCACTGCTGCATCTTGGCGTCCCACAGCGCGGGGATGTCCGCGACCTCGATGCGCCCTTCCATCAGATCGCGCTCCAGCTCGTAGCGCAGGATGACGTGGGCCGGGTAGGTCACCTCGTCCGCATCGACCCGGATAAAGCCGGGCTCGACCCGGTTGTAGAGCTTGGCCAGGTTTGCCGGTGCCAACGCCGCCTGCTCGCCGAAGTGGGCGCGAATGTGCGGCGCCAGCAGCGCCAGGAAGGCGGGATCATGGCCGAGCTGCATCTCGCAGAACAGGCTCTGGCTCTCGTGAATGCCCATGGAGCGCGCCTCGGCCACCGGCTGGCCCAGCAACTGGCGCGGCAAGCCTTGCTCGTAACGGGCGTGGCCGGTTTCGTGGACTATGCCCATCAGGCTGGAGACGAACTCCTGCTCGTTGTAGCGGGTGGTGATGCGCACGTCGGTCGGCACCCCGCCGCAGAACGGGTGGCTGCTCACATCGAGCCGGCCATGGGCAAAATCGAAGCCGAGCAGCCCCATCACCTGCTGGCCGAGCGCCTGCTGGGCGGCGATGGGGAAGGGGCCTTGCGGGATCAGGATGGTTTCGCTCTTTTGCTGTTCGCTCACGGTCTGGATCAGGTTCGGCAGCCAGCCGGTCAGATCGCCGAAGATCTCGTCGAGCCGGGCGCTGGTCATGCCCGGCTCATAGAGCGCCAGCATGGCATCGTAGGGGCGTACCCCCAGCGCGTCGGCACGCAGGTGAGCCACCTCGCGCGAGAGCGTCACCACCTCGGTGAGGTTGGGGGCAAAGCCCGCCCAGTCGTTCTCCTTGCGCTGGCGGCGCCAGGCGTGCTCGCACTTGCTGCCGGCGAGCGACAGCGCCTCCACGAGATCCCCGGGCAGCAGGCTTGCATCCTGCCAGTGGCGCTTGATTTCGCGCAGGTTGGCACGCTGGATCTCGTCCAGCGGCTCGCTCTCGGCCTTGGCAATCCAGTCGCCCAGTTCGGGGGCGGTGCGCTTGTGGTGGATCAGCAGTCCCAGTTCGGCCATGGCCTCGGCGCGGGCTTCGTTGCCCCCCTCCGGCATCATGGCGGCCTGATCCCAGCCACAGATGGCCGAGAGGTGGGAGAGCCGGTGCAGCTGCTGCTGATGTTGTTCAAGTTTCTGATATGACATGGGATTGTCCTTGTTATCGTCCCTGATGGCGTGCACCCCGTACCTGGCATGCTCGGGGCCGATCGATGCTACCACTGCTCACCGCCCGGTGCGAGCCGCCGCTCAGCCGAGCCGCTTCTGGTGGCGTTCGCGGTTCTCCGCCTTCTTGCGCTCGCTCTTGCGCAGCAGCACGTAGAGGGCGCCACCGCCGCCGTGGCGACGCTCGGCGCTGTGCATGGCCATCACCGCCGGCAGTTGCGGCAGCCAGGCGCTGACATAGCTTTTCAGCAGGGCGCGCGGCGTGCTGCGCTCTCCCTTGCCGTGCAGGATCAGCAGGCAGCGGATGTCGCGCAGTTCGCAATCCGCAATGAACTGCACCAGGCTCTGGCGCGCTTCGTTCAGGGTCTTCTGGTGCAGATCCAGGCTCGCCTGCAGCTCGTACTTGCCGAGCCGCAGCTTCTTGTAGACCCCCTCCTGCACCCCGTCACGCTTGAAGCCGACGATGGCGTGGGGGTCGAGCATCTCGACCGCTTCCATGCTGAGGTGATCCAGGGCGAGTTGTTCGGTGGTGGCGGCCTGGCGCCGCGCCAGCTGGGCGTCGGTCGGGCTGCTGGCCGTCTGGAGGCGGACATGGTCGTTGCGAATGGGGCGCACATCGGCCACTTCATTGCGAAACAGTGAGAGTTCGTCGTTTTGAGACACGGCAGGCTCCCCGCAGGTGGAATGAGCGGCCATTATAGCGGGCGGGGGCGGATCTGAAAGTAGCGGGCGCGGCAGTGGCGCGGGTCTGCTCAGACCCTGAGCAAAGGGGGAGGTGAGGGCGGGATCAGGCGATCGGGGATCGCCTGACGCAGGCTTATTGGCCCTCTTTCGGCGGCTTGGCGTTCATCACTTTGTAGATGAAATAAGCCGCGTAGGAACTGATCAGCAGGAAGGTACCGATAATCACCAACATGGACATCAGTCCCACGCTGTTGCCGAACATCAGGTTCATCCAAAAATCCATCTCGTGCACTCCTGTCATCCCATTGATGACAGGCATGATAGATACCTCTTTGGGAGCAAAGAGATGATCTCGATCAAGTCCCCTTGTGGTTATTTAATCGGCAGCCGGATCTGTGAGCCTCCTCCCAGTTCAAGACCCTGACGGGGCTGGTGTGGCCCCGTCGGCGCCTATTGGCGGGCAGGCTTGCGCGGGCCCGGCTCGGTGAGTGGGGTAATGCGCCAGCCCTGTTGTTCCAGCAGGGCGAGCAGCCCCTGGTCGCCGTAAAGATGCAGCGCCCCTACCACGATGAAACTCTCGTTGGGCAGGGTGGACCACTTCTTCAGCCAGTTGTGGTTGCGCTCCGCCAGCAGGGTCTGTTCCAGCCAGGCCTGCAGTTTGGGCGGCGCCATCTCCGATTTGAGCAGGTTGATGAGGGTCGCCTCGTCCCCCTCTTCCCACGCCTTCATCACCTCGCCAAAGCCGCGCTCGAGCTCGGGCAGCTCGTCCAGGGTGCTCTCCAGCATCAGGGTCTGGTTGTCACCGACGCTGGCAAGGTAGCCGAGCTGTTCAAGCAGGGTCTCGAAGCCGATGATGGGCTTGCCGCTGTCGGTGGCCTGTTTGGCGAAGTGCTGATCCACCCCGAGCGCGCTGCGAAAGTCGGTGCGCTCCAGTGCCGCCTGGGTGAGGGTGATGGCGGCGAACCAGGGGCGCAGCGGGGCCAGCATGTTCTCGGTCAGGCCGTTCTGGCCGGCGGCGATGATGGTGCGCCGGTAGAGGTCGAGCGGTATGTGCTCCTTGAGGGTCTTGCCGTCCACCAGCCGGGTGATGGCCCCCATCTCCTGCCACTGCTGCTGGCTGATGTGGGTCAGGTCGACCTCCAGCACCAGGGCGCGGCTCTGCAGCCAGGCCCGCTCGATGGGGTCGGGCAGCGGATAGAGCGAGGGTTTGCCCGCGTGGATGGAGCCCAGCAGCCAGTGCTGCTGATCGCCCTTGCTGACCCGATAGAAGGCGGGGTCGGCAAAGGCGCTCAGCGGCAGCAGCAGGCAGAGCAGGAAGGGGAGCAGCAGGCGATGGAGTCTCATGGGGCACCTTATGTCAGCGGATAGCTTCTCTTCGTCACAATAACCCCTATGATAAGTCCTCATTTGTCACAGCCAAGAGGTTTTCCCATGCCCCACCTTCGTTTTCGGGCCGTCTCCGTCGACACCCTCAAGCAGATAAGCACCCCCCTGCTGGCGGATCTCTGCGCCCTCACCGGGGGCAAACCTGAGTTCGTTACCCTGGAGTGCATCGACAGCCACTGGGTGCGCGAGGGGGAGCGCGAGGCCGGCTTTCCGTTCGTCGAGCTGGTCTGGTTCGAACGCCCGCAGGAGCTGCAGGACGCGGCCGCGGCGCTGATCACCCGCCACCTGAAAGCGGTGCTGGGGGAGCAGACCTATGTGGTGGTGCAGGTGCAGCCCATCGTCAAGAGCGGCTATTACAGCAACGGCCAGCACTACTGAGCGGGGACTGTCAGGGATGGCGGCTTGGCTGATTCAGGCCACTCTGGTGCCGGTTGGTGGAGATGAGACGAAAGGCGACGATGCTCGTCGTCGCACCTGGCTGCAGGCTGCTTGCGGGCGTGCCGGGTGGCGAAGCGGTCGCCGTCAGGCCGACTTGGCGAGGATCCGGTCGAGCAGGCGACTGGGCAACAGGCGGCGCAGTACTCTGAACAGCCGGGTCGGGAAGGTGACCGGGTAGCGGTGCTTCGGGCGCCGGCTGCTGAGCGCGTGGATCAGCGGCGGGATGCAGGCCTCGCTTGGCAAGGTGAAGCCGCGAGCCCCCCCTTCACGCTCCAGCCGGCTCAGGGTCTGCTGGTAGGCGGCCTGGTGACGGCTGGTGGCAGGGTCTATGTGGCGCAGGAAGGCGGCGCGGGCATTGGCCCGAAAGCGGGTGTCGATGGGGCCGGGCTCGATCAGGCTGATCTGCACGCCGCTGCCCGCGAGCTCCAGGCGCAGGGTATCGGTATACCCTTCCAGCGCGAACTTGCTGGCGTTGTAGGCGCCGCGATACTTCATGGCCACCAGCCCCAACACCGAGCTGTTCTGCACGATGCGCCCCTCGCCGGCCGCCAGCATGGCCGGCAGCAGCTGGCGAATGAGGTGGTGCCAGCCGAACAGGTTGGTGTCGAACTGCTCGCGCAGCGCCTGGGTGGGCAGATCCTCCAGCGCGCCGGGCTGGCCGTAGGCGCCGTTGTTGAACAGGCCATACAGGCGACCGCCAGCCAGTGCCTGTGCCTCGGCCGCGCCCCTCTCTATGCTGGCCTCGTTGGCCAGATCCAGCTCGACCGCCAGCAAACCCAGCTGGCGCAGCTGCGCCACGTCCTCACTCCTGCGGGCGGAGGCGATGACGGTGTAGCCGTGCTGGCCGAGCGCCTTGGCGGCGGCCAGGCCGATGCCGCTGGAACAGCCGGTGATCAGAACGAAGCGGGACATGGTCGCATCCTTGTGGTGACGGGGCAGGCAGAAGCGCCTGCGGCTTTGCATGTTAACCCGCTGATCAGAAAAAAGAAAACCGGGCCAATCGGCCCGGTTTGCTAACTTCAACCACCTGCTTACAGGATGGTGAACGGCATGATGATGTGGAACTTGACGTCTTTCTCGGAGGCGAAGATGTTGGGGTATTCGGTCCAACCGCCGCCCTGGCTGATGTCGTTGTTGTAATCGGTGTAGTGCAGCTTGAACAGGGTGCCCTTCAGCTTGCCATCCTGCACTGTGTACATGACGTCGAAGTTAGCTGCCCATTCGGTATCTTCACCGTTGGTGGCCTTGGTGCCGTCGCCTTTCTGGATATCCCAGCCGTAGGCACCGGAGACACCGACGGACCAGCCAGGTGCGCCCACCAGGTCATCCAGGGAGCGGGTCACGCCGAAGAACAGCGCTTTTTCGTTGTTGGCGTTCCAGTCGGAGCGGGAGTCCCACCAGATCTCGTTCGCGCCCTGGGAGTTGCCGTAGCCACGGGTCAGACGGGGCAGGTAGTTGCCTTCGTTACCCTCGGCCTTGGTCCACAGACCTTCCAGACGGAAGCCGTACGGGCCCATACCCCAGGCGGCGGTCAGCGCTTGCTGCCATGCCAGGCCGTCGTAAGTCTCGATGTCGGCACCGCCCTTCTGATAGGTCTCGGTGTCGGAGCCGTAGAACTGGTAGCTGGTGGAGAGACCGCCCAGCACGTCAAACTTGTGGGCCAGCTTGAAGTGGTAGCTGTCCATGTAGTTTTCGGAGTTACCGTAAGAACCGGTAATGGAGGTGCCGTTCTCGAAGGTGTAACGGGCCGCTACGCCCTGGATGTAGTCGATGACGTTTTCATCGGCAAACGGATCCATCCATGCCTTGGCACGGGAGAACTTCTGGGTCTCTTTGTACCAGGGGGATTTGTACTCGTCGGCGATGGCGTAGGTCAGGTAGAGGCCGCCGAAGTTGCCTTCAATCTGGCCACCACGGTAGGTACCCGGCTGATAGGACCAGTTCACGCCGATCACGCCCGGTACGTAGAGCTGGGTCAGACCGCCCTTGGCGGTGAGGGCACCGTCCAGCGCCTTGAATTTCAGTGAGGCGTTGGCCAGGCTGAAGCCGCCTTCCGGGGAACCGTCCTTGTAGTTTTCGCCCCATTTGTTGCCGGCGAAGGAGAATTCGTTCTCCTGGTTGACCGGGTGGTTCTCGGTCACGGCCAGGTCATAGGCACCGAAACCGCCCACATCGATACCCACCACGTCCCAGGCGTAGCCGGAGTTGAAGTTCAGGGAGGCCTGGGTGGTGGCGTGGCTCAGGTTGGACTGGTACTTGCCTTCTTTGTTCTTGGCAGTGGGGTCGCCGTCGATACGCTGACGATCACGCTGGAAGTAGAAGAGACCACCGTTGAGTTTGCCTTCTTCATAGAATTTGCTGGCGGCGGCTGCATAGGCGGGACCTGCTTCGTCGGCAGCCAACACCATACCGGGGGCGAGCATGGCAGCAACGACGGCTGCGCTCAATGCGGCACGTTTGAAGATCACTTTTTCCATTTTGTATTGCTCCTGATTTTATGGACTTAGCTTTTTTTGTCCGGCAGTCAGGCAGGTGCCCGCCGCTCGGTATTGGCATTGCAATCAAGACCCCGAAGGGCAAAAAGTTCGAGTATGTCGGCTGCGGCCGCGACGTCTTGGCACATCTGCGGTGGGTGCAGTTCTGTTCATCACATATTTTGTTTTTTTGTGTTCCGATACTTGGCTATCGGACAGCTCAAGAGTACGTTCGCGGTGCGAAATATCAATGGAAAGTTCCCACCAAGTTTCAAAAATATGACCGAGTGCAAATAATCATGACGCTCGTTGTGGACACTCCCAGCCCGCTCATAACGGCGATGACAACGTTTTCAGATGAAATTGCCGGCCGATCCGGACGGATCGCACTGTGCAGAGGGATCTTTCCTCGTTAACCTGCGGATAACAGATAATTTTGTGCCACAAAAAAAGATAAACCCCTGCGCGATGGCAGGGGCCAGGTTGGGGGCGCCGGCTGAACCGGCGCGGCTCAGGCCTGGTGGCCGAGGATGCGCGGGATCTGGCTGGCCTGGTGGTGGATGTGCTCCGACACCTGCACCGAGAGGCGGCTGCCCTGGCGGGCGTGCTGGCTGATGCGGCCGATGAGACCGGCAAAACTGGCGAGCTTGTGCTCCTGGCTCTTGGCGTTGTCGGCCCCCTGCAGGGCGATGACCGCCGTGCTGCGCGCCATCTCCCGCACCGCCTGGGTGGTTTGGCGCAGCTGCTCCGCCTGTTGACGCTGGGCGGCGGCCTCTGCGGTGATCCGCGCCAGTACTGTGCCGAGCTGATCCCCCGCCTGGGTCAGTCTGGTCAGGATCTCGGTGATCTGGCCAAGGGAGCGCTGGGTATCGGCGGAGAGGTGGCGCACCTCGTCGGCCACCACCGCAAAACCGCGCCCCTGTTCCCCGGCCCGCGCCGCCTCGATGGCCGCGTTGAGCGCCAGCAGATTGGTCTGCTGGGAGATGTGGCCAATCACGTCGACGATGGCGGTCACATCTTCCACCGAGCGCTTGAGCTGAGCCAGGGCGCCACCACTCTCGTCGATGGCGAGCCCGGTCTGGGCGGTGGCCTGCAACATGCCCCCCACCAGCTGCTCGCTCTGGCTCATGGAGTGCTCGTTGTGCTGGGCGTGCTGCGCTATCTCGGCGGCCACCTGGTGCACCTCGCCGGCCAGCTGGTTCAGCTCGCTCATCATCAGATCGCTCTCGTCCACCGCCTGCTCCGTGGTACGGGTGCTGTGATGGATCTCCTGCACCTGGTTGACCATCCCCTGCAGGCTTTGCGACACCGCCGACAGTTGACCCTCTTTCTGCTGCTGATCCTGTTGCAGGCGCAGGATGAGGCGGTTGTAGCTGGCGACGATGTCGGCCAGCTCGTTGCGCTCGCGCCCCTCTGGCAGGGTCTCGGCCTGCCCGGTCTCGTCGAGCTGCAAGAAGGCCGCGCGCAGGCGCAACAGCGGCCTGACCAGCCAGCGGCGCTGCACCAGCGCAAACAGCAGGGCGACCAGCACCAGACAAAGCGCCAGGCTGCCGAGGATGGCGGCCAGCCGCTGGTTGACCGCCTGGCGGGCGGCGGCCAGTTCGCTGTCCATCTGGCCGGTGGCCTGCAGCATCTGGTCAATGTCCTGCTGCACCGCCTGGCGCGCCTGCTGCTGCTGTTGCAGCGCCTTGCGGCTGTTCTCCAGCTCCTGCGGGTAGCGCTTGAGCAGGGAGATCAGCTCGGCCTTGGGGAGATCCCCCAGCTCCTTGCGCTCCGGCTCCCCCAGGGTGAACTCGTCGGCGGGGGGCGCCTCGAAAAGATCCAAACTCGGCAGGGCGGCCAGCTGCTCGGCCTGTTTTTGCAGGGCCGCCAGCTCGAATTGCAATCCTTCCAGCAGCTTGGGGCTGGCCTGCTCCATGTAGTTCTGGCGCAGGTGGGCGAGCCCCGGCAGGGCCGCCAGCAGGTCGCCAGCCAGCTGGCGATAGCGCTCGGCGCTGGCCGGGTCGCTCCCCGTCGCCCCTTGCTGACCGTATCGCAGCAGCGCCCTGGCCTGATCGGTCAGCTCGTTCTCGGCATTTTGCAGCAGCCACTGACTGTTGCCGGAGAGCTTGCCCGCCGCCAGATAGTCGCTGTCGATGCGTGCACCCATCTGCTCGAGCAGGGTACGCAGCGGGGCAGTGAGCGCCCCATCCTGCTGGGAGAGCTGGGCGAGCGCCTGTTTGCGTACCCCTTCGGCCTCGGTCAGCCGCAGCGGATCGCCGCTGGCGAGGTAGTCGCGCAGGGTGCCCTGCAGGGTACCGGTGAGCCGCTGCTGCAGCCGTTCATGCTGATGCTGGGCCAGCTCGGCCTGGTTGAGCTGTTGCCAGCCGTGCCAGAGGGCAGCGACCTGCACGGCGGCGACCAGCAGCAGAGCGAGAGAAGAGAGGGAGGCGTAATGGGCAATTTTCACGGCAGCATTCCTGCTTGTTGAATCACGGCGATGGGCGTCGGCGTGAGCTTAAGCAGCAGAGATGGCGCTTTTATGACAGTCAGCCCGGCGGCCCGGACTGACTGTCGAGAGGGCTGGCTTACGACCGCAGGGCGGAGGCCTCCTGCTGGTGGCGGGCCGGGGGCTTGCCCAGCATGCCGAGCAGGGCGCCACCCATGATGAGGGCGCCGGCCAGTAGGTGGCGGGGGGTCAGCTGCTCACCATTGAGCAGCACCAGCAGCAGGGTGCTCAGCAGCGGCGTCAGATAGGCCAGCGCTCCGATCCGGCGCGGATCCCCGTCCCGCAGCGCCAGATACCAGGTGACGAACGCCGCCCCCATGGGGCCGAGTGCCAACCCGATGATGAGGCCCCAGTCACCGGCCGGAATTTGAGCCACCGGCAGCGGTCCCTCCAGCAGCCAGGCCAGCAACAGCGCCAGCAGCCCGGCGGGCAGGCAGGCCGCCGCCGTCATCACCGCCGGGGCTGGCGGCAGCCGGCGCGAGAGCACCGAGTAGGCGCCCCAGACGATGGCGGCCCCCAGCGCCAGCAGATAGCCGGGCAGATAGGCCTGTTGCAGCTGCAGCTCGCCGTTCACCATCACCAGCACCGAGCCTGCCAGACCCAAGGCGCCGGCCAGCAGGTGACGGCCGTGCAGCGGGTGACCCGGCAGCAGCAAGGGGGTGAACAGAATGATGAACAGCGGCCAGAGGTAGTTGATGAGGTTCGCCTCCAGCACGGGGGCGTGGCGAAAGCTCATGAACAGCAGCAGGTGGTAGAGCAGCAGGGCGCTGATGGTCACCAGCCAGTTGACCGGACGAGCCCGCCACTGACGCCAGAACGGCAGGGCGCCCGCCCCGCAGAAAAACAGCACCAGCCCCACCAGCACCAGCGGCGACACGCTGGTGACCCGGGAGGTGAGCGCCGCCAGCGAGGCCCACAACACTATGGTCAGCAGCGCCAGCCCGGTGGACTTGTCCCACCACGAAGCAGCAGACATCCGACACTCCTTTGCAGATGAATGAACAAAAAGAGGGCCAGTCTAGCAGACCGGCCCTCCCTGGTGGCCATACCTCGGTGGTGTGGCAGTGCGATTATTTGCTGTCGGTCACCGCGTTGCTGATGGCGGGCAACTGCTGGCGACGCACGCCCCAGATGATAAGCGCCAGTACCTGCAGGGGCAGCAAGGGATCCAGCAAGGTGTCGCCGGAGCCGAACAGCAGGTTGAGCAGGGCCATTCTACTGGGCTGGCAGATTAGTTTGGCAGGTAGGTTGTGGCGGGATGCGGGACGGGTGACACACCCGCCATCGGCCGAACGGCGGCCTTGACCAAAAACGAGCAAGGGGTTGGCATCATGACGATGCCAACCCCTTGTTTTGTATGGCGTTCCCGACTGGAGTCGAACCAGTGGCCTGTCCCTTAGGAGGGGACCGCTCTATCCTGCTGAGCTACGGGAACCTTGTGGCCGGCATTATACAAGAAGCGGCTCCCTTTTAAACCCTTGATTTTTATTCCAATACGGCCAAATCGCCGATCTGGATGTTAAACGGCGAATATTTGTTCTGGCTGCTGATGATGGCGCCATCCTCGAATACCTGCACTACTTCGAACAGGCCGTCGGCTGGGTTGCGCAGCATGCGTGCCTTGCCGTAGGGGTCGATGAAATCGGCATCGTGCTGGATGCGGAACTGATCCCCGAGCCGGACGCCATTGCGGCGGCCCAGATTGATGTAGGGGCCACGCTCATTCTGGCTGACCACCCGGGCGGTAACCGGGGCGCAGCTGAGCTGGGCCACCAGATCCTGCACCGCCTCCTGCAACTGGTAGTTGACCTCCTGGCCGTAGCTCGACTGCCAGAACTGGCCGCTGCTGCTGCCCACCTGATCCCGCTTGGCGAAGGTCCAGTTGGCCCGGCCTTGATACTCCTTGCGGCCGAGCAGGCTGCCGTTGATGCCGTCGAACAGATAGAGCTGCATGCGAAAGTTGCGGATGGGATCTTCATACCAGCTGGTCAGCTGGTTGCCCTGCGGCTCGAGGGAGAGATCGTCGATGCTGCCGAGCACCAGATACTGGCTGTCGGTGCGCAGGCTGAGCGCCTTGATCTCCTCGAGGGCGCTGCGATCCCCCTGCTGCAGGTGGAGCGGGTCGATGCGCAGGTTTTCGTCCAGCCACTGGCGCACGGCCACCCCTTGCGGTGCGCTGGCCAGGGCCTCGAACATGCGGCGTGACAGGTTGGCGGGCATGTCGTCGAGGGCGCCGTAGCTCGCCTGCTCGGGGTAGCGCAGCCGCAGCCGCACCAGCGTCAAATCCTTGGCGTAGTGCTGGGTCTGGCAGATCTGGCGCTCGGCCTGGATGTCGGCCATCACTGTGATGTACATGCGGCCGTTGCGCACCTCTTCCCGCTTGAGCCGGTACTGGCGAATGTCGCCGCCGGAGCGGATCTGGATCTGCTCGGAGCGCAGGCTGCCGTTTTCCAGGCGCTGGATGCTGGAGACGGCGGCGCCGCTCGCCAACAGCGCTTGCCGCAGTGCATCGCGGGTTGCCTGCTCGCGGGCGTAGACCTCGTCCCCGCCCAGGATGGCGGCACTGCCCTGCGCCTCGATGATCTCGGCCCGGGCCGACAGACTGGCCAGCAGCAGGGTTAACAGCAGCGGTAATTTCATGACAAACACCTTGAATATGCGGGTCGGCGCGATTCACCCCTGTCGAAGTGAGGTCGCCGGCCGATACAGATCACAGAACCGTGCCGGTTGCACAGCACACCGCGAATATTTAGCAAGATCCATGCCTCATTCCAGGCTCAAGCTTTGGCCGGTCGAACCGATAACAAATCAGGTGCAGATACAGGAAAGGTATCCATGAACAAACTCATCACGGCGTTGGCGCTCGCTCTGGCATTGGCTGGTTGCGGCACCGACCCCATCAACCGGGATCTGGGTGATCCGCGCCAGGCGACGCAGGGGATGGAACTCAACTGGCTGGTGGCTCGCATGACCGATCAGCTGATGGAGCGCAAGTCGCTCACTACCCTGACCGAACCCATCGCGGTCGCCTCCTTCGTCGATCTCGATACCCTGCAGGACACCAACTGGATGGGCCAGCAGATCGAGGAGAGTTTTATCTACGAGCTGAACCGGCGTGGTGAGGTGGTGGTGGACTTCAAGCTGACCGGCAGCATCAAGGTAACCCCGCAGGGGGATTTCGTGCTGAGCCGCAACTACAAGGATCTCTCTCCCCGGTTGCCCATCTCCCGCATCCTGGTCGGCACCTTCAGCCGCAACAGCAAGGGGATCCTGGTCAACGCCCGCATCATTGACCTGCGTACCAAGATGGTGGAGACCACGGCCCAGAGCATGATCCCGCAGAAATACCTGTTCGGTGCCAACAATTCGTTTGGCCGGGCCTCGATCAACCGTGGTTACCTGATGCGTGACAGCCAGGCGCGTCCCGGCGGCCATCTGGTCAACCTGACGCCCTGACAAGGAGTAGACGCAATGAGAATCCTGTTCGGATGCCTGCTGGCCTTGCTGCTGACGGCGTGCAGCGGCGGCAATCGGGTGGTCAACTACGGCGGCAACAACAAGCCGGATGATTTCCCGGTGCTCAAGGCGGTCGGCTACGCGGTGATCGACATCCAGCCCGGCCCCTCCCAGTCCGAGAAGATGCTGCAGGCCATCCGCGCCTCCAAGATGGACGCCTACCGCGAGCTGGCCGAGCAGCTCAACGGCCAGCAGGTGCGCGGCCAGAGCAGCTACAAGGACCTGACCCAGACCTCCAACTCGCTGGACGTGTCGGTGGCGGGCATGGTGCGCGGCGCCAGGGTGGTGGCCTCCTATCCCCGCGGCAACACCTATGCCACCGAGATGGAGCTCGATACTCGCGCCCTCTACAACATCAACCAGCTGATGGCAGGCCAGTTCTGACGGCGTGCCCGCGGCGAATGGACCACAAAAAGGCGACCCCAGAGGGTCGCCTTTTTCATGGGCGGTGTCGGCCGGCAGATACCCGGGCCGGCCCAACCTTGGCGGATCAGCCGCCCATCAGCACCGGCGGCACTGTGGTCGGCTTGACATCTTCGCTCGGGTAGCAGCCCAGCACCTTGATGTAGCGGGTGATCTTGGTCAGCTCCATCAGCGCGGCCTGCATGGACGGGGTGTTGAGGTTGGCGGAGACATCCAGGTAGAACATCTCCTCCCACGGGTTGCCCTGCACCGGCCGGGATTCCAGCTTGGTCATGTTGATCTCGTTGTTGCGCAGCACCAGCAGCGCTTCCACCAGGGAGCCCGGCTTCTGGGAGGTGGACATGATGAGGGTGGTCTTGGCCGGGATCTGCGGCGCCACGTCGATGGGCTTGCGCGCCACCACGATGAAGCGGCTGTAGTTCTCCTTCTGGTTGGCCAGCTGTTCGGCCAGCACGTCCAGCCCATACAGCTCGCCGCCGGCCGCGCTGCCGATGGCCGCCGCTTCGGGGCTTGCCAGCTCTTTGACCTTCATCATGGCGCTGGAGGAGGAGTCGCAGATCTCGTGGCGCGCTCCTTCCAGCTTGCTGAGGTAATGGGAGCACTGCTGGAACACCTGCGGGTGGGCGTAGAAGGTCTTGATGCGGGACAGCTCTGTGGGCACGGCGGTGAGGATGCAGTGCTCGATGGGGTAGGTGAGCTCACCGACGATGGAGAGGCTGGTGTGCTGCATCACGTCATACACCTCGTTGATGGAGCCCGAGCTGGTGTTCTCGATGGGCAGCACGCCGAAGGCGGCGCGGCCCGACTCCACCGCATCCAGCACCTCGCGGAAATTCTGGCAGTTTACCTCGATCACCTGATCCTTGTAGCGGGCCAGGTACTTGCGGGCGGCGAGGCTGGAATAGGAACCGCGCGGCCCCAGATAGGCGACGCTGGTCATCGGCTCCTGCTGCTCCGGGTTGAGCAGGCTCTGCAGATAGGCCTGCTGGGAGAGCACCGAGTCTTCGATGATGGTGTGATAGATGCGGGTGATGTACTGGGCATCCAGCCCCAGTCCGCGCCCTTTCTGGATCAGGGCGACCAGCAGATCCTGCTCGCGCTGGGGATCGCGGATCGGGCGCGGGTTGGCCTGCTTGGCGCGGGCGACCTCGATGCTGAGGGTCTTGCGTTTGGCCAGCAGGGCGAGCAGCTCCTGATCCAACTGGGTGATGTCTTGTCTGATCTCGTCGAGCGTTGCCATGATGGTTCCCTATCCAAGTAATCGATTGTGGTGGCTGCAAAAAAAAACCTCCGCTAGGGGAGGCTCGATTCGTCTTTGCTTTCTGTTTACGCGAGTACTTCACGTGACGACTGGCCTTCCCTCATGAGGGCCGGATAAACGAGAAAGCAAAAAAGAATGGTGCGTGCATGAGTGTGTCCTTGAGGTAACGCCATAAGCATTAAGGGATTTGACCGTGCGATGCAAGTAAAACTTGCCCGTGGGTGGCGAACGGGGCAGGGTAGGGGCGTGAGCCTGCGGGGGCAGATGCGTGTCGGATGGACCCGCTTGCCGTCACAATGATGCAGAGATCTGGAGGTGAGAATGGCGATTATTTTCGATCTGGGACGAGTGGTGGTGAGCTGGGATCCGGTCGGTATCGTGCGCTCGGTACGGGGGGCGCACGGGGCGGAGCAGCTGGCGGAGCAACTGTTCAACCATGGCGACTGGCTGGAAGTGGACCGGGGGACCCTGTCGCTGCACACCATGGCCCGTCAGGCGCAAGCGCGAACCGGCCTGTCGACGGCGGAGAATCTGGCCATTTTGCAGGCGGTGCCGCCATCCCTTGTGCCGGATCCCGCTATGCTGAGCCTGATAGAGGCACTGCACGGGGAGGGGCACACCCTCTATGCACTCTCCAACATGGGCCATGCCAGCATCGACTGGCTGGAGCAACATCAGGATTTCTGGCGCTTCTTCAGCGGCAAGGTGGTGTCGGCAAGGGTACGGATGATGAAGCCGGAGCCGGATATCTACCGCTATCTGCTGGTGTCGTTCGATCTGCGGGCCGAGCAGTGCCTGTTCATCGATGACAGCCCGGCCAACGTGGCCGCTGCACAGACGCAGGGGATCGGCGGCCTGGTGTTTATCGATGCATACAGTTGTCGCCAGCAGCTGGTGGCACAGGGTTACCTGCCGGCCTGAGCGGGCGGGAACGCGGGGTAAGTTATGGAACACGGCAGGTTTCGCAATTGGCTCAGTCACTATCCGGATGCGGGGCTGCTGATCGCCTGTCTGGATGGCAGCGGTTATCAGCTCTGTGTCGAGGTGGATGGGGAGATGCAGTGCCTCACCGACAGCGAGGGGGGCAGGCTGACGTTCGCCTCCCTCGAGCAGGCCGAGGGTTTTCTGCGCATGCACCAGGTTCATCAGGCGAAACTGCGGATTTATGACACGCAACTGGATGAATATGATGATAATTGGTATGAAATAATCATTAAATTCTAGTTTATCCGCATTCTTTAAGGGTTTATTCAGGATTATTACTGCACAATGGCGCCCAATTCATCATCCGGTGCCGTTGTTATGGATGCCAATATCGTTGTGCTGAATCGAGGATACGATCAGACCTTTCAGACCAGGGAGCAGTCGCTTATCGAGACCCTGGCTGGCTACGGCGAACTGGCGGTCTCCTTCTCCGGTCGACTGGAGTCCTGCTACAGCATGGATCTGTGCCGCGCCAGCGGTATCCGGATCCGCGCCATCACCCTGGACAGCCCGACCCGCAGCCGCAAGGAAGTGGCCCGCGCCAAACGTTACTGCCAGCGCTACGGCATCGAGCAGCGGGTCATCAAGACCGATGAGATGATCTTCTGCGATCACCTGCGCCACCTCAACGAGGTGATAGATCCGGTGCGTTACATCTGTCACCTCACCGCGCTGGAAACCGACTGGAGCCACCTGCCCATGCTGCTGCCCGCGCCGGTCGAGGAGCTGCGGGAGTATCTGCGTCGCTTCGGCAGCCTGCCGGACAACACCCTCTGGCTGTTCGCCAAACAGGGCATGACCCACAGGGACTTTCGCTACGGCTTCAACAAGCGTCAGCTGGGACGCTGGGGCAAGAGCGCCCATGGCTGCCTGAGCCACCGCTTCTCCGATCCCGAGCTGGTGGATCGCCGTCATCTGCGTATGGTGGACATGGCGGAGCAGATGCTGGCCGACATGGGGCTGGAGGAGGCGCAGGTGTTTTTCCATACCCTGGGCGATCGGGCCACCACCCTGGCCCGGGTACGACTGCCGTCCCGGTTGCGGGCCCGGGCGTTCGATCTGCAACCGGATATCCTCACCGCCCTCAAGAGCACGGCGTTCGATCTGGTGACCCTGGACATGATGCCGGCGGAGGAGCGTCAGGAGCTGGTGGTCTAGGCAACCGAGGGCAGGAACGTGAGTGCGGTCATAGGCAAGGTGCGGCGGACTCTTTATACTGACGCCCTTTTCCATCGACGCGAGTCATCACCCTATGAAACCCTTGTCCCGTCTGCTGGTTGCCCTCTGCTTGTCGCCCCTGCTGGCCCAGGCTGCCCCGCTCACCCAGGTGACCCTGCCGGATGGTCGCCAGGTGCAGCTCAACGATGACTTCACCTGGGAATACCTGCTGCTCAAGCCCGCCGCCGACGGCAGCGCGGTGCAGGGCACGGTAGCCGTGCCGGTGCTGACCGAGCAGGCGATGAACAACCCGGATCTGCTGGCCCAGGCCGTCAAAGACGGGATCGGCGTCAAGCTCGCCAAGCTGGAAGGCTCGGATCCCCTGCAACTGCAATTCATGGTGAGCAACACCGGCACCCGCAACGTGGTGCGGGTGCGCGGCAGCATCACCCTGTTCAGCGAGCAGGGGGCCCAGCTGGCCAAGCAGGAGGCCCGCTTCTGGGTTGGCGAGAACCGTCTGCCGGAGTCCTATCTGCGCAAGGGGCAGCAGCGCCCCTCCATGGTGCTGGAGGTGCCGCGCCCGGCCGGGCTGACCGGCAAGCCCCTGGTGCGGGTCGAGATTGAGGAAGTGGAGTTTCGCTGATCCCTTATGCAACAGGCTCCTTCGTGGAGCCTGTCTTGATTGTTAACCCGGTAACCGCCAGCAACAGTTGCTTACATCTGACATGGTTTGGCAACAGCTTGCCGCTCGGCATTTCGCCCCGCCCTCTGCACAATGACCCCATTCCAGCTAGGTCTCAACTAGCTCAACGATGGAGTCATCAAAATGAAAAAAGTTGCACTTTCTGTTCTGGTTCTGGCCGGTTTCGCTTCTACTTCCGCTCTGGCTGAGGATGCCTTCAGCTACGCCAAAGGCGGTTTGACCTGGGCGCACACCAAGTCCGACTACATCGGCGGCAAAGATAGCAACAACCGCGACTTCGGCGGTCTGAACCTGGATCTCTCCAAGAGCTTCGGCTCCAACTTCTACGGTCGTCTGGGCAGCGAGTACACCTCCCGCAACGATGGCAACGACAGCATGGGCATCTCCAGCCTGGGTCTGGGTGTCTACACCCCGCTCAGCACAGGTCTGAACCTGTATGGGGAAGCGGGCCTGATGGGCTACACCATGGAGCGTCAGGTGGCTGCCAACGTGAAAGACAGCGGCTGGGACGTCATCACCCGCAAGAACAGCGGCAGCATGTACGGTGAGGCCGGCCTGCGCTACGACATCGGCGCCGTCGAGCTCTCCACCGCCTACCGCTACGCCAACATGACCGACGACATGCACGATTTCAAAGTGGGCGCCGCCTACAAGGTGAGCCAGAACCTGGCCCTCACCGCCGACTACACCTATCGCAAGTGGGATCTGCAACAGGGTTCCATCACCAGCCTGGGTGTGAAGTACAGCTTCTAATCATCCTTCCTGTAGTGTCTTCATTTTTACCCATGACTTCGGTCATGGGTTTTTTCATTTCCGGTTGATCCACCCTTCACCCTTGCGCCGTATCAGTCCGCAATAATTATACAACTTCCGTTTTTTTGTATAACTGCTATAACTGATTCAGACTTATACAAGGAGTGATGATATGTACAAGATCAAGGTTGGTATCAGCGCCTGCCTGCTGGGGAAGGAGGTTCGGTTCGACGGGGGTCACAAGCGTTCCAGCTTCTGCGAGCGGGATCTCGGTGCCCACTTTGACTATCACCCTGTCTGTCCCGAGATGGCTATTGGCCTCGGGGCGCCCCGCGCCGCGATCCGGCTGGTGAAGCGCCACGGCGAGATCCGTGCCGAGGCGAGCAACGGCAGCTTCGACGTCACTGACCAGCTCATCGCCTTCAGCGAGCAGAAGGCGCGCCAGCTCGACTTCATCTCCGGCTACATCCTCTGCGCCAAATCCCCCAGCTGCGGCATGGAGCGGGTGCGGATCTATGGCGCCAACAACGAGGGGAGTGCCAAGGAGGGGGTCGGCCTGTTTGCCAAGGCGCTGATGGAGGCCAATCCCCTGCTGCCGGTCGAAGAGGATGGCCGCCTGTGCGATCCCATCCTGCGGGAAAACTTCGTGCTGCGGGTCTTCGCCTACCACGACTGGCAGCAGCTCTGTGCGCGCGGCATCACCGCCTCTGCGCTGATCCGTTTCCACTCCCGCTACAAGTATCTGGTGCTCTCTCACGCCACCACCCACTACCGGGCGCTCGGCAAGCTGCTCGGCAACCTGGCCAAGGCCGACCTGCCGCAGGTGGCCGACAGCTACATCAAGGGGTTGATGGCGGCGCTGACTTTGCGGGCCAACCGGCGTAGCCACACCAATGTGCTGATGCACCTGCAGGGCTACTTCAAGCGGGTGCTGACCCCGGCCCAGAAGCAGGAGCTGTGCGACACCATCGACAAGTACCGCACCGGTGTCTTTCCGCTGCTGGTGCCGCTCACCCTGATCCGCCACTACCTGCGCGAGTACCCCAATCCCTATCTCGCCGAGCAGGTGTACCTCAATCCCCATCCCGACACGCTGAAACTGCGCTACGGGCTCTGAATATCCTGTGCAGGCCCCGGCGGATGGCCGGGGCCTCTCCCTCAACCTTTGCTGGATGCCGTTATGTCTGATTTACCGCACGCCGCTTCTCCTTCGCCGGAGGAGGGGATCTACCCCATTCGCGAGGTCTCCCGCCTCACCGGCGTCAACACCGTGACCCTGCGCGCCTGGCAGCGCCGCTACGGGCTGGTGCAACCGGCCCGCACCGAGAAAGGCCACCGCCTCTACAGCGAGCAGGATATTCGCCAGATTGGCGAGATCCTGAGCTGGCTGGAGCGGGGAGTGAGCATCGGGCAGGTGAAGGGGCTCCTGAGCGAACCCCAGGCCCAGCCGGTGAGCGATCACTGGCAGCAGACCCTGGAGCAGTTCAGTCAGGCGCTGCTTGCCTTCAACCAGCGCAAGGCGGAGGCCGAACTCAACGACCTGCTGGCGAGCTACCCGTTCGAACTGGTGCGCAGCAGGGTACTGCAACCCTTGGTGGAACGGCTGCTCGGGCTGTGGCGCGAGCGGCCCGATGGCGAGCTGCTGCAACAGGTGTGGCTGGGCTGGCTCCATACCCGCTTCGCCCGCCACCTCATCGAGCAGGAGAAGGGCGTGCCGGTCACCCTGGCGAGCTGGGGACAGGTGGGCCCGCTCGACCTGGTCTGGGCCGCCTACGAGCTGATCGGTCAGGGCCATGAGGTGCAACTGCTGGGGGCGGTGGAGCCGCGCCATGCCAGCCTGCTGGAGGGGCGTGCCGTGACCCCCTGGCTGGTGCTGCTGGGGGCCGGCCTTGGCAAGCCGGTTCTGGCTGCCGGCTGGCCCGCCGCTACCCGTTTCTTTGGCGAGCTGGGACGCCTCTACGATGGTGAGTGGCTGCAAGCTCACGGCTGGCAGGCGAACCTTGCCGAGGTGATGGCAGACATGCCTGCGGCGGCAGGTGCCAGCGGACGCGGGAGGAAAAAATCATGAAGCTGGTCTGGTTTCGCAATGATCTGCGCCTGGCCGACAACCCGGCCTTGCGTCACGGTTGCGCCAATGATGAACCGGTCGCCGCGCTCTATATCCTCTCCCCCACCCAGTGGCGGCAGCACAAGCTGGCCCCCGTCCGTCAGCGTTTTCTACTGGCCCAGGTCGATGCGCTGGGCCGCGAGCTGGCTGCGCTCAGCATCCCGCTGCATCTGCTGCGAGTGGAGACTTTTGCCGAGGTGCCGGCGGTGCTGGCAGATCTTTGCCGCGAGCTGGGGGTAACCCAGCTCTACGCCAATCAGGCCATCGAGATCGACGAGCTGCGCCGGGATCAGGCCGTCACTACCGCGCTGGCAGAACAGGGGATTGATTGTCACTGGTTCAACGGCTGCTGCGTATTGCCGCCCGGTCGGGTGTTGACCGGCTCTGGCGAGATGTTCAAGGTTTTCACCCCCTTCAGCCGTGCTTGGCTCAAGGCTCTCGACGAGGATGGTTTCGTCATTCATCGCGCGCCCACTGCTCGTGGCGAGCCGCTGCCGTGGCAGCCGTTGGCCGAGCGGGACTTCGTCGATGCCGATCTTGGCGAGCTGACGGCAGACCCCCGCTGGCCGGTGGGGGAGGCCGAGGCCAGCCGCCGTCTGAATGACTTTCTGGAGCAGGCGGTGCTCGATTATGGCGAGACCCGGGATTTCCCTGCCATCGCGGGTACCTCCGTGCTTTCCCCCTATCTGGCGGCCGGCATCATCAGCCCGCGCCAGTGTGTGGTGGCGCTCCAGCAGAGGCTTGGCTACCGGCCCCAGTCCAAGGCCCAGCCCGGTTTTGTCTGGCTCAATGAGCTCATCTGGCGCGAGTTCTATCGCCACCTGCTGGTGCTGATCCCGACCCTCTCCATGAATCGGCCCTTCAAGCCGGAAACATCGGCCCTGCCATGGAGCTGGGATCCGGACGCCTTCGCCGCCTGGTGTGAGGGACGTACCGGCTACCCCATCGTCGATGCGGCGATGCGCTGCCTCAACGCCACCGGCTGGATGCACAACCGGCTGCGGATGATAGTGGCGAGCTTTCTCACCAAGGATCTGCACATTCACTGGCGGCTCGGGGAGGATTACTTCATGAGTCAGCTCATCGACGGCGACCTGGCGGCCAACAACGGCGGCTGGCAGTGGGCGGCGGGCACCGGCGCCGATGCGGCGCCCTATTTCCGGGTCTTCAACCCCACCACCCAGGGACAACGGTTTGATCCGCAAGGGGAGTTCATTCGTACCTGGGTCTCTGAGCTGGCTGATCTGCCTGCCGCCTATCTGCACCAGCCCCACGACTGGTTGCGGCTCAAGGGGCGGCGCGATTATCCGGCCCCCATGGTGGACCACGCCGTTGCCCGGGTGAGAGCCATCGAGATGTTTCGCGCCCTGGAGAAATAGCATGGATGAGTCGCTGGCCCGCTTTGTGGCCCTCTATCAGCAGCTAAACCGAGATGAGTTGCACCGTTTGCCCGAGGTCTACGCAAACGAGGTGGTCTTTACCGACCCTGCTCACCGCATCGAGGGGCTGGCGGCGCTCACCGACTATTTTGCCACCCTCTATCAGCGCCTGGCCTACTGCCGTTTCGTCATCACCAGCCAGCTGCAACAGGGGCGACAGGCCTGGCTCGGCTGGACCATGACCTTCTCCCATCCCAGGCTGCGCGGCGGCGCCCCGGTGACGGTGGAGGGGGCCACCCGCCTCGAGTTCGACGAGACGGGCAAGGTGTGCCTGCATCGCGACTACTTTGACCTTGGCGCCATGCTCTACGAGCAGTTGCCGCTGCTTGGGGCCGTGGTGCGCACCATCAAGGGGAGGCTGGGCGCATGAGCGGCCGGGTGCTGATCACCGGCGCCACCTCCGGCATCGGCTTTCAGCTGGCGCTCGATTATCGGCACGCAGGCTGGCAGGTGTGGGGTTGTGGTCGCGATGGTGAGCGGCTGCTGGCACTGGGGCGCCACGGCATCACGCCGCTGCAGTTTGACGGGCGCTCTGCAAACGCCGTGAGCGAGGCTGCCGCCGGCTTGCCGCGGGTTGACCTGGTGATCCTCAATGCCGGCAACTGCGAGTACATGGCGGTGGACGAGGGGTTTGACGGCGCCCTGTTTGCCCGGGTCATCGAGACCAACCTCATCGCCACCGGCCACGCCCTGGCCGCTTTCTTGCCGCTGCTGGGTGCGGGCGGGCGCCTTGCCATCGTCAGCTCGTCGGTGAGCTGGCTGCCGCTGCCCAGGGCCGAAGCCTATGGCGCCTCCAAGGCGGCCCTCGACTATCTGGCGGATACCCTGCGCCTCGATTTAGCCGGCAAAGGGATTGGGGTGACCCTGATCCGCCCCGGCTTTGTCCAGACCCCGCTCACCGCCAAAAATGATTTTCCCATGCCCTGTCTGGTGACGGTGGAAGAGGCTTCCCGCGCCATCATGGACGGGCTCGCCGCCGGTCGCCACCAGATCCACTTTCCCCGCCGCTTCATCTGGCTGCTGCGCCTGCTCGGTGCGCTGCCGACGGGGCTCTGGCTGCGCCTTGGCCGCGCACTCGTATCGAAAGGACGCCCTTCATGAAGAAAAAGATCGCCATCGTCGGCTCCGGCATTTCAGGCCTGACCGCCGGTTTTCTGCTCCACAAGCTGCACGACATCACCCTGTTTGAGGCGGCGCCGACCCTGGGTGGCCACACCGCCACGGTCGATGTGGAGCAGGTGGGGCGCCGCTATGCCATCGATACCGGCTTCATCGTCTGCAACGATCGCACCTACCCCAACTTCTTGAGGCTGCTTGAACGGATCGGGGTGGCGCGCCAGCCGGCCGAGATGAGCTTCTCGGTGAAAAGCCTGCAGGGGCTGGAGTACAACGGTCACAATCTGGACACCCTGTTCGCCCAGCGCAGCAACCTGCTGAGCCCACGCTTCTACGGCTTTGTCGCCGAGATCCTGCGCTTCAATCGGGAGGCGCGGGCCTGGCTGGCCGATGGGCAACAGCAGGGGGCCGACCTCGAGCTGACCCTGGGGGATTTTCTGCAGGTGGGTGAGTTCAGCGACTACTTCGCCCGCCACTACATCTTGCCGATGGGGGCCGCCATCTGGTCATCGACCCTGGCCGATATGCGCGCCTTCCCCTTGAGCTTCTTTCTGCGCTTTTTCGCCAACCACGGCTTGCTTGAGGTGGCCAACCGGCCTCAGTGGTATGTGATCCCGGGTGGCTCGCGGGAATATATTGGCCCGCTGACGGCCGGCTGGCAGGCAAACATTCGCCTGGCCTGCCCGGTGCAGGGGATCCGGCGCCTGGCGGACGGGGTGCTGATCCAGAGCAGCTACGGCGAGGAGTGGTTTGACGAGGTGATCCTCGCCTGTCACAGCGATCAGGCGCTGGCCCTGCTGACGGACCCGGGCGAGCGGGAGCAGGCCATTCTCGGCGCCATGCCCTATCAGGCCAACGATGTCTGGTTGCACACCGATGCCTCCTGCCTGCCGGTGCGGCGCAAGGCATGGGCCAGCTGGAACTATCAGCTGGGGGAGGATGACGGGGCGCGGCCGCTGGTGAGCTACAACATGAATATCCTGCAGGGGGTGAGCTCGCCAGAGCCCTTCTGTGTCAGCCTCAATCCGCAAGGCAAGGTGGACGAGAGCAAGGTGCTGCGCCGCTTCGTCTACCACCATCCGGTGTTCAATCAGAGCTCCATCGCCGCCCAGCAGCGGCGGGCCGAGATCTGCGGCCAGCAACACACCCACTTCTGCGGCGCCTACTGGTACAACGGCTTTCACGAAGACGGGGTGCGCAGCGCCCTGGACGTGGCCAGGCGGTTCGGTGCCGAGCTATGAACGATGCCGTTCTGATAGGCCAGGAGGAGAGTGCCGAGGCCATGACCGGCACTCTCAGCGCCATCTGGCAGGGGTCGGTGCGCCATCGCCGCTTCGCACCGCGCGCCCATGCCTTCTCCTACAGCCTCTTCATGCTGGGGCTGGATCTCGACGAGCTGCCAGAACTCGATCGCGGGCGCTGGTTCGGGGTGGAGCGAGCAGGGTTGCTCTCGTTTCGTCGTGACGACTACCTGCGTGGCAGCGAGGGGCCGCTCAAGCCGGCGGTGTGGCAGAAGGTGAGCGAACTGGGTGGCGATGCCGAACCCGGGGGGCGGGTGCTGCTGCTTGGCAACGTGCGTTGCCTCGGTTTCTACTTCAGCCCGGTCAACTTCTACTTCTGCTATCGGCAGGGAGAGGCGCGCTATCTGCTGGCGGAGGTGTCGAACACCCCCTGGAACGAGCGTCACTACTACCTGCTGGATCTGGCGGCGCTGGCCCCCCACGACAAGGATTTTCACGTCTCCCCCTTCATGGGGCTGGCGATGCGCTACCACTGGCGCATTCGCCCGCCCGAGCAGGAGACACTGATCCACATCGAGAGCCACCCCGTATCCGGTGAAGCCAAGCTGTTTGACGCCACCCTGGCACTGCGCCGGGCGCCGCTGTCGCGCAAGGGGCTGGCGGCCCTGCTGGCCCGCTGGCCCTGGATGACCATGAAGGTGCTGCTCGGGATCTACTGGCAGGCCCTGTGTCTTTTTATCAAACGAACCCCCATTTTCACCCATCCGGAGAGCCGCTAATGGAACTTGTGCAATCAACCCTCTCTGCCTCTTTCATCGACAAGGGGGCCAGGCAACTGCTGCTCAATCTGCTGGGGCGCCTCGAACATGGCCAGCTGCTGCTGCGGGATGGCGCTGATCGCCACAGCTTTGGCGTGGCGGGCACCGATCTGCACGCCGAGCTGGTGGTGCAGGATCCGGCCTTCTATCGCCGCCTGCTGCTGGGGGGCAGCATCGCCGCCGGGGAAACCTGGGTGGAGGGGCTCTGGACCAGCCCGGATCCGGTGGCGCTGGTGCGGCTGCTGGCCCGCAACCTGGCGCTGCTCGACAGTCTGGAGCGGCGCCTCGGCTGGCTCAGCTTCCCGTTCAACAAGGTGCGTCACTGGCTTAACCGCAATACCCTGACCGGGTCGCGCTCCAACATCGCCGCCCACTACGATCTTGGTAACAGCCTCTATGAGGGCTTTCTCGATAGCCATATGCAGTACTCGAGCGCCATCTATCCCCATGCCGAGGCCACTCTCGAAGAGGGACAGCAAGCCAAACTGCGCACCATCTGCGAGCGGCTGGCACTGGGGCCAGACGATCATCTGCTGGAGATCGGCACCGGTTGGGGCGGCCTCGCCATCTATGCCGCCCGCCACTACGGCTGCCGGGTGACCACTACCACCATCTCCCGGGCCCAGCACGACTATGCCAAGGAGTGGATCGCGAGGGAGGGGCTGGGGGATCGCATCACCCTGCTGCTGGAGGACTACCGCAAGCTGGAGGGTACTTACGACAAGCTGGTCTCCATCGAGATGATCGAGGCGGTGGGCCACGCCTTCCTGCCGGACTATTTCCGCCAGTTGTCGCGGCTGCTCAAACCCGGTGGCCGCCTGCTGATCCAGGCCATCACCATTGCCGATCAACGCCATGCCCAGTACCTGCGCGGGGTTGATTTCATCCAGCGTTACATCTTCCCCGGCGGCTGCCTGCCAAGCGTCTCCCAGATGGCGGGGCTGCTGGCGCGCGAGACCGACATGCAGCTGGTGCGGCTGCACGATCACGGCCACCACTATGCCCGCACGCTGGCTGATTGGTGCGAGCGCTTCCTGGTGCTGGCGCCCGAGCTGACCGCTCTTGGCTACAGCCAGGACTTCATCCGCTTGTGGCACTTCTATTTCGCCTACTGTGAAGGGGGCTTCTGGGAGCGCACCATCAGCCTGGTGCAGCTGGAAGCGGCCAAACCGGGCCCACTCGGCTGGAGTGGGGATCAGCCCGTCGGCGGTCGCTGATCATGTGGCAGTGGGCCCATCTGCTGGGGTTCAACCTCTACTGGTTGCTGGCGGTGAAGTGGCAGCAGCCGGGCCCGCTGCTGGCAATGCTACTGCTTCATTTTCTCTGCTCTCCGCGCCGCTGGCACGACTGGCGGCTCATCCCGGTTGCCCTGGCCGGCAGCCTGCTCGATGCCCTGCTCTGGCAGCTCGGGCTGTTTGATTTCAACGCCGGTTTTCCGCTCTGGCTGGTGCTGCTCTGGTGCGGCTTTGCCCTGACTCTCTCTCACGGTCTGCGCTGGCTGCGGTCCTTGCCGCGCTGGCAGCAGGGGCTGTTCGGCATGGTTGGGGGGGCCTCCTCCTATGTGGCGGGCGCCGCCATGGGGGCAGTACACTTACCCTGGGGCATCGGGATCAGTGCGGCACTGCTGGCGGTGATCTGGATGTGGTGGTTACCCGTACTCCTGTGGGTAACGGTCAAGCTGTAGGGTGAAGCGAGATGAACACCTTTTCGACCGACACCTTGTTGTTTTCCAAGTGGACCAAAGAGAGCCAGCACGAGCTGACCGAGCGTTTCTATCTGGTGGTGGCCTGTCAGCGCGACGCGCAGGGGCAGCTGCAGCAGGTGGTGATGCAGGACATCAACACGCTGCTGGAACAGGAGATGGACTGGCATGAACTCGAAGATCCCGCCCATTGGCACATGGGGTGGAATTAGCCTGCTGCTGGCAGGCTTGAGCCTACCGCTGACCCCTTTCGCCCAGACCGGGCAAGCCCTGATCACCCCCTGGCAGCAGCTGCACCCGGTCGGGCGCGGCGAGATGAGCTGGCTCTGGTTCAAGCTCTATGACGCCACCCTCTACAGCGAGAACGGCCGCTATCGGCCGGGTCACTATCCTCAGGCGCTCAGCCTCACCTACGCCAGAGCCATCGAACGGGAAGATCTCTTGCGCGCCACCGCCGCCGAGTGGCAGCGACTGGGGCTTGGCAGCCAGCAGCAGCGCCAGGAGTGGCTTGGCCGGCTCGCCGCGCTCTGGCCCGATGTTCGGGTGGGTGACCGGCTCACCTTCTATGTCGACAAGGGGGGCGCGGGCCATTTCTGGTGGCGGGACAAGCCGCTCGGCACCCTCGCCGATCCGCAATTTTCGGCAGCCTTCCTCGCCATCTGGCTGGCACAAGGGAGCCGTGATCCGGCGCTTACCCGTAGCCTGCGAGGAGAGTTCTGATGCAAAAGGGATTCATGAAATACATCCACGCCTGGCGCTACCTGCTGTTGTTGCCGCTCCTGCTGCTGGCCGGCTGTGGCAGCAGTCTGGAGGATTATCGCGATCGGGGCCCCGAGTGGGATCTCGCTCGCTTCTTCGATGGCAAGCTGACGGCGCACGGTCTGGTGACCGATCGCAGCGGCGAGGTGACCAGCCGTTTTCGGGTAGAGATGCGCGGCCGCTGGCAGGGGGACAAGGGGGAGCTGTTCGAGCAGTTCTACTTTGACGACGGGCGCCAGCAGACCCGCACCTGGTTTTTGAGCAAGGGGGCGGATGGCCATTGGCGCGGCACGGCCGCCGACGTGGTGGGGGAGGCGGTAGGCAAGACGGCAGGCTTTGCCCTCAACTGGCGCTATCAGCTCGATCTGGCGCTGCCCGACGGCAGCGTGGTGCGGGTGAGTTTCGATGACTGGATGTACCTGCTCGACCAGGATCGTTTGATCAACCGGGCCGCCATCAGCAAGTTCGGCATCCAGCTGGGGGAGGTGATCCTCTATATCGAGCGGCAGCCTGAATGAGTTCGCCCCGCCAGGTCGGCAACGCGGACGATAGTCGCTCGCTATCAATCAGTTAGGTCTTAACGATTACCTTTCGAGTCTGATGGGTTCTAAGATAACCAGGTCGTCAAATCTGGAGGTGAAACATGAAGAGTCCGATTGGTCTTGATACCGTTCAATCACAAGCGTTGGCCGCCGAACTGAACAAGTTGCTGGCCAGCTACCAGATCCTTTACATGAACGTTCGCGGCTTCCACTGGAACATCCGCGGCAACCAGTTCTTCGAGCTGCACCTGAAGTTTGAAGAGATTTACAACGACCTGTTGCTGAAGGTCGATGCTCTGGCCGAGCGCATCCTGACCCTGGATGGCGTGCCGCTGCACAGCTTCAGCGACTACCTGAACGTTTCCGCCATTCCCGAGCAGAAGGGGTTGCACGACGGTCGTGCCTGCGTCGAATCCCTGCTGGAGAGTTTCCGCGAACTGCTGGTGGCCCAGCGCCGCATCCTGGGGCAGGCCGCCGATGCCGGTGATGAAGGGACTGCGTCCATTCTCTCCGACTATGTGCAGCAGCAGGAGAAATTGGTCTGGATGCTGCGAGCTTATTTAGCCTGATAGTTAACCAAGCCGGATGCATACGAAGTATTCCGGCTTGATGAAGTCAAGGGCTGGTGCTACCTGACTAGGCGCCAGCCCGACCCGTTCCCTTACCGTGTTCTGTTGCAAACCTGAGTTGTCTCTCCTTTTATCCACCCGCTTGCCGCCCTGTTTGGGCGGCTTTTTTGTTTTTGATCTGCATCAATGAACATTGAATTGGCAAATTGAATGCCTATTAAGTTTTCCACGAGGGGAATAGAATCGCCACAAAACAAACAACTGAAATGTCCAATTAGGAGAGGCATGATGTTTTGTGTGCAATGTGAACAGACAATTCGTACCCCGGCAGGCAACGGCTGCGCCTATGCACAAGGTATGTGTGGCAAGACGGCAGAAACCTCGGATCTGCAGGATGTGCTGATCTATACCCTGCAAGGGCTCAGCGCCTGGGCGCTGGCCGCCCGCGAGCACGGCATCGTCGACAGCGAGATCGACGCCTTCGTGCCCAAGGCCTTCTTCGCCACCCTCACCAACGTCAACTTCGATTCCGCCCGCATCGTGGCCTATGTCAATCAGGCGTTGAGCTATCGCCAGCAGCTGGCTGCCAAGCTGGCACCGCTGGCGGTGCAGGCCGACGCACTTCCTGCTGCCGCCCGTTTCGAGCCGGGTAGCGAGCTGCTGGAACAGCTGGCCCAGGCACCGCAGACCGCGGTCAACCGCGGCAAGAACGAGGTCAATGAAGACATCATGGGGCTGCGCCTGCTCTGCCTCTATGGCCTGAAGGGGGCCGCCGCCTACATGGAGCACGCCCGGGTACTGGATCAGCAAGACAGCGAGGTAGCCGCCGAATTCCACCGCATCATGAGCTGGCTCGGTACGGATCCGAGCGATCTGGATCCGCTGTTCAAGTGCGCCATGGACATTGGCCTGCTCAACTTCAAGATCATGGAGATGCTGGATCTCGGTGAAACCACCGCTTTCGGCCACCCCGAGCCGACTCAGGTACGCGTTACTCCGGTACCGGGCAAGTGCATCCTGGTCTCCGGTCACGACATGGTGGATCTCAAGCTCATCCTGGAGCAGACCAAGGGGACCGACATCAAGGTCTACACCCATGGCGAGATGCTGCCGGCGCTGGCCTATCCCTTCTTCAAGCAGTATCCGCATCTGGTGGGTAACTACGGTTCCGCCTGGCAGAACCAGCAGAAGGAGTTTGCCAACTTCCCGGGCGCCGTGGTGATGACCTCCAACTGCATCATCGACCCGAGCGTGGGCAACTACTCGGATCGCATCTTCACTCGCTCCATCGTCGGCTGGCCGGGCGTGACCCACCTGGAAGGGGAAGATTTCTCCGCCGTCGTTGCCAAGGCGCAAGCGCTGGAAGGCTTCAAGCACGTTGAGCTGGAGCACTTCATCACCATCGGTTTTGCCCGCAACGCCCTGATGCAGGCTGCCCCTGCGGTGATCGACAAGGTCAAGGCCGGCGAAATCAGCCACTTCTTCCTGGTCGGTGGCTGTGATGGCGACCGTGCCGAGCGCGCCTACTACACCGAGTTTGCCAAGGCGATCCCGCAGGACAGCCTGCTGCTGACCCTGGGCTGCGGCAAGTACAAGTTCAACAAGCTTGATTTCGGCGACATCGGCGGCATTCCCCGTCTGCTGGACGTGGGTCAGTGCAATGATGCCTACTCCGCCATCCAGCTGGCGCTGGCGCTCTCCGAAGCGTTCGAGTGCGGCGTCAACGATCTGCCGCTGACCCTGGTGCTCTCCTGGTTCGAGCAAAAAGCCATCGTCATTCTGCTCACCCTGCTGGCGCTGGGCGTGAAGGACATCCGCACCGGCCCGACCGCCCCGGCCTTCCTCACCCCGGCCCTGCTCAAGGTGCTGGAGGAGCAGTTCGGTCTGAAAGGTACCACCACGGCCGAAGCCGATCTCGCCGAGATCCTGGCGGCCTGAGCAAAGAGACAGCCTTACACGCTCAGCATGTTGTAAGCCTTTGGCGAGCCTGATGGCTCGCCTTTTTTTAGCGACCCCTTTCCAACATTTTTCAACAAGAGGAGCCTTGCGATGACCTCCACCTCCCTCACCCTCAGGTGCATCGGCCGCCGGGCGGATACCCACGACGTGGCGAGCTGGCAGTTTGTGCCGCAGACGGGCAGCCTGCCTGCCGTGCTGGCCGGCCAGTGCGTGACCCTGCACACCGAGATTGACGGCAAGCCCCACTGCCGTGCCTATACCCTCTCCTCCAGCCCGCAGGACCCTTTCTGGCAGGTCACCATCAAGGATGTCGGACTGGTCTCCCACCATCTGCACCAGACCCTGCAGGTGGGGGACGAGATCCGGGTGGATGGCCCGTTCGGCGACTTCAATCTGACGGCCTTGCCCTGCGAGCGGCCGCTGCTCTTGAGCGCCGGCTCCGGCATCACCCCCATGTGGGCCATGCTGTGGGACGAGCTGGCCAAACGGCCGGACGCCGACATCCGCTTCATCCACAGTGCCCGCTCGCCAGAGGATGTGATCTTCGCAGACGACTTGGCTGCGCTGGCTGAAACCCATGCCGGTGTGCGCCACGCTTTAGTGCTGGAGAAAGTTGGGGAAGAGGCGCCGGCGGTTTATCCCTGGGTCGGCCGGCTCACGCCGGAGATGTTGAAGGAATTGGCACCGGATCTATTGAGTCGCCACGTCTATCTGTGCGGGCCAGCCCCTTACATGGAGGCAGTGAGCGAAATGCTGGCCGGGCTCGGCCTGCCGGCAGAGCAGTTGCACCAGGAGTCGTTCGGTCTGCCTGAAGCTACATCGAGCACGGCGCCAGTTGAGACTGGCGGCGACCACTTCTGGCTGACCCTGAAAAAGAGCGGCAAGAAGGTGAAGATCCTGCCTGGGCAGACCCTGCTGGCGGCGCTGGAGGGGGCGGGGGAGACCATGATGGCAGCCTGCCGCGCCGGGGTGTGCGGCGCCTGCCGATGTACCACGGAAGGCGAGATCGAGCGCCAGAGCGTGATGACTCTCAGCCCGCAGGATCTGGAGAGTGGGGGGGCACTGGCCTGCTCCTGCACCGCCAGGGGGGATGTTTGCGTCGACTATTGAGTGAAGGGAATGAGCACCCTGCTCTTTTCGCTAAGAAGCAAGGCGGGTAGACTCAACCCCAGTTTCAGTCGAACGCGGGATAAAAAATGACAATTCTGGTCACAGGGGGCGCCGGCTATATCGGCTCCCACACCCTGGTTGAGTTATTGAACGCCGGGCAACAGGTCGTGGTGCTGGACAACCTCTCCAACTCCTCCCCCGAGTCGCTCAAGCGAGTGGAGCGGATCACCGGCAAGCCGGTCATCTTCATCGAAGGGGATGTGCTGGACCGCGCCTGCCTGCAGCAGCTGTTTGCCGCCCACCAGATCGAGTCGGTCATCCACTTCGCCGGGCTCAAGGCGGTTGGCGAGTCGAGCCAGATCCCGCTCACCTACTACCAGAACAACATCACCGGCACCCTGGTGCTGTGCGAAGAGATGGCAAAAGCCGGCGTGTTCCGGCTGGTATTCAGCTCCTCGGCCACCGTTTACGGCGACCCGGCGTCTGTGCCGCTGCGGGAAGATTTCCCCACCAGCGCCACCAACCCTTATGGCCGCTCCAAGCTGATGGTGGAGGAGATCCTGCGGGATCTCGCCAAATCCGATCCCCGCTGGGCCATCGTGCTGCTGCGCTACTTCAACCCGGTCGGTGCCCACGAGAGCGGCCTTATCGGGGAAGATCCCAACGGTATTCCCAACAACCTGCTGCCCTATATCAGTCAGGTGGGGGTGGGCAAGCTCAAGGAGTTGGGGGTGTTTGGCAACGACTACCCGACACCGGACGGTACCGGGGTGCGCGATTACATCCACGTGGTGGATCTCGCCATCGGTCACCTGAAAGCGCTGGCGCGCATCGCGTCGGATACCGGGGTCTTTACCTACAACCTGGGGACCGGTCAGGGCTATTCGGTGCTGGAGATGATCAAGGCATTTGAAGCGGCCAGCGGCCGTACCATTCCCTACCAGATCAAGCCTCGTCGTCCCGGCGATATCGCCGAGTGCTGGGCCGAGCCGCGCAAGGCTCGTGCCGAGCTGGGCTGGCAGGCCGAGCGCGGTCTGGAGCGGATGATGGTGGATACCTGGCGCTGGCAAAGCCAGAACCCGAACGGTTATGGCCCTGCTGCGAAGCCGTGATCAAGGGTCATGCACTGCTCTTCGCCTTGCTAACAGCTTCTCGCGACGGCCCATCAGGCCTGATGGTTTGCAGCCTGAATAGCAAAACGCCCCGGCATGCCGGGGCGTTTTTTATGTACCGGAGCGGGATTACTGAATGCTCTTGCCGGCGCGCACATCCTTGATGAAGCCTTTCAGGCTGGCCAGATCACGCGGTGCGCCGCGCAGGATCTGATCGCCGATGATGAAGGCCGGGGTGCCCGAGATGCTCATGGCTTCGGCCAGCGCCCGGTTGGTGCCGAGATTCTGATCGATGCTGCCATCCTTGATTTTGGCTTCAACCTTGCTCCAGTTGACGCCGGCTGCTTCTGCCAGCTGCTTCACCTGTGCCTCGTCGGCCAGCGGGCCCTGATGGGCGTAGAGCTTCTCGTGGAAGGCCTGATACTTGTCGGGCTGACCCAGCTGTACCGCCAGGGCGGCGCGGGCGGCGAAGTAGGAGGTCTCGCTCAGGATCGGGAACTGCTTGTAGATGTAGCGAATGTCCTTGTCTTCCGCCAGCAGCTGCTTGATCAGCGGGTGGGCGCGTTTGCAGTAGCCGCAGTTGTAGTCGAAGAATTCGACCACGGTCAGACTGCCCTTGGGATTGCCGGTTTCCGGGTCCTGATTGCTATAGAGCTGCTTGGCGTGAGCCTTGATCAAGGTCTTGTCGCTCTCGGCCTGCTGGCTCTCCTGCTTGGCGCGCAGGGCGTTTGACATCTCGACCAGGATCTCCGGGTTCTTGACCAGATAGTCGCGCACTATCTGTTCCACGTCGCTCTTGGTCAGTTCGCTCGCCTGAACCGGCGCCGCAAGCAGGGTGGCACCCGTCAGGGCGCAAAGCAGGGCATGTTTGATTTTCATAAGTCCATCTTGCTGGGGATTTCGGGATGCTGACTATAGTGGGTGAGTCTGTTTTCAAGTCAAGTTATCTGGTTGAAAAAGCGCTGGTTATGCTCAAATTGGCGGCTTTGTGCGTCATTTAGCCCAATAAATCGGCAAACGAGCGGCGAGGGGATTTACAAGGGCGATCGCCATGGGTAATATTCGCCGCACTGTCGCGGAGGGGTGGCAGAGCGGCTGAATGCACCGGTCTTGAAAACCGGCGATGGGCGACCATCCGTGGGTTCAAATCCCACCTCCTCCGCCATTTATTCAGCCAAAAAGGCCATCCGAAAGGATGGCCTTTTTGCTATTCAAATCCCCGCTGTCATTCTGCCTCTGACTGGGCAAGCCATCTTTATCCACGTTTTTCAGGCCGTTGGCCAAGGCTGACGCTTGCGATTTTCCTGCCTGTTTGCTCGCGTTCATTGCGAGACTATCACCGGGCAACCAGCGTCTTGATCGTCTCCGTTGGCCCTGATATTCGCACAGTTCGGTGGGGATCCCGTCTCGCTGGCTCATCCGCCACAACTTGGACTCCTTTTGTTGCGTAATGCAGGCAGCGTGGAGGACTGCTGGTCCGCCGGTGAGAGGTCAGCCATGACGAATGTTGCAATGATTAACATCCGTAGGAGTCATGACTGGTCGCTGGTGGAACGATCTTGTTCTTCTGTAGCATTTCATTACAAAAATTACGGTTCGATAGCATAAAGTGTGGGGCAGTTCTGATTTTCCTGTGTGCCGGGGTGTGTCATCTATTGACGCTTGTTAACATTCAGTATGTTTCCATGTTTGGCCACCTTATCTTGTGCATGATCCTCATACCCCGGAAATGAATACCCTGCACGCGCTGGAGCTTATCGGTCAGTTCGAGACGGCGGCTGACGAGCGCACTATCGTGACCCTGCTGCGCGAACTGAGCGGCCGCATGGGATTCGACTATTTTCGCCTTGCCCTGATCTTCCCCAGCACCATCCAGCGTCCGGACGTCATCATCTTCAACGGTTGCCCACAGGCTTGGGTGGATACCTACACCGGCAGCGGCTTCTTTGCCATCGACCCCATCGTCAAGTGCGCCATGACCAGAAGCACGCCCATTCTCTGGGCCGATGTGGTGAACGATGATGAGCGTTGTGATGAACAGGGGCGGGAGGTTATGCAGCTGGCCAGCGAGTACGGCATTCGCGACGGTATCACCCTGCCCTGGCACGGTGCCAACGGTCATGTCGGCCTGCTCTCCTTTATCACCAGTACAGCTCGTACCAGCCAGCAATGGCTCTCTGCGGTGCCCTTTATCAGCTGGCTCTCCATGCATATTTTCGAGGCGGTGGCCCGGGTCTGTCTGGCGGGGCTGTCACCGCACGATGCGCTGAGTTTGCGGGAGCTGGAGGTGTGTCGCTGGGCGGCGGAGGGCAAGCAGGTGAGCGATATTGCCCAGATCCTCGGGATCACGCCCCGTACCGTGACGTTTCATCTGAACAATGTGGTCAACAAGCTGGGGGCCAGCAGCAAGAGTCAAGCCATCTCATGGGCATTGAAACAGGGGATGGTCAGGTTGAACGTGGAGATGGCGCTGGTGGCCAATGTGGATGAGGAGCAGTGATTCTGTTTGTGGCAAGCAACTCGTTGCGTAGATGACAAGATGTTCCACTGCATGTGCAAGAATTTATGGTGTAATAACCTGTTGGTTGCAACTTTTTGCGCCACGCATCAGGCCGGCTTGCTTGATTGTTAGTTAATGCTTTGAAAAATATGGATAAAAAAGAGTGGCATGGTCGCTGCTAACTGGTTCGGTCGAGTGTCATTACCGTTCAACCAATCAGGAGCAAACTCATGCCAACTCCATGTTATATCAGCATCGAAGGTAAAACCCAGGGCAATATCACCGCCGGTGCCTTCACTTCCGATTCCGTCGGCAACATCTTCGTGCAGGGCCACGAAGACGAGATGCTGGTGCAAGAGTTCCAGCACGTCGTCACCGTACCGACCGATCCGCAATCCGGTCAGCCTGCTGGCCAGCGCGTCCATAAGCCGTTCAAGTTCACCGTGGCCCTGAACAAAGCCGTGCCGCTGATGTACAACTCCCTGGCCTCCGGTGAAATGCTGCCGAAAGTGACCCTGAAGTGGTACCGCACCTCCGTCGAGGGCAAGCAGGAGCACTTCTTCTCTACCGTGCTGACCGATGCCACCATCGTCGACATCGACTGCCAGATGCCGCACTGCCAGGATCCTGCGAAGTCTGACTTCACCCAGCTGATTCAGGTCTCTCTGGCCTATCGCAAGATTGACTGGGAGCACACCGTTGCCGGTACTTCCGGTGCGGATGACTGGCGCGCACCGATCGAGGCCTAATTCTCGATCTCTGATTGCCGTTATTCCTTGTAGTGCACCCCATGGCCTGGTGATGGCAGTGTCAGCCGTCGTCAGGCCAGTGCAAGCTTTCTCCGACCCGTTCAGCTGGATGCGGTCGGAGCTTTTGTGTTTTGCCATATGGCTGCGAGCCGACCTTATTGCAAAGCACAACAGAGGCCAGTCGTCATGTGTTCCACCATTGCATCGTCCGGTGACGTGCTCATCGATCACGATGGGCTTTTCTCATCTCCCGTGATTTCAGTCAGCTCTGAGCGTTCTCTCGGTGGCAAATTGGTGTCCCGGCAGGACGAGCCGCTGGCCCCTTACGATAAATCCGACAATTCCCTCCATCCGCACAGCAGCTCTGGTCGCCAGCGAACTTTGCGGTGTGGCGGTCAATCCATCGCCGTGACCGGTATCGCCGTCGGCTGCGGCGGTGTGGTGATTGGCTCGGGCAGCGGACAGGCAGGTTAAGGAGCGCTTCATGGCAGACAGCACAGGATTACAATTCACCGTCAAGGTGGGGGCCCTGCCCGAAAACACCTTCGTGGTGGCCGAGTTTGCACTGGATGAGGCGCTCAACCGGCCGTTCAACCTGCGCCTGGAGCTGGCGAGTGCCCAGCCCGACATCGACTTTGGCGCCGTGCTGGACCAGCCGTGCGAGCTGCTGGTGTGGTACAACGGCGAGCTGCAGCGCCGGGTCTGTGGGGTGGTGAGTGACTTCGCGCAAGGGGACAGCGGCTTTCGCCGCACCCGCTATCAACTGCTGGTGCAACCGGCGCTGTGGCGACTCTCTTTGCGCCAGAACTCCCGCATCTTCCAGGCGCAGAAGCCCGATGAAATCCTCTCCATCCTGTTGCAAGAGCACGGCATCACCGACTACGCCTTTGCGCTCAAGAACGAGCACGCCAAGCGGGAGTACTGCGTTCAGTATCGAGAAACCGACCTCGATTTCGTGAACCGGCTCGCCGCCGAAGAGGGGATGTTCTACTTCCACGAATTCGAGCAGGGCAAGCACCGCATCGTGTTTGCCGATGACGCAGCCGCCCTGACTGCCGGCCCCGAGCTCTTCTTCAACCTCGGCAACCGCTCGCTTGAACAAGGTCCTTACGTGCGCCAGTTCCACTACCGGGAGGCGGTACGCCCCTCGGATGTGGAGCTCAAAGATTACAGCTTCAAGACCCCGGCCTATGGCCTCTCCCACAAGAAGGTGGGCGTAGAGCTCGAGCATCAACGGGATACCTACCAGCACTTCGATTTTCCAGGTCGTTACAAAGAAGACCCGAGCGGCAAGGCCTTTGCCCAGCACAGGCTCGATGCGCTGCGCAATGATGCGGTGGCGGGCCAAGCTAAGTCCAACTGCGCTGCCTTGCAGCCGGGGCAGACGTTTTTCCTCACCGAACACCCCAACGGTAGCCTCAACACCGACTGGCAAATCGTGCGCATCCAGCACACCGGCTTGCAGCCACAGGCGTTGGAAGAGGAGGGGGGCAGCGGCCCCACCGTCTACCACAACGAGTTCGGGGTGGTGAAAGCCAGCACCACCTGGCGGGCGCGCATCGGCAGCCCGGAAGCCCCCCACAAGCCCATGGTGGACGGCCCGCAAATCGCCATCGTGGTGGGCCCCGACGGTGAGGAGATTTACTGCGACGAGCACGGCCGGGTGAAGCTGCAATTCCCGTGGGATAGATATGGCAGCTCCAACGACCAGAGCTCCTGCTGGGTGCGGGTCTCGCAAGGCTGGGCCGGCGGCCAGTACGGCATGATGGCGATACCCCGTATCGGCCACGAGGTTATCGTGAGTTTCCTGGAAGGGGACCCGGATCAGCCCATCGTGACTGGTCGCACCTATCACGCCACCAACCGCCCGCCGTATGAGCTGCCTGCCAACAAGACCCGTACCGTGCTGCGCACCGAGACCCATCAGGGGGAGGGCTTCAACGAGCTGCGCTTTGAAGACCAGGCGGGGCAGGAAGAGATGTATATCCACGGTCAGAAAGATCTGAACGTGCTGATAGAGAACGATGCGGCCTGGCACATCAAACACGACGAGCACCGCGATATCGACAACGAGCGGGTGACCCGCATCAAGGCCAACGACCACCTGACGGTGGAGGGCGAGAAGCGCGACCAAGTGAAGGCTGACTACTCGCTGACGGTGGATGCCAGCCTGCACCAGAAGCTGGGACAGTCTCTGCTGGTGGAGGCGGGGAGCGAGGTGCATCACAAGGCGGGCATGAAGATAGTGATGGAGGCGGGTGCCGAGCTGACCCTCAAGGTGGGGGGGAGTTTTGTCAAAATCGACCCGAGCGGTGTCACCCTCTCTGGTGGCTCCATCAAGATGAACTCGGGCGGCAGCCCGGGGTCAGGTTCCGGCTGGGGTGGCCAGATGCCGATCCAACCGGAGGCGGTTGAGGTGGTGGCACCACCACCTCCCATGGACCCCGCACGTCAGATCGCGACGCTGAAATCGGCAGAGCCGGTCTGTGAGATTTGTGAACAGCTGGCCAAGGGGGAGAGCCAGTAATGGTTTTGCCCGAGTTTGATTTGGCCAAAGGAGAGCACCTTTATCTTCTGCTCGATGGCGGGCAGATCCCCGAGCTTGAACGGCAGTTGTTTGAGGTAACCGATAGCCCTGCCTATCAACCTATATATCTCTATGCACCTTGGGATGCCCTGCGAGAAGCCTCTCCCTGCTTGGTTGAGGCGTCACCAGCCCTGCTCGATTGGTATGCCCACGGAGAAGAGGGGTGGGGATATCTCCTTTCCTCTCGGCTTCCGTTATTACCACTCGCGGAGCGGCTACGCCAATTGATCGAGGTTGAAAGCCCTTACGGTAGTTGCATGTTGCTCAAGATGGCCCAGCCCGATGGCATGTACCGCCTGCTGCAAGATGATGAGCCTTGGCTTTGGCAGGCTATTGGGCAGGTATGGATCCCTGTGCACAGGTTGCTGCGCCCAAACTCCCCTGCCGAATGGTGGAACAAAAAGGTTTCCACGTCGGAACTGCCAGTTGGCAAGTTGCTACGTCTGAGTGATGTCCAGTGGACACGTCTTGGAGAGGTAACCTGGTTGAACACCCTAAATGATATCTGGCGCCATATGGGGAAATGGTTCCCAGAACGTCTGGGTGAACAGCTTGATGCTCGTCAGTGGGTAGCAGAGTGGGCTGAATGGGGTTATGGCAAAGGGTTCGAAAGCCCAAGGGACCTGTTGTTTTTCTTCAATGTACTGGGTTACCTCGGCACTGCCTGGAAGGAGAGTGACGCTTATCCCGCCATCACGGCACTGCTCATGTGTACTTCTTCACTCACCCCCTCACAGAGAATTGAGCAAGCCGCCGAGCTCGCAGAAACACAACACAGAATGGGAACTGAGATATGAGTGCTAATCAAGACGCTGCAGCAGCAAGCAGTGCCAATGCTCAGGGGAGCACAAAAACTTGCCCATTGAAGAAAAACAAGATTCAACTATTACCGGTTCGTTATGCGTTGGTTGAACAGAAAACGGTCCATCCAGCCATAGCCAGCAACCATGCTGCCAGCATCAAGTACCGCCCCGTCGGGATCCGATTGATTGACGAGACGAGCTATCTCTATCTGATCCACAGCAAGCGCCCCGATATCATCCATGCCTATCAATTGGCGGGGAACGGGGGCGTTGCCAAGCTGGAGCAGAAAGGGCTGGCATCCGCCTCAGGCAAGGAGGCGTTTGTTTATCAGGAATCGGACTCTACCATAGTGGTCAGTCGTTCCGGTTCTGTGCAGGTGCTTTACAGTCGTACCAAGATCTCGTCCAAGCTGCAAGGCCAGCTGCTGCGCTCCCCCAAGCTGCGTCAAAAGATGATGCAAACCTGCCAGTTGGGCGGTTTTGATTGTCAAAATGGGTCTCGACATCTGCTGCCACCTGAGCTGCTTGAGAAGCATCTGGCAGAGGCACACCCGCAGCAAAGCACTCATGCCAAAACCGATCAGTGGTGTTGGTTGACCCAAATGCCAAAAACGCAAAGTGCTAGCGTATTGACCAGCAAAATACTGCCTGCTTACCAGGGGGAGGCTGCCATCCTGCTGCTGGAGGATCCGATCGGTCTGATGACAGAGTTGGCCAGCGCTTATCTGGCGATGGTGGAGCAAGAAGAGCAGTGGATGGCCGAAGGTTATAACCGGGCGGATTACTTTGCTGCCGCTCAGTTGCTCCAACTGATTGAGATGAGCGATGACCTCTTGTTGATGCAGTCGGCGGACAATCAAAAGTTGGCCGAGTACAGCAAGTCCCATCCCAACGCGTTGGAGAATCGCTATCGCGACTACTGGAAGGCCAAGCAAGACTATGAAGCCGCATTGGAGAAGATGAATCGCCCCAGTGCCTCGCCGTTTGGCGATAAAAAGACGTTCGAAACCTATCGTTCCGAGCTGGCCAAGAACGACGTGATGGCAAAGGAAGCAGGCATCTCCAGCCAAGAGTTAAAGGCGATGTTTGACCGCGCCGGTGAGCAGAAGAAAGACCTGCTCTACGGCGAAAGCTGGATGGGCATGCGGATAGCACGAGGGATCCTGGAGCGTATTGATGAGGAGGCCATGCGCGCCTGGTACGGGCCGGCTCAGGCCAAGGTCACCCATTGGCGGGAAACCTGTTTCCAGCTCGAAACCGACAGGGTTGCTATGTTGCCAGCGGCCTACACGGCCATTCCCGTCTATGACAAAGAGGTGCAGGAGCAGTTCAAACGTCGGCTGGATCTGGAGTATCACTGGTTGCTTGGTCTGGGAGACGATCCGGAACACAGGCAGAAAGTCAGTGCATTTTTCGCCACCCTGGGTGAGCAGAACACCCATCTCTGGGTCTCCAACGCCGACAATATTGCCACCGTTGAAGACTATGACGGGCTTGCAGGGGACATCAACAACGCGCTGGGGGTCAAGGACAGTACCAGTGCACTGATCGATGGCCTGGCTGGCCTCAAGGAGTTTCAGGCGCAGATGGCAGGGGTGCATCTCAAGCTCATAGACAGCGTCCCTGCACAGTTGCAAGGCTCCATGAGCAGGCTGGCGTCGGAACTCGGTCGTCTGGCGATCCCCGAGCTGCAAAAAATGGCCGAGCGGATACATGCGGCCCAAGGTCAGGCAGATAGCCTGCTGCGCCATGCCAGACCCGGCACCATTGCCATGCTGTTGGGTCAGGCGAAGAATGCGGCCGTCACCCTGGATATCGGCACTCAGAGTGATGCTGGTTACACGCAGTGGCAGCAGAAAACCTTGGGTACGTTGGGGACGCTGCGCAAACGCGCTGAGTCTGCCACCAGTGAATACAACAAGGCGAGCAAGAGTACCGCCACCGACAGCAAGATTAGAGCTCGCGCCAATGCCGAATGGGCCGCGGTGCAGCGTGAAAGTGCGGCGCTGCGCGAGCAGGTGTTTGCACACAGCCAGCCGGTGGCCCGCCCCGGCGAGCCTCACCCTGTATCCCATATTGTGATCAAGGCCAGCGGCGCGACCCTGACGGAGATAGAAGAGCACTTGCGTTTGAGTCGCGCCGCCTTGCGTAATCAGGTGCTGTTTGGCAATGCAGCCAGACCCGCCTTGGGCGGGGCAACCCTCAGCGGCAGCCTGGGTCTGGTGGTGCTGGTGGCCAACTGGTTCAACTTCGCCAAAACATCGGGGGATCTGGCGCATAAGAGCAAGCTCACTATGGCGCAGACCTTTGATGTAGTGTCTGCCAGCGTTGGGTTGGTAGGGGCAGCATTGGCGCTCAGCGTCGAGGTGGTGCGCACCGTTGCCTATTGCCGTTGGCTCAAGCAGGGCGCTGAGAGCAGCCTAAAGAATGCTGGCAAGGTAGTAACGTTAGGAACCACATGGGTTGCTGGTCTGGGGTCTTTTTCTGCATTGGCTGACGGCTATAAGCAAGGGGCACGAATAGCTCGCCATTGGCGCCGGGGAGAGTGGGAGCCCATGGTCGCCTCGGCGATCACTCTGAGCGGCGATGGTTTGCAGGCATATGCCAGCGGCAAGATAGCGGTGGCTGGAACTCGCATGACCATGGCTGCCATCGCCGGGGAGATCAGCTGGCAGCGGGCCGCCGCCGTCACGCTGCGCTTCGCGGTGCGCTTCAACCCCTATATGTGGCTGGCCAGTGCCCTGATCTTCGGCGGCGAGCTGGCCTACAACTTCCTCACCTCGACCCCGCTGATGCGCTGGGCCAGCGAGTCCCGCTGGGGTAAGCGCGGCATACTGCCATTTCTGCACGCCAACCAGGAGTGGGAGTACGACCTTCAGTTACGCAAGTGGCAGGAGGTGATGCAGACCCCGCGCCTGAGGATTAAATACAACACCGAGACCAAGACGCAGCAGCGTTTGATGGTGGGCACCATCGTCGATGTGCCGCTGCAGCAACGGGTGTTGACCCAGCTGCGCATCCTGCTGCCCATGACAGCCCCCGAGCAGGTTAAACTCGCCGTCCTGGTAAAGAGCGAGGGCAAGCTGGTCGATTTCACCGACCACTTTCGCCAGACCGCACCTGTGGCTCAGGAGGGGTTGTATACCCGCCTCGACTTCGACTGGCCCCAGGATGACGTCAGCAGACGGCGCATGGCGTGGCTGCATCTGGTGGTATCTGTCACTACGGCGGAGGGTAACCAGTTGTTTGAGGAACAGGGGGGGCTGCGCTTCTCCCTCAATCTGCAGACGCTTCAGGGGCTGGAAGAGGCCAAGCTGGCCGGGGATGAGCCGGGTTGGAGCCAAGTGGATGCACTCGACGAGGATGACGATTTTCCCCTGACCCGTGGCAAGATAGTGGCCCAGCTGCAACCCCTGCTGAACCGATAACGAGGAAGTATGAAACACTCAACATTGCCATTTTTTGCCGGCCAGCACCGCCAGGAGCGCCTCGGCGCCCGCACCGTATTCAGCCCCCTGCCGGTGATGACCAATGTGCCGCCGGTGCGCCGTACCGACTGGTTGACCAAGAAATGTCCCCACTATATCGAGCTGGGAGGGGCGGGCGGCTCTCTCTTTCAAACCCAAATACTCTATTCGTTTTGGGTCATGGGATTGGTCGTTTTTGCTGCATTCTTTTGGGGGCCGCCCGGTCATAATGGGTTGAGCGACGGGCAGGGGTGGGCTGGCGTCTGGGCAGGCAACTATCAGGAGGTCTGGGTCGGGGCGAACCAATGGGTGATGGAGTTTAGCTGGATGAATTTGCTGGGGACCGTTCTGGGATTGGGGATGGGGCCCGGTTTTGCCTTGTTTTTGACGTTGAAAATGTTGTGGGAGCATCAGCAGCAGCTGCGCCGGGTGTTGCCGTTTCGTTTTCACCGTCAGCGTCGCGAGGTGATGCTGTCGCGCTGGGACAAGCGCACCAAGCGTACCGAAGTCCGGATTTTCCCCTGGGAAGAGATGTGCGCCATGGTGGGAGAGGGGTCAGCGGTCTCGGTGAGTGGTGTCATGACCATGGCGAGCCTGTTTTTCGGTATCAACTCGGACGAGCGACCCGGCCACTTCTGGTCCGGCATGAACGTCGGCACCCTGAGCAAGGAGGTGGGGGCCGGCGAGTGGGAGATGCTCCGCCGTTATATGGAAGAGGGGCCTGAGGCCATCGATGAGCCGGCCCCGGTCACCTTTGACGGCATGATTGAGGAGTTTTGTAGGGAGCGCAAGATACCCCGCAGCGCCTTCTCCCCCCTGCGCCGCCTCTGGTGGGAACTGAACGGCACCCGCTTTGGCATACTGCGCATCAATATCCAGAGCCGCTTGCAGCAGCGCTTTGCAGAACGCTACTTCGCTGCCCATCCCGAGCTGGCGGTCTGGAGTGAGCCATTGCCACCCGAGCAATGGGCCAAACCGAGCGAGCGGCTGAGCCGTTGCAACCAGCTGCTGGCGGAGCAATATGCCCAGGGCCGGAACATCTTCACCGTAGGTGACGTGCGTGAGTTGCTGGGGGAAGAGATAACCCCGCAGGCTGCTCAGGCGTTGACACCCTAATGGATACCATCGTTGGTGGGATGTGACTGCCACCCACCTGACAGCATCGATATAGAGAACGGATGAAACACTCAGTATTGCCGTTTTTCGCCGGCCAGCACCGCCAGGAGCGCTTCGGCGTCCGTACCGTATTCAGCCCCCTGCCGGTGATGACCAATGCGCCACCGGTGCGCCGCGTCGATTGGTTGACCCAAAAGCATCCCCACTATATCGAGCTGGGAGGGGCGGGTGGTTCCCTCTTTCAAACTCAAATACTCTATTCGGTCTGGGTGCTTGGCCTACTCATCTTTGCTGGAATGTTTTGGGGGCCTCCTGGAAATGGGATGAGCAACGGGCAAGGCTGGGCTGGCGTCTGGACTGGATTGTATGAGGAGGTCTGGATCGGGGCGAACCAATGGGCGATGGAGTTTAGCTGGGAGAATCTGCTTGGCACCATTTTATTACTTGGAACGATGCCTGGTTTAGCTTTGTTTTTGACAGTCAAGATACTGAGAGAGCACCAACAGCAACTTCGCCGAGTATTGCCATTTCGCTTTCACCGCCAGCGTCGCGAGGTGATGCTGTCGCGCTGGGACAAGCGCACCAAGCGCACCGAAGTCCGGATTTTCCCTTGGGAAGAGATGTGCGCCATGGTGGAAGAGGGCTCCGCGGTCTCGGTCAGTGGGGTGATGACCATGGCGAGCCTTTTTTTCGGTATCAACTCGGACGAGCGACCCGGCCACTTCTGGTCCGGCATGAACGTCGGCACCCTGAGCAAGGAGGTGGGGGCCGGCGAGTGGGAGATGATCCGCCGCTATATGGAAGAGGGGCCAGAGACCATCGACGAGCCGGCCCCGGTCACCTTTGACGGCATGATTGAGGAGTTTTGCCGGGAGCAGAAGATACCCCGTAGCGCCTTCTCCCCCTTACGCCGCCTCTGGTGGGAACTGAACGGCACCCGCTTTGGCATACTGCGCATCAATATCCAGAGCCGCTTGCAGCAGCGCTTTGCTGAGCGTTATTTCGTCTCCCATCCCGAGCTGGCAGCCTGGAGTGAGCCATTGCCACCCGAGCAGTGGGCCAAGCCGAGCGAGCGGTTGACCCGTTGCAACCAGTTGCTGGCGGAGCAATATGCCCAGGGCCGGAACATCTTCACTGTGGGTGACGTGCGCGAGTTGCTGGGGGAAGAGATAACCCCGCAGGCCGTTCAGGTGTTGACCCATTCAACCCATGAGTCGGTTTGTTCTGCCTAAGTAGGCTCTACCTGCTTCGCAAGGCGAGATGGAAAGATGCCCGAAGTTGCAATTATCACTACCAGCTCGCTTGTTCTAGTAGAGAGCGACTCAAGGTTATAGACCGGGCCATGACCAGCATAGATGGTGCAGTAGATCCTGAAGCAGATTAGTTATGGGATGAGGATAACTTGGCAAGATATTTGATATTCCATGATGTTTCAGTTTTTACTATTTAGACTCTTGGAGTTGCAATATATATTGTTATCAATATCAGGGTTTTATTTTCTCTTACTCCAAGCATCACATCAAGGAGATGTAATTGTTAAGCTATTTTATACCCATCTTAATAAGCCTTATCAAGGCCATGACATTGCTTTGTTGGTGGTCAGATAATTCTTTGCGCCAGAAGGAAAGGGATGACGCAATTGCTCGATTGAAGGTGAGGGGTAAAACTGCTGATGAGTTATCTGATGCGGATCTGGTTTGGCTGAGAAAGATATACAAACGACGATTTACCGATAGAACTATCTATCAACATGAAGGTCTTTATAACGTGCGTCAATTGGCGCCAGGATGGCGGCAACGTTGGCATGATACCTGTGTAGGTGACGTGAGGGTGGAGTCTATTTATTGGCCGCCAGCCACTTACAGCGAGGATTCATCCCGTAGTGTTGTTATCCGGGGTCTTATCTATAAAGATGCGCTCTACGCCGTCAGTGTAGATGGCGCTTTCCTTGTTTCTGAAGTTCGTAAGTCAGAGGAACTGTCCAAACAGTGGGTGCCCAGAGAATGTGATGTTGTCTATCTTGAAGCCTTACATATCATCATTCCTATATTTTCAATATTTACTTTTATTTTCTCTTTCGAAAATAGCATCCCCACTTTGTTGATATTAATTATCCTAATGCTCGGTATATTGGGCGGTTATTCATGGATAGTCTTAACATTGCACCGTTTGTTTGTGCTTGATGGACAGTGCTTGCTCCTGCCAGCTAATAGTGTGTTTGGCGAAAGGAAAGTCATCAATGGATACATGGTCAGTGATCCCGCAAAGAAGTTGCAGCCAGGGGAGTGTTATAGACTCCATTGCCAGCGCACTCACCGTGAATTATTTTTCTCCCCAGAGCGAATAAATAATAAAGAATATGTAGATGGTACCCAATCCCTCCTTTTTGGTTCTCGTCAATTTAACTGCGCTTTGGCATTGTTTTTTTTGATTTTGCATATTGTTGTGCTTCACAACCTATACCAGTCACCTGCTTACCAAATCCATACTGGAATTACAGAATATAATAGGGAAATAGCAGTCGATAGAAATAACTTTTCCACATTATACGATCTGTCATCACAAGACTTTATTCATGTAAGTGGTGTTTTAGCCATTGCAAATGGGGCCGATGATACAGTTTGTCTTCGTGATAAGAGTTCGATCGACATCCAAGGTATAAAAAATTCTGCTCAGCATATCATAGGTATGGATTACAGTGCCGAGTCTGATGTTGAGGGAGCTTTATCAGAGCGTTATCCTGAACTTTATAAATACCTTGTAAATATGAAACTCGATAAGCAGGTGAATTGTCCGATCACCGTTCGCGTAACCGGGAAAATTAACTATTATTTTGACACATCTCCAGCATTCATTCTTGAATACATTTCAAAATATGTGGTTGATGATCCTGAGGCTTTAGGGAGAAGGATTTATGAGAATTTTTATGGTCCAGCAGAGTTGGTTGCGTCACCATCTGCTAAAAGACAAGAAGTAAAAAGAATAATCAGTCCGATAATCAATCATGATGTCATTGTTAGTGGTATTTTACACTATGTTTATGGCGATGAAATTTCAGAAAGATATTCGCTTTCTGGCTTGGTTGTGAGTATAGAAAAAAATCCAGATGGAAGTGTTATTGTTTTTTTGAATAATGATTTCAATCCAACTCAGATAGAGGAAGTTGAGAGTGTTTACTATAAGATATTGATCAATATCATCTTGATTTTCACCTATTTCATAACGTTTCTGGGGTTCCTGATTGGATGGTTCAGGGCGTCGGGAGAATCTCCAAGCATGCCGGCTTCCAGCTCCACATAATTGCTGATTAGCCAAATTGAGCCGGCAAAATATAGCATTATGAGTGCCAAGTCCAAGCTGATAGAGATGTGGTGTCGCTATGAAATCGACAGCTCCTGTCTCTAAAGTTCCCCTCTTTATCATCAAGTTCAGCATGACGTTGATTCAAGGTTGGCGCGGGATCAGCCCAATCAGATGCTGCAGGCTCTTCTGGCGGGGATGGCGGCGGGTGGCAAGGCTGATGCGGGTGGTGAGCGGTTCATCTGCGATGGGGTGATAGCTGACGCCGTGGGGGTGCAGCTCACTGACCGAGCGCGGGATGATGGCGACCCCGAAACCGGCCTGCACCATGCCGACGGTAGAGATCACCTGCGGACTCTGGCTGCCGAGGCGGGGGCTGAAGCCGGCCCGCTGACAGCGCTGGGTGATGGCGTCGTGCAGCCCGGGTCCGAGCTCGCGAGGGAACAGGATGAAGGGATCCTGCGCCAGCGCCTCAATGGGAATGGCACCACTGCCGGCCAGCGGATGGTGCGGGGGCAGGGCGATCAGCATCTCCTCCTCATCGATCAGGTGGTGGGCCAGCGCCGAGCTGCTGCTGCAGGGCAGGCGCAGGATGGCGGCATCCAGCTCCTCGCTCACCAGATCGCGCACCAGATTGGGCATGCTGTTCTCGATGGGGTGCAGGCTGACCTCCGGCCAGGCCTGGCGAAAGTCGTGGATGAGTTGCAGCACGCTCGGGTGCAGCACGGTGGAGCCGGCAAAGCCGAGGCGCAGCGAACCCAGCTGGCCGCGAGCGATGCGCTTGGCCTTCTGCATGGCTTGCTCGGTCTGCGCCAGTATCCCCTTGGCATCCTGATAGAGGCTCAGCCCCGCCTCGGTCAGCTCCACACTGCGGGTCAGCCGGTGAAACAGCGGCGTGCCCACCTCCTGTTCGAATTTGCGGATCTGCTGGCTGAGCGGCGGCTGGGCCATGCCCAGCGCCTCGGCGGCGCGGGTAAAGCTCTGTTTGTCTGCCACGGCCACCAGGTAGCGCAGGTAACGGAATTCCATATCTGGTACGTCTCGAAGCTGATGGGTTTGGATATTGGTGTCAAACTGTGATCTTGGTCACTATTGAATCCTGATTTGCCAACCTAACAGGATTGGAGGTGAAATCCAAATGGAAACCAATTCATCATGTGACTGCGCCATCGAGATCAGCCAGCAGTTTGCTCGCTGGCAGGCTCGCCAGGGGGGCGGCGAGGTCTACCAGAGCTCCCTGATGAGCGCCCTGCTGGCGGGGGTTTACGAGGGGGAGACCACCATGGCCGACCTGCTGCGCCACGGTGACTTCGGTCTCGGGACCTTCAACCGGCTCGACGGCGAGCTGATTGCGTTCGAGCGCCAGATCCACCAGCTCAAGGCTGACGGCTCGGCCCGTCCGGCAAGAGCCGAGCAGAAGACCCCGTTCGCGGTGATGACCCACTTTCGCCCTTGCCTGCAGCGCCGCTTCGATCACCCCTTGAGCCGCGAGGAGATCCACCAGTGGGTGGATCGGTTGGTGGGCACCGACAACGTCTTCGTCGCCTTTCGACTCGACGGCCTGTTCGAGCAGGCGCAGGTGCGCACCGTCCCCTGTCAGAGTCCCCCCTACAAGCCCATGCTGGAGGCCATCGAGGCTCAGCCGCTGTTCTCGTTCAGCCAGCGGCGCGGCACCCTGGTCGGCTTTCGTTGCCCGCCCTTCGTGCAGGGGATCAATGTGGCCGGCTATCACGAGCACTTCATCACCGAGGATCGCCGGGGCGGCGGCCATATCCTCGACTACGCCATGGGCCACGGCCAGCTGCAGCTGTCGGTGGTGCAACACCTCAACATCGAGCTGCCCCGCAATCCGGCCTTTCAGCAGGCCGACCTCAATCCCGCCGATCTGGACCGCGCCATCCGCGCCGCCGAAGGCTGAGCCCTTCGCTTAACAAGGAGTGACATCATGGAAAATCAACACTGGGCCTGTGGGGCCGAACTGGTGGTGCGCCATCTGGAGGCGCAGGGGGTCAAGCAGGTATTCGGCATTCCCGGGGCCAAGATAGACAGGGTATTCGATGCGCTGGAGGACTCCCCCATCGAAACCATAGTGGTGCGTCACGAGGCGAATGCCGCCTTTATGGCTGCCGCCGTCGGCCGGCTGACCGGCAAGGCCGGAGTGGCGCTGGTGACCTCGGGGCCGGGCTGCGCCAACCTCATCACGGGTCTTGCCACCGCCACCTCGGAAGGGGATGCCATGGTGGCGCTGGGCGGAGCCGTGCGGCGGGCCGACGGCCTCAAGCTGACCCACCAGAGCCTGGATACCGTCAGCCTGTGCCGGCCGGTTACCAAGTTCAGCGCCCAGGTGGGCACCGGTTCAGCCCTCTCCGAGGTGATGGCCAACGCCTTTCGCAGCGCCGAGCTGGGGCGGCCCGGGGCGGCCTTCGTCAGCCTGCCGATGGACATCATCAACGAGCCGACCGACGGCGCCATTCTGGTGCCGAGTGCCATCCCGGAGCCGGGAGCGGCCGACGAGAGCGGTATCGATCGGGCGCTGAGCCTGCTGGCGCGGGCTCACAAGCCGGTGGTATTGCTCGGCCTGCTGGCCAGCCGGCCGGAGAACTCCCTCGCGGTGCGCGCCTTCCTCGACAAGAGCCGGTTGCCGGTGACCGGCACCTATCAGGCAGCCGGGGTGGTGGATACCCACCATTTCGATGACTTCGCCGGACGGGTGGGGCTGTTCAACAACCAGCCGGGGGATAAGCTGCTGCAGGATGCGGATCTGGTGATCTGCATCGGCTACAGCCCCATCGAATACGATCCCGTGTTGTGGAACAGCACCGGTGAACGCCAGTTGCTGCACATCGATGCGCTGCCGGCGGAGATCGACAGCAGCTACTGCCCGGCGGTGGAGCTGGTGGGCTCCATCAGCGCCAACCTGGCGCGGCTGACCCGGATGCTGCACCAACCGCTGGCGCGGGATCCGGCCATTACCGCGCTGCTCGGCGAGATCCGCGCCCAGCGCCATCAACTCGCCGAACATGCCGGCCGGCTGGGGGGGACCCCCATCCATCCGCTGCGCATCGTCAAGGAGCTGCAGGACATCATCGGGCAGGACATGACCCTGTGCGTGGACATGGGTAGCTTCCACATCTGGATTGCCCGCTACCTCTACAGCTTCCGGGCCCGCCAGGTGCTCATCTCCAACGGTCAGCAGACCATGGGGGTGGCGCTGCCCTGGGCCATCGGGGCCGCCATGGTGCGCCCGGGGGAGAAGATCATCTCGGTGTCTGGCGATGGCAGCTTCATGCAGTCGAGCATGGAGCTGGAGACCGCGGTGCGGCTCAAGTCCAACATAGTGCACATCATCTGGGTCGATAACGGCTACAACATGGTGGCGATGCAGGAGGAGAAAAAGTACTGCCGCAGCTCAGGGGTGAGTTTTGGCCCCATCAACTTCAAGGCCTATGCCGAGTCGTTCGGGGCGGCCGGCTTTGCCGTCACCTGCGCCGAGGATCTGCGAGCGACCCTGCGCGCCGCCATGGCGGTGAGCGGGCCGGCGGTGGTGGCCATCCCGGTGGATTACAGCGACAACCACCTGCTGATGGAGCAGCTCAGGCCCGAAATGCTCAGTTGAGGCGGAGCTGAACCGGCTGACTGCTTGCAGTTCGCCTCAAAGCAGAGCGCCCCTTGCCAATTGGCAAGGGGCGCTCTGTCATTGCGAGAGGGCTATTTACTCAGGGCATGGGTGAGGAGGGGGGCAGCACCATGGGGCCGGCCACCGCGCGGGCAGCCTCGTCACCGCGCAGCACCCGCACCAGCGCGAGGGCGAACTCAATGGCGGTGCCCGGCCCCTGGCTGGTGATGAGGTGATGAGCCTGATCGGTCACCACCCGCGCCATGCTGAGCTGCGCCGCAGGCAAGCGGGCCTGAAAGCCGGGATGGCAGGTGGCGCGGGCTTCCCCCAGCAGATCGTGGTGCAGCAGCACCACGGCGGGGGCAGCGCAGATGGCTGCCCGCCAGCGCTGCGCTGCCGCCTGTGCCTTGAGCAGGGCGATGGCGCGCGGCGTATCGCGGATAACCTCGCTGCCGGGCAGGCCACCCGGCACCACTATGGCCTCGAACTCCTGATCCGCCAGCTCGTCGAGGTGACAATCCGCTACCAGCTGTACCCCGCGGGAGGCCCTGATCTGGCGCTGCCCGGCGGGGCAGCAGGAGGCCAGCACCACCTCGATGGCCCCGCGCACCAGGGTATCGACGATGGCGACCGTCTCGATCTCTTCCGACCCGGGGGCGACCAGTACCAGTACGCTCATCCGTTGCTCCTTGCGTTGGCGAGCCCGATGGGCTCACTGCTTCTCTTTGATGGCCTGATAGAGACCCTGATTGACCGGCACCGCGATGCTGTGGCTGGCCGCCCGGGCCAGCAGGAAGCCGGTGATGGCCTCAATCTCGGTCTCGCGCCCCTGCTCCATGTCCTGATACATGGAAGAGTAATTGTCGGCGGTGAGCTCCACCACCGTCATAACCCGGCGCAGCAGCTCGTCGCTGCCGGTGGGCTGGCCTTCGGCCTGCATCACGTCCGCCACTTCCACGCAGATCTGTTGCAGGGCATCGGCAAAGCGCGGACCGGCCAGCTCGCCATTCTTGAGCTTGTAGAGCGCGGTGAGCGGGTTGATGGCGCAGTTGACCGCCAGCTTCTGCCACTGGCGCGCCTGGATCTGCTCATCCCAGCCGGCCTGGCCGAGGGCGGCCGCCAGCTCGTCCGCCAGGGCGGCATGGGCTCTGGCCGCCTCGTTGACCGGGCCTAGCCAGGTTTCGCCCTTGCCGGTGTGGCGGAACACGAAGTGGCCGCTCTGCATGGCGCCGTGGCTGGTGACGCCGGCGATGACCGGATTGTGGGGGAACAGCGCGACCACCTGTTCGGCGATCCCCATGCCGTTGTGCAGCAGCACGATGGGCACGTCGGTTGCCAGCTGGCCCACCAGCGGGGTCAGCGCCTCGATGACCTGGCCGGCTTTGGTCATCACCAGCAGCCGTTTGACTTGGCCGGGCTGGCTGATGAAACCGCGCTCGATGTTGATGAGCTGGGTGTGGCCTTCCAGCGAGGTGAAGTCGATGCCGGGGTGCAGGGTGGCGCGGTGGCGCTCGCGCAGCAAGACGCGAGTGGCCTGGCCGCTTTGAGTCAACAGGGAGGCAAACACGCCGCCCAGGGCGCCGCAGCCCAGCAGGGTCCATTGGGGAGAGGGGGTGTGTCGACTGTGTGTCAGGTTGTAATCGCGTGATCCGCTTGGCATGGAGAGACTCAATCAAGGTAGGGGCTGCATTCCAGTCAACCACCTGCCGGGGATAAGTGAAGATGTCGCCTGGCGGACACATGGAACGGGTTCATGATCTTGCTGCGAGGTCGTGTTCAAGGCTTATACGAGGCGTGCGCATGTGAAGCCGGAAGCCCATCTATGCATATACAAGCGGGCTCCTGCGCTGCGCCTCACCTGCTTTCGACCTCTCGCGACAGATACTGAACAGGTTCTAACGGGTCTCGCCATTCCTGTGCGCAGGGGATTCTAGCAGAGCAGTCCCATCGAAATCAGCAAATTTGCCGTAATTCTGGTAGATTTGCCCCCTTATAGCGCAACATGAGGAGCCCACTATGCCGTCATTCGATATTGTCTCTGAAGTCAAAATGAACGAGGTGTTGAACGCCGTCGACAACGCCAATCGTGAACTGGCGACCCGTTTCGATTTTCGTGGTGTTGAAGCCAGCTTCGAGTTGAACAAGGAAGAGGTCAAACTGGAGGCCGATGCCGATTTCCAGCTCAAGCAGATGGTCGAGATCCTGCGCGGTGCCCTGCTCAAGCGCAACATCGAGAACAGCTCCATGGACGTGGGTGACAGCGTTCACTCCGGCAAGCGCTTCCACCTGACCGTGAAGTTCAAGCAGGGGATCGACAAGGAAGTTGCCAAGAAGCTGGTGAAGCTGATCAAGGATTCCAAGATCAAGGTGCAGGCCGCCATTCAGGGCGACGAGGTGCGGGTCACCGGCAAGAAGCGCGACGACCTGCAGGAGACCATGGCGCTGGTGCGTGGTGCCGAGCTGGGTCAGCCGATGCAGTTCCAGAATTTCCGCGACTGATGGATGGCCGGGGAGGGCGCGGCTCTCCCTTATTAGCCGCCATCGAGCCATAAAAAAACCGGAGCAGCTGCTCCGGTTTTTTGTATCCCTGATACCCGTTCGATTAGAACTTGTAGGTAACGGAGAAGTAGTGGCTGAAGCCAGAGCTCTTCCACGGGGTACCGTCGTAGGCGGTGGAACCGTCTTTGGTGCCGTAGGCATCCATGAAGTACTTCAGGCCGTAACCGACGGCGTAGCGATCGGAGTGCCAGTAGATACCGTGGAAGGTAGCCAGGTTGTCGCTGGTACGGTCAGCACGGTTGTGGGTGTCCAGGTCGAAGGCGTAGTCCAGGTAACCCTGATAGGAGACGAAGCTGCCGTTGCTGAAGGTGTAGAAAGGCTTGAACCAGTTCATGGCGAACCAGTAACCGTTCCACTCACCCTCTTCTTCGGTGAAGAACTGGTTTTCGGTGGCGTGACGAGCATACAGGTTCATGCCCACTTTGCCGAACCAAGGCACTTGTACATCAGCACCCAGACCGATCATGTTTTCCATCTGGTTGTCGCCGATGTTGTTCAGAGAGGCGATGTAAACCTCTTGCACCGGACCGAAGGAGAGATCTTTACCAGTCAGCGCATCCAGAGACATACGCGGCGCAAACTTCATGAACAGGTTCTGACCTTTGTGCTTGTCGCTGTGACGGGAGTCGAAGATATCGAAGACGTCGACGTAACCGTACAGGTCAAACAGGCCGGAACGACCACCGAATTCCATTTCGAAGTAGGTGTCGTTGTAATCTTCAGCACCTGCAGTGAAAGGACGTTGGTCGATGGTGTGCATGACGTTGAACTGCATCCACTTGTAGTCATTCTTGTGGATGTCACCGCTGTAGTCAGCAGCGAAAGCCGGGGTAGCGGCGGCAGCCAGCAGACCGGCAGCGATCAGAGTCTTGGTAAATTTGGCCATTTTATTGGTCTCTTGTGCGTTAGTTGAGGTTTTCCGTAGCCTGCCCACAAGGAGCGGAAGGGATTCTAGCCAAATAAATTCACCGGATAAACCAGCACCAGGGAACTTTATTCGGAAGTGTGAATCTAATCACCCCCAATTTTACGCAAACGCTTGCTATTTATCCGATTGCGGTAACAAGGCACTTCCTCGTTTGGCAACCAACACGATCAGGATCAGCACCGGAATGCCGAGCAGGCTGGTGCTGATGAAGAAGCTGCTGTAGCCGAACTGCTCGACGAAGCGGCCGGAAAAGCCCGCCAGCAGCTTGGGCAGCAGCAGCATCACCGAGCTGAACAGGGCGTACTGGGTGGCGGAGAAGGCCACGTTGGTCAGGCTCGACAGATAGGTGACGAAGGCAGCCGTGGCGATGCCGGCGCTGAGGTTGTCCAGCGAGATGATCATGGTCAGCAGCTCGAGGTTGTGGCCCACTTCATTGAGCAGGGCAAACAGCAGATTGGTGCTGGCGGTGAGCAGGGCGCCGAGGAACAGAATGCGCAGGGTGCCAAAACGCATCACCAGCACGCCGCCGAGGGCGGCCCCCACCAGCGTCATGATAACCCCGTACACCTTGGTGATGGTGGCCACCTCGGTCTTGCTGAACTGCATGTCCACATAGAAGCTATTGGACATCACCCCCATCACCACGTCCGAGATGCGATAGCAGGCGATGAGCCCGAGGATAAGCAGGGCGGAGCCGCCATAACGGCGAAAGAAATCGGCGAACGGACACCAGATGGCCTCGTAGCTCCAGGCACCTAGACCGGCCAGCCCAGCCGGCCAGCCGCGGGCGAGCAGCAGGGTCTTGCGGGCCGCCTGTTGTTCATTCTGGGCGGCAAGATCAATGACGGGTTCGTGGCAGAACAGGGTGGTGATGACGCCGAGGGACATCAGCCCCGCCATCAGCAGGTAGGTGAGCTGCCAGCCGCGATAGTCGTAGCCGTCGTTGCTGCCGAGCCAGGCGGCCAGTGCCAGTGCGCCAGCACCGGCCATGATCATCGCCAGCCGGTAACCAGTCATGTAGGAGGCCGCCATGGCCGCCTGCAGCCGCTCGGGGGCCGACTCGATGCGATAGGCATCGATGACGATGTCCTGGGTGGCGGAGGCGAAGGCCACCAGCAGGGCAAACAGGGCCAGCTGGGCGAGCTGGGTCTTGGGATCGCAGAAGGCCATGCCTACCAGCGAGGCGGCGATCAGCAGCTGGGAGAAGAGCATCCAGCTGCGGCGCCGGCCCAGCCAGCGGGAGAGCAGTGGCAGCGGCAGCCGATCCACCAGCGGTGACCACAACCACTTGAAACCATAGGCCAGCGCCACCCAGCTCATGTAGCCGATGTCGGTCAGGCTGACATCCGCTTCGCGCAGCCAGAACGAGAGGGTGCCGAACACCAGCAGCAGCGGCAGGCCGGAAGAGAACCCCATGGCAAACAGGATGAGAACCCGAGTCTCAAGGTAGACGGCGAGCGACGCGCGCCAGCTCGGTGTACGGACAGTGTTCAAATACCTGACTCCTCTGGGAAAATTGCGCCATTTTGTCAGGTTCGGGTTGGATAGCCAAGGCAAGCCGGGCAGGGGAGGGCACTATATTCAGGGGCGCAGACCGATGCAGTGGCGCGGCAGCGGCCCGTCCGTGGTCAGAAAATTGGCGCACTCCATCAGCTGCAGACGCAGCCAGACGTCGGCGATGATCTGCTGTTCATCCCACTGATGCAGGCTGTGCAGCAGGTGCCAGAACACCCCCTCCTGCTCGGAGGCCGGGCTCTTGTCGGTGGGGACATGGGGCAGATCCTGCCAGTGGGACAACAGCTGCCAGCTCAGATCTTCCAGCTGCTGATAGGGGATCTCTCGTGCCAGAAAGTGACGAACCGTCTGGGCCAGCGGGATGGCGTGCTGGGCGATGTAGTCGTTGCAAGTCACCGGAACCTCCTTCTCCTCTCGTGGGCCTGGCCCCGGATATCGGGGCAAGGCCAGAGTATAGAAAGGGGCGCCGGCGACCCGGACTGCGGGGATGACGGATTGTGATCCGCTCCGCGTTATTTGTCCGCCAGCAAGACCACCTTCTTCAGGATGATGGGGCTGGTGGGCACGTCGTTGGCACGCAGGATGGGGCTGTAACCGGTCTGCACCTGTGCCAGCTTGTCCAGCACCTCCATGCCCTGCACCACCTGGCCGAACACGGTGTAACCGGCGCCGGCATTGGCGTTGAGGTTGTTGTTGTCGACCAGGTTGAAGTAGAACTGGCGGGTGGCGCTGTCGACCGCCTGGGTGCGGGCCATGGCGATGCTGCCGCGCTTATTGGGCAGGCCGCCCTTGGACTCGTTGACCACGGGGTCGAAGGTGGGCAGTTGCTGGAACTGCTGGTTGTAGCCGCCCCCCTGCACCACGAAGTCCTGGATCACCCGGTGGAAGATGCTGCCGTCATAGCTGCCATCTGCCACGTAGCGCAGGAAGTTCTTCACCGTCTGCGGCGCCTGCTTGGGGGCCAGCTCCACCACTATGTTGCCGTGGTTGGTCTCCATCCTGACCTTGGGGCCGGCGAACGCCAGCGGGGCGATCAGCATGGCCAGTAACCAGAGTTTTTTCATTTATTCGCTCCTTGCTCAGCTCGGCTGACCCTTGAGATAACCGCGCAGGGCGGTGTCAGCCATGATCTGCTGCAGTACGCTGCCCAGCTGCTGGTTCAGGGTGGACTCCAGTTCGGCCATGCTCGGCTCGCCCGGGCCTTCCTTGCTGGAGGACATGTTGAACTGTTTGGTCAGCTTGCTGCCCTGGAAGTCGGCGATCACCTGCAGGCTGACGCGGGACTTGGTGACATAGGTGAAGGTCTTCTCTTCCACCGTGACCGCGGCAGTGGAGATGGCCAGGGTCAGGTTGGTGGTGCCGCTGTTGCCTACTTCCAGGCCCTGGCTGCGCAGCCCTTCGGCGAGCTTCTCCGCCAGCAGGCTGTTGAGGGGCTGGCTGCTGTTGACCAGTACCGCGGCCTTCTCTTTTTTCTTGATGGAGAAGACGTAGGCGGCTTCACGCTTGTCCACCCCTTCCAGGGTGATGCGGTTGCCCGAGTAGTACTGCTGGTTGGAGGGGATCACCTGCGGATTGAGCAGGGCGCTCTCCGGCCAGTGAGTCGCACAACCACCCAGCATCAGGGCGGCCAGCAGCAAGAGTGACTTTTTCATCATGGGTTTCCTTTCGCGTTTGATGGCGTTTAACGTTTGATGGCTTTCAAAATAACGAATTTGCTGTTCGACGCAACGACTTGTGCGTTGGCAAACAGGCGCTTGAGCTTGTTGTGATAATCCAGGTGACGGTTGCCCACTATCCAGAGTTCGCCGCCCTTGGGCAACACCCGATGGGCATCGCTGAACATCTGCCAGGCGATGTGGTCTGTGATGGCCTGCAACTGATGGAACGGCGGGTTGCAGAGGATCCGATCCGCCGAACCGGCAGGCACGTCGTCGAGACAGTTGTTGACCATAAAGTGGGCGCGGGGCAGGGCCGCCGGCAGATTGTGCTCGACGTTGAGCCGGGCCGAGGCGACCGCCATGCGGGACTCGTCGACGAAGGTGACCTCCACCTCGTTGTCACGCGCCAGCAGGGAGAGCCCCAGCACGCCGTTGCCGCAGCCCAGATCGATCACCTTGCGGGCGCTGTGGATCGGCAGATTGTCCAGCATGAAGCGGGCGCCGATATCCAGGCTGGTGCGCGAGAACACGTTGGCGTGGTTGTGGATGAGCATGTCGGTGCCCTCCAGCGGCCAGACCGTGGGGAAGGGGTTGGCCAGCGCGGGGCGCTCGGCGGGCGCTGCGGCCGGGTTGCAGTGAATGAGGCGCGCCTTCTTCCAGGCGAGTGACGTGCGGGTCGGCCCCAGGTATTTCTCAAACAGCGCCAGGGTGGAGGTGTGGATGTCCTTGGCCTTGCCGGCGGCGATGACGCGGGTGGCAGGGGTAACAACCCCGCGCAGGGTCAGCAGTTGCTGCTCCAGCAACGCCTGATACTTGGAGACCTTGATCACCACCAGCGCGGGGGCATCGGGCAGGGGAGCCAGCGCATCCTGCAGGCGGATGGCCGCGGGATCCAGGCCGTTCTCTGCCAGGTTGGCCAGGGTCGCCCGCTCGCTGATGTGGGAGTCGGTGACGCAGACAGGGGCATGAGGGTGCAGACTGGCGGCCAGCGCCCCGAAACCGTCGTTCATGATGATGACGGGGCCATCCTGCTCGAGGGGCTCCTCGGCCAGGGTGTTGATCAGATACTCGTCGGCGGCATCCCAGGCCTGCAAGGGATCCTGCTGCTGACGTGGATAGCGATACAGGGTCAGGCGACAGTGGGCCGTGTCGAGAAGGGTTTGCATAGGCGAATTGTCCAGCTGAGTCATGTAACGGGCCCCGGTGGGGCGCAAAGTGGCGCTATTCTAGCGGGGGCGGAGAATTTCACCAGCCCGGCAGGGCTGCAAGCGGAATTTTCCGGCACCGCCCGATTTCGTCATCCGGCCAACCCTGGCTACAATGGCCGGACATCCATTTTGGGAGTTTTGCTCGTGACCATGCAACAACAGATCGAGGCCAAGCTGGCCGCCGCCTTGTCCCCCAGCCACCTGGAAGTGATCAACGAGAGCTACATGCATAGGGTGGCGCCGGGCTCGGAGAGCCACTTCAAGGTGGTGGTGGTGAGCCAGGCGTTTGAAGGACAGCGCCTGCTGGGGCGCCATCGTCAGGTCAATGCGGTGCTGGCCGACGAGCTGGCGGGGGCCATTCATGCATTGGCGCTGCATACCTATACCGAGCAGGAGTGGCAACAACGGGAGCAGGCACCGAGCACCCCCAGCTGCGTCAGCAAAAATGGACTCTCTTAAGACTATTGACGAATTGATTACTCAATCTTCGACCAGTTAACAATTTCAAAACCTGTTTCGGCGACGTTTCGTACTCATGAGGGGAGCGTCGCCCTCCCACCGCGCCATCAAGATTTCTAATCCTTTTTCGAACATAAAAATTATTACCTATTTTGGGGTAATGATGGCTAACTCGAGGCCGCGCCTGAGGTTTCACGAGAAAAAGCGACGCGATTAAATTGCGATGATTTTGTGATAGAGCGGGGATTTTCCCCATTTTGCATGGCAGGAAACTTGCCATAGGTGGTAAACTCAGGCGCTTTTGAATGACTCTGTATGTTGCTGATTTGTTTATTTCTTCGACATCTTGCCGCAACATCAACGGGCTCATTCAACAACTCGTCGTGATGTATTTCTCGGCGCTAACCAACCTGTCTTCCCTTAACGGTAGTGCAAGTGAGTATGATTACAATTAAAAGAGGACTGGACATCCCCGTGCTGGGTGCTCCGGAGCAAGTAATCTACGATGGCCCGGCCATCACCCGTGTTGCTACACTCGGCGAAGAGTTCGTGGGGATGCGTCCTACTATGTTTGTCAAAGTAGGTGATCGCGTCATTAAAGGTCAGGAGCTCTTCGAAGATAAGAAGAATCCCGGCGTTAAATTCACGGCCCCCGCCACCGGTGTGGTTTCAGAGATCAACCGTGGTGCCAAGCGCATTCTGCAATCCGTTGTCATCGATATCGATGGGTCCGACGAGCAGGTGACCTTCGAGCATTTTGCTTCCGTCGAGCTGCCTAAGCTCGAACGCAGCAAGGTGCAGGAGATCCTGGTCGCGTCCGGCCAATGGACTGCGTTGCGTACCCGCCCGTTCAGCAAGGTGCCGGCCGTGGGTTCCACCCCGCGTGCCATCTTCGTCACCGCCATGGACACCAACCCGCTGGCCGCCGATGCGGAGCTGATCATCAAGGAACAGTCCCAGGCGTTCCTCGACGGTCTGGCCGTGCTGACCCGCCTGACCGATGGTTCCGTCTATGTCTGCAAGGGCGAAGGCAGCCTGCCGCACGCTTCCCTGGCGCAAGTCAAGGAAGAGGTGTTCGTCGGTCCGCACCCTGCCGGCCTGCCCGGTACCCACATCCACTTCCTGGACCCTGTCGGTGCCAAGAAAGTGCAGTGGCACATCAACTATCAGGACGTGATCGCCTACGGCAAGCTGTTCACCACCGGTCAGATCCATACTGACAAGGTGATCGCCCTGGCCGGCCCGAACGTCATCAAGCCGCGTCTGCTGCGTACTCGCATGGGAGCCTGCATCAGCCAGCTCACCAACAACGAGCTGCGTGCGGACGAGAATCGTGTCATCTCCGGTTCCCTGCTGAGCGGTGCCAAGGCTGAAGGGGTCCATGACTACCTGGGTCGCTACCACAATCAGGTCAGCGTACTGGGTGAAGGTCGCGAGAAAGAGTTCCTGGGTTGGGTCAATCCCAGCGCCAGCAAGTTCTCCATCACCCGTACCACCCTCTCTCACCTGGTGAAGGGCAAGCTCATCAACTTCACTACCACCACCAACGGTAGTGACCGCTCCATGGTGCCTATCGGCAACTATGAGCGCGTGATGCCGCTCGACATCCTGCCGACCCTGCTGCTGCGGGATCTGGTCTCCGGCGATACCGACAATGCGCAAGCGCTCGGCTGCCTGGAGCTGGATGAGGAAGATCTGGCGCTCTGTACCTTCGTCTGCCCCGGCAAGACCGAGTACGGCCCGATCTTGCGTGAGTGCCTGACCAAGATTGAACTGGAAGGTTAAGCGATGAGTTTCAAGCAACTTCTTGAAAATATGGAACATCACTTCGAGCCGGGTGGCAAGTACGCCAAGTACTATGCCCTGTTCGAAGCGGCGTACACCCTGTTTTATACCCCGGGTTCCGTGACCCGCAATGCCGCCCACGTCCGTGATGCGATCGATCTGAAGCGCATGATGATCATGGTGTGGTTGGCCGTGTTCCCGGCCATGTTCTGGGGCATGTACAACGTCGGCAACCAGTCCATCGCCGCCATCGCCCATCTGGGCACGGCCGCCGGGGCCGGCAGCTGGCAATATGCCCTGGCTACCCTGCTGGGTGCCTCCCTGGATCCGGCGGTGGCCGGCGTCGGCAGCAAGATGCTGATCGGTGCAGCCCACTTCTTCCCGATCTACATCACCGTCTTCATCGTCGGTGGTTTCTGGGAAGTGCTGTTCGCCATGGTGCGCAAGCACGAGATCAACGAAGGCTTCTTCGTGACCTCCATCCTGTTCGCGCTGATCGTGCCGCCCGAGCTGCCCCTGTGGCAAGCTGCCCTGGGTATCACCTTCGGTGTGGTGCTGGCCAAGGAAGTGTTCGGTGGTACCGGCAAGAACTTCCTGAACCCAGCGCTGGCGGGTCGTGCCTTCCTGTTCTTCGCCTACCCGGGTCAAATCTCCGGTGATGCAGTCTGGGTTGCCGTCGACGGCTACTCGGGCGCAACCGCGTTGAGCCAGTGGGCCCAGGGCGGCCAGATGGCGCTGATCAACGGTGCCACCGGCCAGAGCATCAGCTGGATGGACGCATTCCTTGGCAACCTGCCCGGTTCCATCGGTGAAGTCTCCACCCTGATGATCCTGCTGGGTGCGGCCATGATCGTCTACATGCGCATCGCCTCCTGGCGCATCATCGCCGGCGTGATGATCGGCATGGTAGCTACCTCCCTGCTGTTCAACGTCATCGGTTCCGACACCAACCCCATGTTCAATATGCCGTGGCACTGGCACCTGGTGCTGGGTGGTTTCGCCTTCGGTATGGCCTTCATGGCGACCGACCCCGTCTCCGCTGCCTTCACCAACAAGGGCAAGTGGTGGTACGGCGCCCTGATCGGCGTGATGGTGGTGCTGATCCGGGTCGTGAACCCCGCCTTCCCGGAAGGCATGATGCTGGCCATTCTGTTTGCCAACCTGTTTGCCCCCTTGTTTGACCATTTCGTGGCACAGGCGAACATCAAGCGGAGGATCGCTCGTGGCGTTTAATAAAGACTCTACTACCGGCACTCTCGCCGTAGTGACCGGTCTGTGTCTGGTCTGCTCCATCGTGGTCTCCGTGGCCGCCGTGGGTCTGCGTCCGGCCCAGCTGGAAAACAAGGCGCTGGACAAGCAAAGTAACATCCTGTCCGTCGCCGGCGTCGACATCAGCGCCGTGGCCAAGCGTGACCTGGCCAAGCTGTATGGCGACAAGATTGAAGCGCGTCTGGTGGATCTGGCCACCGGTGAGTTCGTTGACGGCGATGCCGACAACTTCGACACCAAGGTCGCCGCCAAAGATCCTGCCCAGAACATTCGCCTGGCTCCGACCGACGACAAGGCCGGTCTGCGTCAGATCTCCAAGCTGGTCCCGGTGTTCTTCGCCAAAGATGCCGAAGGCAAGGTCGACAACATCATCCTGCCGATCTACGGCCAGGGTCTGTGGTCTACCATGTATGCGTTTGTAGCGGTTGCGGCCGATGGCCAGACCATCAAGGGCATCACCTACTACGACCACGGTGAAACCCCGGGTCTGGGTGGCGAAGTCGAGAACCCGGCCTGGCGCGAGCTGTTCGTCGGCAAGAAGCTGTTCGACCAGAACGGTCAGCCTGCGCTGCGGGTGATCAAGGGTCATGCTCCGGCTGGTTCCGAGCATGAGATCGACGGCCTGTCCGGCGCGACCCTGACCGGTAACGGCGTACAGCATACCTTCGACTTCTGGATGGGTCCCAAGGGCTTCGGTCCTTTCCTGGCCAAGGTTCGTGCAGGAGAAATCAACAATGGCTGACAAGAGCGAAATGAAAAAGTTGCTGTTGACGCCTGTGCTCGGCAACAACCCCATCGCACTGCAGGTGCTGGGTGTCTGTTCCGCGCTGGCCGTTACCAGCCAGATGAAGACTGCGTTTGTGATGACGCTGGCCGTTACCGCGGTCACCGCCTTCTCCAACCTGTTCATCTCCCTGATCCGCAACCAGATCCCGAACAGCGTGCGGATCATCGCCCAGATGGCGGTGATTGCCTCGCTGGTTATCGTGGTTGACCAGGTGCTCAAGGCGTATGCCTACGACATCTCCAAACAGCTGTCGGTGTTCGTCGGCCTCATCATCACCAACTGTATCGTGATGGGCCGTGCCGAAGCCTACGCCATGAAGAGTGCCCCGCTGCCCTCCTTCCTGGATGGTATCGGCAACGGTCTGGGTTATGGCGCCGTGCTGCTGACCGTGGCCACCGTGCGTGAAATCCTGGGCTCCGGCACCTGGTTCGGCATCGAACTGCTGCCGCTGGTGAACAATGGTGGCTGGTATGTGCCGAACGGCCTGCTGCTGCTGCCGCCGAGTGCGTTCTTCATCATTGGTCTGATCATCTGGGGCGTACGCACCAAGGATCCCAAGCAGGTGGAGGCGAAGGATTAAGGTATGGAACACTATATCAGTCTGTTGATTCGCTCGATCTTCATCGAGAACCTGGCGCTCTCCTTCTTCCTGGGGATGTGTACCTTCCTGGCGGTGTCCAAGAAGGTCAAGACCGCCATGGGCCTGGGTGTCGCCGTTATCGTGGTTCAGACCGTGGCCGTGCCGGCCAACAACCTGATCTACAACTACGTGCTCAAAGACGGTGCCCTGGTGTCCGGTCTGGATCTGAGCTTCCTGAGCTTCATCACCTTCATCGGGGTGATTGCGGCCCTGGTACAGATCCTGGAGATGGCGCTGGACAAGTATTTCCCGGCCCTCTACAACGCCCTCGGTATCTTCCTGCCGCTCATCACAGTGAACTGCGCCATCTTCGGTGGCGTCTCCTTCATGGTGCAGCGTGACTACAACTTCGTTGAGTCCGTGGTGTATGGCGTGGGTTCTGGAGCCGGCTGGATGCTTGCCATCGTGGCGATGGCGGGGATCCGCGAGAAGATGAAGTACTCCGATGTTCCGGAAGGCCTGCGTGGCCTCGGCATCACCTTCATCACCGCGGGTCTGATGGCGCTGGGCTTCATGTCCTTCTCTGGTATTTCCCTGTAATCGGAAAGGAAATATAGATGGAAATTATTCTGGGTGTGGTCATGTTCACCGTGATCCTGCTGGCCTTGGTGGCAGTCATTCTGTTCGCCAAGTCCAAGCTGGTAACCGCCGGTGACGTGACAATCAGCATCAACGGCGACCCGGCCAAGGCTGTGACCAGCCCGGCGGGTGGCAAGCTGCTCGGCGTGCTGGCCGGCAGCGGTATCTTCGTCTCCTCCGCCTGCGGCGGCGGTGGCTCCTGTGGTCAGTGCAAGGTACGGGTGAAATCCGGCGGCGGCGACATCCTGCCGACCGAGCTGGATCACATCAGCAAGGGCGAAGCCCGTCATGGCGAGCGTCTGGCCTGTCAGGTCACCGTCCGTTCCGACATGGACATCGAGCTGCCGGAAGAGATCTTCGGGGTGAAGAAGTGGGAATGTACCGTCATCTCCAATGACAACAAGGCCACCTTCATCAAGGAGCTCAAGCTGCAGATCCCCGATGGCGAGAGCGTGCCGTTCCGCGCCGGTGGTTATATCCAGATCGAAGCGCCTGCCCACCACGTGCAGTACAAGAACTTCGATATTCCTACCGAATATCGCGGTGACTGGGATCGCTTCAAGATCTTCGAGCTGGAGTCCAAGGTCAACGAGCCGATCATCCGTGCCTACTCCATGGCCAACTATCCGGAAGAGTTCGGCATCATCATGCTGAACGTGCGGATTGCGACCCCGCCGCCCAGCAACTGGACTGCCCCTCCCGGCCAGATGTCCTCCTACATCTTCAGCCTGAAGGCGGGCGACAAGGTGACCATCTCCGGTCCGTTCGGCGAGTTCTTCGCCAAGGACACCGACGCGGAAATGGTGTTCATCGGTGGTGGTGCCGGTATGGCGCCGATGCGTTCCCACATCTTCGATCAGCTGCGCCGTCTGAAGACCAAGCGCAAGATGAGCTTCTGGTACGGTGCCCGTTCCAAGCGCGAGATGTTCTATGTCGAAGACTTCGACATGCTGCAGGCCGAGAACGACAACTTCCAGTGGCACGTGGCCCTGTCCGATCCGCAACCGGAAGACAACTGGGACGGCTACACCGGCTTCATCCACAACGTGCTGTTCGAGAACTATCTCAAGAACCACGAGGCGCCGGAAGATTGCGAGTTCTACATGTGCGGTCCTCCCGTGATGAACGCTGCCGTCATCAACATGCTGAAAAACCTTGGCGTTGAAGACGAGAACATCCTGCTGGATGACTTTGGTGGTTAATCAATGCACAGTGTTGTAAAGACCTGGCTAGCCTTCGGGCTAGCCTTTTTCTTGACTGGGTGCGGTCAGGAACAAACGGTCCAATCGAAGCCGGAGATCCACATCACCGGCAGCACCATGGGTACCTACTACTCCATCAAGGTGGCGGACAACGTTATCACCGATCCCGCCAAGTTCCAGGCCGAAGTCGATGTGCTGCTGGAGCGGGTGAACGATCAGATGTCGACCTACCGGCCGGACTCCGAGCTGTCGCGCTTCAACCAGCACCGCAGCTCGACGCCCGTGGTGGTCTCCCGCGATACCGCGCGGGTGGTGACCGAGGCCATTCACATTGGCCGTGAGAGCCGCGGGGCGCTGGACGTCACCGTCGGCCCCTTGGTCAATCTGTGGGGCTTCGGGCCCGACGCGCGCCCGACCAAGACGCCGTCTGACGAGCTGATCACCCAGACCCGCCAGAAGACCGGGCTCGGCAATCTGCACGTGATCACCTCCGTCGATGCCGATACCCTGCAAAAGGACATCCCGGATCTCTACGTGGATCTCTCCGCCATTGCCAAGGGCTTTGGCGTCGACAAGGTGGCCGAGTATCTGGAGTCCCTGGGTTCGCGCAACTATCTGGTTGAGATCGGCGGCGAATTGCGGATCAATGGCGTCAACGGCAAGGGTCACCCCTGGCGCGTCGCCATCGAGAAACCGACTGCCAACGCCGGCTCGGTGCAGGAGGTGATAGTGGCGGGCGACAACGGGGTGGCGACCTCGGGCGAGTACCGCAACTATTACGAGCTGGACGGCAAGCGCTTCTCCCATACCATTGATCCCATGACCGGCAAGCCTATCCAGCACCGGATGGTGTCGGTGACCGTGATCCACCCCTCCTGCATGACTGCAGACGGGCTGGCGACCGTGTTCATGGTGCTCGGACCCGAGAAGAGCCTGGCCTACGCCAAGGAGCGGGGGCTGGCCATTTTCGTGATCACCAAGACGGATGAGGGTTTCGAGGAGTCTTACTCCGATGCCTTCAAACAGTATCTGGTTAGAAAATAAAGGGCGGTAACATGCAGATTTTTTTGATCACCTTCGGGGTGTTTCTGGTGGTAGTGGTGGCCATGGCCATCGGCTACATCTTCCAGAAGAAGACCATCTCCGGCTCCTGTGGCGGACTTGGCAGCATAGGTATCGAAAAAGAGTGTGATTGCCCGGAACCCTGCGACAACCGCAAGAAGAAGATGGCCAAGGAAGAGGCCCGTCGCAAGATGCTGGCCGAGAACCGGATCATCTGAGCGGGCAGGGGCTCTCGCACCCATGTCGAACGCAAAACGGGCTGACCCTGGGGTCAGCCCTTTTTTTTTATGGCGAGCGCTCAGTAGTCGTAGCGCTGGCACTCCTTCTTGTTGAATTCGGCCCGCCAGCGTGCCAGCTCCTCCTGTGTACCTAGCTCGTCCCCCTGTTTGATGGCCTTCTCCAGCGCCTTGATGCGCTCGTGCAACCAGCTGCACTCGGCGGTCGGATTGTCCTTGCCATTGCTCTGCTGCGGCAGCAGCAGGCAGAGCCCCAGAGCCAACCCCGGCCAGACTCCCTTCATCTCATTCTCCTTGTGCGATGGATTATAAATGGTGCCTTAAGAGTCTATGTCGGCCCGTCATTTCATGCCGATGGCAGAAATGACAACACTGGGTTAGCATAGGCAGGTTACCTGTTTATTCGTACAGTGGTATGCGCAAGATCATTCACATCGACATGGACTGCTTCTATGCCGCGGTAGAGATGCGGGACAACCCGGCCCTGCGCGAGGTACCGCTGGCCATCGGTGGCTCGGCGGACAGGCGCGGTGTCATTTCGACCTGCAACTATGTGGCGCGTCGCTTCGGGGTGCGCTCCGCCATGCCGAGCGCCCTGGCACGCAAGCTCTGCCCGCCGCTGGTGCTCATTCCCGGCCGGATGGCGGTCTACAAGGAGGTCTCCCGCCAGCTGCGGGCCATCTTTCTGCGCTACACCGAGCAGGTGGAGCCGCTCTCCCTCGATGAGGCCTATCTCGACGTGACGATGAGCCCCTGCTGTGACGGCAGTGCCACCCTGATGGCCCGCGAGATCCGTGCCGCGATCAACGCCGAGCTGGGGCTGACCGCCTCGGCCGGGGTGGCGCCGAACAAGTTTCTGGCCAAGCTCGCCTCCGAGCAGCGCAAGCCGGACGGCCTGTTCGTGATACGGCCGCAGGAGGTGGATGAGTTCGTGCGCCAGCTCCCCCTCGGCAAGCTGCCCGGCATCGGTCGCAAGACCGCGGATCGGCTGGAGTCGCTCGGCCTTTACTCCTGCGAAGATGCCCGTCAGCTCGGCAATGAGGAGCTGATCGCCCGGTTCGGCAAGCTCGGGGAGATGCTGGCCGGGCGGATCTGGGGCCACGACGAGCAGCCGGTACAGGCTCAGCGGGTGCGCAAGACCATAGGGGTGGAGACAACCCTGGCCAGCGACGTGCTGGATGAGGCCGCCTGCTGGCAGGTGCTGAGCCGGCTCATTCCCGAGCTGGAGCAGCGATTCTCGGCCAGCCACGGCAAGGAGCAGTTGATGGGGCAGGGGATCAAGCTCAAGTTTGCCGATTTTCAGCAGACCACCGTCTATCGGCGCGGGGGTTACCAACCGGAACGGTTTCACGATCTGTTGCACGAAGGTTTGCTGCGGGCACAGGGCAAACCCATTCGGCTACTGGGATTGGTAGTCGGCCTGCCGGCGGCCGGCGAAGTGAACCAACTTGCCCTGGATTTAGCGTGATAAGGTTAAGTTTTTGTTTCTAAAACCGATACACTGATCACATCAGTATGAAGCTAGGAAATGGTGGCATGAGTTCTCTTTCTGTTCAGGGGCGGATCACCCTGATCGCCGGTTGTTGTTTGTTGGCCAGTGCCGGTGCCCTGGTGGCCTCTTCTCTCTTCAGTGCTGCCAACATGCAGGATCAGGTGCTGACTTCTACCACGGCGGAAGCCCAGAGTGCGGCCGAAAACTGGATGAAGGCGATGGGCTCGGAGCAGGCGGCCAAGGTGACCAGTTATCTGGACGAAGCTTACTTCCGGGCGACCCTGCTGGGCCAGGGGATCCTGTTCCAGCGCAAGAACGCGGCCGACAATTTCGGCTCCTCCGAATCACTGCGTACCGCCGTCAACCAGCAACTGCATGACGCGGCAGCCTCCTCCGATCACCTGCTCGGCGTCTATGCGGTGTTCGAGCCGGACCAGCTCGACGGCGAAGACAGCAACTACCACGGCTCCAGCGCGCTGGGCTCCAACGATCAGGGGCGTTTCTCCACCTACTGGGCGCGGGTCGACGGCAAGATTGAACCCGAGGTGCAGGACGAATCCGTGCTGGCGGACGAGAGCCCGACCGCGGCCGGCGGGGTGGAGAACGAGTGGTATCGCTGCAGCATTCGCAGCAAGGCCCTCTGTCTGCTGGAGCCTTATCTGGACGATGTGGGGTCGCAAAAGGTATTGATGACCTCGGTGACCGTGCCTCTGCTGGAGCAAGACAAGCTGCTCGGCATGGTCGGGGTCGATATCTCGCTGACCGCGCTGCAGAGTCTGGTCAAGGAGATGGATCAGGAGCTCTATGAGGGGCAGGGCAAGGTGCTGCTGGTGAGCAGCCAGGGCCGTGTCGCCGGGGTGGATGGCTTCGACGTCACCCTGGGCAGTCCGCTCGGTCAGCAGTATCAGACCCTGACGGCCGCCTTGCAGGGCTGGCTGGGCCAGGGGCAGGTGGCCAGTCGCTGGAGTCCGGACGGCAACCTGCTGCAGACCTTCGTACCGGTCAAGATGCGCGGTACGGAACAGAAATGGGGCATCTACATCGAGCTGCCGCGCAGCGTGGTGCTCGCCTCAGCCCTTCAACTGCAGGAGGATCTCTCCGGCCAGGCCAGCCGCAGCGTGATGACCCAGCTGCTCATCGGTGGCCTCATCTCGGCGGTGGCGCTGATCTGCATCTGGCTGATGGCCCATCAGATAGTGGCCCCCATCCGCGCCGTGGTGGCCCGTCTCAAGGACATTGCCAGCGGCGAGGGGGATCTCACCCAGCGCATCGAGCTGCGCCGTGACGACGAGATTGGCGAGCTGGCCAAGTGGTTCAACAGCTTCTTGAACAAGCTGCAGAGTACCATCAGCCAGGTCATAGATACCGTTGCCGGCACCCGGGCCAGCGCGGAGCAGGCGGCCAGCGTCGCCGAGCGCACTAGTGCCGGCATGCAGGCTCAGTATCAGGAGGTGGACCTGGTGGCGACCGCGTTCGAGGAGTTGAGCGCTACCGCCCTGCAGGTGGCCAGCAACGCCAACTCGGCGGTGGCCGCTGCCAACGAGGCCGACACGGCGGCGCAGGAGGGCAAGTACGTGGTGGCCGACACCCAGGAGGCGATGCGCAAGCTGATGGCGGTGATCAGCGATGCCAAGCCGGTGGTGGAGCACCTGTCAGCCAACAGCGAGAACATCAACGACATCCTGGTGGTGATCCAGGGGATCGCCGAGCAGACCAACCTGCTGGCGCTCAACGCCGCCATCGAGGCGGCGCGGGCCGGCGAGCAGGGCCGTGGTTTTGCGGTGGTGGCGGACGAGGTGCGCAATCTGGCGGGCCGCACCCAGAACGCCATCGTCGAGATCCAGACCCTCATCGGCCAGCTGCAATCCGGCACCGAGGCGGTGGTGAAGGCGATCATGACCGGCCACGGTCAAGCGGATCTGACGTTGACCAAGGTGGACCTGTCGGTCAGCGTGCTGGAGCAGATCATCCACGCGGTCGGCACCATTCATCAGATGAACGAGCAGATCGCCAGGGCGGCGCAGGAGCAGAGCGGGGTGGCGGACGAGATCAATCGCAACGTCAGCAACATTCGCGATGTGAGCCACACCATCCGGGCCGAGGCGGCCAGCTCCGCCGAAAATGGTCGCGAGCTGTCGGCGCTGGCCGACAAGCAGCAGCAACTGGTGGGGCAGTTCAAGGTATAGGGATAAGAAAAAAGGCGCCTTCCAACCGGAGGCGCCAAACACATTCAGATGACAGACTGGGTTAAATCGGTCCGATTTAAGCCCCTCTTCCCGCAGAGGAAGAAACACAACACCACAATCGCACTCCAGAGACTCACAAAAATCACATGTAAACCAACATGGAAGAGAAAAAGTGAGCCATATGGCAACGGATTGCGAAGCGAATTATGTTTATTCACTGGTCGACCCGCAACCGACAAATTATAATGCGGCCCATTAGAAAAACTCATCGTCGGCTGGTCTCATGTCTCGTCGTTTACCCCCGCTCAACGCACTGAAAGCGTTTGAAGCCGCGGCTCGTCATTTAAGCTTCACCCGCGCTGCGGAGGAGCTGTTCGTGACCCAGGCCGCCATCAGTCACCAGATCAAGGCGCTGGAAGAGTACCTCGGTATCAAGCTGTTTCGCCGCAAGAACCGTTCTCTGTTGCTGACCGAGGAGGGGCAGGGCTACTTCCTCGATATCAAGGACATCTTCACCTCCATCTCGGAGGCGACCGACAAGTTGCTGGCCCGCAGCGCCAAGGGCGCGCTCACCGTTTCTCTGCAGCCGAGCTTCGCCATCCAGTGGCTGGTGCCGCGGCTGGTCAAGTTCAGCGAACGTCATCCCGACATCGACGTGCGGATCAAGGCGGTGGACATGGACGAGGGCTCGCTCACCGACGACGTGGACGTGGCCATCTACTACGGACGCGGCAACTGGCCCGGCCTGCGGGCCGACAAGCTGCACACCGAGTATCTGATCCCGGTCTGTTCACCGCTGCTGCTGACCGGCCCCAAGCCGCTGCGCACCCCGGACGATCTGACCCGCCACACCCTGCTGCACGACACCTCGCGTCGCGACTGGAAGGCCTGGTTTCGCCAGCTCGACATCGATGCCCCCAACGTCAACCAGGGGCCCATCTTCAGCCACTCCACCATGGTGATCCAGGCCGCCATTCACGGCCAGGGGGTGGCCCTTGGTCACAGCGTGCTGGCCCAGCCAGAGATAGAGGCCGGTCGCCTCATCTGTCCGTTCGAGCAGGTGCTGGTGAGCAAGAACGCCTTCTATCTGGTGTGCCAGGAGCAGCAGTCCGATCAGGGCAAGATAGTCGCCTTTCGCGACTGGATGCTGGAACTGGTGGAGCAGGAGGAGGCCCGTCGTCGGGCCCGACTGGCCGATGCATGAGGTGATCCGGGAGGGGGCTGTTGATGCCCCCGTTCGCATTCTGTTGGCCCACGGCGCCGGGGCGGGCATGGAGCACGCCTTTCTGGCCGAGCTGTCACGGCTGTTGGCCGGGCCCGACATCGAGGTGGTGCGTTTCAACTTTCCCTACATGAGCAAGCGCGCCCTGGATGGCAAGCGTCGTCCGCCGGACCGGCAGCCTGTCCTGCTCGACCACTGGCGCCAGATGATCGAGGAGTTTGCCCATCCCAGACTGTTTCTGGCGGGCAAATCCATGGGTGGGCGGATGGCGGCCGAACTCTATCAGGAGAGTGAGGACGAGATGAATGCTGCAGGATTGCTCATTCTCGGGTATCCTTTCCACCCCCCGGCCAACCCCGACCGCTGGCGGGGCGAGGTGCTCAAGCAGATCAAGACGCCAACCCTGCTGTTGCAAGGGGAGCGCGATACCTTCGGCACCCGTGCCGAACTGGCTGATTTCCCCTTCTCATCCGCCGTATCGGTCCATTGGCTGACCGATGGTGATCATGGCTTCAAACCGCGCAAGAGCAGCGGTGCGAGCGAGCAGGGCAACCTGCGCCAGGCGGCCGAACGGATCAAGGATTTCATTGCGACCATCCCGGCGCGGGGTTGAGGCTGGCGCGGGACAACAAGGAGGCAAGGGATGCAATTTCATCGACATTGGCTGGTGCTGGCGGGCTTTTTCGGCCTGACGGCGACCATGCTGGGCGCCTATGGTGCCCACGGTCTGGCGGCCACCGGCATCGACCCTTCGCGTCTGGCGGCGTTCAATACCGCCGTGCAGTATCAGTTTTTTCACGCCCTGGCCCTGCTGGTGCTGGGGTGGTGCGGTGTGCGCAGCAAGGTGATCAACCTGGCTGGCTCCGCCTTTGTGCTGGGGATCCTGGGATTCTCCGGCAGTATTTACGCCATGGTGCTGCTTGGCAGCAAGGGCTTGGGGCTCATCACCCCGGCCGGTGGCCTCTGTTTTATGTTGGGATGGGCGGCCCTGATGTGGGCCGGCTGTCGTCTTGGAGGAAAGAATGAATAATCTGCTGCTTTATTGCCGCCCCGGTTTTGAGAAAGAGGCGGCGGCAGAGATCACCGAACGAGCCACTAACATGCAGTGTTATGGCTTTGCCCGGGTCAAGGACGACAGCGGCTACATCATCTTCGAATGCTACGGTGAGGAAGAGGCCGACCTGCTGGCGCGCAAGCTGCCCTTCAAGGAGCTCATCTTCATCCGCCAGATGCTGGTGGTGACCTGCGAGCTCAAGGAGCTGGATCTGGCGGATCGGATCACCCCGATCATCGAGGCGACCCGCGACTACGCCATCTGCGGCGATCTGCGGGTGGAGACGGCCGACACCAACGAGGCGAAGGAGCTCTCCGCCTTCTGCCGCAAATTCACCGTGCCGCTGCGCCAGGCGCTGCGCAGCAACGAGATCCTGACCAAGAAGGAGACCCCGAACCGTCCGGTGTTCCACGCCTTCTTCCTGGCCAACGACCATGTGTTGCTGGGTTACTCCTACTCCTTCAACAACTCAGCCTTCCACATGGGGATCCCGCGTCTGCGCTTCCCGGCCGATGCGCCGAGCCGCTCCAGCCTCAAGCTGGAAGAGGCCTTCTACGTGTTCGTACCGCGGGAAGAGTGGGACGTGCGGCTGCGCTCCGGCATGAAGGCGGTGGATCTCGGTGCCTGCCCGGGCGGCTGGACCTATCAGCTGGTGCGTCGCGACATGATGGTGACCGCGGTGGACAACGGCATGATGGCGCAATCCCTGATGGATACCGGCCAGGTCAAGCACATCCGCGATGACGGCTTTGTCTGGCGTCCCAGCAAGAAGAATATCTACTGGCTGGTGTGTGACATGGTCGACAAGCCGGCACGGGTGACCCACATGATCGCCGACTGGTTTCGCGAGGGTGATTGCCAGGAAGCCATGTTCAACCTCAAGCTGCCGATGAAGAAGCGCTACGCCGAGGCGGTGCACAACATCCAAGTGTTGCGTGAACTGCTGGCGGAGATCGACGGCGGCTTCATCATTCAGGCCAAGCAGCTCTACCACGATCGCGAAGAGATCACGGTGCACGTCTTCAACAAGTACTGGGTCTCCAAGCTCTCCCCCCAGGAGTGAAGGCTGGCTGACATGGGCTGACAAAAAGGCCGACAACCTCGAGGTTGTCGGCCTTTTTATTCGGCTTGCGTTCAGAAGCGATAGTCAAAACGCAGCGAGGATTCGCCATCGGTAAGCTTGAGCTCGATGTCGAGCGGTATGGTGCGATCGGTCGGGCTGAACTCCAGCTTGACGCCGTTGCTGCGCAGCTTGAGAGAGGTGTTCATGCCGGCGGTCTTGAACTTGATCCTGGGCTTGTGCTGCTCAAAGGAGAGGCTGACGCTCTTCTCGGCGGTCAGGTTGAGCTTCTGATAGGGAGTGACCTGACTGTTGCCATTGCTGTCGGTGACGACATCCATCCCGAAGGAGAGGGGTTTGGGAGCCTTGAGCAGGTCATTGGTATCCAGGGTGGATTGCCAGACCTGGCTGGCCGGCTGGGTGGATGGCGGCAGCTGGGGCCAGGCATTCTCGACCGGTCTGTCTATTGCCATGACATTGCTGCTGATGAGCAACAGGGTAACGATAGCGCGCATAATGGATCTCCTTATCCCTTATCTATTGAACATAGTAGCCAATCGACAAAGGGGGGAGCGCGCGGTGAGATAAAACAAAGGGAGCCGAAGCTCCCTTTTTAAATCAACAAGTTGGCACCAATTACAAACGATCTATGATGGATTGGGTGAACTCGCTGGTGGAGGCGTTGCCCCCCAGATCCCGGGTCACCCGGTCGCCGGATTCGATGGTGGCGCGCACCGCTTCGCGAATGCGCTCGGCCTTTTCCTGCATGCCCAGATACTCCAGCATCTGGATGGAGGCGAGGATCACCGAGGTGGGGTTGGCGATGTTCTTGCCGGCGATGTCCGGGGCAGAGCCGTGCACCGCTTCGAAGATGGCGGCGCCATCACCGATGTTGGCGCCCGGCGCCATGCCGAGGCCGCCGACCAGACCGGCACACAGATCCGACAGGATGTCGCCGAACAGGTTGGTGGTGACCATGACGTCGAAGCGCTCCGGGTACATCACCAGGTTCATGCAGGCGGCATCGACGATCATCTCTTCGCTCTGGATGTCCGGGTAGCGGTTGGCCACCTCACGGGCCACTTCCAGGAACAGACCGGAGGTGGACTTGAGGATGTTGGCCTTGTGGATGATGGTGACCTTTCTGCGCCCTTCCTGACGGGCCAGCTCGAAGGCGAACTTGACGATGCGCTCGGCCCCTTCGCGGGTGATGATGCTCATCGCCTCCGCACTCTGGTTGTCATCGCTGCGCTTTTGACCGGCACCCGAGTACATCCCTTCGGTGTTTTCGCGCACCGTGATGATGTCGATGTTGTCGTAACGGCTGCGGGTGCCCTTGAAGGAGAGCACGGGACGCACGTTGGCGTAGAGGTTGAACTTCTTGCGCAGGGAGACGTTGATGGAGGTGAAACCGCCGCCGACCGGGGTGGTGAGAGGCCCTTTCAGGGTGACCTTGTTCTTCTCAATCAGGTCGAGTGTGGCCTGGGGCAGCAGCTCGCCGTGTTTCTCCAGCGCCACTAGACCGGCGTCGGCGTATTCGTATTCGAAGTCACAGCCGGCGTGGGTCAGGATCTGGATGGCGGATTCGATGATGCTGGGGCCGATGCCGTCGCCCGGGATGACGGTAATTTTTCTTTTTGACATGAGACGTATCCACTTCTAGGGAACAGAGGGGGAGGATTCGGCGGTTTTATACCATTTCTCCACCTAACCCTCCATGTTTCTTTACATTCTATCTGTTTTTGTCAACAGCGAGAGTGAGTCCGGTCATGCTTGGCGAGATAGCGTCATCAGGCATCCGGGGCGGGCGGATAACGGATCTCCCGCAGGTTGAAGCCAAGGGGGATGTCCCGCTGCAGCCGTACCAGTCGCTGGGCCAGCAGGGCCTCATCCTGGTGTTGGCGCAGCTTGAGCAAAGGCTTGGCGGCGTCCTCCTGCTGGCAGGCGGTCAGCATGGCAGCGAGATCGCCGTATTGCTGCAGCAGCTGGGTGGCGGTCTTGGGGCCGATGCCGGGCACCCCCTTGATGTTGGAGCCACCGATGCCGGTCAGGGCCCAGAAGTCCACCAGCTGGGCCGGGGTCACCCCGTATTGCTGCTCGACGAAGGCGGCATCCAGCCAGCGCTTGTTGAAGTAGTCGCGGATCCGGATCTGCGGGCAGATGAGCTGGCAGAAGCCCTTGTCGGTGGAGATGATGGTGGCGCTGGCACCGTGCTGGGCAATGCCGCTGGCCAGGGTGGCGATGAGATCGTCCGCCTCGTCGGTCTGGGAGAGCAGGGCATCGACACCGCACTCCCAGAAGGCATCCTGCAGCTCGTTCAGCCCTTCGCGCAGCTCGGCCGGCATGGGGGTTCGTCCCTCCTTGTAGGCGGGATAGACCTCCTTGCGCCAGCTGTGCACCTCGCCATCGAACACCGCAATGACGTGGGTCGGCTCGCTGCCGGCCAGCAGCTTGCGGCAGGTATTGATGAGGTTGGCACGGGTGGCGATCAACGCCTGGGCCGGAGTCAGCGCCTGCTGAGCCTGCACCGCGTGCAGCCGGCGGATGAGGTTGAGGGCATCGATGATGAGCAGGTGTGGCCTTGGGTTTGACATGGGGCACTCTTGGCAGTCGGAACGCCCCATTGTAACAAACCAGCGGGCTCAATGGGGGATTGATGGCCGAAGGGCTGGCAGCAATAAAAAAGGGGCGCCATGCGCCCCTCGTTTCATCTGTGCTGCCCGTCAGCGCACGATTTCGTAGCAGGGTACATACTGGCTGCCCGGCAGCTTCATACGCTGCTGTCTGACGAAGCTCTCCAGCAGCTTGTCCATCAGGTGCATCAGCTCCTTGTCGCCATGGATCTTGAACGGCCCCTTCTTCTCGATGGCGCGGATGCCCCCTTCCTTGACGTTGCCGGCGACGATGCCGGAGAAGGCACGGCGCAGGTTGGCCGCCAGCAGCTGGGGCGGCTGGTTGCGGTGCAGATCCAGGCTGGCCATGTTGGCGTGATCCGGTTCGAACGGCAGCTGGAACTCCGGCTCGATCTTGAGGGACCAGTTGAAGGAGTAGGCATCCCCTACCGACTTGCGGTATTCGCGGATCTTCGGCATCGCCTCCTTCATCACCCGGGCCACCTCGGGGGCATCGCCGATGATGATGCGGTAGAGGCTGGTGGCCGCCTCCCCCAGGGTCGCCTTGACGAAGTCATCGATGGCGCGGAAGTAGTCGGCACTCTCTTTCGGGCCGGTCAGCACGATGGGCATGGGTTGCCGCTCGTTGGCCGGGTGCATCATGATGCCGAGCAGGTAGAGCAGCTCCTCGGCGGTGCCGACCCCGCCCGGGAAGATGATGATGCCGTGGCCGAGGCGCACGAAGGCCTCCAGCCGCTTCTCGATGTCCGGCAGGATCACCAGCTCGTTGACGATGGGGTTGGGCGGCTCGGCGGCGATGATGGAAGGCTCGGTGAGACCGATGTAGCGGCCGTTGCGCACCCGCTGCTTGGCGTGGCCGACGGCGGCGCCCTTCATCGGGCCCTCCATGGCACCCGGACCGCAGCCGGTGCAAATGTTGAGCTCACGCAGGCCCAGTTCGCTGCCTACCGCGCGGGTGTACTGGTACTCGATCTCGTTGATGGAGTGACCGCCCCAGCAGACCACCAGATTGGGATCGGCGCCAGGCAGGATCGCCTTGGCGTTGCGCAGGATGGCGAACACCACGTTGGAGATGTGGGTGGAACTGGTCAGGTTGACCAGCCGGTTGGACTCCAGCTGGGTCGACACGTAGAGGATGTCGCGCAGGACGGAGAACAGGTGCTCCTGAATGCCGCGGATGATCTCGCCATCGACGAAGGCGTGCTCGGGGGCGTTGAACAGCTCGAGTTTGACCCCGCGCTCGCGCCGGATCACATGAATATCGAAGGATTTGAAGCGCTCCAGTATCTCTTTGGAGCTGTCGGTATGGCTGCCGGAGTTGAGTACCGCCAGCGAGCAGTTGCGAAACAGTTGATAGATATCGCTGGAGGCGGTTTGCTTGAGGCGGTCCACCTCGAGCTGGGACAGCAAGTCCATGCTGCCGACTGGATTGATGTGCGTAATCATAGGTTCCCCTTTCACTCGCTTGTTATCGTTGTGCTTTTCCCTGGGGAGAAAACGGGATGCCCTGTGGCATCCCTTGAATTTGATAGTAGATGTAAGCGGTGGGGCAGGGGAATAGGGGGAAAGTGCGTTTGCTGCTTTTTTAGTCGCCTATCAGGCCAGATTGACCTGATCACGACCCGAGTTCTTGGAGCTGTAGAGTGCCTTGTCGGCCCGCTCGAACGCATCCGTGGTGTGGTCCCCCTCCCTGAACAGGGTGGCACCGATGGAGATGGTGATCTCGACCCTGGCATCCCGAAAACGGAACGGAATGCTCTTGATGGTCTGGCGCAAGGTCTCCAGCGGCTTCTGGAACTTGTCCGGGTTGATGTTCGGCAGCAGCACCACGAACTCCTCGCCGCCGAAGCGGGCGATGAAGTCGGTGTCGCGCAGGGCACCCTGCAGCGCCTTGGCCACCACCTTCAACGCCTTGTCACCGGCCATGTGGCCGTAGTTGTCGTTGATGTGCTTGAAGTGGTCGATGTCGATGATGGCCAGGCACAGCGGCGTGTTGTAACGCAGCCAGCGTTTGTATTCGAGCTCGAGCCGCTCGTCGAGAGCTGCCCGGTTGTGCACCTGGGTCAGGCTGTCGAGGAACAGCTTGTGTTTCTGGATGGTGAGCCGCTTCTTGTATTCGGCGGTCTCCTCCTTCATCAGCCGCAGCTTGGCCTCCATGGTGGAGAGGCGGGTCAGCAGGTGGCGCTCGCGGGCGGCCATGGCCTCCCTGTCCTGCAGCAGCAGGTTGATGGCCCCCATGTGACCGGAGATGGCCCCCTTGAGGTCATCAATGGTGTCATGGCTGGCCAGGGTATGGTCGATGGCCTTGAGCTCCCTGTCGATGGCCTTGCGGGTATCCAGGGTGGCGCTTTGCAGGGCGCGCCCCTCGTCGAGGGATTCGGTAAAGCTGAAGTGGACCGCCGAGAGGCTCTCGTTGAGGGTGCTGAGAAACGCCTGGGAGGCTTTGCGCTCCTCGCGGGTGCCCTCGATGATGAGCTCTATCACCTGCAGGCAGATCTCGGCCAGAAGGGGAGGGGTGATGCCATTGAGCAGCTGGCGGCGAATGTCCGCCAGGCTCTCGCCCACCGCACCGGCAAAGTCGAGCTCGGTGATGAGCCGCTGCAGCTCGTCGGCGATGTGGGCGTGGATCTTGACGTCAAAGGGGGCATCCGGCTCGGGGGCGGCCAGATCGGTGACCGCCTCAGGCTGACTGCTCTGGGCCAGCAGAGGCTGGCTGGGCAACAGCTGGATCTTGATGGCCTGCTGGTAGAACTCCAGCAGCCGGATCACCTTCTTCTGGTGATCGCCGATGCCATAGCCATCCGGGCTCGCCAGAAACTCCTTGAGGGATTTGCGGGTATCTTCCGGGAAGCCCTTGATCGCCTTGAGTTGCTTGGAGCCGAGTTCGATGGCGGACCTGGTCAGGGAGATGGACTCTTCCAGCGCGTTGCCGTGCTGCTGCAGCAGCTTCTCGATGATGGCGAGATCGGCGTCGAGGGAGGAGAGCGGCGGGTTGCCGTCGAGTTTCTGCTTGAGCTTGGCGAGCTTGTTGTCCAGCTCCCGGTCGTGACCGCGGCAGGCCTGCATCAGCTTGGCGATGAACTGGATGCTGCGGGCGCGCTCGGTATCGGAGAAGGAGACAATGCCGTCCAGCTCCAGCTGTTTTTGCTGAAGGGATTCCCTGAGTCTGGCCAGTTGTCCGGCTACGGCAGCGATATCATTCATTATTCAGGTCGCCCTGTTGTCATTATCGTTGTTGTGTTGGATAGCAACAGCGGTCGAACCCAGTTCCAGACCCAGTTGATTATCTATTCGTCACTGATCAACCGGCACTCTCTTCCGTGAAAGTTGAAGCCAATTAACCCATTGCTTTTCATGAGAAGAATTTACTTTTACCAGTCCCTTGTCAATTGCCATCAAGCAGCATTGCCACACATCCCCATTAAAAAATGCGGCCTGCTGGCAATCGATGGCAGCCAGCTCCAACCAGACGCTTTGCTGGGATTTTTCACTGAGCTGAATGGCTCCTGCCAGCGCCAGATAGCAGAGGTCGAACAGCCCGTGATGATCGAGGGCGGTAGCCGCCTTGGGCAGGAAGGGGTGGCTGACGATGCCGAGGCTGATGTGGCGATCGAGCGGATGCTGGCAAGGGAACTCGGCCAGTGCGGCGAGCAGCTCGCGGGCCAGCCGGTGCAGATCCTCCACATGACGCTGGGGCACCACATAGAGCAGATGGCCTTCGCGAAGGTCGTAGATGCGGCCATCCTGCGGGGTGAGGCCGTTGACGTAGGCACCGAAGGCCTGCTCTATCTCGCGGCTCACCTGATAGCCGTGCTGCTCCAGGCTGTTGACTAGGAAGGGGACCCGAAACAGCAGGTAGTGCAGCTTGTCGTCAAATTCGCTGCTGGGCAGCTCGCTCAGATACCAGCGCTCGGAGCGCTGCTGGCGCTTGGCCATCTCCCGCGGCCAGCGGCTCATCAGTCGCTGCCAGTTGGCCAGCCCGGTGCGTGGCTCGAGCAGCAGCGCCTCGCCCAGCTGCTTGCCCTGCAGGCGGGCGACTCGCAGCTTGAGCCAGAGGGTGAAGAAGAGGTAGATGAACAGGGTCAGCAGCAGGCCGGTTATCACGCTCGACCAGAGGTAGCGATCCTGTTGATGCTTGCTGGTGCTGAGCTGCTGCTCCAGCTCCTTGATCTGCTGTTCACGCTCCACCTGGGCGTAGTTGTCGCGGATCGCCTCCTGCTCCAGATCGACCTGCTGCTGGCGCACCTGCTCGCTGCGCTGGTGGAAGTTTTTGTAGCTCTCCAGCGCCTGTTGCAGATAGCCCTTCTGCTCGTAGGCCGCCGAGAGCAGACGGAAGATCTCGAACTGGCGCTGGGTGTCGCCGATCTGGTTGGCCAGCGCCAGCGCGTTCTCCAGCTGCAGGATGGCGATGCCCGCCTCCTTCTGCTTGAGGTGCAGCTCGCCCAGCAGCAGCAGGGTGTCGATCAGCGGCTCCTTGTCATCCCCCAGCTCGTGGGACTGGCGGGCCGCGGTGAGGTAGTTGCGGGCCAGGGTCAGGTTGCCGGTTTCCAGATAGGTTTTGCCAATTTCATACTTGAGGTTGGCGATGCGGGTGCGGTTGGTGCCCTCGTCCAGCAGATCCAGGGCGTTGAAGAAGTAGACCAGCGCCATGTTCATCTCGCCCTGCTCCCGATTGAGGCGGGCCAGCACGATGAGGGCGTCGCTCAGCAGGGAGGGGTTGCCGAGGGCGTGGAAGTAGTTGGCTGCCTCATTGGCATATTGCAGCGCCTTCTGCGGCTCCTGCTCCTCTTCATAGAGGTTCACTATCTGGTTCGACAGCAGACCGAGGAAGAGGGGATCCTGCAGGCCCCTGGCCTGCTGCTGGGCATCGATGTAGTCGCCCAGCGAGAGCTGCGGCTGCTTGAGGGCGTGGTAGAGATCGCCGCTCACCGCGCTGACCCAGGCGCTGGCCAGCGGGTTCTTGGTCTGATCCGCCCAGCGGCGGGCTTCGGCCAGCTGGCGTTTGGCCTCGTCGAACTGGTGCGCCTCCATGCTGGCATTGGTGCGCAACAGCCGGCTGTAAACCTGCAGCTGGCTCTCTTTCAGGCTGGGGGTGCTGAGCAGGGTCTCCAGCTGGCCGAGCAGGCCGCTGCTGGCACCGTGGGAGCGTTCCAGCAGGTTCTGGCTGCGGATCTTGAGGTAGAGGCCGTGGGCCTGCAGCTCCAGCTGCTGCTCCTTGGCCGCCATGGCGATGCCCTGATCGAGGGACTTCTGGGCGGCCTGGAACTGGCCCAGTTGCAGCAGGCACTCCCCCTTGAGCAGGTGGGCACCGGTGGCCTGGGCGGCGGTGCCATAGCTCAACAGCGGCTCACGGTAGCCGTACTCCTGGCGATTGCTGATGATTTGCTTGGGATTATTGGCCGTGCGTGCAAGGAAGGCGGAGGTGATCTGCACGCATCTGGCAGGATCGGTCAGCACCAGGGTCTGGGCCTGTTGCAGATCGATGGACAACTGCTCCTTGGCCAGATCCAGATCAGGAGCGGACAGGGAGGACATCATCATTGCCAGAAAAAACAGTTGATTCATTGGATTAAGGGCAGCACGGGAGTGAGGGCATGTTATCCAAGCCCGCCCCCGTGCGTCCAGAGTTTACTGACAGATTGCGCGCCAGCCCCGTTATCCGGGCGCTGGCGGCGCAGAGCGACGGGGGCAGGGCCTGCGGATTATTGCCGGATCAGGCGCAGGTTGGCCGGCACCACTTCCCAGTCGCTGCGAAACGGGTTGATGTCCAGTCCGCCGCGGCGGGTGTAGCGGGCGTAGACGGTCAGCTGGCTCGGTGCGCAGAAGTGCTTGAGATCGGTGAAGATCCGCTCGATGCACTGCTCGTGGAACTCGTTGTGCTGGCGAAACGAGATGAGGTAGCGCAGCAGTTTTTCCCGGTCCAGCTGCGGGCCGCGATAGTGGATCACCACGGAGCCCCAGTCCGGCTGGCTGGTCACCAGGCAGTTGGACTTGAGCAGGTGGCTGTGCAGGGTCTCTTCCACCTCCAGGCTGCCGGCCGCACCTTGCAGCAGGTCGGCATCGAACTCGTAGCAGTCCACCTCGATATCCTGCTCGTCGATGCACTCGCCCGGCAGGGCGGCAATGTGGTGCGGAGCCTGGGCCAGCGGAAACAGGGTGACGCTCACATCGCTGCCGGCACAGGCGCTCAAATCCTTGACCAGCATGGCCTGCACCGCTTCCAGCGAGTCGCAGCGGGTCTGGTTGAAGGAGTTGAGATAGAGCTTGAACGACTTGGATTCGATGAGGTTCGCGCTGGTGGCAGGCACCGAGATCTCGCCGACGGCGACCATGGGTTTGCCTTTGGCATTGAGCCAGGAGAGTTCGTACAGGGTCCAGACGTCGCAGCCCTGGAACGGCAGCTCGCCGCCAAGACCGAGGTCGTCGCGGTTCATACTGCGGGGCACCGGCTGCAGCAGGGCCGGGGTGTACTGGCTGATGTAGGCCGATTGCTGGCCGAGGCTCAGCCCCTGCAGGGCGCTGGCGCCGGCGTATCTATCTTGTTTGCTCATCTGTGTGACTCGAACGTTGAATGGGCGATGGCAGAGGCATGGGCCCCGCTTGGGGTGGCAAGGCGGGGAGTGCCGGCTGGCGATCCGCGCTTCACCTTGTCTGCTCATGGCTTTGATGGTGCAATAGCGGACTTTGGCAGCAATTGTGGGGAATTTCGATGTCGGATCAAGTCTTGTCTGCCCTGGAACACTTTTTTTTGCGCTGGCAGCGCGACGGCGAGGCGAGGCGAGGGCTGCCCCTGTGCGAGTGGGAGGCGGACTGGCGCTCCCCCTGCGAGCTGGATGAACCCAAGGAAGGCCGGGTCGCCTGGCGCCCGCATCAGCGCGCCGAGCCCGCCGATTTCACGGCGATGAACGAGGCGCTCGAGCTGACCCTGCACCCGGCCGCGCAGGCCCTGTTTGGTGGCTGGTTCAGTCGCCCTGTGCCCTGCCTCTACAAGGGGTTGCGGCTCGAGTTTGTGCTGCCCTGGAACGAGGCGGATCTCGACCTGCTCAAGGAGAACCTCATCGGCCACCTGCTGATGCTGCGCAAGTTGAAGCGCAGCCCCTCCCTGTTCATCGCCACCACCCGCAACGAGATGACGCTGGTATCGCTCGACAACGAGAGTGGTCAGGTGTGGCTGGAGTGGCTCGACTCGGGCCGCCGGTTTGTGCTGGCGCCTTCTCTGCCCGCGTTCCTGGAGCGGCTGGAGACCCTGCCGCAATAAGTGGCGTCAGCCACAATGAAAAACGCCTTGCCGACCGGCAAGGCGTTTTTGTTTGGTTCACCGCCGGGCTCAGTCCTTGAAATCCCAGGAGAGGTTGGCGACCAGCCGGCAGGGATCGCACTTGAAGTCGAAGATCTCGTGCAAGGGCTCGGCCAGCGCCCACTCGCCACCGCAGCCCGGACAGGGGCGAGCCTTCTCCTCGGCCGCACTGCGGCCACCCACCCGGTAGAGGTAGTAGTAGGTGGGGATGCCGGTCAGGGCTTCCAGCCGCTTGCCGAGATCGCTGCCACGGCGCTGGAGGCGGCTGCCCACCTCACCGATTTCGTGCAGCGCCGCATGTTCGGCGATGGAGCCGTTCATCTGCAGCTGATCGCACGCCTCCCAATCCTCCTGCCACTTGATGATCTGCTTGTGGTCGCCGTTGGCGACGGCCGGCAGCCGATAGAGCGGGATGGGGGCGAAGTGATCGCCGCAGCGCAGCGGCGAGCAGGTGTGCAGGAAGCTGGTATAGAGCAGCATCCAGCTGGGGCGCTCGCCATCATGGCCGCAGGGGTCGGTGCTGTCAGAGAGCAGGTCCGCCCCCTGCAGGTGGAGTTTGGGGGCGAGCAGCCCGGCCTGGTGCAGGCCCTGCTCCGCCAGCTTGACCTGTTCGCTCTGGTTGTCGGGGTGCAGGCTGTCCTGCTCCGGGCAGACCACCCGGCTGACGAAGTAGCCCTCGTGCATGCTGGTGGGGAACTCCCGGCCGAGGATCTGGCCCTGATAGCGCAGCATGTCGAGGTAGTTGACGATGGCCCGCTCGGCCTCGCCCAGCGAGGTGTCACGGTAGCACTCAAAGCAGAGTTCGAGGATGTACATGGCTCACGGCTTCCCTTGCTGGAGCAGCAGCTCGGTCAGCCGATCCACTTTGCGTTCGAGACGTTCGAGCCGTTCGGCAAGCTGCAGCAGGGTAGGCTCGGCGGCGGGAGCGGGGGCTTCCTGCGCCGGGCTGGCGACTTCCGGGGCGGCTGCGGGTTGCTGCTTCCACTGGCTCAGTACTTTGAGCAACTCGGCCATGGGAACGGGCTGGCCGAGGCGGGCCTTGACCATGGCGGTGGTGGGGGCGATGCCCTTGGCCGCCAGTTCATTGGCGATGCGGATGATCTCTTGGGCTGACATGAGTGCTCCTGCACGGCATGGGAATATAGGGGCTGGACGGGGCACAGAGCTTAACCAAAGCGCGAGGGGCTGAAAAGCGGGAAGCGGGTCAATCGTGCCGGCGCAGCAGTACGTCCAGCTCGTCGATGGTTTCCGACCAGTCCGAATCGTTCCACAGGGCATCGCGCAGAAAATTGGCCTGGGCGCTGGTCCAGAAGGGGGCTTCCGGCAGCAGGGTCTGGTTGTCGAGGCGGTGCTCGTGAATGAAGCGGTGCAGGCTCAGCTCGTCGTTGGCCAGCCCCAGCTGGGCAAACAGGGCGGCCAGATCGTGGGTCAGGAACTCCATCTCATCTCTCCGAAAAGACATTCCAGAACAGTATAGGCTCGCCCCGAGGAGGGAGATTTACAGGCTGGGTACCCGATGTGGCGGGAGGTCAACGCCGACCACCAGCAGCCCCTGCATGCGCAGCTGTCCCAGGTAGTGGCTCTCGCCATCGCTGGAAAATTCGAACTCGTAATAGGTGAGCAGGCGCAGCGGTCGGTGGGCCAGCGCCCGGTGGCTGCGCGCCAGCGACAGCAGTTGCAGGTCGTGATGCTGGCAGTAGCGGCGCATGTATTGCCAGGCGAGTTCGGCCTGGCGACGCTGGTGCCAGAAGGCACCTGCAGCCAGGGTCAGCAGCAAGATGGCGAGCACTTCACCCATCGCGGGCTCCTTTTGCGGTGTGTCCGTGTCGGGCGGCGCCCCGCCAGGGTGGCGGGGCGCCGCTATCATCAGGCCGAGGCGAACAGGCGGCCGATGGCCTGGCCCAGGGCGTCGCTGCGCTCGGGGTCGCGCAGTCTGGCCAGCATATCATTGCGCAGGGCCGGCAGGGTCACCAGTTCGGCAAATACCTGATTGAAGAACTGGGTCGGCTGCAGGGCCAGCTGCTCCAGGAACAGGCTGAGCAGGGCGGCATCCTTCAGATCGGGCCAGAGCCGACCGGCGATGGCCAGCAGCAGGGCGGGGCTCGGCTGGGTTTGCAGCAGGGTCAGCAGCTTGTTGGTACGCATGCTGCTGCCGTTACAGGAGGCCAGCGCCCGACACAGGTAGGCCAGGGTCTCGGCGTTGGGCTCGGCGCACTCCTGTTCCTTGCCGATGCGCTCGAACAGGGCGCCCTGTACGGCCGGCGGCAGCGGTGCGTTCTCCAGGCTCTGGCAGAGGGCGTAGAGCGGCTCTTGCGGCAGCTTCGGCAGCGCCTTGCACACCAGCGCCAGGTTGCGCTCATCCTGCAGCCGCTCCGCCAGATCGGCAAAGCCCTGTACGCCGAGGGTCTGCCACCCCTCGGGAGAGGGAGCGGACAGGTAGTGGCAGAGCCCGTCGTAATAGGCGGACGGGGCCTGCTCCAGCTGGCGTGCCAGCTTGGCGTGCAGGCTGGCCATCTTGGCTTCGGCCGGGCGGAAGGTGTAGGGATTCTCGGCCAGCCGCTGGGCCTTCTCCTCATCGAGCTCGCCGGTCAGCTTGTAGCCCAGAGTCTCCACCACCTGATCCATGAAGTGCTTGGGGCCGCTCGAGATGAGCAGACCGCGCTCGTCGAGAGCAAACTTGAGGAACCAGAGGTAGTGGCGCGACTCGGCCGGCTGGAAGAAGTGGACGCCGAGCCAGGCGTGCTGCTGCAGGGGCCAGGGGTAGGGCTCCTGCTGCTGCTCGATGCGCACGAAGGTGTCGCTCGCCAGCGGCCGCACCTGGCGACCCATGTCGAACAGCTGAAACTGGGTATCGGCCTGGGTCAGAAAGTCAGTCAGAGTATTGATGGTGGACATGAGGTGATCCGGCTAAGGGTGATGCGGGCCGATTATAAGGCGCTGGCACAAGATAGCCAGCGGGGAGGCGTGTTGCGGCCGGCGGCGACCCGTACGGATGGCCGCCGGGGGCATGGCAGAGAGCGGGGGGGAGGGTGTATAGTAGCGCCCTTTTTTGCAAAGCCCGGTTTGCTGTTGACTGAACCGCGAACCGGGGACGTGGTGATGAGGAAGAGAGCGCAATGAATCAATATCTGCTGGTAGCCGGCCTGCTGGGCGAACTGACCGCCGAACTGCAACGTCTGGAACGTTGGCAAGCGACCCATCCGGGGGAAGAGGCCCTGGCCAGCGAGCTGCCGTTTTGCGTCGATACCCTGAGCTTCGATCAGTGGCTGCAGTTCGTGCTGATCCCGCGCATGGAGCAGTTGGTGCTGCTGCAGGCGCCGCTGCCCAGCAGCGTCTCTCTCTATCCCATGGCCAGCGAAGTCTACAAGGAAGAGCTGGCCGAGGTCGAAGCCCTGCTGCGCCTGATCGCCCGCTTCGATCTGCTGCTCTCCGGCAAAGTGGTCGAACAATGATGAGCGAGCAGACCCAGGGTCATCAGAAGAAAACGCAGACGGGCGGCAGTTCAGATGCTTGCACCACTCAAGACGACGGCGAGATGAAGCTGACCCTGCTCTACCAGGATGACTGGCTGGTGGCGGTCAACAAGCCCTCCGGTCTGCTGGTGCATCGCAGCTGGCTCGACAAGGCCGAAACCCGTTTTGCCATGCAGATGACCCGGGATCTCATCGGCGGTCGCCACGTCTACCCGGTACACCGGCTGGACAGACCCACCTCGGGGGTGCTGCTGTTTGCCCTCGATCCTGCCGTGGCCCGCACCCTGACCGAAGCCTTTGCCGCTCGTCAGGTCCACAAGGAGTATCTGGCTCTGGTGCGAGGCTGGGCTCCGGAGCAGGGGGTGATCGACTACCCCCTCAAGGAGCAGCTGGACAAGATCGCCGATGCCATGAGCGATCCGGATCGTCCGGCCCAGGAGGCGGTGACCGCGTTTCGTCGCCTGCATCAGGTCGAGCTGCCCCATGCGGTTTCCAAGAAACACCCTACCAGTCGCTACAGCCTGGTCCGCCTGTTTCCCAAGACGGGTCGCAAGCATCAGCTGCGCCGCCATCTCGATCATCTGTTCCACCCTATCGTCGGTGACACCACCCACGGCGATGGCCGCCACAACCGCTTCTTTCGCGAGCACTATGGCTGTGATCGCCTGCTGCTGGTGGCTCGCACCCTCAGCTTTCAGCACCCGGTGCTGAAGGTGCCGATGCGCATCCAGGCCCCGTTGGGGTCACACGTGCTGCAGCTTTTTGCCGCACTGGGCTGGCCTGCCAGCGAGAGCGACTACTGAGGCGTTCGGGGTGTTGCCTGACTCCGCGCTGTGGCATGCTGGGCATCCATGTTGGTCAAAGGGGGTCGTGATGGTGCAGATAGATATAGTGGTGGGAACCGTGTACGGGGCTGCCATGCTGGTGGCCGAGACGCTGGCTGCGCGGCTGGAACAGGCGGGACACGGCTGTCGGGTGTTCGAGGAGGCCGAGCTGGAAGATCTGGATGCGAGTCGATTCTTGCTGGTCATCACCGCCACCACCGGCCAGGGCGACATTCCGCCCAATCTGCAACCACTGGCTACTGCCCTGACTGATCGAGCGCCCTATATGAAAGGGTGGCGTTATGCCCTCATCGCCATGGGGGACAGCAGCTATGAGCACTTCTGCGGCGCCGGTCGCCACCTCGATGGACTGCTGCAGGAGCTTGGCGCCAGCCCTCTGCTGCCCCGCCTGGAAATAGATGCCACCGTCGACGATGAACCGGAAAAAGTGGCGCTGGCCTGGCTCAATGACTGGCTAAATAAACTCTAGCGACCACTCTTTTTCATCACTTATAGATCCCCGTTCAGTCCGTCTGGCGGGGATATTTATTTTGTGGGGCAGGCCAGCCTCAACTGGTCATATTTACCCGTTATTTCTCCGGTTATTTTTCAAACCGTTCCTTGTTTGCTCAGTGATTTATTTCGGCGCCAGCTGACATGTCTCAAATTTAAAAGTTCCCCATTGAAAGCGATTTCAGTCATGTTTTTGTCATCAATTTGAATATTTATCACTTAATCTTCGAAGCGAATTAATTGCTGGTAGCGGTTTCATGGTGGATCTTTTTGCATTTAAACCATGATATTTGGTGAGTTGTTGCATGAATTTACGTATATCCATCTCATAAAACCCTCTGCGGCCAATGCTGGGCGATTTGTCGCCATTTTGTGAATCAGCTCATGTTTGTCCCGAAATTGGCTACCTATAATCGGCCTCGGTTATCACCCAAACGTTTTTACGGTGATAAGAACTTGGATATTCAGGATCACACTCCTCACAGCGGGAATAAGGAAAATGAAAATGAAAGCAAAGTGGCTCCCGATCGCTGCAGCAGTAACCGCAGCCCTGGCTTCCCAAGCCGCCTTCGCCGTTGATTTCCACGGCTACATGCGTTCCGGTGTCGGTACTTCCGATAACGGCAGCCTGCAAACTTACAGCAAACAGAAAGTCGGTCGTCTGGGCAACGAAGCCGAGACCTACGGCGAAGTTCAGCTGGGTCAAGAGGCTTACAACAAGGACGGCAAGTCCTTCTACGTAGACTCCATGTTTGCAATGGTTTCCGGTCAGCAGGGTCGTGACTGGGAAAGCACCAGCGGCAGCGATGCCGACTTTGCTCTGCGTCAATTCAACGTCCAGGCCAAGGGCGTGCTGGGCTTCGCGCCGGAAGCTACCCTGTGGGCCGGTAAGCGTTACTATCAACGTCACGACATCCACATCTCCGACTTCTACTACTGGGATGTGTCTGGTGCCGGTGCTGGTGTAGAAAACATCCAGGCTGGTCCGGGCAAGCTCTCCTTTGCATGGCTGCGTAACGACCCGTGGGAAGATTACGATCAGTTTGTAGGTGGTGTTGGTGTCGACAAGCGTGTTGATACCGACGTACTGGACCTGCGTTATGCTGGTATCCCGCTGTGGAAAGACGGCTCCCTGGAGCTGGGCTATGACTACGCCCGCGGCAACCTGACCGATGAGCAGAAAGCGGCTCTGGGCAGCAAAGATTACGAGAAAAACGGCCACATGCTGACCGCCGAGCTGACCCAATCCATGCTGGGTGGCTTCAACAAGACCGTGGTTCAGTATTTCGCCGACGGTTATGCCTCTCAGGCTGTTGACTACGGTAGCGGTTCTGGCAGCGGCCTGAGCCAATCTGCCGCCAAGGGCGATGGCTGGCGCTTCATCAACTGGGGCGTGCTGCCGGTTGGCGACAAGGTCGAGTTTGGTCACCAGCTGGTTTACGGTACTGCCAGTGACATCGACAATGACAGCGCTGACAAGGATACCTTCTCCGTTGTCGTTCGCCCGATGTACAAGTGGAATGACACCATGAAGACCATCGCCGAGCTTGGCTATCACCATGACAGCTACAAGCCGAACAATGGCACCGAAACCAGCACCATCGGCAAGAAATACACCCTGGCTCAGGCCTGGTCCGCTGGCTCCAGCTTCTGGGCCCGTCCGGAAATCCGCGTCTACGCTTCCTACCTGGATTCTGACGGTCAGTTCCGCCCGGATGCCAATGGCGTGAAACAGGACGATTCCTGGAACTTCGGTGTTCAAGCTGAAGCTTGGTGGTAATCTGTTGACGTCATGACTGCAAGTGCCCCCGCATGACGGGGGCTCTTTTTTTACAACACGTTTCTTAGGGTCACGCGATGAGATATTCCAGATTAGCCTTGACTGTATTCTGTTCTGTTGTGCTGGGTGGGTGCGCCACGTTGGAAACGACGGTAGCGCCGACTCAGGAGTTCAAGTCCATCATGGGAAATCGCGACGTTGCGATGAGCCAATTGGCTACGGTTAGCAGCTGCTGTCGCGATGTCTCCAGTCTGCCGTTTCAGGACATACAACCGGGCGCAACCAAGCTTATCCCCATTGATGGCAGCTCTCCCGTTTACGCTTTCAGCGAAGGGAAAAGCCACTTCGCCGCCTTCCGGTTGCCGGTCAACTCCGGTGACCTGCGCATCACGGTTGATGGCTTGATCGACAAATCGCTGTTCAACCCAACCGTCTTGATGCTTGATTCCAAATTCAATGTGACCCGCAAGTTGGGCAGCGACGTGTTCAAGTACGAGCCTGCACGCATGCTGCAGGGGGATCGCATGGAAGCTGTGTTTACCGTGGATCGCTCCTATGTCGGTAACCCCAATAACGAAAGTTACATGGTGATCTACACAGACCAGAGTTGTCTGGACAAAACAACCACCATTCTGAGCCCTTCCAAGCTGATGACCAAGTCGCTGGGGGTGGTTGATTATGGTGAAAAAGACCCCGTCATTCCGCACTCCCCCTGGGGCGTGGTCAGCCTCTCTGTGGAGGACTTGAGTGGCGTCAAAACCGAGAGCAACTATTACAAGCCCGTCTATCAGGATGTGATTGATGCCAACACCCCGGTAGTCAACACGGCACCAAACAAGCTTGTCGTGCCCCTGGCGACCGCCGGCGCAGTCAAGAGCAGTGCCCCCATGCTGAGCGAAACCGAGGCCTTCTATCAATCCCAGATCGAGAAAGCGGTGAAAGCCGGTGACATCGACAAGGCGATGAGATTGGTCAGCGAAGCGGAACGGGCAGGTTCGACCAAGGCGAAATCGGTCTTTGTGGATGCGGTCAAGCGTTCCCAGAAAGGTTGAATATTGTCCGGTCTTTAAAAAATAATATTTATTTGAGGCCTCCCTTGTTGGAGGCCTTTTTAATCGGTAGACTAAAATAGAAAAAACAGCAAATAGTTACATTAAGTTACATTGTGTTTCGTGGTGTATTGTTTTGATTGGCTAAAATACAATGCGAAACAGCACTTTTCATATTTCTGGTTTAGCATGAATATGCCGAAATATAGCTGTAATTAGCCGAAGGTTCCTGCCTAAATTATCTTGTGATCTCCCCTCCAAATTTTTTATTCGCTTACCCCTGATGGAAGATATTTGCGATCTGCTGGGTTATATTCAGCTGGTCAAAATAAACAAACCCGCGTCGAATTCATGCCGATGAGAGATGATGTTCTTGGTCGTCTATAAATTGGACTGAAGCGTCTACGGTAAGACATTCCATTCAGGAGCGCACACATGTTAAAAAATGCTTTCTCTAATCTGCAAAAGGTCGGTAAGGCGCTGATGCTGCCAGTATCGGTCTTGCCCGTTGCAGGTATTCTGCTGGGGGTGGGTGCTGCCCACTTCAGCTGGTTGCCGGAAATTGTCTCCCAGCTGATGGAGCAGGCCGGTGGTTCCGTATTCGGTCAGATGGCCCTGCTGTTCGCCGTGGGCGTGGCACTCGGCTTTACCAATAACGACGGCGTATCCGGCCTGTCTGCCATCGTTGGCTACGGCATCATGAGCGCCACCCTGAAGGTGATGGCTCCCGTGATGGGCGTCGAGACCATCGAGACCGGCGTACTGGGTGGTATCCTCGCCGGTGGCGTGGCAGCCTGGGCGTTCAACCGCTTCTACAAGATTCAGTTGCCCGAGTACCTGGGCTTCTTCGCCGGCAAGCGCGCCGTGCCCATCATCACCGGTTTCGTCTCCATCGGTCTGGGCGTGATCCTGTCCGTGATTTGGCCGCCGGTAGGTGCCGCCATCGGTGCCTTCTCCGACTGGGCTGCCAACCAGAACCCGGTACTGGCCTTCGGTATCTACGGCGTGGTTGAACGTTCACTGATCCCGTTCGGTCTGCACCACATCTGGAACGTGCCGTTCTTCTATCAGGCTGGTACCTGTGTCAACGCCGCTGGCGAAACCGTACACGGCATCATGACCTGCTTCCTGACTGCTGACGACGCCTCCCGCGCTGCCGGCAACGGCTTCGGTCAGCTGGCCGGTGGCTACCTGTTCAAGATGTTCGGTCTGCCTGCCGCCGCGTTTGCCATCGCGCACTCCGCCAAGCCGGAAAACCGCGCCAAGATCGTAGGTATCATGGCCTCTGCCGCCCTGACCTCTTTCCTGACCGGTATCACTGAGCCTATCGAGTTCTCCTTCCTGTTCATCGCCCCGGTACTGTACGCCATCCACGCCGTGCTGGCCGGTCTGGCCTACGTGCTGACCAACTCCCTGGGCGTGGTACACGGCCACACCTTCTCCAACGGCTTCATCGACTTCGTGGTGCAATCCCCGCGTGCCGATCACATGCTGCTGCTGGTGGGTCTGGGTCTGGTTTATGCCGTCATCTACTACGTGGTCTTCACCGTGGTCATCCGTGCCATGAACCTGAAGACCCCGGGCCGTGAAGACGAAACTGCTGAAGAGAGCGTTGGTCAGAGCAAGGACGAGATGTCTGCCGCACTGGTCACTGCCTTCGGTGGCAAGGAGAACATTGCTTCTCTGGACGCTTGCATCACCCGTCTGCGTGTCGGCGTGAAGGATGTGGCCAAGGTTGACCAGGCCGGTCTGAAGAAACTGGGCGCCGCCGGTGTGGTGGTTGCAGGTTCTGGCGTACAAGCCATCTTCGGTACCAAGTCCGACAACCTGAAAACCGACATGGACATCTGGATGAAGAGCAACTAATCCCTGCTTTCATTCCGAGTTCCGAAAAGGGAGGCGCAAGCCTCCCTTTTTGCTGGGCCGCGTTTGGGCGGCGGGGCATGTGCGGGGCTGGCCTGATGGCGCCTGTCTGGTGTGACCCAATGAAAAAGGCGCCCGTGGGCGCCTTTGCTGCATCAGACCGGTTTAGAGCTTTTCCAGATCCCGCTCGATTTCGCTGATCTTGTTCTGCACCACTTTTTCCAGGTGGCGCAGGTCGCGCAAGATCTTCTGCTTGATGTCCGGGTCGGCCTGCACGTGCACGCCCTGGGTCAGGTTGTCGAGCTCGTCCACCACGTATTTCAGATTGGCGTTGATCTCGGTGACATCCTTGTACTCATGGGTGCCCGAATCGACCAGCATGGTCTTGCGCTGGCGCGGGTATTTGAACTTGACGCTCTTGGCGAAAAACTCGCCCTTCTGCTTCTTGAAGTAGATCTTGAGGATGTCGTGGTTGGCCTCCTGGCGCAGGGTATAGCTGTCGACGGAGGCGGGATCCTGGATACCCAGGCTCTTCAGATTCTCGTACATCAGGCTTCCTCGGTTTGAAACGATCCTGTCACGTCTATCTTAACCGAGCCGGTGTGGCTTGCCTGTGACAGGGGCGCCAAAATCAAAAGGGCGCCATCAGGCGCCCTTTGAATCACAGCAAAACCGCTTACTCGTCGATGGAACGCAGCAGGGCGTTGATGCCGACCTTGGCGCGGGTCTTGGCATCCACCTTCTTGACGATGACGGCGGCGTAGAGGCTGTACTTGCCGCACTTGGAGGGCAGGGAGCCGGAGACGACCACCGAGCCAGCCGGCACGCGGCCGTAGTGGATCTCGCCGGTTTCACGGTCATAGATGCGAGTGGACTGGCCGATGAAGACGCCCATGGAGATGACGGAGCCTTCCTCCACGATCACCCCTTCCACCACTTCGGAACGGGCACCGATGAAGCAGTTGTCCTCGATGATGGTCGGGTTGGCCTGCAGCGGCTCCAGCACGCCGCCGATGCCGACGCCGCCGGAGAGGTGAACGTTCTTGCCGATCTGGGCGCAGGAGCCCACGGTGGCCCAGGTGTCGACCATGGTGCCTTCATCGACGAAGGCGCCGATGTTGACGTAGGAGGGCATCAGCACGGTATTGGGCGCGATGAAGGAGCCTTTGCGGGCGGTAGCAGGGGGCACGACGCGCACACCGGCGGCCTTGAACTGCTCGGCGCTGTAGTCGGAGAACTTGAGGGGAACCTTGTCGTAGTACTGGGCATCGTCGCCCTTGATGATGCCGTTGTCATTGATGCGGAAGTAGAGCAGCACCGCCTTCTTCAACCACTGGTGCACCACCCACTCGCCGGCAATCTTCTCGGCGACGCGGGCCTTGCCGGAATCCAGCAGGTCGATGGCTTGCAGGATGGCGGCCTTGGTGGCGGCATCGACGGAGCCGGGAGTGATGGAATCACGGCGCTCGAAGGCCGCTTCGATGATCTGTTGCAACTCGGTCATGACAGGTTTCCTTTAAAAAATTCCGTTTGTTGTATCACACTTTTCCAACTGTTTTTAAGGGCCCGGGCCGATTTCTTCACAAGAACGGCGATTTATTGTACTCGAGTGGCCCAACCATTTGTTCTGACTGAAAAATCAGGCTGATAAACGGGGTCTTGTGAGGCCGGTCCGGGGTGCCATGGGCCTACCCTTCAGCACTCTCCACAGGGTTGAGCTGATTGACCAGCCGCTCCTCCAGCGCCTGCTGTTCGGTCTGGGTCAGGGGTTCGCCGGCCAGGGTGGTGAGGCTGAAGAAGTCCTCCACCCGCTCGCCGATGGTGGTGATCTTGGCGGCGTGCAGCGACAGGCCGCACTGCTGGAACACGGCACCGATGCGGGCCAGCAGGCCCGGGGTGTCGAGCGCGGTCAGCTCCAGCAGGGTGTGGCGGTTTTCCCCCTTGTGGGGCAGAAACACCACTCGGGTCGGTACGCTGAACTGGCGGTGGCGGCGCGACAGGGGCTTGCTGCGCAGCACCAGCTTGCCCGGCTCCTGCAACGCCTTCTCCAGCGCCTTCTTGATGGTGGCGGTGCGGTTGGGGCTGATGGGCTCGCCGTTGGGTTCGAGCACCACGAAGGTATCGAGCACGTAGTCGCTGCGCGAATTCATGATCTGGGCGTCGTGGATGTTGAGGTTCTTCTGATCCAGCGCCGAGGCCACGGTGGCGAACAGATTCGGGGTGTCGCGACAGTAGATGAACACCTCGCTGCCGCCGCGGGTCGGGTGCTTGCCGATGATCACCAGCGGCGCTGGGTTGTCGCCGTGCTCGATGATCTTGCGGCAGTGCCAGGCGATCTGCTCCGGGGTGTGGCGCAGGAAATAATCGGCCTTGAAATCGCTCCAGAGCTGGTTGATGGCCTCCTCCGGCACATCGCGCTGGGCCAGGAACTGCTTGGCCTGACGCTGGTTTTCACGGATCCGCAGCCGCATGTCAGGCGGGTTCTCCAGCCCCTGGCGCAGGGCTTTCTGGGTGGCGAAGTAGAGCTCGCGCAGCAGGGTGCCCTTCCAGTCGTTCCACAGGGTGTCGTTGGTGGCGCAGATATCGGCCACTGTCAGGCAGTAGAGCAGGTCGAGGTGCTGCTCGTCGCGCACCTTCTGGGCAAAGTCGGTGACCACGTCCGGGTCGTAGATGTCGCGGCGCTGGGCGGTGACCGACATCAGCAGGTGATGGCGCACCAGCCAGGCGACCAGCCGGCTCTCGTAGCGATCCAGACCGTGCAGCTGGCAGAACTCCAGCGCATCGACGGCGCCGAGCTCGGAGTGATCGCCGCGCCGCCCCTTGGCGATGTCGTGAAAGAGGGCGGCAATGCTGAGCAGCTCCGGCTTGCGCAGCCGGGTGAAGACCTCGTGGCAGAGCGGGTGGGTCTGGCGGCTGGCCGGGTTGGGAAACTGGTGGATGTTCTTGAGCAGCCGGTGGGTGTGTTCGTCCACCGTGTAGGCGTGGAACATGTCGAACTGCATCTGGCCGACGATAAGGTTCCACTGCGGCAGGTAGGCGGCCAGGATGCCGTATTTGTGCATCAGGCTGAGTGGTTGGCCGATGCCGTTGGGGTGGCGCAGCAGCGCCATGAACAGGCGGCGGCACTCGGGCAGGTCCTGCAGCCAGCAGTTGAGCTTGCGGCGCGCCTCGCGCAGCTGGCGCAGAGTGGCGGAGTGGATGCCGGCAATCTCCGGGTGCTGGGCAATCTGGTAGAAGAGGCGCAGGATGGCGGCGGGATCGCGGCCGAACAGCTCGCTATCCACCGCATCGATGAGGCGCCCGCGCAGCTGGAACTCGTCGGAGAGGCGGCGCACGTCCATGGCAGTGTTGCCGAGGATCGCCTCGTCAAACAGCTGCAGCAGCATCTCGTTGAGCTCGGAGACCCGTCGCACCGTCTGATAGAAACGCTTCATCATCTGCTCGACCGGGGCGTTGCCTTCCCCCTCGAAGCCCAGCATCTGGGCCACGGTGCGCTGGCGGTCAAACAGCAGCCTGTTGTCGCCCTTGTTGATGGCCATGTGCAGGGCGAAGCGCACCTTCCAGAGGAAATTCTGGCAGTCGAGCAGCTCGCGATACTCGGCCCGGTTGAGAAAACCGTGGCTGGTCATCTCGAACAGGGTGGTGGCGCCGAAGTGGCGGCGAGCCACCCAGGCCAGGGTCTGGATGTCGCGCAGCCCCCCCGGATTGCACTTGAGATCCGGTTCGAGCTTGTAAGCGGTGCCGAGAAACTGCTGATGGCGCTGGGCCTGCTCTTCGCGCTTGGCCTTGAAGAACTGCTCGCTTGGCCAGAAGTGCTGGGGGCCAGTGGCCTCCTTGAGCTGCTGGAAGCCCGCCTCGCGGCCGGTGATGTAGCGCGCCTCGATGAGGTTGGTGGCGACCGTGATGTCGCCGCGCCCCTGCTCGATACACTCGCGCACGTTGCGCACCGCCTGGCCCACCTCCAGCTTGAGATCCCACAACAGGGTGATGAACTCGCCGATGCGCAGCCCCAGCACCTCGTCCAGCTCGTCCCCTTCGTAGAGGATCAGCAGGTCTATGTCGGAGTGGGGGTGCAGCTCGCCGCGGCCATAGCCTCCCACCGCGATCAGGGTGAGCTCCGTCTTGTCGAAGCCGAATTTCTGCCACAGCCGGGTCAGCAGCTGGTCCATGTATTCGGAGCGGGTGGCCACCAGTTCGATGATGTTGTCACCGGCGTCGAAGCGGGCGTGCAGCCAGCCGAGAAAACGGCTCAGGTACTCCTTGCAGTTCTCGCGGGTGAGCTGATCGTCGGGCAGCAGATGGGGGGAAAGCAGGCTGGCGTCCATGGCGTCTCACACTCTTGTCGCAGGCCGCCGTGCGGGGCCTGCGGCTGATAAAAACAAAACCCCGGCGAGGGGCCGGGGTTTGATGTTAACCGTGTTTGATGAGACGGTCGATAGTGTCGTCCGGGCGCAGGGTCAGCACCTCGCAGCCATCCTCGGTCACCAGCAGGGTGTGCTCCCACTGGGCGGAGTCGCCGCCATCCTTGGTGGTCACAGTCCAGCCATCCTTCGGGTTGACCTTGCAGTGGTACTTCTTGCTGTTGACCATGGGCTCGATGGTGAAGCACATGCCCGGTTTGAGCTCCAGCTTGCCGCCGTTGCGGTAGTGCAGGATCTGCGGCTCTTCGTGGAACTCGGCCCCGATGCCGTGACCGCAGTAGTCACGTACCACGGAGAAACCGGCCTTCTCGACGATGGGCTGGATCACGGCGCCGATCTCGGTGATGCACATGCCGGGACGCACCTGCTTGATGGCGGCGTAGAGGCTCTCCTGAGCCACCTTGCAGAGCTGGCGGCGCAGCGGGGTGGTCTCGCCCACGATGAACATGGCGGAGGTATCACCGTGGTAGCCATCCTTGATGACGGTGATGTCGAGGTTGATGATGTCACCCTCGCGCAGCTTCTTGTGGTTCGGGATGCCGTGGCAGATCACATCGTTCACCGAGGTGCAGATGGACTTGGGGAAGCCATGGTAGTTGAGCGGGGCAGGGATGGCCTGCTGCACGTCGACCATGTAGTTGTGGCAGAGGGTGTTCAGTTCGTCGGTGGTGACGCCCGCCTTGACGTGGGGGGCGATCATGACCAGCACATCGGCGGCCAGTTGGCCGGCAACGCGCATCTTTTCAATCTCTTCCGGTGTCTTGATTTTAATGGACATGGGATCTCTCTTGGGACCTGACCGCGCATCCTGTGATGTCCGGCAATCAGGTAATGAAAAATAGATGCGTTTGCAATCAGGCCAAAATTTTATCCCCAACCCCCGTTTACTTCCAGTGTGATTGTCATCACAGCGTCAAATCGGTGCCGCAACCTGCTCGGCAGGGATCCATTTTTAGCGGTGCGGCTGGTGGTGTCCTGACCAAAGTTATGGTATAAAGCGCGCCGGAATGGGGAACTTGTCTCCCCGTACCATCACCCTTACTTAAACAACACACACACATCGACACATATGCCGGGGTGCCTTAACGGGTCGGTTATATGGGATGTGTGGAGGCCTAACCCCAATACAGAGGTATAAAATGGCTAAAGTTTCTATGCGCGACATGCTGCAAGCCGGCGTTCACTTCGGTCACCAGACTCGTTACTGGAACCCGAAAATGAAATCCTACATCTTCGGTGCCCGCAGCAAGGTTCACATCATCAACCTGGAAAAAACCGTTCCGATGTTTGACGATGCCATGAACTTCATCAGCTCCGTAGCTGCCAAGAAGGGCAAGGTACTGTTCGTAGGTACCAAGCGTGCCGCGTCTGAAGCCGTAAAAGAAGCCGCTGAGCGTTGCGACCAGTTCTATGTTAACCACCGCTGGCTGGGCGGCATGCTGACCAACTGGAAAACCGTTCGTCAGTCCATCAAGCGCCTGAAAGATCTGGAAACCCAGAGCCAAGACGGTACCTTCGACAAGCTGACCAAGAAAGAGGCGCTGATGCGTACTCGCGAAATGGAAAAGCTGGAGAAGAGCCTGGGTGGTATCAAGAACATGGGCGGCCTGCCTGACGTTCTGTTCGTTGTCGATGCCGACCACGAGCACATCGCTATCAAAGAAGCCAACAACCTGGGTATCCCGGTAGTTTCCATCGTTGATACCAACTCCAACCCGGACGGCGTTGACTATGTCATCCCGGGTAACGACGACGCTATCCGTGCCGTTCAGCTGTACCTGAATGCTGCTGCTGACACCGTACTGGAAGCTCGCGCTCAGGACATCGTTGTTCAAGCCGAACAAGATGGCTTCGTTGAAGCTGAGTAATTGATAAGGACTGCAAAGCCCTTATTAACCAAGCTGATGTAATTGGTTAGCAGGGGCCCTTGTGGCCCCTGTTTCTTGTCAATTCAAGACCGAGGATACTGGACATGGCAAACATTTCTGCCGCCCTGGTAAAAGAACTGCGCGAGCGCACCGCCGCTGGCATGATGGATTGCAAAAAAGCACTGGAAGAAGCCAACGGTGATATCGAACTGGCTATCGAAAACATGCGCAAATCCGGTCAGGCCAAAGCCGCCAAGAAAGCTGGCCGTATCGCCGCTGAAGGTGTGATCTTCGCCCGTACCGAAGGCAACGTTGCCGTCATGATCGAGCTGAACTGCGAGACTGACTTCGTTTCCAAGGATGCCGGCTTCCTGGCCATGGGTCAGAAAATCGTTGAGATCGCCGCTACCCAGAAGATTGCTGACGTTGACGCGCTGAAAGCCGCCGACTTCGGCAACGGCGAGTCCGTAGAGCTGACCATCACCAACCTGATCGCCAAGATCGGTGAGAACATGAACCTGCGTCGCGTGATGCTGGTTGAAGGTGACAACCTGGGCACCTACGTTCACGGTTCCCGTATCGGTGTTATCACCAAGCTGGTCGGCGGTACCGACGAGCTGGCCAAAGATCTGGCCATGCACGTTGCTGCCAACAGCCCGCAATTCGTCAAGCCGGAAGATGTGTCTGCCGACGTCGTTGCCAAAGAGCGCGAAATCCAGATCGACATCGCCATCAACTCCGGCAAGCCGAAAGAGATCGCCGAGAAGATGGTTGAAGGCCGCATGAAGAAGTTCACCGGTGAGGTTTCCCTGACTGGTCAGCCGTTCGTGAAGGATCCTTCCATGACCGTTGCCGAGCTGCTGAAGAAAGAAGGCGCTGACGTTGTTTCCTTCACCCGTTTCGAAGTGGGCGAAGGCATCGAGAAGCAAGAGACCGATTTCGCTGCAGAAGTAGCAGCTCAAATCGCGGCCGCTCAAAAGGCCTAATCGAACCGGTTTTTCCGTTTCCCCAGACCGCGACTTATGTCGCGGTCTTTATATGACCAGGAATCAGTGACATGAGTACCAATCCCAAGCCTGCATACAGACGTGTTCTTCTGAAGTTGAGTGGTGAAGCCCTGCAAGGATCCGAGGGTTTTGGCATTGATCCGGCGGTGCTGGATCGGATGGCCCAAGAGATCAAAGAACTGGTTGAGCTGGGTGTTCAGGTCGGTCTGGTCATCGGTGGCGGCAACCTGTTCCGTGGTGCCGGTCTTGCCAAGGCGGGCATGAACCGCGTGGTGGGCGACCACATGGGTATGCTGGCTACCGTGATGAACGGTCTGGCCATGCGTGATGCCCTGCATCGTGCTTATGTGAATGCCCGTCTGATGTCTGCCATCTCCCTGCAAGGCATCTGTGACTCCTATGTCTGGGCTGAAGCCATCAGCCAGCTGCGCGCCGGCAAGGTGGTGATCTTCTCCGCCGGTACCGGCAACCCCTTCTTTACTACCGATTCTGCGGCCTGTCTGCGCGGGATCGAGATCGAAGCTGACGTCGTGCTCAAGGCCACCAAGGTGGATGGCGTGTTCACGGATGATCCGGTCAAGAACCCGGATGCCGTGCTGTACCATGAACTGAGTTATGATGAAGTTCTTGAAAAAGAACTCAAAGTGATGGATCTTGCTGCTTTTACTCTGGCCCGCGACCACGATCTGCCGATCCGCGTGTTCAACATGAACAAGCCGGGTGCGCTGCGTCGGGTGATCATGGGTGAGCCGGAAGGTACCCTGATCCACCATGTCAGCAAGTGAGACAAGCGTGAGCTCCGGCTCGTTTGTCCATGACGCCAGCAAATAAGATAGATACGGGCCGGTAGACGGCTCGTTCGCCAAAAGGAAAACCACTGTGATCAACGAGATTAAAAACGACGCCAAGGACCGTATGGGCAAGAGTGTCGAGTCGCTCAAGACCCAGATGTCCAAGATCCGTACCGGCCGCGCTCACCCGAGCCTGCTCGACGGCATCCAGGTGGAGTATTACGGTGCCGCCACTCCTCTGAAACAGTTGGCCAACGTGGTGGCAGAAGATGCCCGCACCCTCTCCATCTCCATCTTCGATCGCTCCATGATCCAGGCGGTGGAAAAGGCCATCCTGACCTCCGATCTGGGCCTGAATCCGTCCAGCAACGGCCAGACCCTGCGCGTGCCGCTGCCGCCGCTGACCGAAGAGCGCCGTCGTGATCTGACCAAGATCGTGCGTGCCGAAGCGGAAGGTGCCCGGGTTGCCATTCGCAACATTCGTCGCGATGCCAACGCCGATCTGAAGGCCCTGCTCAAAGACAAGGAGATCTCCGAAGACGACGACCGTCGTGCCCAGGAAGAGATCCAGAAGTTGACCGATTCCTTCATCAAGCTGGTAGACGATGCGCTGGCCGTGAAGGAAAAGGAGCTAATGGAAATCTAAGCCTCTGACAGGTATATTACGAGCGCCGTGTAGTGCCCCTGCACGGCGCTTTTGTCTTTGTGGGAGAAATGAATGTCGCTTTTGGCAGCCGTAGGTGATTGTGCCAATTCGTCCTTGCCTCGTCATGTGGCCATCATCATGGATGGCAACGGACGCTGGGCCCAGAACCGTGGCAAGATGCGGGTCTATGGCCACAAGGCCGGCGTGAAGTCCGTTCGCGAGGCGGTAACCTTTGCTGCGCGTGCCAAGCTGGATGCGCTCACCCTGTTTGCGTTTTCCAGCGAGAACTGGCGCCGTCCGGAAGGGGAAGTCAGTGCCCTGATGGAGCTGTTCATGACGGTGCTGGGCCGCGAGGTGCAGAAGCTGCACAGCAACGGCATTCGGCTCAAGGTGATCGGTGATACCGCTCGCTTCAGCGAACGGCTGCAGGCCAAAATCGCCAAGGCGGAGGCGCTGACCGCCAACAACAGGGGGCTGACCCTCAACATCGCCGCCAATTACGGTGGCCAGTGGGACATCACCCAGGCGGCCCGCAAGCTGGCCACGGCTGTGGCGGCAGGTGAATTGTCGGCCGACCAGATTGATGAAACCCTGCTTGGTCGCGAGATGTGCATGGCCGACCTGCCGCCGGTGGATCTGCTGATCCGTACCGGTGGCGATCATCGTATCAGCAACTTCGTGCTGTGGCAGCTCGCCTATGCCGAGCTCTATTTTACCCCGGTGCTGTGGCCCGACTTCGGCGAAGCCGAGTTCAGCGAGGCCGTGGCCTCCTTCGTCTCCCGTGAGCGCCGTTTTGGCTGCACCGGTGAACAGATCCGGGAATTGATCGCCGAGCAACAGACCGGCTAACCCCCCTCCCAAGAGAGAGGCTTCTTTTGCTAAAACAACGAATTATTACCGCATTGCTACTGGTTCCCCTGGTGTTGGGAGCCCTCTTTTTTCTGCCGTTGAAATTCTTTGCCCTGTTGGCATCCCTGGTATTTCTGTTGGCCAGCCGCGAGTGGAGCGGCTTTGTCTCCGCCAAACCGCAACAGTGGCTGCCGCTGGTCTATTGCCTGCTGCTCGGTGCCAGCCTGTTTTGGCTGCCGGTGGAGCAGTTGTGGACTCCCCACCTGCATCCGCTGGTGATGGGCGTGCTCTGGACCGCCGTCAGCTGGTGGCTGCTGGGGCTGCTGCTGGTGCTGCGCTACCCCCAGAGCGCCAAGCTGTGGAAGGAGTCCATCTGGCTCAAATCCCTGTTTGGTCTGGTGACCCTGGTGCCCTTCTTCTGGTCCCTGGTGGCCATCCGTGGTTACAACTTCTATCACGACCCCATGATGGGAGCCTGGATCCTGCTGTTTGTGATGGGACTGGTCTGGGCGGCAGATTCTGGCGCGTATTTTTTCGGCAAGGCGTTCGGCAAACACAAGCTGGCGCCGGCCGTGAGCCCCGGTAAAACCATCGAAGGCATGTGTGGCGGCCTGTTTACCGCCAGCCTGCTGGCGGTGGGGGTGACCTGGTTCATGGGCTTCGTGCCCGCCAAGATGGCCATAGTGCTGTTCTGCTCCCTGCTGGCGGTGCTCGCCTCTGTGCTCGGTGACCTGACCGAGAGCATGTTCAAGCGCGAGGCCGGCATCAAGGATTCAGGGACCCTGCTGCCCGGTCACGGCGGCATTCTCGACCGTATCGACAGCCTGACCGCCGCCCTGCCGGTGTTCCTGCTCAGCTACCTGCTGCTCAGCCAGGAGTTCTGATGGACTGCCCGATGATCCGGCAGGCCGCAGGTGCCATCCATTCGTCATACAGCGGGAGTTTTGATGCATAACCTGGTGATTCTGGGAGCCTCCGGCTCCATTGGTCAGAGTACGCTCAAGGTACTGCGGCACAATCCTGGGCGCTGGCAGGTGCTGGCGCTGACGGCGGCCCGCAGCGTGGATGCCATGCTGCGCGACTGCCTCGAGTTTTCCCCCCGTTTCGCCGTCATGGTGGATGAGGCGGCTGCCGCCGAGCTGGCCGGTCAACTCAAGACCCACGGCAGCGCCACCCGGGTGCTGTCCGGTCCGGCCGCCCTGTGTGACGTGGCCGCTCACCCCGATGCCCACAGCGTGATGGCGGCCATCGTCGGTGCCGCCGGCCTCGCGCCCACCATGGCCGCCGTGCGGGCCGGCAAGCGCATCCTGCTGGCCAACAAGGAGGCGCTGGTGATGTCCGGTGCCTTCTTCATGGAGGCGGTACGCGAGCACGGCGCCGAGCTGCTGCCCATCGACAGCGAACACAACGCCATTTTCCAGTGCCTGCCCGAGGCCATTCAGCGCCAGCCGGGCTTTTGCGACCTGGCGGGGGCGGGGATCAGCAAGATCCTGCTGACCGGCTCCGGCGGCCCGTTCCGCTACACCGACATCGGCGAGCTGGCCCATGTCACCCCGGCCCAGGCCATCGCCCATCCCAACTGGTCCATGGGGGCCAAGATCTCGGTCGACTCCGCCACCATGATCAACAAGGGGCTGGAGTATATCGAGGCGCGCTGGCTGTTCAACGCGGCGCCCGAGCAGATCCAGGTGGTGATCCATCCCCAGTCGGTCATCCACTCCATGGTGCAGTACAAGGACGGCTCCGTGCTGGCTCAGCTCGGCAACCCGGACATGTGCACCCCCATCGCCCACGCCCTGGCCTATCCGGCTCGGGTCGAGTCCGGTGTGGAACCTTTGGACTTCTTCAGTGTCGGAGAGTTCAGCTTTATCCGTCCCGACTATGAGCGCTATCCCTGTCTGCAGCTTGCCATGCATGCCTGTCAGCAGGGTCAGGCCGCGACCACGGCCCTCAATGCCGCCAACGAGGAGGCCGTAGCGGCTTTCCTTGCAGAGCGGATCGGTTTTATGGATATTGCCAGAGTCAATGAGGCCACCATGCTCGCCCTGGGCGGCACGGATGTCGGCTCGCTGGACGATTTGATTGCGCTGGATGGGGCGGCCCGTGCCCGTGCTCACAATTTGATTGAGGAGCTTAGCTGATGAGAAGTATTTCGTGGCATTGTGCTGCCTTCACCCTGATTGTCGGAGACAGGACCATGCATGAATGCGAGGTGATGGGCTGATGGGCGGTGTGTTGTGGAACATTGGTGCCTTTATCGTTGCCCTCGGGCTGCTGGTTGCGGTACATGAATTCGGCCACTTCTGGGTGGCCCGCCGCTGCGGCGTCAAGGTCGAGCGCTTCTCCATCGGTTTTGGCAAGGCCATCTGGCGCCGGCTTGGCAAGGATGGCACCGAGTACGTGCTGGCCCTGATCCCCCTTGGCGGTTACGTCAAGATGCTGGACGGCCGGGTCGACGAGCTCAAGCCCGGTGACGAGCAATACGCCTTCAACCACAAGAGCGTCTGGGCGCGGATGGCCATCGTCGCAGCCGGCCCCATGGCCAACTTCGTGTTTGCCCTGTTCGCGCTCTGGCTGATGTTCATGATCGGTGTGCCCGCCGTCAAACCCGTGGTGGGCGAGGTGCGTCCCGCCTCCATCGTGGCGGCGGCCGGGGTGGAGCCCGGCATGGAGATCGTCGGCGTCGGCGGCGAGGAGACCGGTGACTGGGAGAGTGTCACCTATGCCCTCATCAGCCACCTTGGCGATGACTCGGTCCAGCTCAAGCTCAAGGCGGCCAACACCAGTTATGCGGTGGACAAAACCCTGCAGCTGGCCGGCTGGAAGTTTGATCCCGACAAGGAGTCTCCCATCGGGAGCCTCGGGATAGTGCCGCTGGGCGGCAAGGTGCTGCCGGTGGTCGATGCGGTGGTGGCCGCGAGCGCCAGCGAGAAGGCCGGCCTCCAGGCTGGTGACCGCATCAAGCGGGTAGGGGATGAGGCGATCACCGAGTGGGCCCAGTTTGTCCACCAGGTGCAGCAGTCGCCCAGGCAGCCGCTTGAGGTGACCGTCGAGCGGGCGGGCAGCGAGCTGACCCTGACCCTTACTCCGGATGCCAAGAAGGTGCGGGGCCAGCTGGTCGGTTTCGTCGGCCTGTCGCCGCAACTGGTTCCATTACCGGATGAGTATCGGATTCTGTTACAGTATGGGCCTTTGCAAGCCCTGTGGCAGGGCGCCCAGAAGACCTGGAGCCTGACCACCCTGACCTTCGACATGATCGGCAAGCTGATCGGTGGCATCGTTTCGCTGGACAACCTGAGCGGCCCCATCTCCATTGCCAAGGGGGCGGGCAGCAGTGCCGACTATGGACTGGTCTATTTCCTCGGCTTCCTGGCGCTGATCAGCGTCAACCTGGGGATCATCAACCTGTTCCCCCTGCCGGTGCTGGATGGTGGCCATCTGGTCTACTTCCTCATCGAGGCGGTTACCGGCAAGCCGGTATCGGAAAAAATTCAGGAAGTGGGTTTCCGGATTGGCGCCGCCATTCTGATGTTACTGATGGGTATTGCGCTGTTTAATGATTTCGCTCGCCTCTGAGGCCAGAGCATCAACAAGGACACATAAGAACAAAATGGCTGTTAAAAAAGCATTGGTGTTGAGTTGCCTGCTGGGTGCCAGTTTCCTGGCCCAGGCGGCCCCTGCCTCTTTTGTGGTGCAAGATATTCAGGTTGAAGGTCTGCAGCGGGTGACCCTGGGTGCCGCCCTGTTGAACCTGCCGATCCGGGTTGGCGATTCCGTCGACTCAGTCGCGCTGGCCAACGCCATCAAGAAGCTCTATGCCTCCGGCAACTTCGAGGACGTCAAGGTCTACCGCGACGGCCAGGTACTGCAGGTGATGGTCAAGGAGCGGCCGACCATCTCCAGCATCGAATTCTCCGGCAACAAGGACATCAAGGAGGAGCAACTGACCCAGAGCCTGGAGTCCTCCGGCATCCGGGTGGGTGATCCCCTCGATCGCACCGTGCTGAGCTCCCTCGAGAAGGGGCTGGAAGATTTCTACTACGGCGTGGGCAAGTACTCCGCCAAGGTCAAGGCCATCGTCACCCCGCTGCCGCGCAACCGGGTCGACCTCAAGTTCACCTTCGTGGAAGGGGAAGCGGCCAAGATCCAGCAGGTCAACATCGTCGGCAACAACGTCTTCCCGGAAGAGAAGTTGCTGGCCCAGCTCTCCCTCAAGGATGACGTGCCCTGGTGGAACTTCACCGGCGACCAGCGCTACCAGAAACAGAAGCTGGCCGGCGACATCGAAACCCTGCGCTCCTACTACATGGACCGCGGCTACATCCGCTTCCAGCAGGAGTCCACCCAGGTCTCCATGACCCCGGACAAGAAGGGGGTCTACGTCACCCTCAACGTCAAGGAAGGGGATCAATACAAGGTCTCCGGCATCCAGCTCAAGGGTGATCTGATCGATCGCGGCGGCGAGATGAAGGGGCTCATCCCCATCGAGACCGGCAGCATCTACTCCGCCAGCCAGGTGACCCATACCGAAGAGGTGCTCTCCAAGTTCCTCGGTCGTTACGGCTACGCCTACCCGAAAGTGGTCACCTTCCCGCAGGTCAACGACCAGACCAAGGAAGTGGAGCTCATCGTCAACATCGAGCCGGGCCCGCGCGTCTACGTGCGCAACATCAACTTCAGTGGCAACGTCACCACCAAGGACGAAGTGCTGCGCCGCGAGATGCGTCAGATGGAGGGCACCTGGCTCTCCTCCGACAGCGTCGAGCAGTCCAAGACCCGTCTCAACCGCCTCGGCTTCTTCGAGAGCGCCGAAGTGGACACCAAGCGGGTGCCGGGCAGCGATGACCAGGTCGATCTGGACTTCAAGGTCAAGGAGCAGCCGGCCGGTTCCATCAACGCCGGTGTCGGCTACGGTACCGAGTCGGGCCTGAGCCTGCAGGCGGGCCTGCAGCAGGACAACTTCATGGGGACCGGCAAGAAGATCGGCATCTCCGCCAGTACCAACAAGTACTCCAAGAGCGTCGACCTCAGCTACAACGATCCCTACTTCACCGTGGACGGGGTCAGCCTGGGCGGTCGTCTCTACTACAACCAGTTCAGTGCGGCCGACGCCAACATCGTGGACTACGAGAACACCACCATCGGCTTCCGCCTCTCCAGTGGTTTCCCGGTCAACGAGAACAACCGTCTCGACTTCAGCCTCGGGGTCGAAAACAACAAACTGTCCCAGCCCAACCCCTATCTGCAGGTGGATGAGTTCTGGAAGGTGTACAGCAAGAACAAGGATGGCGACAACCGCATGGTGTTCAACACCGTCGACGTCACCGCCGGCTGGACCCGTTCCACCCTCAACAAGGGCCAGTTCCCGACCGCCGGTGATCGTCAGCGGGTCAACGCCAAGGTCACAGTGCCGGGTATGGATCTGCAGTACTTCAAGCTCAACGCGGAAGACGCGCACTACTTCCCGTTCGATGCGGATCACAAGTGGGTGCTGATGGCCAAGGCGCGTGCCTCCTACGGCAACGGCTACGGCAGCAACGGCAACTATGACCACGTACTGCCGTTCTTCGAGAACTACTTCGCCGGTGGTTTCGACACCCTGCGCGGCTTCAAGAGCAACACAGTCGGTCCGAAGGCGCTCTACTACTACAACCTGAGCGGCAACGACGTCATCCAGGGCACCGACAGCTCGGTGGGCGGCAACGCCCTGGCGGTCGCCTCCCTCGAGATGATAGTGCCGACGCCGTTTGCGTCCGAGACCTATCAGCCGCAACTGCGGACCAGCTTCTTCATCGATGCCGGCTCGGTGTGGGATACCACCTTCGACTATGACCAGTATCGCAACCGTTGCTTCAGCGGCTGCAACTATCTGGCCGACTATTCGGATCCGACCAACTACCGCGCCTCGGCCGGTCTGTCGCTGCAGTGGCTCTCTCCCATGGGCCCGCTGGTGTTCGCGATTGCCCGTCCGCTCAAGCAGTACGAGGGCGACCGGACCGAGTTCTTCTCATTCAACATCGGCCGTACCTTCTAAGGACGGACCTTGCCCCCACCCAATGGTGGGGGTATTCAATGATGGGACGCGCAGCCTGCGTGCCTCACCAGGTAACAAGTCGGTCCGGGTACCACTTGCATAATCAGGTAAATCAGGTAGCCCTCACATGAGGGAACAAGGAGTAAGTGTGAATAAAGCGTTGAAAGTAGCTGGTTTGAGTTTTGCACTGATGGCTGCCGGCATGGGCTCCGCCTTGGCCGAGACCAAGATCGCCGTGGTCGACATGGGCGAAGTCTTCCAGAAGCTGCCCCAGCGTGAAGCCGTTTCCAAGAAGCTGAAAGGCGAATTCGAGCCGCGCATGCGCGAGCTGCAGAAGCTGGAAGCCGATGGTCAGAAACTGGTCGAGAAGTTCAAGAAGGATGAAGCCTTCATGAGCGCCGACCAGAAAAAACAAAGCCAGGAGAAGCTGGCCAAGTTGCAGATGGAGTTCAACCAGAAGCGTCAGGCGTTTGAACAGGACAACGGTCGCCGTCAGTCCGAAGAGCGCAACAAGATCCTGACCAAGGTGCAGGCTGCCATCGACTCCATCGCCAAGAGCAATGGTTACGATCTGGTGCTGGAGCGCAATGCCGCCCCGTACGCCGCCAGCAAGCTGGACATCTCTGCCCAGGTTATTTCTCAGGTAAGCAAGAGCAACTAATTGATGGCATTCACTCTCGCACAGCTGGCCCAGCAACTGGGGGCCCAGGTCCATGGCGACGGAACCCTGGAAATCCGCAAGGTAGCGACACTGGAAAAGGCCGGGGAGGGGGACATCACCTTCCTGTCCAATAAAAAGTACCGGCATTATCTGGAGCAGAGCAAGGCGACCGCCGTGCTCATCACAGAAGCGGATCTGCCATTTTGTCCCACCAATGCCCTGGTGCTCAAAGACCCCTACGTGGGCTTTGCAAGGGTTGCCCAACTGCTGGACACCACGCCGCAGCCGGCCACGGATATCCATCCGAGCGCGGTGATCGCGGCGGACGTGCAACTGGGCGAGAGAGTGGCCATCGGGGCCAATGCGGTGATCGAATCCGGCGTGGTGCTGGGGGATGATGTGCGCATCGGTCCGGGCTGTTTCGTTGGCAAGAATACCCGACTGGGAGCCCGCTCCCGGTTGTGGGCCAACGTCACCCTCTATCACGACGTCACCATGGGCACCGACTGTCTGGTTCAATCCGGCACAGTGATCGGCGCCGATGGTTTCGGTTATGCCAACGAGCGTGGCGAGTGGATCAAGATCCCCCAGCTCGGCGGCGTGACCATCGGCAACCGGGTCGAGATCGGTGCCTGCACCACCATCGACCGCGGCGCGCTGGAAGATACCCGCATCGCTGACAACGTCATCATCGACAACCAGTGCCAGATCGCCCACAACGTCGAGATCGGCTACGGCACCGCCGTGGCGGGCTCCACCGTGATGGCAGGTAGTCTCAAGGTCGGCAAATACTGTATCATTGGCGGCGCCTCCGTCTTTAACGGGCATATGGAGATCTGCGACCAGGCCACCGTTACCGGCATGGCCATGGTGATGCGACCCATTACCGAGCCCGGTGTCTACTCTTCCGGCATCCCCCTGCAAACCAATAAAGAGTGGCGCAAGACCGCCGCCCGGGTGATGCGTATCGAAGAGATGCACAAGCGGTTGAGCAAGCTTGAGAAGAAGCTGGACCAAGAATAATCACGATTGGTATAGGGTACTGTTTTGACTACTGAAAAGAAGAGCCTGGGTATCCAGGAAATAATGGATCTGCTGCCCCACCGTTATCCGTTCCTGATGGTGGACAAGGTGGAAAACTACGAGATCAGCGATGAGCGCAAGACCCTGCGCGCCATCAAGAACGTCTCCTTCAACGAGCCGATCTTCCAGGGGCACTTCCCGGCCAAGCCGGTGTTCCCCGGTGTGCTGATCCTGGAAGCCATGGCACAGGCCACCGGTATCCTGGCGTTTACCATGGTGGGCAAGCCGTCCCCCAACGAACTCTATTACTTTGCCTCAATCGACAACGCTCGTTTCAAGCGTCCGGTTGGCCCCGGCGATCAGCTGGTGCTCGACGTGGAGTTCCTGAAAGAGCGTCGCGGTATCGCCAAGTTCACCGGTGTGGCCACGGTCAACGGTGAAGTGGTCTGTACCGCCGAGCTGATGTGCGCCAAACGCGAGGTTTAACACACGTGATCGACCAGACTGCCATCATTCACGATACTGCCGTCGTCCATGAGTCTGCCGTCATCGGTAAAGGGGTTGAAATCGGCCCCTTTTCTGTCATCGGTGCCGAGGTGGAAATCGGCGACAACACCTGGGTCAGCTCCCATGTGGTGATCAAGGGCCCGACCAAGATTGGTCGTGGCAACAAGATCTTCCAGCACACCTCCATCGGTGAGGATTGCCAGGACAAGAAGTATGCCGGCGAGCGCACCTTCCTCGAGATCGGCGACAACAACGTCTTTCGCGAGAACTGTACCGTGCACCGCGGCACCATCCAGGATCAGTCTCTGACCCGGATCGGCAGCGGCAACCTGTTCATGGTCAACGTTCACGTTGCCCACGACTGCATCATCGGTGACAACTGCATCTTCGCCAACAACGCGACCCTGGCGGGCCACGTGGTGATCGGCGATTTCGTGATCTTCGGCGGTCTCTCCGCGATCCACCAGTTCGGCCGCGTCGGCTCCCACGCCTTCGTCGGTGGCTGCGCCGCCCTCAACAAGGACGTGCCGCCCTACGTGATGGCAGCCGGCAACTACGCCAAACCGTTCGGGGTCAACTCCGAAGGGCTGCGTCGCCGCGGTTACACGCCTGAGGCGATCTCCGCCGTCAAGCGCGCCTACAAGGAGATCTTCCGCTCCGGCAAGACCGTCGAAGAGGTGCTGCCTGTGCTGATCGAGATGGCGCAAGCCGAGCCGGCCGTCCAGCTCTATGTGGACTTCCTCAAAGACAACGAGCGCGGGATCATCCGTGCCTGATCCGGTTCGCATCGGTATCGTCGCCGGAGAGGTCTCCGGCGACATTCTGGCTGCCGGTCTGGTACGTGAGCTGCAGGCCCGCTACCCGGACGCGCAGTTCGAAGGGATCGCCGGGCCGCGCATGCAGGCCCTCGGCGTGAAGGCCCTGTTCGAGATGGAAGAGCTCTCCGTCATGGGGATCACCGAGGTGCTGGGCCGTCTGCCGCGCATCCTCAAGGTCCGCCGCGAACTGCTGCGCCACTTCATCGCCAATCCGCCCGATATCTTCATCGGGGTGGATGCACCGGATTTCAATATCGGGGTGGAGCTGAAACTGCGCCGCGCCGGTATCAAGACGGTTCACTATGTCAGCCCCTCGGTATGGGCCTGGCGCCAGAACCGCATTCACAAGATCAAGGCCGCCACCGACATGGTGCTCGCCTTCCTGCCGTTCGAGAAAGCCTTCTACGACCGCTTTGATGCCCCTTGCCGCTTCGTCGGCCACACCATGGCGGACGACATCCCGCTGGTGCCGGATCAGGCCGCGGTGCGCAGAACCCTCGGCATCGACGCCAACCGCCGCTGGCTGGCGGTGCTGCCGGGCAGCCGCACGGCGGAAGTGGGCTTCATGTCCCCCCTGTTTCTCGAGGCGTGCAAGCACCTGACGGTGCGCTACCCGGATCTCGGCTTCATCGTGCCGCTGGTCAACCAGAAGCGGCGCGAGCAGTTCATGGCCATCAAGGCCGACGTGGCGCCGGATCTCGACATGGTGCTGCTGGAAGGGCAGGGCCGCGAGGCGATGATCGCCGCCGACGTGGTGATGCTGGCCTCCGGCACCGCGGCGCTTGAAGCCATGCTGGTGAAGAAGCCGATGGTGGTGGGGTACAAGCTCAAGCCCTTCAGCTACTGGCTGGCCCAGCGGCTGGTGAAGACCGAATTCGTCTCCCTGCCCAACCTGTTGGCCGGCCGCATGCTGGTGCCCGAACTTATCCAGCACGAGTGCACCCCGGAGAACCTGGTGGTCGAGGTGAGCAAGTATTTCGAGCACGACAACAGCGCGCTGGTAAACACCTTCACCGAGCTCCATCAGCTCATTCGCTGCAATGCCGACCACCAGGCCGCCGAGGCGGTGGCCGAGCTGCTGGGTCGGTAGAGAGCGGGCGGCCAGTGTGGCTGCGCCAACGCGACGCCAGGCCCTGCGGGGCCTGTTTTGATTCAAGGCTACAAGATGATGATCGATATTCCTGACGACAAGCTGGTTGCCGGTGTGGACGAGGTGGGCCGTGGCCCCCTGGTGGGAGACGTGGTCACCGCCGCCGTCATCCTCGACCCGGCCAACCCGATCGAGGGGCTCAACGACTCCAAGAAGCTCTCCGAGAAGAAGCGGCTCGCCCTGTTTGACGAGATCAAAGAGAAGGCGCTGGCCTTCGCCATCGGCCGTGCCAGCCCGGCGGAGATCGACGAGCTCAACATCCTGCACGCCACCATGCTGGCGATGCAGCGCGCCGTGGCGGGGCTCAAGGTCACGCCCGAGCTGGTCTTCATCGATGGCAACCGCTGCCCGGCTCTGCCGATGGAAGCCCGCGCCGTGGTCAAGGGCGACAGCCTGGTGGCCGCCATCAGTGCCGCCTCGATCCTCGCCAAGGTGACTCGCGATGCGGAGATGACCGAGCTGGACAGCCGCCATCCCGAGTACGGCTTTGCCCGCCACAAGGGCTATCCGACTGCGGAGCACCTTGCCATCCTGGCCGAGCGCGGCCCGTTGCCAGAATATCGTCAAAGTTTCAAACCGGTGCGCCGCGCACTGGGAGTGGAATAACCCATGCTGATTTGTCTAAGCGATGGCTGCTTGCGTAATGAGAGGGCATGACGATGGCTGACCCCCGTTTCATTCACCTGCGGGTGCATACCGACTTCTCCATGGTGGATGGTCTGCAGAAGATCAACCCCATTGTCGGGGCCGCGGCGGCCGACAACATGCCGGCGCTGGCCCTGACCGACCAGATGAACATGTGCGGCCTGGTGCGCTTCTATGGCGCCGCCCACGGCAAGGGGATCAAGCCCCTGGTCGGGGCCGACTTCTGGGTGCAGAGCAGTGAACTCGGCGACGAGCAGTTTCGCCTCACTCTGCTTGCCATGGACAACGACGGCTACCAGAACATCACCCTGCTCATCTCCCGTGGCTATCAGCGCGGTCATGTGCAGGGGCGGCCGGTCATCGACAAGGAGTGGCTGGTCGAGCACGCCAAGGGGGTGATCGTGCTCTCCGGCGGTCGCGAGGGGGACGTAGGCAAGTTCCTGCTCAAGGGCAACCGCCAGATGACCGAGCAGTGCGTCGCCTTCTATCAGACCCACTTCCCCGACGCCTACTATCTGGAGCTGCTGCGTACCGGTCGCCCCGACGAGGAGGTCTACCTCCACATGGCGGTGAACCTCGCGAGCGAGTTTGCGCTGCCGGTGGTGGCCACCAACGAGGTGGTGTTCCTCACCGCCGATGACTTCGACGCCCACGAGATCCGGGTCGCCATCCACGACGGCTACACCCTGATGGACAAGCGTCGCCCACGCCGCTACAGCCCGCAGCAGTACCTGCGCAGCCAGGACGAGATGTGCGAGCTGTTCGCCGACATCCCGGAGGCGCTGGAGAACACGGTGGAGATCGCCAAGCGCTGCAACGTGACGGTGCGTCTGGGTGAATACTTCCTGCCCAACTTCCCCACCGGCGACATGACCACCGAAGACTTCCTGGTGGCCAAGTCGAAAGAGGGGCTGGAGGAGCGGCTCGAGTTCCTGTTCCCGGATCCGGCGGTGCGGGCCGAGCGTCGTCCCGAGTACGACGAGCGCCTCGACATCGAGCTGAAGGTGATCAACCAGATGGGCTTCCCGGGTTACTTCCTCATCGTGATGGAGTTTATCCAGTGGTCCAAGGACAACGGCATCCCGGTCGGCCCGGGCCGGGGTTCGGGTGCGGGGTCGCTGGTGGCCTACGCCCTCAAGATTACCGACCTCGACCCGCTCGAATTTGACCTGCTGTTCGAACGTTTCCTGAACCCCGAGCGGGTCTCCATGCCCGACTTCGACGTCGACTTCTGCATGGACCGACGGGACGAGGTGATCGAGCACGTCTCCGAGATGTACGGCCGGGATGCTGTGTCCCAGATCATCACCTTCGGCAGCATGGCGGCCAAGGCGGTGGTGCGAGACGTGGGCCGGGTGTTGGGCCACGCCTACGGTTTCGTCGATCGCATCTCGAAACTCATTCCGCCGGATCCCGGCATGACCCTGGCCAAGGCGTTCGAGGCCGAGCCCAAGTTGCCCGAGCTCTACGAGCAGGACGAGGAGGTCAAGGATCTCATCGACATGGCGCGCCGGCTGGAAGGGGTGGTGCGCAACGCCGGCAAACACGCTGGTGGCGTGGTGATCGCGCCCACCAAGATCACCGACTTTGCGCCGCTCTACTGCGATGACGAGGGCCATCACCCGGTCACCCAGTTCGACAAGAACGACGTGGAGTACGCCGGCCTGGTGAAGTTCGACTTCCTGGGTCTGCGCACGCTCACCATCATCGACTGGGCCCTTGGCATGATCAACCCGCGCCTTGCCAAAGAGGGCAAGCCGCCGGTCGACATCGCCGCCATCCCCATCGACGACAAGCGCTCGTTCGACCTGCTGCAGCGCTACGAAACCACCGCGGTATTCCAGCTCGAATCCCGCGGCATGAAGGATCTCATCAAGCGGCTGCAGCCGGACTGCTTCGAAGACATGATCGCTCTGGTGGCCCTGTTCCGGCCGGGCCCGCTGCAGTCGGGCATGGTGGACAACTTCATCGACCGCAAACACGGCAATGAAGCCATCTCCTATCCGGACGAGAAGTGGCAGCACGAGAGTCTGCAACCCATTCTGGAGCCCACCTACGGCATCATCCTCTACCAGGAACAGGTGATGCAGATCGCCCAGACCCTGGCCGGGTACACCCTGGGGGGCGCGGATATGCTGCGCCGGGCGATGGGCAAGAAAAAACCCGAGGAGATGGCCAAGCAGCGGGCCGGTTTTGAAGAGGGCGCCATCAAGAACGGCGTCGACGGCGAGCTGGCGATGAAGATCTTCGACCTGGTGGAGAAGTTCGCGGGCTACGGCTTCAACAAGTCGCACTCCGCCGCCTATGCGCTGGTCTCCTACCAGACCCTCTGGCTCAAGACCCACTTCCCGGCCGAGTTCATGGCGGCGGTGATGACCGCCGATATGGACAACACCGACAAGATAGTGACCCTGGTGGACGAGTGCCAGCGGATGGGGCTGACCGTGATCCCGCCGGATGTGAACACCGGTCGCTACCGCTTCAGCGTCAACGAGGACGGTCATATCGTCTACGGCATCGGCGCGGTGAAGGGGGTGGGGGAAGGTCCCATCGATGCGATCCTGGAAGCACGGGATCGGGATGGCCCGTTCCGCGACCTGTTCGACTTCTGCAACCGGGTCGACATCAAGAAGCTCAACAAGCGGGTGATGGAGAAGCTTATCCTCTCCGGCGCCATGGACCGGCTCGGCCCTCACCGAGCCGCCCTGATGGCGACCCTGGAGGAGGCGATGCGCGCCGCCGAGCAGCACGCCAAGGCCCAGGCGGTGGGGCAGGTCGACATGTTCGGCGTGCTCACCGAGGAGATAGACGACGTCAAGAAGGCGTTCGCCAACGTGCCGCACTGGCCCGACAAGGTCTGGCTGGAAGGGGAGCGCGAGACCCTCGGGCTCTACCTGACCGGTCACCCCATCAACCAGTACAGCGGCGAATTGCGTCGTTACACCTCGGGTCGCCTGTGCGATCTGCATCCCACCTCCCGCGATACCGTGACCACGGCGGCGGGGCTGGTGATCGCGGCGCGCAGCATGGTGACCAAGCGTGGCAACAAGATGGGGATCTTCACCCTGGACGACCGTTCCGGTCGCCTCGATGTGACCCTGTTCAGTGAAGCGCTGGAAAAATATGAAGAGTTGATGCAAAAAGACCGTATTTTGGTGGTTTCTGGACAGGTCAGCTTTGATGACTTCTCCGGTGGCCTTAAAATGTCGGCCCGTGAATTACTGGATATCAACGATGCGAGAGAGCGTTTTGCCAGGGCAATCCGCATCTCTCTCGATGAACAGCGAATCGATGATCGCTTTTTCCCGCGTTTGTGCGAGATTTTGGAGCCCGCCCGTGCCGGAGTCTGTCCGGTTCAGGTAAACTATCGTCGCCCCGGCTCCCGGGTGCGATTGACGCTCGGCACCGAGTGGCGGGTGACGCCCACCGATCAACTGATAGATGACTTGCGCGTCCTGCTGGGACGAGAGCGGGTTGAATTGGTTTTTGATTAGAGGATCTATAGTCCCTATGAGTCTTTTTCTGGATTTTGAACAGCCGATCGCCGAGTTGCAGGCACAGATCGATGAACTGCGCCATGTGAGCGAGCACAACAGTGCCGTGGATCTGAGCGAAGATATTCGTCGGCTGGAGAAGAAAAACGAAGAGCTGACCAAGAAGATCTTCGGCGATCTGGGCGCCTGGCAGGTGTCTCAGATGGCGCGTCATCCACAGCGCCCCTATACCCTCGACTACATCGAGCACATCTTCACCGATTTCGACGAGCTGGCCGGCGATCGCGCCTATGCCGATGACAAGGCCATCGTCGGCGGCATCGCCCGTCTGGACGGCGAGCCTGTGATGGTCATCGGCCACCAGAAGGGGCGCGAGACCAAGGAGAAGATCAAGCGCAACTTCGGTATGCCGCGCCCGGAAGGGTACCGCAAGGCCCTGCGCCTGATGGAGATGGCCGAGCGCTTCAAGATGCCGATCATCACCTTCATCGACACCCCGGGCGCCTACCCGGGCGTGGGTGCCGAGGAGCGTGGCCAGTCCGAAGCGATTGCCCGCAACCTGAAAGTGATGGCCGGTCTGACCGTGCCGGTGGTCTGCACCGTGATCGGTGAAGGCGGCTCCGGCGGCGCCCTGGCCATCGGTGTCGGCGATCGCGTCAACATGCTGCAGTACTCCACCTATTCCGTCATCTCGCCGGAAGGGTGCGCCTCCATCCTGTGGAAGAGCGCCGACAAGGCGCCGGTGGCTGCCGATGCCATGGGCATCACGGCCCAGCGTCTGAAAGAGCTCAAGCTCATCGACAACATCGTCGAGGAGCCGCTCGGCGGCGCCCACCGCAACGTGGAGAAGATGGCCAAGCACCTGAAAGACCGCATCCAGCAGGATCTCAACGCCCTGCGTCCGCTCGACAACGAGCAGCTGCTGGAGCAGCGCTACCAGCGTCTGCTGGGCTACGGCTACTGCTGAGCCCAGTCGGGAACAAATGGATGATGAAAGGCCCTCGCACTGCGGGGGCCTTCTTTTTTATGGCGGCAGACGCCCTGTCGGCAGGGAAAAATCCTGTCCATATGGATACCTGTTGGCACGATGTTTGCCAAAACCCCCATGTTGGATCAATTCAGCGGCGATTTGTGGCCAAAAAAAGTGGGATCCCACTCCCGTTTTGCTTAAAGTGACCCTTTCCGATCGACCCGATCGGCATGCCCGCAAGGACGCTCTGCGGACGTAAACAGGCCAGCCCGGCCTGACTCACAGGAATGTTCACCCTGCCGGCGGCACTGCCTTTTGCAGCGCCCTGCTGCCCGTTCAGCCGCCCGGTGTTACGTCACTCTCATCTTGCATCGTCTCCATCTGCAGCGAGTGAATCATGAGCGAATCGGTTTTTGAGATCCACGACTGGACCCTGAGCGTTGACGACAACATGCTGTGTCGCCCCGACCGCGAGGTCTACCTCGAGCCCCGGCTGGTCAATCTGTTGCGCTTCCTGGCGAGCAACGCCGGTACCGTGTTCGGGCGCGACAGCCTGATCAACGAGGTGTGGGACGGCGCCGAGGTGACCGATCAGGTGGTCACCCAATCCATTTTCGAGCTGCGCAAGATCCTCAAAGATGGCCGCAACGATGCCGCCGACTACATAGTCACCGTGCCCAAGCGCGGTTACAAGCTGGTGGCGCCGGTGCGACCGCAGCAGGTGGTCTCGGTGGTGATGGCAGGCGAGCAGGAGAGCGTCAATGCCCTCCGGCCGCCGCTCGCGGTGCCAGCCATCGATGAAGAAGAGGAGCAGGCCAACGTCACTCCCTTCCCGGCCGGCCCGCTGACCCGCGCCGTCACCACCCATGCCAGGGAGGGGGGCAGCCGCTGGAAGCTGGTGGGGTTCGACATCTTCGTGGTGGCGATCCTGGTCACCCTGGTCAGCCTGCTCAGTTATCAGCACGCCAGCCCTCAGGTGCACTCTATGCTGGATCCCGAGCTGCTGGTGTTTCGCTTTCACTCCGGCATGGATGGCAGCAACGAGAACGTGCGCCTCGCCGACGGCATCACCCGCGCCCTGATGGGGGAGGTGGCTGCCGCCACGCCGCTGCGGGTGCAGTACGGTGCCAACACCCTGATGGGGGGCATTCTGCCCGGCAAGGAGCTGAGCGTGCGGGTTTCCCGCCAGCCGGGGGGCACCTATCTCGATCTGGAGTACCGCAACATCAACACCAACCGGGTGCTGTTCAGCCACCAGTACCAGCTCAGTCGCCACAATGTGCACGGGGTCTTGCAGGCGAGCAGCCGGGATCTGCTGAGCGCCCTCAATCAGCCCGACGCGCAGCCTGGCATGGGCTGGCCCACTGATGACGGCGCATTGATGGCCATGATGGAGGCGCACTACTACATCAACAGCCAGGATCCGGTGGCCCTCAAGCGCGGCGTCGAGCTGCTCGACAAGTCGCTGACCAGCCAGCCGGACCAGCCGCTGCTGCTGGCGGAGCGCTATCTGGCCGGGGAGGCGCTGGCAACCCTGACAGGCACCCCTCAGAGCGACCGGTTGCAGCAGATCGGTGCTCACCTGGCCCGGGTGGTTCAGAGCCAGCCGTTGCAGCCGGCCCGGGTGTGGGAGGCGCTGACCCTGCAGGCCATTCTGGGCGGCCAGCAGCAGGAGGCCAACCGTCTGCTGGGTGAGGCTGGCAGCCGGGGTCGTTCTGTGCTCTATCACATATTGCGCGGCAAGCTGGCGGAGCTGGATGGCCACCCGGAAGCGGCGGGGGATGCCTACAGCCAGGCCTTCCTGATGGAGGCGACCGAGCAGACCTACCTGCTCTGCCAGCAGCTTGGCTTCTACAGCAACATGGAAACCCTCACCCCGGCGCTGTTCAACGCCCTGGGCCAGAGCAAGGTCAAGCTGTTCTGAGCGGCGCCGGCCGCGCTCTGCTCCGCCGATCACAGGCCGCCCACGGGCGGCCTGCGTGTTTCTTGCCTTGCCATAGGCACTCGGGCTTGCTCTTCTATCCCTATCCCTATCCCTATCCCTATCCCTATCCCTATCCCTATCCCTATCCCTATCCCTATCCCTATCCCTATCCCTATCCCTATCCCTTGCCCGCAGCAACGACTGGCTATGGCAGTCCTGTGGTGGCGCCATCCCCCTGTTCCATCCTCTGCTGATGAAGCCCCGGCCGCCATTTGCAGCTGCAGCCTGTCGATGCCGACAGCCGTGACCGTCGCCCCGGCGACCTGGCCGCCTTTGTCGATATCGCACCGGGTCATCACTGCGCCCGTTTGGTGTGTGGGGGCTGTTATGCCGGCCAGGGGGGGCCTAGGTCGTGCAAAGCGAGCGGTGCAATGAAGGGCGGTGAGGGGAAAAGGGGGTCGCTCTGGCATATGCAGTTCGGGGGAGAGGGGGTTGTTGGCCCAGCTGTACCGCAGCGGGTCATCAGAAAAATATCAAGGTGGTTCGGGTGGCACCGAGTGGTCTCGTCAAGGGGGGCGACGGATATCAAGATTTTATCAAGATGCTTGCGGCACCTTCAGTCAACATGCTGTTTTAACTCTGTTTTTATCGGCTTTGACGGGCTGGCTGAAAAAGTTTGCTCATGTTTTTATCCCTTAGCGGGACTTTATGTTTTCCGGGGCGCAGAGGCCTAGTCTGTGGCCATTGATTGGCGGAAGGCTCCGCCAAGCGTGTGTTTGATGCCTTAATATCGACCCGGAGATTTTATGTCCCTAGATACGAGCAAGAAGATCGGCCTTGTCGCCTGTACAGGTGTAGTGGCCGGCAACATGATGGGGAGCGGTATCGCGCTGCTGCCCTCGGCCCTGGCCACCATAGGTTCCATCTCTGTGTTCAGCTGGGCCATCTGCCTGGTCGGCGCCATGGGGCTGGCCTTCGTGTTCGCCCGCCTGGCCACCAAGAACCCGCAAGAGGGCGGCCCCATCGCCTACGCCGGCGAGATCTCCCCGGTGTTCGGCTTCCAGACCGGTGTGCTCTACTACCATGCCAACTGGATCGGCAACCTGGCCATCGCCATCACCGGCGTCTCCTACCTCTCCGTCTTCTTCCCGATCCTCAACAGCCCGATCCCGGCCGCCGCGGCCACCATCGCCGCCGTCTGGATCTTCACCCTGGTCAACCTGCTGGGCGGCAGCTGGGTGAGCCGGCTCTGTACCCTGGGTCTGGTGCTGATCCTGCTGCCGGTGGTGGGCACCGCCCTGGTGGGCTGGGGCCATTTTGATGCCGCCGTCTACAGCCAGAACTGGAACACCACCAGCGGCAGCGACCTGCATGCGGTCATCAGCGCCGTGCTGATCTGCCTCTGGTCCTTCGTTGGGGTAGAGTCTGCCGCCGTCTCCTCCGGCATGGTGAAGAATCCCAAGCGCACCGTACCGCTCGCCACCATGCTGGGCACCGGTATCGCGGGGGTCATCTACATCCTCTCCACCCAGGTGATCAGCGGCATGTTCCCGGCCGGTGAAGTGGCGGCCTCCGGCGCGCCGTTTGCCATGGCCTCCTCCGTCATCTTCGGCAACTGGTCCGCGCCGTTCGTCTCCGCCTTTACCGCCCTGGCCTGCTTCACCTCGCTGGGCTCCTGGATGATGCTGGTGGGCGAGGCGGGCAAGCGCGCCGCCCACGACGGCAACTTCCCGAAAATCTACGGCGAAGTGGACAAGAACGGCGTGGCCAAGAAGGGTCTGCTCCTGGGCTCCCTCAAGATGACTGCGCTGATGATCGGCCTGACCGCCTTCACCTCCCAGTCCGCCCACGCGGCTGATCTCTTCAACGTGCTGACCACAGATGCGGTGCTGCTGACCATGCTGCCCTACTTCTACTCCAGCATTAACCTCATTCGCTTCGAGGGCATGACCTCCCGCAGCATCGGCGCCATGATCTTCTCCGGTGTGGCCTGCGTCTTCTGCCTGATTGCCCTGATGGGGGCCAAGGGTTCCAACCTCACAGCAACCTTCGTGGTGTCGCTCATCATCCTGATGTTCTACGCCAAAAAACTGGGCCTGCGTCAGCACGATGCCCTGCTGAGCGAACAGCCCAGCAACTGATTTCCCCTTTTATCTTCCGAGCGCTCTTCACTCACCATCCCTGATGGAGAGCGCCCTCTTACGTGTGGAGCATCAAGATGAACATCATTGCCATCCTCAACCACCTCGGCGTTTTCTTCAAAGAAGAACCCATTCGCCAGCTGCAAGCCTCCCTCGAGCGCAAGGGTTTCGAGGTCGTCTATCCGGTCGATGTGGCCGACTTGCTGAAACTCATCGAGAAGAACCCCCGCGTCTGCGGCGCCATCTTTGACTGGGACAAATACTCCCTGGGTCTGTGCAAGGAGATCCACGATCGCAACGAGAAGCTGCCGATCTTCGCCTTCGCCAACGACCAGTCCACCCTGGACATTCACCTGACCGACCTGCGTCTGAACGTGCACTTCTTCGAGTACCGTCTCGGCATGGCTGACGACATCGCCCTCAAGATGGGTCAGGCCACTCAGGAGTATCAGGACGCCATACTGCCGCCGTTCACCAAGGCGCTGTTCAAGTACGTGGAAGAGGGCAAGTACACCTTCTGTACTCCGGGTCACATGGGCGGTACCGCCTTCCAGATGAGCCCGGCCGGCAGCATCTTCTATGACTTCTACGGCCCGAACGCCTTCAAGGCTGACGTCTCCATCTCCATGCCGGAGCTGGGTTCCCTGCTGGATCACTCAGGCCCGCACAAGGAAGCCGAAGAGTACATCGCCCGTACCTTCAACGCCGATCGCTCCTACATCGTCACCAACGGCACCTCCACCGCCAACAAGATTGTCGGCATGTACTCGGCGCCGGCCGGCAGTACCGTGCTGGTGGATCGCAACTGCCACAAGTCGCTCACTCACCTGATGATGATGAACGACGTGACCCCGCTCTACTTCCGTCCGACCCGCAACGCCTACGGCATTCTGGGTGGTATCCCGCAGAGCGAATTCAGCCGCGACACCATCGCCGCCAAGGTGGCCGCCACCCCGGGTGCCCAGGCGCCGCGCTACGCCGTGATCACCAACTCCACCTATGACGGCCTGCTCTACAACACCGGCTTCATCAAGGAGGCGCTGGACACCCCTTACATCCACTTCGACAGTGCCTGGGTGCCCTACACCAACTTCAGCCCGATCTACGAAGGCAAGTGCGGCATGAGCGGCGAAGCCATGCCGGGCAAGGTGTTCTACGAAACCCAGTCCACCCACAAGCTGCTGGCGGCCTTCTCCCAGGCGTCGATGATCCACATCAAGGGTGACGTGGAGGAAGAGACCTTCAACGAAGCCTTCATGATGCACACCTCCACCTCGCCGCAGTACGGCATAGTGGCATCGACCGAGATCTCCGCAGCCATGATGCGGGGCAACACCGGCAAGCGGCTGATCAAGGACTCCATCGATCGCGCCATCTCTTTCCGCAAAGAGATCAAGCGCCTGCGTGAGCAGAGCGAAGGCTGGTTCTTCGACGTATGGCAGCCGGACGACATCGACACCGTCGAGTGCTGGAAGCTGGATCCGAAGGATGACTGGCACGGCTTCAAGGACATTGACGACGACCACATGTACCTGGATCCCATCAAGGTGACCCTGCTGACCCCGGGCATGGGCCGCGATGGCCAGCTGCTGGAGCGCGGTCTCCCGGCCTCCCTGGTCTCCAAGTTCCTGGACGAGCGCGGCATCGTGGTGGAGAAGACCGGCCCCTACAACCTGTTGTTCCTCTTCTCCATCGGTATCGATCAGTCCAAGGCAATGCAGCTGCTGCGTGCCCTGACCGAGTTCAAGCGTGGCTACGACCTGAACCTGACTATCAAGAGCATTCTGCCGAGCCTCTATCGTGAAGACCCGAGCTTCTACGAAGGGATGCGCATCCAGGAGCTGGCCCAGCGCATTCACGAGCTGACCAGCAAGTACCGTCTGCCGGAGCTGATGTTCAAGGCGTTCGACGTGCTGCCGGAGATGAAGATGACCCCGCACGCCGCCTGGCAGCAGGAGCTGGCCGGCAACGTGGTGGAAGTGCCGCTGCGCGACATGGTGGACCGCATCAGCGCCAACATGATCCTGCCCTACCCGCCGGGAGTACCGCTGGTGCTGCCGGGCGAGATGGTGACCCAGGATTCTCTGCCGGTGCTCGAGTTCCTCGAGATGCTGTGCGAGATCGGTGCCCACTACCCGGGCTTCGAGACCGACATCCACGGCCTCTATCGTCAGGCCGATGGCAGCTACACCGTCAAGGTGCTGCGTTAAGCGAGAGTGACAACAACGGGCCGCAAGGCCCGTTTTTCCCATTTTGGTTCATCCATTTTTTTGCGAGTCAGCATGAAGCGAGTTCTCTCCATCCAGTCCCACGTGGTGTTCGGCTGCGCCGGCAACAGCGCCGCCGTGTTTCCCATGCGCCGCATGGGGCTGGAGGTGTGGCCCGTCAACACGGTGCAATTTTCCAACCATACCCAGTACAGCGCAGGCTGGCAGGGGATGGTGATGCCAAACGGCCATATCCGCCAGCTGATGGCGGGGCTGGCCGACATCGGCGTACTGGGGCAGTGCGATGCGATCCTGAGCGGTTATCTCGGCTCGGCCGAGCAGGGGGAGGAGATCCTGGCGGCGGTGGCTCACCTCAAGGCGCTCAATCCGGCCGCCCGCTATTTTTGCGACCCCGTGATGGGGCATCCCGACAAGGGGTGCATCGTCGCGCCCGGCGTCGCCGATTTTCTGAAAAACCGGGCGCTGGCCTGCGCCGACCTGCTGGCCCCCAATCTGCTGGAGCTGGAGCAGCTCACCGGCCGCGAGATCTGCAACCTGAGCGAGGCGCTGGCCGCCTGCCAGCAACTGCGTGACGGGGGTGTCGAACTGGTGATGGTCAAGCATCTGGGCCGCGCCGGCTTGAGCCTGGACCGGTTCGAAATGCTGCTGGTGTGCGAAGAGGGGGCGTTTCATATCTCGCGCCCCCTCTATGAGTTTCAACGTCAGCCCATCGGGGTGGGGGATCTGCTGAGCGCCACCATGCTGGCCAACCTGCTGGCGGGCTTCACGCCGGTGGCGGCGTTCGAGCGCACCAATGCCAGCGTGGACATGGTGCTGGCCCAGACCTGGCTGGCGGGCGCCTACGAGCTGCAGCTGGTGGCCGCCCAGCAGGCACTGGTCGAGCCCGAGATCCGCACCTGCGCCAGCCGGCTGGGTTAGCCGCGCATCAACCTGCGCGCCGTGCCAGCGTGACCTGCTGACGGGCAAGCGCCTTGGGCGAGCGCCTGGTGTGCGGGGCGCAGGCCAGCTTGAGCTGGTGCCACTCGCGCCACAGCAACCAGCACAGCGGCAGGGTCAGCAGCAGCACAGTGGTGGGCTGGGCCAGCAGCACGCCGTCGCGGCCCCACCAGAGCGGCAGCATGAAGATCAGCGGCAGCAGCAGCAGGGTCTTGGCGATGGAGATGAACAGCGCCTGACGGGTGCGCGCCATGGATTGCAGCAGCACTATGCCGAACATGATGATCCCCTCCAGCGGAATGGCGCCGAGATTGAGGGTCAGGCTGCTGATGGCGGCCGCGAGCAGCTCGCCATCCTGATCGCCGGTGTAGAGCATGGCTACCTGGCGCGGCAGCAACTGGATCAGCAGCCAGACCGCCAGACCGTAGACGAGCGTGATCTTGAGCCCCATCTCCATCAGGAACTTGAGATCGCGATGGCGCCTGGCGCCGGCCGCCTGACTGACCAGCGGCTGGATGCCAAAGGCCAGCCCCTGCAAGATGACGATGAACACCGCCTCTGTGTAGCCGGCCACGGTGAAGCCCGCCAGATCCTTGACCGAGCCGTGCACCATCAGCTGGCTGTTGTGCAGCATCAGCAGCAGGCCAAGGTTGAATTGGGCGATCAGGCTCGGCAGACCGGTGAACAGCAGGTTGGGCATGGCCGGCAAGCTGGGCAGCAGCTGGCGCCATTCCAGTCGCAATCTGGCGTGACGGGTAAAGAAGTAACCCAGGCCCAGCAGGCTGACCACCCCTTCCGAGATGAGGGTGGCCTGAGCCGTACCGATGAGCCCCAGCCCCAGCCGGCCCACCATGATGTAGTTGAGGATGATGTTGAGGATGGCGCCGCCGCTGACCAGCAGCATGGCGAGCCGCGGCCGGCCATCGTTGCGCAGCAGATAGGGCACCGCCAGGTTGCAGGCCAGCAGCAGGGTGCCGCCGCCGATCCAGTAGAGGTAGTCGCTGGCCTGTTGCCAGGTGTCGGTGCCCTGCTCGATGCCCAGTGCCAGCAGGATGTCGATGTGCCAGTAGTGCAGCAGCAGCGGCGCCACCGTGCCCAGCCCCGCCAGCAGCCAGAGCGCATTGACCAGCGCCTGGCGGGCCAGCCCGGTGTTCCTGGCGCCCTGCTGGAAGGAGATGGCGGTGGCCGCCCCCATGCTGATCATGGCGGCAAGGCCGATCAGCACCATGATGACCGGGTAGACCAGGTTGATACCGGCGAGGCCGGCGGCCCCCACGTAGTGGCCGACGAAGATGCCATCGACCAGGTAGTAGGCGCCGGATACCAGCATGGCCATGACGGAGGGGAGGGCATAGCCCCAGAAACGGCGGGTCATCGCCCGCTGGCGCAGAGTGAAATAGGCAGACATATCTGTTCTCTTGGGGAGTTCGATTATCGAGCAGACAGTCTAGATTAATATTGTTTTTGAGATAATCCTGGTTCTACTTGAAGGATTGATGAGCAATATTCAGTAATTGGTCGGTTTATAGTGGGCTTTCAGCATGTCGATGAGAGCCCGCAAGCCGCTGCCCAGCTGATGCCGGCTGGGATAGAAGAGATAAAAACCGGCAAAGGTGGGGCACCAGGGCTCCAGCACGGTGAGCAGTTTCCCCTGGGCCACTTTTTGGCTCACCTCCTCTTCCAGACAGTAGGCCAGCCCCAGCCCCGCCTCGGCCGCCCCCAGATAGAGGGCCGGCGTGCTGGTGGTGAGCGGACCCGTCACCTCTATCTCCAGCAGGGAACCCTCTTCCCCGGCGAAGGCCCAGCGGTAGTGATGGGAGGGGGTGAGCCGGTAGCCGATGCAGGCGTGGCGCGACAGCTCGCGAGGGTGTTGCGGGGTGCCGTGTTCGGCCAGATAGGCGGGCGCCGCCACCACCAGATAGCGCTGGGGCGGCCCGAGCGGTACTCCGATCATCTCCTTGGGCAGCAGATCGCCGTAGAAGATAGCGGCGTCATAACCATCCTCGATGAGGCGCGGCATCAGCTCCTGTTCCACCACCTCCACCTGCATGCGCGGGTAGCGCACCAGGTAATCGATCAACACCGGGGCCAGCAGGTCGTCGATGGCCCCGCGCGGTGCACAGATCTTCAGCCGTCCCACCGGCTCGTCGCTGTGACGGGTCAGCTCGTCCAGTGCGCTCTCCAGATGGTTCAGGGTCGGCAGCAGCTGGGTCAGCAGCCGCTGGCCCGCCTCGGTGGGCACCACGGCGCGGGTGCTGCGGTTGAGCAGCCGCACCCCCAGCCGGGTCTCCAGCCCTTTCAGGCTGTGGCTCAGGGCGGATGCCGAGACCCCGAGTTCGAGGGCGGCCTTGCTGAAGCTCTGGTGACGGGCGACGGCGGCAAACACCGCCAGTTCGGCGAGGTCGGTACGGGTGATGGCCATATTAATTCAGCGGAAAAATGTTGAACAACAGGGTACGCCAGGGCAGGGCAAGGCACAACGTGGCCAACAAACAGACACATGTAGCGAAATTGTTGTACCCATAAGGATATAGATACGGGTGAAACTACCGTTATTTGTTAACAGCTGTTCACAAAATTGGGCTCGAAACGTGATCTATGACGCCAGAAAGGCGATTCCAATCAAACTTTGGTTGATTAATTCAAAAAAACACTGTGATCGCTAAGGGGATTTAATTAGAGTCAGCTCATCGAAACAAAGGCGTGTTAGTGGGTTGTAAAAACTGACGCGTTTGCGGCCCTCGGGCCCACTCCCCACCGGTCTGTTTGTTGCAATTTGGTTGTTACATGGAGTGATGACCAGTTTGCCGGAGCGATGGGAATGAGAATAAAACAGGGATGAACTGCAGGCGTTCCAGGGAAATGGGACAGGGCATCGCGCCCGGTTGACTAGATATTTTCTATTTTCCTTGATGACAGGAACACCCCTATGTCTGACATGAACATTGCAGTAGAAGGCAACTTAGCCAGTAATGCGTCTTCCCGTGGCATCAACAAGGCCGATGTGGTCTGGATGCTGGGTCTGTACGGTACCGCCATCGGTGCCGGTGTGCTCTTCCTGCCGATCAACGCCGGTGTAGGTGGCCTGTGGCCGCTGGTTGCCATGCTGATCCTGGCCCTGCCGCTGACCTTCTTCGCCCACCGTGGCCTGACCCGCTTCGTGCTGTCCGGCTCCACCCGTGACGGCGACATCACCGAAGTGGTGGAAGAGCACTTCGGCAAGACCGCAGGCAAGTTCATCACCCTGCTCTACTTCTTTGCCATCTACCCGATCGTGCTGATGTACTCGGTCGCCATCACCAACACAGTCGAGAGCCTGATTGTTCACCAGCTGGGCATGACTGCACCTCCCCGTGCCGTGCTGTCATTGGCGCTGATCCTGGGTCTGATGGCGGTTGTTCGTCTGGGCGGCCAGGTCATCGTCAAAGCGATGAGCGTGCTGGTATTCCCGTTCGTGATCACCCTGATGGGCCTGGCGCTCTACCTGATCCCGCACTGGAATGGTGCCATCATCACCGAAGCCCCGGCGCTGGGTGATGCCTTCAACGGCGATTTCATCAAGACCCTGTGGCTGGCCATCCCGGTCATGGTGTTCTCCTTCAACCACTCCCCGATCATCTCCTCCTTCGCGGTGGACAACAAGGGTCGTTACGGTGAAGGTGCCGAGAAGAAGTGCAGCAACATCCTGCTGGGCGCCCACGTCATGATGGTGATGACCGTTATGTTCTTCGTATTCAGCTGCGTACTGAGCCTCTCTCCGGCTGACCTGGCTGCTGCCAAGGAACAGAACATCTCCATCCTGTCCTACCTGGCCAACCACTTCGACAACCCGGTCATCGCCACCGTGGCTCCGCTGATCGCCATGGTTGCCATCAGCAAATCCTTCCTGGGTCACTACCTGGGTGCGCAAGAGGGCATGAACGGCCTGATGGCCAAGGCGCTGCGCGAGAAGGGCAAGAACGTTGACACCAAGCAACTGAACAAAGTCACTGCCGTGTTCATGATCCTGACCACCTGGGCCATCGCCACCATCAACCCGAGCATCCTCGGCATGATTGAAGACCTGGGCGGCCCCATCATCGCCATGCTGCTGTTCCTGATGCCGATGTACGCCATCACCAAGGTGCCGGCCATGCGCAAATACGCTGGCAACATCAGCAACGGCTTCGTGACCATCATCGGCCTGATCGCCATGTCCGGTATCATCTACAAGCTGATTGCCTGATAACTCCGGTTACCCGCTTGAATGAAGAAGCCGCCTCGCAAGAGGCGGCTTTTTTTATGGCCGCTGTCCAGGGCTACGGCCTTGCATAAAACCGGGCATATTCTCGCCGCCGCCCTTAACAAAGGGGCGGGGCAGGCCTAACATGGCGGGATGTTTTTCTAGACAGGACAAAAGGATATGTCTGGGTTGAAAAAGGATCTCGGGCTCTGGCAGGGGATGGGGTTGCTCGCCACCTCGCTGCTCGGCACCGGGATCTTCGTGGTACCGGCGACCGCCGCCTCGCTGGCGGGTGGGGCCTCGCTCTGGGCCTGGTTGCTGCTGATTGCGCTGGTGCTGCCCATCGCCTTTACCTTCGCCCGCCTCGGCCGCCGCTATCCCCATGCCGGCGGGGCGCCACACCTGATTGGCCTCGCCTTTGGCAACGGCGCCGAACGCTTCTCCGCTTTCCTCTTTCTGGCGGTGTTGCCGGTGGGCCTGCCCGCCGCCCTGATGATCGCCGCCGGCTTCTGGCACGCCCTGTTCGATCTGGGGGAGTGGACTCTGTGGGCCATCCAGCTGCTCACCCTGCTCGGGGTCTTTCTGCTGGGGCTGCGCGGAGCGCGCTCCTCCGGCAACCTGCAGCTGCTGATCGCGCTCGCCATTTTGGGGCTCACCCTGCTCATCTGGTTCAAGGGGGATATCAGCTGGCGCGACGCCGCCCGGCCGCTGCCGACGACGGATGAGTGGCCCGCCATGGCCACCGCGCTGGCGGTGATGTTCTGGTGTTTCGTGGGGCTCGAGGCCTTCGCCCACATGGGGGAGGAGTTCAAGCGACCGGAGCGGGACTATCCGCTGGCCCTGCTCGGCGGGGTGCTGCTGGCGGGGCTCATCTACTGGATACACTCGCTGGTGGTGCTCAAATATGGCCTCTACGGCGATGAGGCGACCAACGCCACCGCCATTCCGGCCCTGCTCTCCCTGCTGTTCGGCCCCACCGCCAAGTGGTTGGTGGCGGTGCTTGGCTACCTCTCCTGTTTTGCCAGCATCAACATCTACATTCAGGGTTTTGCCCGGCTTATCTGGAGCATGGCACGCGAAGGGAAGCTGCCCCCCTCGCTGGCGGTGCTTACCGCTCGCGGCGCGCCGCTGCGGGCGCTCGGTCTGGTACTGCTCATCTGCCTGCTCTGCATCACCCTCATCATCTGGTTGCGGTTGCCCCTCGATGAGCTGATCCGCTACGCCAACGGCAACTTCGTGCTGGTCTACCTGCTCTGCATGGCGGCGGGCTGGCGTCTGCTCGGCGGGGTTGGCAAGGGGCTGGCGGGGATAAGCGTACTGCTCTGCGCCCTGGTGCTGGTGGCGCTCGCTTCCCAGGTGCTCTATGCCGTCGTGCTCAGTCTGGGGTATGGCTGCTTCTCGTTATGGCGGCGCAGAGGTCGCCGCTCGGCGCCAGATGATCGTGTCTGCGCCATCAAGTAACCCGACAAAAGCCCCGCAGTGCGGGGCTTTTTGCTTCCGTTCAGCGGCTGGCGGGCAGGTCGCTGCGCAAGATGGCGTAGTGGCGCAGGGAGATGAAGCCATCTCCCTTGCGTTCGCACTCCCGCGCGGTGCCCTCGTAGTGAAAGCCGGCCCGCTCCAGCAGGCGAGCGGAGGGGCGGTTGGGCTCCTCTACCACCGCCAGCAGCCGGTGCAGCGCTGTGGTGCGATAAGTGAGCGGCAGCCACAGTTGCAGCGCCGCGCTCATCACCCCCTTGCCCCAATGTTCGGGATAGAGCCAGTAGCCCAGCTCGGCCCGCCGGTGCTCAGGGTCGGCATCGTTGTAGCCGATGGCGCCGAGCGGTTCGCCCGTGTGCTGGTCACGAATGAGGTGCCAGGCGCCACGGTCGGTGCGGGTCAACTCGGTATACCAATCCATCTGGGCCTGGCACGCCGTCAGGCTGTCGTAGCTGACGCCGTAGTAGGCGACGACCCGCGGATCGGACAGGCCGCGGAAGATGTGGGGCAGATCGGCGTCGCTGACGGGATCGAGCCGGATTTCGGGAAACATTGAGTCAGTCATGATGGTTCCTTGCGGCCAACCTGAGTTGGCCGCGTGAGTTGAGTGATAAAGGATGGATGATGCTGGCTGGCGTCAGGCAAAGCCGAGCAGGTCAGCAAGGCGCGCCAGCTCGTCACGCCACTGCTGCTGCAGGCGCGGGGTCTGGTGCCTGGGCTTGCGGGCCAGATCGGCCGCGAGCAGGGCATCGAGTTCATACCAGCGTGCCAGCAGCGCCTCTTCGTCATCCGCCGGGCCGGCCGGGGCCTGCCCCATGGCGGGGGCGGCCAGGTCTGCCTTGTCGGCTGCCGGCGAGGGCGCATCGCCGAGCAGCTCGGCATAGGCCCGCTCGGCGCTGTGAGCCTCCTGGATGCGGCCATCCTTGATCAGCCAGAAGCGGTTGCAGCCGCGCTCGATCAGCTCCCGGTCGTGGGAGACCAGCAGCACGCCCCCCGGGAAGGCGGCAATCGCCTCGGCCAGCTCCTCCTTGCCCGCCAGATCCAGGTGGTTGGTGGGCTCGTCGAGCCAGAGCATGTGGTGGCTGCCGAGCGACAGGGCGAGAAACAGCAGCCGTGCCCGCTCCCCCCCGCTCAAGGTGTGCACCTGCTGACCGTGGCGGGCATAGGGGAAACCCGCCCGGATCAGCGCCTGACGCCGGGTGGTCTCCGGCAGAGGGGCCAGCGGGTAGAGGGCGTCGCTCAGGGTGGCGTCGTCAGCCAGCTGCTGCAGGGACTGATCGTAATAGGCGATGCTGGCGCCGGGGTGGCAGTACCAGCCCGCTTGCGGGCTCTGCGCGACCAGTTCGCGCCAGCACTGGCGCAGCAGGGAGGACTTGCCGGTGCCGTTGGCTCCGAGCAGGGCGACCCTGTCCCCCGCCCGCAACCAGAGCCCTTCGGCCCGCAGCAGCGGCGGCAGGTCCGGTGCTGGTGACACATCGAGGGCCTCCAGTCGCAGCAGGGTGTCGGCGGGCAGGCTCAGTCCGCGCAGCTCGAGCCGCCAGGGGGCCAGCGCCGCCACCTGACTCTGCTCCTCCTGCAGGCGGGCGATGCGTTTTTCCATGGACTTGGCCTGGCGCACCAGCTTCTCGTTGTCATGCTCCCGCCCCCAGATGGCGAGGCGTTTGCTGCTGGCGCTCAGGCGGTCTATCTCCTTTTGCTCGTCGGCCCGGCGCAGGCGGGCCTGCTCATCCTCGGCGGCCAGCGCCGCCCGGGCCTGACTGCAGGGTAGGGCGAAGCGGTGCAGCTGGCCACCCTGCAGGATCAGGGTCTGATCCGTGACTCTGTCCAGCAGGCGAGCGTCGTGGGAAACCAGCACGAAGGCGCCGCGCCAGCCCAGCAGAAACTGCTCGAGCCAGAGCAGGGCGGGCAGGTCCAGGTGGTTGCTGGGCTCATCGAGCAGCAGCAGGTTGGGTTGGCGCAGCAGGGCGCGCCCTATCTGCAGCCGGCTGTGCTGGCCGCCGCTCAGCGCACTGACCGGCAGCGTGGCCTGGGCCTCCAGCTGCAGTTCGGTCAGCAGCTTGTCCACCTGCCACTCGGCGCTCGGGTCGTTGCCCAGCGCATCCAGCAGCACGGCGCGGGTGCCGAGGGGTGAAAGTCTGGCGGGCAGTTGCTGGGCCACGAACTCGCAGCGGCAGGCGGCAGCCTGCACGACCCGGCCAGCCTGGGGCGTGCGCTCGCCCGCCAGCAGCGCCAGCAATGTGCTCTTGCCACAGCCGTTGGCGCCAATCAGGCCGAGTCGGTCGCCTGCGCGAATGCCAAGTTCGAGGTGGTCAAATAACGGAAGGTGCCCCGCACTCATCTGCAGGGAATGGGTACTCATCAGGGTTGTCATGCTCTTGCTCTCTTAAATCGCGGGATCAAAGATCCCTGTCATCAGGAGCGCTGGCGACAACGGCAGAGTCGAGAAAAGTCTCGGTATGGAAGGGAGTCGGCTTTGCTCGAACCCGCTATCGCAGCGCGATGGTATGCAGGCAAGAGCAGGCGAATGTGCCGAACAGGCGAGCCGAGAACATCGGACACGCTTGGATAACCATTTTTTACCTCCTTGTGTTTCGTTATGGCACGGTGCGGCGATTATAAGCGCAGAAAAAATAACCGTCTATCCATGGCGGTGCCCTGTGGATGAGGCGGGAAGGCGCTTTGTCAGCGGCAGGACAAAAAAACGCCCCGCTGGGCGGGGCGTGGTGATGGGGATGTCAGTCGCGCGGGGTCTTGAGGGCCTCAATCACATCGTCATTGGGGGCCAGCCCCTCCACGTGGTTGAAGTTCTCCACCCCCTCCTGCGGGTTGAGGGTGAAGGCGTCGGCGCTCAGGTAGCTGCCGCTGCCGGCACTCTCCACCACGACGATGAGCTCGGGCTGCTTGTCGCCGTTGAGATCCAGCAGCTTGAGCTCCTTGATGCTGCCATCGCGCGGCAGCACCTTGCCGTCGATGAACTGATCCAGCGGGAACTGGGGGTTGGCGCCGGAGTAGAGGCGCACGTCGTAGCTGCCGGTGGAGGCAGGTTCGCCGCGCCCTTCGCTGACGGTCACTACCTGGCCTGAGGGGAGCGTCAGCTGTTTGAAGAACCCGTCCGCCGCCTGGCTGGCGAGGGGCAGGGTGAGCAGGCCGAGTGTCATGAGCAAGGCTTTCATCGGTTTGACCCTTGTTACTGCGGCGGCGGTTACCCGCCACCTGTGTCACTGTGCGAACCGGCCGGGCAGTCCCCGCCGGTTCGCGTCATCCGCCCCTCAGCGGGGCCGTCATTACCAGATCTTGACCCGTTTGGCCGGGTCCAGATAGAGCTTGTCACCCGGCTGGATGTTGAACGCCTCGTAGAAGGCGGGGATGTTCGGCACCACGCCGTTGACCCGGTATTCCGGTGGCGAATGGGGATCCGAGGCGAGCAGCATCTGCATCAGCTCGGGGCGATACATGCCTTTCCATACCTGAGCCCAGCCGAGGAAGAAGCGCTGCTCGCCGGTGAAGCCGTCCAGCACCGGGGCCTCCTTGCCATCCAGCGACAGCAGATAGGCCTTGTGGGCGATGGTGAGGCCGCCCAGATCGCCGATGTTCTCCCCCAGGGTGAACTGGCCGTTGACGAACTGCCCCGCGATGGGCTCGAAGCGGTTGTACTGGGCCACCAGCCGGCTGGTGCGGAAGCGAAACTCCTTGAGATCGGTCGGCGTCCACCAGTCGCGCATCACGCCGTCACCGTCGGATTTGGCGCCCTGATCATCAAAACCGTGACCCATCTCGTGACCGATCACCCCGCCGATGGCGCCGTAGTTGACCGCGTCATCCGCCTGCATGTCGAAGAAGGGCGGTTGCAGGATGGCGGCCGGGAAGACGATCTCGTTGTTGCTCGGGTTGTAGTAGGCGTTCACCGTCTGCGGCGACATGTGCCACTCGTCTCTGTCCACCGGCTTGCCGAGGCGCGCCAGGTTGTCGGCGTATTCGAAGGCGCGGGCGCGCTGCAGGTTGCCCACCAGATCGTCGGCGCGGATCGCGATGGCGCTGTAATCCTTCCACTTGTCCGGGTAGCCGATCTTGGGGCGGAACTTGGCGAGTTTCTCTTTGGCCTGGGCCTTGGTGGCTGGCGACATCCAGTCCAGCTCCTCGATGCTCTGGCCGTAGGCTGTGCGCAGGTTCTCCACCAGCTGCTCCATGCGGGCCTTGGCCTGGGGCGGGAAGTAGCGCTCCACGTAGAGCTTGCCGACCGCCTCACCCAGATGATCGTCCAGCACGCCGAGCGCCCTCTCCCAGGGGGCGCGCTGCTTGGGCGTGCCGCTCAGGGTGGTGCCGAAGAAGGCGAAGTTCTGGGCATCGGTCTGGCTGTCGAGGTAGGGGGCGTAATCGGTGATGAGCTGCCACTTGAGGTAGGCCTGCCAGTCGCCGATCGGGGTCTGCTTCATCACCTCGTTCAGGGCCGCGAGATAGCTCGGCTGGCCGATGATGAGGCTGCTCTGACCGGCGAGGCCGGCCTGGCTCAGGTAGGCGTCCCAGTCGATGGCGGGGGCGAGGCGTTTGAGCTCGCTCTGGGGCCCCTTGTTGTAGTTCTTCTCCCGATCCCGCAGGTTGACGTTGTCCCACTGGATCTTGGCGAGTTTGCTCTCGAGGGCCAGCACCCGCTTGGCCTTGGCGGCGGCATCCGGCTCGCCGAAGCGACCCAGCATGGTGGCGATGTGCTGCTCGTATTTCTTGAGCAGCGCCTGGCTGGCGGCATCCGTCTTGAGGTAGTAGTCCCGATCCGGCAGGCTGAGGCCGGCCTGGTAGAGGTAGACCGCATAGCTGTCCGGGGCCTTGGCGTCGGCGTCTATCCAGAAGCCGAAGGGGGCGCCGCCGCCGTTGCGACCGCTCTGGGCGAAGGCGCGGGCGAGATCCTGGCTGCTCTTGATCTGCTCGATCTCGCTCAGCATCGGCAGCAGGGGAGCAGTACCCTTGGCATCCCGGGTCGCCTGATCCAGATAGCTGTGGTAGAGATCGCGGATCTGCTGGGCCTGGGTGCCGGCGGCAGCCTTGCCATCCAGCCCTTCCACCAGCACCCGCACGTCCGCCAGGGACTTGTCCCGCAGCAGGTAGAAGGCGCCATCGGCGGGTCTGTCGTCCGGGATCTTGGCGGTGGTCAGCCAGTGGCCGTTCACGTAGCGAAAGAAGTCATCGCCGGGTTTGACGCTGGTGTCCATGTTGGCCAGCGCGAGGCCTGAGTGCTTGTTGCTGGTATCCGGCGCCTGACTGCAGCCTGCCAGCAGGGCCAGCCCGATGAGGCCGGCCAGTATGCTTTTCTTATTGTTCATTTTTTGATTCCAATTCGGGTTATACGGCTTCCTTGCCCACGCAGGGAGCGATTCACTCTAGCAGTCGGGTTAGCGCTTGATAAGCCCGACTCTGCTAAGATCCGCCTGGTCGTATTGGGGAAGCCTATGATTTCTCGTATTTATTCTCGCTTTTGTCAGACTCTGCCTGCGCCCGAAGGTTCCCGCGGCCTGCTGGTGGCCTTCAGCGGCGGGCTCGACTCCACCGTGCTGCTGGTGCTGGCGGCCCGCTTCGCTCACGCCCACGGCCTTGCCCTGCGCGCCCTGCACGTCCATCACGGCCTGAGCCCACATGCCGACGAGTGGGTGGCCCACTGTGAAGGGGTGTGTCAGCAACTGGCGGTGCCGCTGCTGGTCGAGCGGGTGCAGTTGCAGCGGAGCAGCGGCGACAGCCTGGAGGCGCAGGCGCGGGAGGCCCGCTATCAGGCCCTCGCCGCCCAGTTGGGGGAGGGGGAGTGGCTGCTCACCGCCCATCATCAGGACGATCAGCTGGAGACCCTGCTGCTGGCGCTCAAGCGTGGTGCCGGTCTGCGCGGGCTGGCGGGCATGGTGCCGAGCCAGCCCTTTGCCGGCGGCTTGCTGCTGCGCCCGCTGCTCGAGGTGAGCCGGACCGAGCTGGCCGAGGCGGCGGCCAGCCTCCCCTATGGCTGGGTGGAGGATGAGAGCAATCAGGATGTGAGTTATGACCGCAACTTCCTGCGCCAGCAGCTCATTCCCCAGCTCAAGGCCCGCTGGCCCGCCATGGCCCAGACGGCGGCGCGCAGCATGGCGCTGTGCGCCGAGCAGGAGGCGCTGCTGGAGGAGCTGGCAGAGGCCGACTGGCGGCTGGCGGCGGCAGGAGAGGCGCTGCAGATCACGCCGCTGCTGGCCCTGTCAGGCACCCGGCGCAACAACCTGCTGCGTTACTGGATCCGCCGCCAGGGGGGCGAGATGCCCTCCCGCGAGCAGCTCGGTCTGCTCTGGCAGGAGGTGGCGCAGGCGCGGGAAGACGCCAATCCCCAGCTCAACTGGGGCGGGCAGAGCTGCCGCCGCTTTCAGGGCCGGCTTCATCTGGTGCGACCCGGACTGCAGCCTCGTCACGAGCAGCTGGCGTTGAGGGTGGGGGAGACGCTGATCCTGCCGGACGGGCTCGGCGAGGTGCGACTGCTTTCGCGGACGGAGGGCGAGGGGCTGCGGCTGCCAGGGGCGGACGAGCCGCTGTCGGTACGCTTCGGGGTGGCCGCTGGCAGCATGCTCAAGCCGGTGGGGCGCGGCGGCAGCCGGCGCCTCAAGAAGCTGCTGCAGGAGTATGGGGTGCCCTCCTGGCAGCGTGGCCGCATTCCCATCCTCTATTACGGCGAACAGGTGGCGGCGGTAGGCGAGCTGTTCCTCTGTGACGGATTCATGACGCAGGAACCTGGCCTGGCCTGGCACTGGCTGCCGGCGGCGGCCTGTCAGCCCCCGCAGTAATCCTCTCTGCAGCAAACGAACAAGGCCGGCATATGCCGGCCTTGTCGTATTCAGCGGCTGGCCGGTTCAGTCCAGCAGGCCGGCCTTGCCCGCCTTCTTGCGGGCGTAGAGGTGGGCATCGGCTGCCTCGTACAGGCTGTGCACGTCCACCCCGGACTGCCAGCTGGCGGCCCCCAGGCTGCAGCCGACCGAGAAGGTGCTGAGCTCCTTGTGAGTCAGCAACATGTGCTGCAGACGCAGCCAGACCGGGCGCCAGGCCTCGGGCTCGGCGGGTTGCAGCAGCAGGGCGAACTCGTCGCCGCCGAGGCGAAACGCCTGATCCGTGCTGCGGATGCAGTGGGTCAGCAGCTGGGCGAAGCGGCTCAGCACCAGATCGCCCACCGGGTGACCCCAGGTGTCGTTGATCTGCTTGAAGCTGTCGAGATCCAGCAGTACCAGCACCAACCCGTGAGACTCCCGGCTGTGTTGCTCCACCGCGCGGCCGATGGCCTCGTCGAAGTAGGAGCGGTTGCCGAGCCCGGTCAGGTGATCGAGCCGTACCTGCAGCTCCAGCTGTGACAGGCGCAGATAGAGGGGCAGCGGCAGGCTGAGCAGCTGATGATACTGCTGCAGCACCCGTTGCTGACTGCCGCTCAGGGCGTGTTCGAGGGTGTAGTGCAGCTGGCCCAGCAGCTGGCCATGCTGACCGCGCAGCTCGAACGGGTAGCTGTGCAGGGTCAGGCTGGCCTGGGGTGGATGCTGGATCAGGGTGTGCGGCTGGCCGCAGTCGAAGTGCAGGCTGTGGATCCGGACAATTCTTGCCGCACGATCGGCAAAAGTTGCCAGCAGGCTGCCCAGATCCGTCTGCACCAGCAACTGCTCGAGCAGCTGGTTGCGATCCTGGCTTGCCAGCGGCGTGAGCCGCTCCATCTGGCGAACCCACTGCTCGATGCCATGTCCCAAACCGCTCAATGATGATGTGTTTTCCACGGTACAGCCCTCAAACAACCTACTTCCTGCTGCTTACCTGCAATACCTGTGCCCAAAATATGTTCGATGCTAACAAGGGCGGCTGGCTAGGCTTAAGTAGATAAAAAAGGAGGAAATATTGTACGCAGACGTATTGATCCTGCTGCTTGCCGCCGTCCTGCTGGTGGCGATTTTCCGGCGCCTGGGCCAGCCGGTGATCCTCGCCTACCTGCTCGCCGGGGTCGTGCTCGGCCCCCATGGCGCCGCCGTGATCACCGGCCAGGCGATCATGCAGACCATCGCCGAGCTCGGTATCGTCTTTCTGATGTTTTCGCTCGGGCTCGAGTTCTCGCTGCCCCGGCTCATCGCCATGCGCCGACTGGTGATCGGGGTCGGTGGCCTGCAGGTGTTGCTCACCTCCCTGCTGTTTTTTGCCATCGCCTGGTGGTGGGGCCTGAGTCTGGCCCAGGCACTGGTGGTGTCGGGCACTCTGGCGCTCTCCTCCACCGCCGTGGTGATCAAGCAGCTGGGGGATCAGAAGCAGCTGCACACCCGCCGTGCCCAGCTCGGGGTGAGCGTGCTGCTGTTTCAGGATCTGGCGGTGGTGCCGCTGTTGGTGATGATCCCCATCCTGGCCCGGCCGGAGATCCAGGGCAGCGCCCTGCTGGCGGAGATCGCCTGGGCCACCCTCAAGGGGCTGTTTGCCTTGCTGAGCCTGCTGGCGGTGGGCAAGTGGCTGCTGCCGCTGCTGTTTCACGAGGTGGCACGGGCTCGCTCCGACGAACTGTTCGTGCTGAGCACCCTGCTGGTGGCGCTGCTGGCTGCCTCGCTCACTCAGTGGATGGGTCTCTCCATGGCGCTGGGGGCCTTTCTGGCGGGCATGATGCTGGGGGAATCCCACTACCGTCACCAGCTGGAGGTGGACATCCGGCCGTTTCGGGACGTGTTGATGGGGCTCTTCTTCATCACCATCGGCATGACCATGGACTGGCAGCGGGTGGCGCTGGACTGGTGGCTGGTGGCGCTGAGCGTACCGGCCCTCATCCTGTTCAAGTCGCTGCTGGTGCTGCTGGCCGGCCGGCTGATGGGGGAGCGCAAGCGCGACGCCATGGCGGCGGGGATCATGCTGAGCCAGGTAGGGGAGTTCGGCTTCGTGCTGCTGGCACTGGCCAACCACCACGGTCTGCTCGACCACCGGCTGGTCTCCCTGCTCATCGGTATCGGGGTCACCTCCATCGCCATGACCCCCTGGCTGGTGCAACAGGCTCACCAGCTGGCCCGCTCCCTCACCGATCCGGCCCTGCTCACCCGCTCCGAAGTGGCCCAGTCGGGCCTGAGCAAGAGCCAGCACGTGATCATCGCGGGCTTTGGCCGGGCCGGTCAGACCTGCGCCCGCTTTCTCAAGCAGGAGGAGATCCCCTTCCTGGCGCTGGATCTCGATCCCGAGCGGGTGAGCGAGGCCAAGTCGGCGGGGGAGCAGGTGGCGTTCGGCGATGCCAGCCGGCGCGACATCCTGCTGGCCGCCGGCCTGCTGCGGGCCAGGCTGGTGATCATCACCTTTGACGATCCCAAGCGGGTCGAGGCCATGCTGGCGCTCATCAGGGAGCTGGCGGGGGAGGTGAAGGTGCTGGTGCGCACCCGAGACGACAGCTTCCTGGAGGCGTTCAAGCGGGCGGGGGCCTTCGAGGTGATCCCCGAGTCCCAGGAGGGGGCCCTGATGCTGGTTTCCCACCTGCTGCTCAACTGCGACATCCCCATCGGCCGGGTGATCCGGCGCATGGAGCATGAGCGCAGCAACCAGTATCGCTTTCTGCACGGCTTCTATTGGGGAGATCAAAGCGCCGGCAACCTGGAGACGGATCAGCTGCTCGAGCGGCTGCACCCCGTGCTGCTGCACGAGCAGGCCTGGGCGGTGGGGCGCAGCGTGCAGGCGCTGGGGGTCGATGCGGTGCGGATCAGGGAGGTGCAGCGGGGCACACAGCGGCTGGAGCCCAGACCCGAACTGGTGCTGGCGACGGGGGATAAGCTGGTGCTGTTCGGCAATGCGGTGGCGGTGGAGCAGGCGGAGCAGCGCCTGCTGGAGGGGCGCTGATCCCTGAGCCCATGTTGCACCAGCCCTGCTGCCAATGCCGTCCCCGCTTCCCTTGAATACTCCGGCTCAGGCCTCGACCCGTACCTCCTCCTCTATCCCCAGAAACTGTTCGACCCGCTGGCGCTCGTTCAGAGTATCCAGGTAGCCCAGCTTGATCAGCTGCTGGCAGTAGCCGGGATAGAACATCAGGAAACTGGCCAGGCTGCTGGTCTCGTCCCCCGTCACCCCCAGCACCCGCAGCAGGCGGCGCAGATGCACTGGCAGCTTGCGCAGGTAGGCCAGCGCCAGCAGGTCGAGATCCTGGCTTGGTTTGAGCACGCAGGTCTCCACCCGTTTGAGTTTCAACCGGTTGCGCTCCCGCTCCGGGATGAGATCCAGGGTCTGGTTGATGCGCCACAGCCGCTCCAGATCCGAGTTGAGGGTATCGGTGAAGACGGTGTCCAGCAGGTGGCTGGCGATGTTGGAGCTGGTCAGGTGGCCATGGTGAAAGGTGGGGGCCGTGTGCGCCGGTGGATCCAGGGTGATCAGCAGGATCCGCTCTGCCCCCAGGTGGATGGCGGGACTGAGCGGGCTCAGCTGATGGATGGAGCCATCGCCGTAGAACTTCTCGCCGATGTGGGTGGCCGGGAAGACAAACGGCAGCGCCGAGGAGGCGAGCAGGTGATCCGAGGTGAGCAGGGTGCGCAGCCCGCGCCGTCTGGCCCGCTCCCACGGCAGGTGCTCGGCTCTCCCCTGAAAGAAGGTGGTGGAGAGACCGTCGTCGTAGTCGGAGGCGGTGATGGCCAGCGCCTCCAGGCTGCCGTAGAGGATGTTGTCGTCGATGCGGTGATAGTCGATGAGCTGATCCAGCAGGCGGCGCAGCGGCGCGTTGTCGAACAGGTGAAAGGCGTGGTTGGTGTGGGGATTGACGAGCCCCGCCGAGCCCTCGTACATCAGTCGCCACAACAGGCGCCCCGGGTGAAAGTCGAAGATGTGGTGGGTCTCGAAACGGCGCCAGACCCACTCCAGCTTGCGCACCCCCAGATGAAAGCAGGAGGCGTAGCAGGCCAGCGCGGTGACATTGATGGCGCCGGCCGAGGTGCCGCACAGGATGGGAAACGGTATGCCGAGATTGCGGGGATAGAACTCGGCGATCGCCTTGAGGGCGCCGACCTGGTAGGCGGCGCGGGCACCACCACCGGTCAACAGAAGAGCTGTGTTGGGTCTGGCCATGATACTGCGCCTTATGCATGCCACTGGGGGTGTTGCCACCGAGCAATTTAACTATAAGACGCTGTATCAAATATAAAAACAGGCCTGCCAACCATTTTTTGCAGGCCCTTTTTGAGGCTGTTCAGTGGTTGCTGCGGGCGGTACTCAGCTGATCGAAGGCGGCGAAGGCCGGGGCACTGGCGAGAATGCGGCCGTGGCCGAGGCCGCGGGTGCTCACCAGCCGGGTGCGACCATCCTGGGTGGCGCGCAGGGAATCGCCGTGCGGGGCGAAGCGATCCTCCTCGTCGTGCACTATGATGGCAGGCCCGCTGCGGCCGGCGAGCCGCCCCAGCGGGTCGACCGTGCTCAAGGGGTGCTGGTACTCCTGCTCAATCTCCTTGACCACCGCATCGAACAGCCGGATGGAGTAGCCGGAGCGCGCCACCATGCCGTAGAGCTGGGGCACGTAGTCGAGCACCGGCGAGATGAGCAGCAGCGGCAGGGCATCCAGCTCGCGTCGGCGGCTGGAGAGGGTGACGGCGCCCCCCATGCTGTGGGCGATGACGCCCTGCAGCGGGCCGCACTCCGCCGCCATCTTCTCCACAAGTTCGTCGAAGGCGCGCACGAAGCGGGGCAAGTGGCCGGTATGGCCGGCGCTGTGGCCGTGCGCCGGGTGATCGTAGGCAATGGCCGTGAAGCCCTGGGCCGCAATGTGGCTCATCAGCGGGTAGAACTGGCTGGCGCTGCCTGACCAGCCGTGCATCAGCAGCCAGACCGGCCCCTGGCCGAGCCGGTAGCTCATCAGGGTGCCTTCGCTGGTGTGCACGGCCTGTTTGACCAGTCCGGCTGGGACCGTGTCATCCCGCTGGTTGCGCTGGGGGGTGAGCAGCAGCTTGCTGGCGGTACGCTTGGCATGAGCGGGGGCCAGGGTGTGGTGCAAGCGGGTGCCAAGGCCAAGCAACCATTTGCTCGGGCTGAAACGGCGGGTGTTGAAGTAGATCTTGCTGCTCATGGTCATCCTGTGGTTTTTATGTGCGAACGGTCGTGCTTTTTTGTCGGTTTTAAAAAAGAGAGGTCAATCCATCAGCGCCAGCCATCCAGCAGCGTCTCCACTTCGGGCCAGAAGTGGCGGGCCGGATCCTGACACAGATCGAGGGCATTGAACACCTGATCCGCCAGATAGAGGCCGTAGAGGCGGTAGACGGCGCGCCAGGGATCCATGTCGCTGCGCCACTCGCCCTCGCTCTGTCCCTGCACCACCTGGCGGGCCAGGTAGTCGAGCCAGAAGCGCACCAGCTGGCGGGCGGCCTGCTGTACCTCACCCTCCTGGGCCGAGGTCCAGGCGTCGAGGAACATGCAGCGACCGGCAAAGCTTTGGTTCCAGGCCAGCCAGGCCTGCAGCAAGGCCGTCAGCTTCTCTCGCTGGCTGCCGTGCTGCTGCTGGCGCACCGGCTGGATCACCCGCTCCCGGAACACCTCGGCGGCGTACTCCAGCACGGCGATCTGCAGGTTGTCGCGGGACTGGAAGTGGGCGAACAGGCCGCTTTTCGACATCTCGCAGGCGCTGGCAAGGGAGCCGATGGTGAGGCTCTCCAGCCCCTGCTGGCTCGCCTGCTCGAACGCAGTCTGCAAAATGTTGTCGCGGGTCAGCCGGCCCTTGCTCATCACACTCTCCTTCATAGACCGGGGCAGCATAAAGTACGACCGTGCTATTTGTCGAGTGGTAGATGATGTGCAGGCTTGCTGGGAGGGTTCAGCTCTCCTTGATATCCATCTGCTGCAGGGCGATGACCGCCTGGGTGCGGTTCTTGACGCCGAGTTTTCTGAAGATGGCAGTGATGTGGGCCTTGATGGTGGCCTCGGAGACGTTGAGCTCCCAGGCGATCTGCTTGTTGAGGCTGCCGTCGCGCAGCATCACCAGCACCTTGTACTGCTGGGGGGTGAGGCTGGCCAGCTTGCTGGCAAAATCGGTGCCCTCACAGGGTTCAGGGTGGAGCGAGATGCCGGCCGGCACCCAGTTGTCACCCCCGATCACCGTATTGAGGGCGTTGACCAGCTCCTTCATCGGCGCCGATTTGGGGATGAAGCCGAGCGCGCCGAGCCGCAGCACCTGCTGGATGATGGCAGGCTCTTCCGAAGCCGACACCACCACGATGGGCAGGTCGGGATACTGGCCGCGCAGGTGGGCGAGACCGGAGAAACCGTTGGCCCCCGGCATCTTGAGATCGAGCAGCAGCAGGTCGACTTCCGGGTGTTCCCCCAGCAGGTGGGCCAGGCTGTCGATGGAGTCCGCTTCCAGCAGCTGGGCATCGTCGATGGCCATGTGCACCGCTTGATAGAGGGCGCCCCGAAACAGGGGGTGGTCATCTGCGATGACGATGGTAAATTGGCTGTCCATTGCTCACATTGTTGCTAACTGATTGTTTTGGAAAATCAAACTAGCACCGCTCCCGGAGAGGGTCAAACCTGCCGGCGCGCAAATGTGAAGCGACCGTCGGATGTCGTGCCATTGGGGCAGATGGGATGGTCATGAACAACCCATGCAGGAGGCAATAGATGGGATCTCTGGTATTGACGGTGGGCACTGGCTCCACCTGGGCAATGCGGGCGGCGCTGGTGCTGGCCATGAGCGGGCTGGAGTGGCAGGAGCAGGTGTTCGATCTGGAAGATGCCAAGGATCTGCAGCGGCTCAAGCGGCTGGCCCCCGCCGGCCTGGTGCCCTGGCTCGATCACGACGGTGTGCGGGTGCACGACTCGCTGGCCATCGCCGAATATATCCACGAGCTCTGCCCCGATCGCCAGCTCTATCCCGCATCACAGGCCGAGCGGGCGCTGGCCCGCAGCCTCTGCGCCGAGCTGCACGCCGGTTTTCGCCAGATCCGTACCCTGCTGCCCTTCTTCCTCGGCGCCCCGACCCGCAGCGAACCGCCGGTGGAGGCCATCGGCGAGCTGGCCCGGCTGCAGACCATCTGGTCCCAGGCGCGGGGCCCCTTCTATTTTGGCGAGGCGGGGATCCTCGATGCCTTCTATGCGGTGATGGCCTACCGGCTGGCGAGCTACGGCATCCAGCTGCCCGGCCAGGCGGGCGCCTATCAGCAGGCGCTGCTGGCCTGGCCGCTGTGGCAGCAGACCCTGGTCAAGGCGCGTCTGCAGTGGCCGGCGGCGGCCCGTCAGCCGCAGTGAACCCGCTGGCGCAACCGCCGGTTTGAATGACTGGTGTAAACAGAGAGGGGGCCACTGGCTCCCCTCTCTGTTTGGGTTTGATTCCTTAAGCTGGATTACGGCTGGCGGCCGGCGAACACCACCACCACCTTGTCATCCCCCTTCTCCCGCACGAAGGCATAGGGGCTGTCGGCCAGTTTCTTGTGGCTGCCCGCCGCCACCGCCGGGTGGGCGGCGCGGAACTGGCCGAGCCGCTGCCAGTGCTTGACCAGCTCGGCCTTCTCGCCGCTGGCCAGCTCCTGCCAGTTCATGTCGCTGCGCACCGCCTGATCGAACACGCCACCATCCTTGGCGAGCCCGCGGCCGGACTCATCGCCGTAGTAGATCTGGATGCCGCCCGGCAGCAGCATGAAGCTGCTGGCGACCCGGCGCTGCAGTGGCACGTCCTGATAGTCGCCGAAGAACAGCTTGGTGTCGTGGGAGCTGATGTAGCTCAGCACGTTGAACTCGGGATCCTGATTGATGCGGCTGGCATAACTGGCGTAGGTGGGCTCGGCGCTGGCCAGGCACTGGGCCTGGTGCAGGGCGAACTCGCGCTGATAGTCGAAGTTGATCAGCGAATCGAAGCCGTTTTGATACCAGAAATCCTTGGCCACCCCGTGATCCCACACCTCGCCCACCATGTAGAAGGGCAGCTCGTCGAGCTTCTTGGTCGGGTTGGCGGCTTTCCACTCCTTGAGGGCGGCGGTGCCGGCCTGCTTGAGGCGGGCCCACACCTCGGGCTCCAGGTGTTTGACGGTGTCGGCTCTGAAGCCGTCGATGCCGAAGCGGCGCACCCAGTCGGTGTGCCAGGCAATGAGATAGTCGCTCACGGTGGCGTTGGGCAGTGCCTTGGCCCTGGTGTCCTGTTTGGCCGCCAGCAGCGGCGGCAGCCCCACCGGCTTGGTGGATTCGGTCAGGAAGTCCGGCAGCCCCGCCACCGATCCGGTGACGTCGTCGGTGCCGGGCTGCGGGTAGCCGGGCAGGCCGGCCCGCATCCAGTCGGGGCCCCACCACTTGCTCCAGGCGGGTGATTGATAGTCGATAAACTGGTTGTAGCCATGCCAGTTGAGGCCGCCGCTCGGTTGCCACTGGTTCCAGCGGGCCGGCAGTTTGCCGGTGTTCTGGGTGAGGTCGGTGAGCCCCAGATCTTGCAGGTCGGCGAGGGTGGCGTAGCCTGCGTGGTTCATCACCACGTCGAGGATGATGCGCATGCCGCGCTTGTGCGCCTCGTCCACCAGGGTCTTCAGGCTCTCCTCGTCGCCGTAGTTGGGGTCGATCTTGGTGAAGTCGAGCGCCCAGTAGCCGTGGTAGGCGTAGAAGGGGAAGTTGCCCTGCTCGCCGCCACCGATGAAGCCGTGCACCTGCTCCACCATGGGAGTGATCCAGATGGCGTTGATGCCGAGTTGCTTGATGTAGTCGAGCTTGGCGGTCAGCCCCTTGAAGTCGCCGCCGTGCCAGGTGGCCACCTCATCCTGCCCGTCCTTTTGGCGACCGAAGCTGTGGTCGTTGGCGGGATCGCCGTTGTTGAAGCGGTCGGTCAGCAGGAAATAGACGCTCGCCTGATCCCAGCTGAAGGGGGCCGCTGTGGCCGCCTTGACCGGCTCGAGCAGCAGCAGGCCGCCGCTCTCTTTGCTCGGTGTCAGGCTAAGCTTGCCGCCTTTTACCACCCCTTGCTGGCCGGAGTAGGCATCCCGCAGTTGGGTGCCGTCGGGCCAGACTCCTTTCAGGGATACGGTAACCGGGCCGCCATCCCAGCTGATGCAGGGCTCCGCTGGCGGCTGGCGTTTGAACTCGCTCTTCTTGGTGGCTCGCAGCACCTTGAGGCTGGGGGTATCCGGGTTGAAGGTGAACTCATAATCCCCCGCCAGCATCACCCGCAGGTTGAAGTGCTGCCCCTTGCTGCACTTGTCCATGGGCTGGGCGGTGCCGAAGGGGAGCGGTTTGGCCTCGCTCGGACCGAAGCTGGTGCCGCAACTGTTGCCCGCGTCGCTGATGCGGATCTGGTGGCTCCCCTTGGTGAGCGGATGGGTCAGCTGCACCGCCCCCTTGTCCAGCGTCAGCGGCGTGCCGACCGGCTGGTCATCCACGTAGAGGCGCACCTCGGCGGCCATGGCCTGAGGGAGGAAGAGGGGGCAGGCCAGCAGGGCGAGCCAGAGGGAAGAAACCGAGGGGGTGCGACGCATAAGCCATTCCTTGCTGGGGTTAAGCGGACCAGATTGCCGTCAATGGGGCTCATTCTAGGAGGCATGAGGGCGCGCTTGGACAGGCAAACCGTCGATTTGTGACATCAGTTCAAATGGTTACGTTTTCAAGAGTGGAAAAGTGTGAGCGGGGTGTCGTGCCCATAAAAAAAGCCGGTCGATAGACCGGCTTGTTGCATTGCCACCTTCGTCACACGGTGAAGAACTTGAAGTTGACGAAGGCCACCGCGATGAAGGAGGCCACCATGCCGCTCAGGCAGAGCACGGCCGGGCGAATGGCCGGCCAGCGATGGGTCAGCAGGATGATCGCCAGCATGGTGGGATAGAGGCCGAACATGTAGCGCGGCATGGCGTTGAGCCCTGTCATCAGCGGAATGGTGCAGCAGATGAACATCAGGGTCGCCTCGGCCCAGCGCTTCTGGCTGAACAGATAGAGGTTCAGCGCCCAGCCGAACATCACCATGATGGAGAGGTAGGATTTGCGTCCGCCCAGCTCGAAGCCGCTCAGCCACCAGTCCAGCGGGCTGTCCATGTAACGGCCCCAAGCCACCTGGATATGCTTGAAGGCCAGCGCGTCACCGGTGAGGTGATAGAGATAGAACATGTAGGCGAACAGGCCGAGCGGGATCATCCAGAGGGTGAACACCACCTTGAAGGCGCGCTCGGTGAAGCGGAAGAACTCGCGCCAGCCGTAGGCCTGCAGCGCCAGGATCAGCACCGGGAACACCATCATCACCCCCAGGTTGCGGGTGGCGGAGATGAAGACGCCGAGCAGGGCTACCATCAGCCACTGCTGGCGATAGGCGAACAGGAACATCCCCAGCATCAGCGCCATGAACATCGACTCGGTATAGCCGGAGACGAAGTAGGCGGAGAAGGGGGAGAAGGCGAGCAGCCAGACACCGAAGCGGGCGGTATCGTCACCCAGCTTGAGCTGGCGCAGCACCAGCAGCATCAGCGGCAGGCTGGCGAAGAACGCCAGGTTGGCCACCAGCATCAGGCCGATCAGGCTCTCGACGTTGAGCAGGTTGGAGAGGGTGCCGGAGATCATCGGGTAGAGCGGCATGAAGGCCCAGTTGGCCGCGTTGCCCTTGCTCAGCCAGCGCGGGTAGAGATCGTAGCCGTTCTCGATGATGCGCTGGAACCAGACGCAGTCGAACTGGCAATAGGCCTGCAGCGGGCCTATGTCGGTGGCGCCGTAGAGCTGGACGCCGAAGTAACCCATGCCGTACAGGGCAACCCGGCTCAGCACGAAGGCGGCGATGATCATCAGCCAGTCGCGGCCGCTGATGCGAAGTGACGGGCGATAGGGCGCCGCCTGGTCGGGGGCAGTGGTGGTAGTCATGTCATTCATCAGGCAAATACCCAGATCCTGGAGAGGAGGTAGGTGAGCACGGTGACCGTCAGGGTGGCGATCACCACCGGTAACAGACCGGAAAGACCCGCAAACAGCAGACCGCTCAATATCAGGTTACGCACCGCCAGCGAGAAGAGGGCGACCAGCAGGAACTTGCTGGCGGCACCCTGTTTCTGGAAGGTGATGTAACGGTGACCGAAGAAGGAGAACCAGAAGGCGATGGCAAAGGCCAGCGTCGTCACCAGGTGCTCCGAGATGGTGGGCCAGGTGTGAAACAGGGCGATGGAGGTGCCCAGATCGACGAGGGTGGCCCCCCCGCCGACAAACCCGAAACGTACCAGCCGCCAGAATTCCTCGCGGGAGATCATTGAGAAGCCTGCTCCTGCTGGTCATCAGCGGCCTTAGCGGCAGCTGTCTTCTTGCCGGCGCTCTTCTTGCTGCCGCTGGCGGCGTCCTGCTTGGGCTCTTCATCCTGCTTGGCATACTGGCCGTAGACCCCTTCGATGAGGTAGACGGGGCGCTGCTTCACTTCCACGAACATGCGGCCGATGTACTCGCCGATGATGCCGAGCGACAGCAGCTGGATGCCGCCGAGGAACAGCACCACCGACATCAGGGAGGCGTAACCCGGCACGTCGATGCCGAAGAAGACCACCTGGGTGACGATCTTGAGGATGTAGAGGAAGGCGACGAAGGAGACGCCGACGCCGACGTAGCTCCATACCCGCAGCGGCCAGCTGGAGAAGCTCATCAGACCGTCGAGGGCGAAGTTCCACAGCTTCCAGTAGTTGAACTTGGTCTCGCCGGCGTGGCGGGCGGGGCGCTCGTAGGGCACGCCGACGGCGCGGAAACCGGCCCAGGCAAACAGCCCCTTCATGAAGCGGTTGCGCTCCGGCAGCTGCTTGATCGCCTCGACCACCTTGCGGTCGATCAGGCGGAAGTCACCGGCGTTCTCCGGCAGCTTGGTGCTGGTGGAGAGGGCGTTGAAGAAGCGGTAGAAGCCGCCGGCGGTGAGGCGCTTCATCGGGGTGTCGGCGCTGCGATCCACCCGGATGCCGTAGACGGTGTCGTAGTCGCCGGTCTGCCACAGCTTGACGAATTCGAGAATGAGCGAGGGCGGATCCTGCAGGTCCACGTCCATCGGCACCACGGCATCACCCTTGGCGTGATGCAGGCCGGCGGTCATGGCCGCCTCCTTGCCGAAGTTGCGGGCCAGGTTGACCAGGGTGACGCGCGGGTCGCGGGCGATGGCCTGCTCGACCACCTCACGGGTGCGGTCGCGGCTGCCGTCGTTGACGAATACTATTTCCAGCTGATCCTTGAGCGGCGCCAGTTCGTTATCTATCGCGTTGATGAAGGCATCTATGCTCTCTTCCTCGTTGTAAACGGGAACGATCAGAGAGAGTCGAAAATCGGCATGCGACATGAAAACTTCCTTATTTGGAAAATTATTTTATAAAACAGCGTATTGGAGAATACGTCTTACTGGGCGACGGTCAAGCGCACCGACTGGACATTGAGCGGTGTCGGGGCGGAGAGCGCCAGAAAGTTGGGACGCTTGGGATCCGAGGTCAGCGACTCGCCCGGCAGGCTGAGGCGGATCTCGTTGATGCCGGCCTTGGCCAGCTTGACGGTGGTGGTGAAATCGTGACCCAGTGCCACCTTGAGCAGGGCGCCGGCCTGCGGGCTGTTGACCCGGGCCTGGATGGTCAGTTCTTCCGGCTGTGCCTGCTGCTTGGGCAGCACGAAATAGAGGCCACCCTGGCCGCTCAGTTCGGTGCCGTCCGCGCTCGGTTTCTTGGCCCAGCCTTCGCTGGAGAGGAAGCGGCTCGGCTTGGTCAGATTGAGCTCGTTGCCGGGCTGGTAGGTCATGCTGGAGTTGTGCTCCCAGAAGCGGGTCTTGCCTTCCAGGTAATAGAGCTTGTAGGCCAGGCTCACGTTGGGGTGGGCGGCCAGATAGAGGGTGTAGAGATAGAAACCACTCAGCGCCATGATGGCGGTCAGAAAACCAAACTTTTTGTACGTCATATCACTCTCTGCGCCTCACGGTTTGTAGGCTGATTTCGCGCATATGCTAATCCAATTGCAAAAAAAGCATAGTGGATCACAAAAATATATTTGGTCACATATTAACCCCTTTCTGATTGGTGTTCCAAATGTCGCTTCTCCCTCTTTTTAGCTAGCCCCCAGGTCCTGTTGTGGCGGGCCGGCCGGGCCCCTTTTCTGCTCGGGCGGTGCCGCTTTTTCGGCGCCCGATCATGGTCTGCATCCCTGTGGCAGGATCTGTCGCCATTTTGCCGAGGCCGATTTATGATGAGCTGATACGCCGTCAAGGATGACCCATGAAGCTGAAACTCTGCTGCTGGATGCTCTGGTTGCTGACACCGCTGGTATCGGCAAATGCGCTGTGTCCTGCTCCCTTGCGGATCGGTTATGACAACTGGCCGCCCTATCACTATTACCTCGAGTCCGCGGCCGGCAAGAAAGAGCTGCAGGGCTTTGCCATCGAAGCGCTCAACGCCATGCTCAAACGGCTGGATTGCAAGGCCAGCTACGTGGAGATGCCCTGGAAACGGGTGTTGCACGGCCTGGAGTTGGGGGTAGTCGACATTGCCATGGAGGCCTACTTCAACGAGGATCGTGCCCGTTACGCCTGGTTTTCCGATGCCTACAATCCGGGCCGCAGCGTGCTCTGGATCCGCAAGTCAGACGCCTATTCCGATACCGATCTGGCGAGCTGGTTGGCCGACGGGCATACCCTGGGGGTCACCAAGGACTACTACTACGGCGCCGAGATCAGCGAGCTGCTACGCCGTTATGCCGCCCAGGTGAGCGTCGTCAACGACGAGCAGAACTACGGCAAGCTGGTGTTGGGACGCATCGACGGTTTCCTCGGCGATGTGCTGGCCACCCCCTGGGGCTTGAAGAAGGAGGGGTTGAGCGATCTGATCGTGCCCCATGCCATGGCCGTATATGAAGCACCGACCTTTTTCATGTTCAGCAAGAAACGGCTGTCCCCCGAATTCGTGCGGGAGTTCAATCGCGAGCTGGCCAAGTTTAAAGCAACAAATGAGTATGACATTATCTGGCGGCGCTATGCGCCCGCCGGCTAGCAAAGTCGCGGGCATTCACGCATGATGAGCGCCTTGACCGCCGGGTCTGACGGATTGAAGTGAACCGATCTTGAGGTAAGCATGGGGAAGAAGTATTGGCTGGCATTGGCAAACCTGATCTGGCTGGGCTGCTGGCCAGCGGCCATGGCACAGGCCAGCGAAGGCCAGGTGGTGGTGAGCAATGCGGCGGAGCAGCATGACTGGTATCAGAACCGGACGGCGGAGCAGGCCAGGCAAGAGCTGGAGCAGCAACTGCAGGAGGCCGTGCTGGCCCAGCTGCACCCGGATTTCTATACGCTCTGGAAGAAGCTGCAGGCCAAGCCGGCGGATCAGCGCGGCGCCCTCTATGACGAGGCGTTCGGCAAGCTGGCCCGGTTCCAGCAGGCATGGCGCGCCATGGATCTGGTCTCCCGCGAGCAGATGCAGACCCTCAAACTCAATCTGAACAAGCCGCTGGCTCACGAGCCGGCCGGCGACAACCTGCTGGAACAGGTCAAGCAGCTCAGACCCCAGGTCGCGGAATACGAGGTGGTGCGCGAGGAAGTGCGCAAGCTGCTGGCGCTGCCCATGGCCAAGAAGTGGCCGACCCTGACCATGCCAACCCTGCGAGCCGGCGAGGTTTCTCCTGAGCTGGGCCAGATCCGTTCCATCCTCAACGAGCTGGGCGATACGGCCCCGCGCCATGACGACGCCACCTACGACGATGACACCCTGCAGGCGGTCAAGCAGTTCCAGCGCCGTCACGGCCTGACCGCCGACGGTATCATAGGCCGGCAGACCCGCAGCTGGCTCAACACCGGGCCCGAGGTGCGCGCCAGTCTGCTGCTGCGCAACCTGTGGCGACGCGATCTGGTGGATCAGCTCTCCGGCGCCCGCTACGTGCTGGTCAACATCCCCGACTATCGGCTGAGCGTGGTGGAGTCCGGCAACGAGGTGTTTACCAGCCGGGTGATCGTCGGCAAGGAGCAGCGGGCTACCCCGATCCTCGCCAGCGAGATCCGCTCCATTGTGCTCAACCCGGCCTGGCACGTGCCGCGCTCCATCCTGAGCAAGGACATTCTGCCCAAGCTGGGGCGTGACCCCGCCTACCTCAATCGCGAGCAGTTCGAGGTGATCGACGGCGAAGGCAATCCGGTGCAGTTCACCGAAGAGGGCTGGCAGCAGGCATTGGCGTCCGGTTTCCCCTATCGTCTGCGGCAAAAGCCGGGCGATCACAATGCACTGGGTCGCTACAAGTTCTATCTGCCCAACAACGAGGCGATCTACCTGCACTCCACCCCGCGCAAGGCACTGTTCGAGCAGGGGGCGCGCGCCTTCAGTTCGGGTTGCATCCGGGTGGAGCACGCCGACGATCTGGCCGAGCTGCTGCTGGCGGACTCCCGCTACCAGCCCGACAAGGTGGCCAGCATCCTGAAAGAGAGCCAGACCAAGTGGCTGCCGCTGACCACTCCGATCCCGGTGTTCACCGTCTACTGGAGCAGCTGGATCGACGAGGAGGGACGTCAGCAACTGCGCAACGACATCTATGGATTTGATCGAGTCAGCTACCAGAGTCGCTTGCTGTGATCCTCGCCACAGAGTGAAAAGCCCGGCCTGCGCCGGGCTTTTTCATGGCCCCTTGCGGTTTGACAGCGGCCGGCTCGGCGGGTAGTTTCAAGCGCCTGTATCAAATTCATTCAACGGTTTCACCTCAACATTGCGATGGACGGACAAGGGATGCTTGATCAAGAGATAAGCCGACGTCGCCTGCTGCTGGGTGCCGGTTGCCTGCTGGGGGGCTCGCTGTTGTCCTTCCCCGCCATGGCGAGTCGCAGTACGGCGGGACGTGAACTCAGCTTCTTCAATCTCAATACCGGTGAGCGGGTGCGCACCAGCTACTGGGAAGATGGACGCTATCTGAAAGACGGGCTGGCCGAGCTCAACCACATCTTTCGCGACTACCGTCGCAACGAAGTGTTCAACATCGACAGGAAGCTGTTCGACCAGCTCTACCTGCTGCAGCACAAGCTGGGTCGCCACGGCGAAATCCAGCTCATCTCGGGCTATCGCTCCCCCGTGACCAATCGCCAGAAGCGCAGTCGCAGCCGCGGGGTGGCCAAACACAGCTACCACACCCTGGGGCAGGCGGTGGACGTGCGGATCCCCGGGGTACAGCTGGCGCACCTGCGCAAGGCGGCGCTTCATCTCAAGGTGGGCGGCGTCGGTTACTATCCGAGTGACAACTTTGTACACCTCGACACCGGGCCCGTGCGCAGCTGGTAACGGCGGTTTGCTGGCCGCATCGGCCCGGCGGGTGACTGGTCAGCGGGGTGGCCGAGCTGGTAGGCTCTGGACACCATGCAGAGGAGAACCAGATGAAACATATTTTGCTTGGCGGGCTGATTGCCCTGCTGCTGACCGGTTGTGGCAAGCTCAACCGCGAAAACTACGACAAGCTCAAGATGGGGATCAGCTACGCCGAGGCGAGCAGCATCCTCGGCAAGGCCGAGCGTTGTGACGATGCGCTGGGCACCACCAGCTGCATCTGGGGCGATGAGGGCAAGAACATCAAGATCCGCTTCATCGCCGACAAGGCGACCTTCTTCAGCTCGGAAGGGATCAACTGAGGCAGTTGCTACCCCCTTGCCCAACAAAAAAGCGCCTGACCGGCGCTTTTTTGTTGGCTGTGATCCGTACCGGCTCGCCAGAAGCTGGCGCGCTCAGTGTGCGGCGTACTGATAGTGGAAGGTGGGCAGCCCCCACTTGAAGCGCACCGCCAGCAGGCGCAGCACGAAGCCGATGCCGATGGCACCGAAGGCGGCCCAGTCGTTGGGCAGGCCCTGATCCAGCGCCAGGCAGTAGAGGGCGGCGGTCACCAGCGAGATGGCGGCATAGAGCTCGCGGCGAAACACCAGCGGAATGCGCTGGCAGAGCAGATCCCTGAGCACGCCGCCGAAGGCCCCCGTCACCACCGCCATGATGCAGGCGATGCCGGCGCCGTGACCCATCTCCAGCGCCCTGGCCGCACCGAAGATGGAGAAGACCACCAGCCCCAGGGCATCGAGCGCCATGAACAGCTTGCCGAGATAGCGCATCAGCGGTGCCGAGATGACGCCGGCCATGGCCGCGCCGGCGACCAGCAGCACATACTCCGGGTGTTCGACCCAGAGCAGGGGGTAATGGCCCAGCAGCACATCGCGGATGGTGCCGCCTCCGATGGCCGTCGCCGAGGCGATGATCACCACGCCGAACAAATCCATCCGTCGCCGGCCCGCGGCCAGCGCGCCTGTCATCCCTTCGGCCACCAGGCCCAGCAAGAAGAGTGCATGTAACATGAGATATCCCAGGGTGCGAGAAAGGCCCGCATCCTAACAATCTAGCGCTGGCGGGACAAGCAAACTCATATATGCATTAGATTAAGTAATGAAAAGGGGGCTTTCGCCCCCATTTTTCATCATGCTTGTCCGGGTCAGCGCTTGAGCTGTTCGCTGCGGTAGTGATCGACCCACATGGCGGTGGCGCCGCAGATGGCGACCGGCATCACGAACAGGTTCACCACCGGGATGGCGGAGAAGAGGGTGACCAGGGCGCCGAAGCTCAGGCACTTGCCGCGGCGCTGCTTGAGGGCGTCGCGCATGGTGATGAAGTCGATCTTGTGATTGTCGAACGGATAGTCGACATACTGGATTGCCATCATCCAGGCGCTGAACAGGAACCAGAGCACAGGCGCCAGGGTCTGGCCCAGCACCGGAATGAGGAACAGGATCAGGCAGCCGATGGCCTTGGGCAGGTAGTATTTGAGCTTGATCCACTCGCGGCCGAAGGTGCGTGGCACATCCTTGACGATGTCCAGCATGCCGGTGTCGTTGGCGGCCTCGCCAGTGAGCGCCTGCTCCACCTTCTCCGCCAGCAGGCCGTTGAAGGGGGCGGCTATCCAGTTGGCCACCGAGCTGAACAGGAAGGAGAAGACCACCAGTATGGTGATGAGGGCGATGGGCCAGAGCAGGTAGTCCAGCCAGTCGAGCCAGCTCGGGATCTGCTGGTGCAGCCAGGCGAACAGGCCATCCAGCTGCAGCAGCAGGGCGTAGAAGGCCCCGGCAAACAGCACGAAGTTGACCAGCAGGGGGATCAGCACGAAGGTGCGGATGCCGGGCTGGCGAATGAGGGAGAAGCCGCGCAGAAAGTAGTCTGCACCGCTGATCGAGTCTTTTACCATACGGGGGGAGTGGCTCATCGGAGCTCCATCTGTTCATGGGAAACTGCCAGCATATTACAAACAAGCTTTTGATTTGGTAAAGTCGCCTGCCCGCCTCCTCTTTATTTCGTTACCGACATAGGCCGCCATGCGTCTGAAATTGATCAAACTCGCCGGCTTCAAGTCGTTTGTCGAGCCGACCCGCATCGAACTCAACGCCGACATGACTGCCGTGGTGGGGCCCAATGGCTGCGGCAAATCCAACGTCATCGACGCCGTGCGCTGGGTGCTGGGGGAGAGCTCCGCCCGCCATCTGCGCGGCGAGAACATGACCGACGTCATCTTCAACGGCTCCATCAACCGCAGTGCCCACGGCCGTGCCTCGGTGGAGCTGGTGTTCGAGAATCCCCACAACCGGGTGCCCGGCGAGTTCGGCCGCTTTACCGAGATCTCGGTGCGCCGCGAAGTGCTGCGCGACGGCTCCAATCACTACCAGATCAACGGCCAGAAGTGCCGCCGCAAGGACGTGACCGACCTCTTCCTCGGCACCGGCCTCGGGCCGCGCAGCTACGCCATCATAGAGCAGGGCACCGTCAGCAGGCTGGTGGAGTCCCGCCCCGCCGATCTCAAGCTGTTCATGGAAGAGGCCGCCGGGGTCTCCCGCTACAAGGAGCGGCGCCGGGAGACCGAACAGCGCATCCGCCATACCCAGGAGAACCTGGAGCGCCTCGGCGACATCCGCGGCGAACTGGGGTCGCGCCTCGACCATCTCAAAGCCCAGGCCGAGACCGCCGAGCGCTACAAGCAGCTCAAGAGCCGCAGTCGCGCTGCTCGCGCCGAGCTGATCGGCTCGGAATTGTGGGCGCTGGAGACGCGTCTGGGCGAGGCCAAGACCGAACTGGCCCAGACCGAGCAGGCGCTGGCGGCCCTCGATGCCAAGCGCACCGCCGATGAGGGGCGCCACGTCACCCTGTCGGTCGCCCGCCAGGAGGCGCAGGCCGAACAGGCAAGCCGTCAGCAACAGATTTTTCTCGGCGGTCAGGCCATCGCCCGCCTCGAGCAGCAGCAACTGCACCAAACCGAACTCGGTCGTGACTGGCAGGCGAGGCGGCAGGCCCTCGGCGAACGCATCGAGGGGCTCAAGACCCAGCTGGCCGACCAGCTGGAACAACTGGGCGAAAGCACTCTGCAGGGGGAGGTAGCGTCGGCGCGCCTCGAGCAGTGTGAGCAGTTGCTTACCGACCAGCAGAGCGTGCGCGCGGCGGCGGGCGAGCGGCTCGAGCAGGCGCGCCAGCGCCAGCAGCTGTGGCAGCAGCAGCTTGGCCAGTTGCAGGGGCGGCTCAACCAGACCCGCGCCGAGGTGAACGGCCTGCAGGAGCTGCAGGCCAAGACCCGGCTCGCCCGTCTCAAGCTGGAAGATGAACAGGCCGGCCCCCTCGGTGGGGAGGGGGAGAACCTGCAACCGGCGCTCGATGCGCTGGCGGCGACGCTCTCGCTCTCTCGCGCCCGCCATGAAGAAGCCGAAGCGGCCTGGCAGGCCGGCGTGGCCCGCCACGAAGAGCTCAAGGCAGCGCAGGGACGCCAGCAGGGCTTGCTGCGCGAACTGGAGGCTCGCCTCGCCACCCTGGATCAGATCCTGGGGGAGCAGATGGCGGGTGCCACCCTGGCGGATCGGCTGCAGGTCCCCCCCGAGTGGGCCCGGGGGCTGGACAAGGTGCTCGGTCGCTGGCTCACCGCCACCCCGGCGGACGAGTGCAATCTGGCGCAATCCGGGCTCTGGATTGGTCCGGCCCGACCGGCGGTTGCCGGCACCCTGGCGGCGCAACTGGGCGGTGAGCACATACCCGCCTTCCTCAACGCCATCTGGCTGGCAGAGAGCCGGGAGGAGGCGCAGGCCCGCCTGCACAGCCTCTCTGCCGGTGAGTCGCTGCTCACTCCTGCCGGTGATTGGTTCGGCCCCAACTGGGCGGATCTGGGGGAGGGCATGGCCCTCGGCACCCTGGCGCTGCTCGGCGAACGTGAGCGGTTGCACAGCGAGTTGGTCGCGGGCCGGGAGGCGCTGCGCCGGCTCGATGAACAGCTTGCCGCCGCCGATGCGGCGCGGGCCCAGCTGCACAGCGCCCATGAACTGGCCCAGCGCACCCTGCGTGAGCAGGAGCAGCAGTGGCAGCAACTGCGCGAGGCCTGGAGCCTGCGTGAAGGGCAGCGCCAGGCGCGGTTGCAGCGCCTCGGCCAGCTGGGAGAGGAGTTGATCCGGCTGGATAAGGAGCAGGCTGAGGAGGCGCAGCGGCTGGTGTCGGCCGGGGAGCGGCTTGAGCAGGATGAAGCGGCCCTCGGCGAGCTGCAGGAGCAGGGGGAGCTGCTTGCCGAGGCGCTGCTGCTCGCCCAGGAGCAGGCGAGCGCGGCGGATCGGGCGGTGGAAGAGGCCCGCCTGCGTCGTGAACAGCAGCAGGCCGCCTGCCAGCGGCTGCAACTGGAGCAGCAGAACCTGCGCCAGCTCATCACCCTGCGCGAGCAGGAGCTGGCCCGCCTCGGGCTGGAGCTGGCCGAACTCAAGGAGCCGGGGGCCACTTCGAGTCAGGATCTGTCGCCCCTGCTGGCCGAGCAGCGTAGCCTCGAGGCGCAGCAACTTGCCTGTCATCAGCGGCTTGCAGAATTGGAGCGCCAGCTGACCGAGCTGGAGCAGGCCAGAAGCGCCGATCACAAGCAGCTGGTGCAGATACAGGAGAAGCTGGCGACCCTGCGGCTCGAGCGCGAACGCAACCTCACCCGCCGGCAGGGGCTGCACGAGCAGTTCGAAGAGCTGGGGGTACGGCTGGTGGATCTCGATCAGGCGGTGCTGATAGCGGCTGATCGCGGCAAGCTGCGCCAGGAGATCCAGACCCTGGAGGCGCAAGTGGAGGCGCTTGGCGCCATCAACCTGGCGGCGCTGGAGGAGTATGAAGAGGCGAAAACCCGCGCAAGCTACCTGGAAAACCAGTGCCAGGATCTGGAGCAGGCGCTGGAAACCTTGAGCCAAGCCATTAAAAGAATTGATAAAGAGACACAAATACGCTTCCGTGACACTTTCGATAAGGTCAACGAAGATTTAAAATCCCTGTTTCCAAAAGTGTTCGGTGGGGGCAGTGCCTGGCTTGAGCTCACCTCCGATGATCTTTTGGAGGCCGGAGTGAGCATCATGGCGAGACCTCCGGGTAAGAAGAATGCTACCATTGCCCTGCTTTCCGGGGGGGAGAAGGCGTTAACCGCTCTTGCGCTGGTTTTTGCCATCTTCAGACTCAATCCGGCACCTTTCTGTCTGCTGGATGAGGTGGATGCACCGCTCGATGAAGTGAACGTCGGTCGCTTCTGTTCTCTTGTCAAAGAGATGTCGAGCACAGTACAGTTCGTTTACATCAGTCATAATAAGGTCTCCATGGAGATGGCTGAGCAGCTGGTTGGCGTCACGATGCAAGAGCCCGGGGTTTCGCGCATAGTGTCGGTCGATATCGGTGAAGCCGTCGCTTTGGCTGAGCAAAACTAGAAAGAGAAGCAGCTAATGCAGGAATTGCGTTACATCTTGGTTGCCCTGGGCGGTATTGCCATCGCGGCATTGCTCATTCACGGGTTGTGGAGCAACAGAAAGAATCGTCAGGCACCGATCAAAGAGAAACCTCTGGGTCGGATGGAATCCAAATCACGGGACCGTGACAACGACGCCTTCGACAGTGATGGCATCGGTCAGGTGCGAGTGGTCAGCGGTGGCCGTCGTGCCGAGCCCAAGCTCCACCATGATGAACCTCGCCAGCCGGACGTCAGCCGTCGCGCCCCCGCGCCCGCCTTCGATGATGAAGAAGATGATGACGCCGATCTGCCGCCGCCCGTGGTACGCAAGCCTGCCGCTCGCCCCGTGCCCCCGCCTCCCGTCTATGACGAGGAGGAGTATGAGGAGCCGGTCGCCGAGCCCGTCGAGGAGGTGCCTGCCGCGCCGGTGCGCAAGCCTGCCCAGGTGATCCGTCGTACCCCGGTGCACCGTTCCCGTCCACAGCGCGAACCGCTGCTGCAGCCGCTGGACGAAGAACCGCTGGTGGAGCCAGCCTACGCCACCGCACCCACCTTTGGTGCCCGTGAACAGGCCCAGGCCGCCGCGCCCGAATACAAGGCGCAGCCCCGTTACGCAGCCCCCGAGCCTGCCTACGAGGAGCCCGCCTATGAAGAGCCGGTGCAGGAGCCGCAGATTGAACGTCAGCCGGTCGAGAAGATCTGGCAGGATGTCTATGTCATCAACCTGATGGCGCGCCCCGGCCACGACCTGCAGGGGGCGACCCTGATCTCTTCCCTGCTGGCGCTGGGCTTCAAATTTGGCGAGATGGACATCTTCCATCGCCACGAGGATCTCAACGGCAAGGGCGAAGTGCTCTTCTCCATGATCAACATGGTCAAGCCGGGTACCTTCAACCCGTACCGGATGGAGCAGTTCACCACTCCGGGTGTGTCGCTCTTCATGCAACTGCCGCTGCGCAGCAACGCCGCCTTTGCCTTTGAGCACATGCTGCAGTCTGCCGACCAGCTGGCCAGCGATCTCGATGCCATGCTGACTGACGTGGATCGCAGCCCGCTGAGCGACGAGACCATCGCCCGTTACCGGCACGAGCTGGCCGCCTACGAGGCCAGTCGCGACTAATACGCCAGGCGGGTCGAATGAATCAAAAGTGCGGTACCCAGGTGCCGCATTTTTATTGCTCCGCTGGCCGGTTTTTCCATCACACTTCGAGACTTTTTCATGAGCGATATCCTCTCCCGCCACCGTCAACTGTGTGAGCTGCTTACCGAATATGGGCATCAGTACTATGTGCTGGACAACCCCACAGTGCCGGACGCCGAATACGACCGCCTGATGCGCGAGCTGATCGCGCTGGAGGCCGACCATCCCGAGCTGAAAACCCCGGCCTCGCCGAGCGTGCGGGTGGGCGGTCAACCGCTCACCGCCTTCAAGCAGGTGCGCCACGAGATCCCCATGCTGAGCCTGGACAACGTGTTCAGCAGCGAAGAGCTGCAGGCGTTCGAACAGCGCATGAGTGATCGCCTCAAGCGGGAGGTCAATTTCACCTTCTGCTGCGAGCCCAAGCTGGACGGCCTGGCGGTGAGCCTGCTCTACGTGGATGGCCAGCTGGTGCAGGCCGCCACCCGGGGCGATGGCACCACGGGTGAGGAGATCACCGAGAACGTGCGCACCATCAAGGCCATTCCCCTGACCCTGCGTGGCGAGGGGTGGCCGGCTCGGCTGGAAGTGCGCGGCGAGGTCTTCATGCCCAAGGCGGGGTTCGAGGCGATGAACGCCAGAGCGCTGGCCGCCGGCGAGAAGGTGTTCGTCAATCCGCGCAACGCCGCCGCCGGCAGCCTGCGCCAGCTCGATTCACGCATCACCGCCAGCCGTCCGCTCAGCTTCTACGCCTATGGGGTGGGGGTCGGTGGCGAACTGCTGGGGGATTCCCACTACGGCCGCCTCACCCGGCTCAATGCCTGGGGGCTGCCGCTCAGCCCGGAGGTGAAGCTCAAGGAGGGGGCCGCCGGTTGCCAGGCGTTCCATGACGACATCCTGGCCCGCCGTGGCGCACTCCCCTACGAGATCGATGGCGTGGTCTACAAGGTGGATGCCATTCCCCTGCAAGAGGAGCTTGGCTTCGTGGCCCGTGCACCGCGCTGGGCCACCGCCCACAAGTTCCCGGCCCAGGAGGAGATGACCCTGCTCGAAAACGTCGAGTTCCAGGTCGGCCGCACCGGCGCCGTGACCCCAGTGGCCAAGCTCAAACCTGTGTTCGTCGGCGGTGTCACCGTCTCCAACGCCACCTTGCACAATGCCGACGAGATCGAGCGCCTTGGCGTCATGATCGGCGACACCGTGATCGTGCGCCGGGCCGGGGACGTGATCCCGCAGATCGTGGCGGTGGTGGAGGCCCAGCGTCCAAGCGATGCCCGTGAAATCCTCTTCCCGACCGAGTGTCCGGTGTGCGGCTCTGCGGTAGAGCGGCTGGAAGGGGAGGCGGTGACCCGCTGTTCCGGCGGCCTGTTCTGCGAGGCGCAGCGCAAGGAGGCGATCAAGCACTTCGCCGCACGCCGCGCCATGGACGTGGACGGTCTCGGCGACAAGATAGTGGAGCAACTGGTGGACAAGGGGCTGGTGAAGACCCCGGCCGATCTGTTCGGCCTCAACGCCATCCAGCTGGCCGGGCTCGAGCGGATGGGGCAAAAATCGGCCCTCAATCTGGTGGCGGCCATCGATGCGGCGCGCAGCACCACGTTGCCGCGCTTCCTGTTTGCGCTGGGGATCCGCGAAGTGGGGGAGGCGACTGCGCTGAACCTCGCCAACCACTTCCTCACTCTGGACGCCCTGCGTGCCGCCTCGGTGGAGCAGCTGCTGGAAGTGGCCGACGTGGGGGACGTGGTGGCCAAGCATGTCTACTACTTCCTGCGCCAGCCCCACAATATCGAGGTGCTGGAGGCCCTGCTGGCCGCCGGTATCCACTGGCCCGCCATCGAGAAGAAGGAGGCCGCACAGCAGCCCTTTGCCGGCAAGACCTTCGTGCTGACCGGCACTCTCACCACCTTGTCGCGCAACGACGCCAAGGCGGCGCTGCAGGCGCTCGGCGCCAAGGTGGCGGGCTCGGTGTCGGCCAAGACCGATGTGCTGGTGGCGGGGGAGGCGGCGGGCTCCAAACTGGCCAAGGCCCAGGAGCTCGGCATCACCGTCTGGACCGAAGAGGAGTTGCAGCAGGCGCTGCAGGGCTGAGTCGCTGGCTCAACCAGATAAACGAAGAACCCGGCATGGCCGGGTTCTTTGTTATGGGGGCAATGATCGAGGCTTAATCACGCCAGAGGATCTTGTAGCGCCACTTGTCGGGCAGGGTGAGCTGCCAGCGGGCCAGCTCGCTCTTGCTGAACACATACTCGCCGCGCAGGGCAGCCCGCGGCGCCAGGGTCTTGGGCTGGGCTCCCTCCAGAATGGCATTGACCAGCTCGGCCGCCTTGGCCCCCTGATCGTGCCCATCCAGCACCAGGCCGCCGATGGCCTTGCCCTTGCCCACCGTAAACTCCCAGAAGCAGAACAGCGGCACCGGACTGTGGGCACTGGTCCACTCCAGCACCTGGCGTTCATCCACGTGGTGGCCCTGCTCATCGATGAGGGTGTGGTAGAGGCCGATGAAGATCGCCTGATAGCCGTTTTGCCTGGCGTTGAGCACGGCCTCCTGCCACAGGTCGTAGTCGCCGAGCAGCTGGCTGTTGACCCGGGTCTGGCCGACCCGCAACTCGGTCTGGGTCTTGAACTCATCCTCGATGGCGGTCAGGGCCACGTTGCTCGAATCAAACAGCACCAGTGCCTTCTTGATCCCCCCCATCAGCTGGCTCATCTCGCTGATGTTGCGCTTGAGCAGGGGGCGCTCCAGCACGCCGGTGATCTTGGGGTGGCCGACCAGCCCCTTGTGGCGCGGGTTCTCGTTCATGCCGAGGAACACCACCGGGGTGCCGAGGGAGGCGATGCTGGTGGCAAGGTAGTTGATGGCGTTGTCATCGCCAAGCACCACCAGATCCGGTTTCACCTGGTGGTAGTAGGCGAGCGCCCGTTCGGCGATCTGGTCGAACTCTTCGGCGGGGCGGCGCTTGGTATCCATGTAGAAGTGGCTGATGTGGTGCTCGCCCTTGAGGTTGGCCACCAGGCTGGCGTTGTAGCTCTGATCCCACAGGTACTCGGGATGGTAGCTGCTGATCATCAGGATCTCGGCAGCCCACAGCCGCAGCGACAGGGGGCACAGCAACAGTAGCAGCAACAAAGGCTTGGTCATATGGCTTCCCATCGGCACAGAGGTGTTGTCATTCATTATGTTCACTCCTGGGCCAGCCGGTGCCGGTCAATTACTGTCGGAGGGGAAATCTTTTTCTCGCTGGCCGGCATCGGGCGCTAGCCCGCACCAGGCTTGAGAGTGGTCTCGTATGGTGCCTTTTGTGGCTGGTCGGGAACTGCGCCACTCGCCTAAAAACCTGTTCTGGATCAAGAAATACGACCCCGCTTTGGTGCCTAATAGACACCACATATAGGGCTGTATTCGTTTTTAATCCCTATATGTTGTGTTATTAAGCTGTGTAAAAGCTGTTCCCTTCTCATCGTCAGCCCAGGCTTGTCAAGCCTCGGCTGAATTTATTTGCGCCGAGGACGAGGCGTGGAGAAGGGGGCCAAACAAGGGTAAGCCGAGGGCGAGAGCCTGGCCTTTTTAACGGGGAAACTCCATGAAACCGGTTGTGATCAAACGTGATGGATGTCGCGCACCATTCAATGCCCAGCTGATTGCCGAGGCGGTGGGCCGAGCGGCGGAGGCGGTCAATCAGGCCAGTCCGGCGCTGGCAGAGCGCATTGCCGCCGCCGTCAGCCAGGAGCTGGAAGGGCGGGGAGAAGTGGACATCCACGAGATCCAGAACCGGGTCGAGAACCATCTGATGGCTTCCGACGACAAGGCCATCGCCCGTGCCTACATCGAATACCGTCACGACCGGGATCAGGCCCGCGAGGCCCGCGGCCGGCTGGCCCAGGAGATCCGCGGCCTGGTGGAGCAGACCAACGCGGCCCTGCTCAACGAGAACGCCAACAAGGATTCCAAGGTGATCCCGACCCAGCGAGATCTGCTGGCGGGCATCGTCGCCAAGCATTACGCCACCAGCCACATGCTGCCCCGCGACGTGGTGCAGGCCCATGAGAGCGGCGATCTGCACTTCCACGATCTCGACTACTCCCCCTTCTTCCCCATGTTCAACTGCATGTTGATCGACCTGAAGGGGATGCTGACCCACGGCTTCAAGATGGGCAACGCGGAGATCGACACCCCCAAATCTATCAGCACCGCCACCGCGGTCACCGCCCAGATCATCGCCCAGGTGGCGAGCCACATCTATGGCGGCACCACCATCAACCGCATCGACGAAGTGCTGGCTCCCTACGTGACCATCAGCTGGGAGAAGCACCGGGAAGTGGCGGTGGAGTGGGGCATCGGCGATGTGGATGCCTACGCCATGGCCCGCACCGAGAAGGAGTGCTACGACGCCTTCCAGTCGCTGGAGTACGAGGTGAACACCCTGCACACCGCCAACGGTCAGACCCCGTTCGTCACCTTCGGCTTTGGCCTTGGCGACAGCTGGCAGTCACGCCTGATCCAGCGGGCTATCCTGAGCAACCGCATCGCCGGCCTTGGCAAGAACAAGAAGACCGCAGTGTTCCCGAAACTGGTGTTCGCCATCAAGGATGGCCTCAACCATCGGCCGGGCGATCCCAACTACGACATCAAGCAGCTGGCGCTGGAGTGTGCCTCCAAGCGGATGTACCCGGACATCCTCAACTACGACCAGGTGGTCAAGGTGACCGGCTCCTTCAAGACCCCCATGGGTTGCCGCTCCTTCCTCGGTGCTTACGAAGAGCACGGCGAGCTGGTCCACGAAGGGCGCAACAACTTAGGGGTGGTGAGCCTCAACCTGCCACGCATCGCTCTCAAATCCCGCGATGAAGCGGATTTTTGGGACAAGCTGGATGCCGCCCTGCGGGTAGCCAAGACCGCACTGATGTATCGCATCAAGCGCCTCGATGGCGTCAAGGCCCGGGTCGCCCCCATCCTCTACATGGAAGGGGCCTGCGGCGTGCGCCTCAAGGCGGACGACAATGTCAGCGAGATCTTCAAGCACGGTCGCGCCTCCATCTCCCTTGGCTATATCGGGGTGCACGAAACCATCAACGCCCTGTTTGGCGAGCAGGTTCACCTGTTTGACAGTGCCGAGCTGCAGCAGAAGGCCATCTCCATCGTCGAGCGCCTAAAGGCGGCCACCGACGAGTGGAAGGAGGAGACCGGCTACGGCTTCAGCCTCTACTCCACCCCGAGCGAGAACCTCTGCTCGCGCTTCTGCCGCATCGACGCCAAGGAGTTTGGCGTGGTGGCGGGGGTGACCGACAAGGGCTACTACACCAACAGCTTCCACCTCGATGTGGAAAAGCAGGTCAATCCGTACGACAAGCTGGACTTCGAGGCGCCCTATCCGCCCATCGCCAGCGGCGGCTTCATCTGCTACGGCGAGTACCCCAACATCCAGCACAACCTGGAGGCGCTGGAGAACGTCTGGGACTACAGCTATGACAAGGTGCCCTACTACGGCACCAACACCCCCATCGACGAGTGCTACGAGTGCGGCTTTACCGGCGAGTTCGAGTGCACCTCCAAGGGCTTCACCTGCCCGCGCTGCGGCAACCACGACCCGGCCAAGGTGTCGGTGACCCGCCGTGTCTGCGGCTACCTCGGCAGCCCGGATGCACGCCCCTTCAATGCGGGCAAGCAGGAAGAGGTCAAACGCCGGGTCAAACACATGTGAGCCGAGCCCTCACCCTAACCCTCTCCCAGAGGGAGAGGGAACCGGCCGAGGTGCTGTTTGTACTGCCTTGCTCCCTTCTCCCGCTCAGGTTGAAAAGAGTGGGAGAAGGGCTGGGGATGAGGGGGCATCCATCATCACCTGCCTGCCAAACCGTGAATCGAGAGACAAGATGCACTACCACCAGTACTATCCGGTCGATGTGATCAACGGCCCAGGCACCCGTGCCACCCTGTTCGTCTCGGGCTGCGAACACCAGTGCCCCGGTTGCTACAACCAAAGCACCTGGCGGCTCGATGGTGGCAAGCCGTTTGATCAGGCGATGAGCGATCGCGTCATCTCGGATCTTAACGACACGCGCATCAAGCGGCGGGGACTGTCGCTCTCCGGCGGCGATCCGCTCCACCCCGCCAACGTGCCGCATGTGCTGGCGCTGGTGCAGCGGGTACGTGCCGAGTGCCCCGGCAAGGACATCTGGTGCTGGACCGGCTATCTGCTTGGCGAGCTCAGCCCGGCCCAGCGCGAGCTGGTGGCCTTGCTGGACGTGCTGGTGGACGGCAAGTTCGAGCAGGGGCTGGCGGATCCCGGCCTGCTCTGGCGTGGCAGCAGCAATCAGCAGATCCACGACCTCAACGCCTGGCGGGAAGGGGGTGAGCGCATTCCCTGTCTGGTTTGCAGTTGAGGCCAGGGATGTTTATGGTTAGCCCATTCCAATCCCTGTGACATCGTTGACGAGGAAATCCGAGATGAACAATCTGCTCAAGATCCTGCTGGCCATCTTCCTGCCGCCGGTCTGTGCCTTTATCCAGGTGGGCTTCAGCCTGCATTTTCTGATCAACATAGTGCTGACCCTGCTCGGCGGTCTGCCCGGCATGGTGCACGCCCTCTGGCTGGTGGTCAGCGACAAGCGCGGCTGACGTTGAACCTCTTTGCTAAAAGCCAACCCGATGGGGTTGGCTTTTTTTATGCTGTTCAAATGGGTTCCGATTGTTACAGTAATGGGCCGGCAACCCTGCCGGGGAGGGGTGACCCCTCTGATCTGACTCAACAAGGAGTGTTGAATGGGTTTGAAGTTCTTGCTGCTGGGCACTGTGCTCGGCCTGCTGGGGGGCTGTGCCAGCCCCAGTCCCACCGTGAAACTGAACCAGCCACCGTTGGAGGTGACCATGGCGGAGCTTGGCAAATACTGGGTGCAGGATGGCGAGGTGCCCCCGTTTGAACCGGTGGGCGGCGCGCCAGCCAAGCGGCCCGTCAAGGGCTATGTGGAGATCCGTTATCTCATCGACTCCAACGGCAATCTGTTCAGCCCAGAGATCCTGGCCTCGGAGCCGCCCGGCGTGCTGGACCTGATCGCCCTGTCGGGGTTGGCCAAGACCCGTTATCGAGTGTCGGAGCAGAACCCGCAGGCCATTCCGGTGCGAGTGGTGGGTCGCTACGAGATTGAAGTGGAGTAATGAGCAACCCCGGCCTGGCCGGGGTTGTTGTTTACTGCTGCTTGCAGTCGTTGTAGACGCTCTGCCACTCGCCATCCTTGTCGCGTATCTCGACAAAGCCCTCGTCGCCCTTGTTCCACCAGACGGCCTCGCGATCGTCGGTGTAGCGGGCGCCGGAGGCAGAGACGCTCTGCGGCAGGGTGTAGTCCTTGCCATCCGGCAGCGCCAGCTTGACGAAGTTCAGGCTCTGATCGGAGAGGGCGAAGTAGCGCACCTGTACCCGTTGGCCCTGTTCGCACAGATAGGTGACGGGGTCGCCGCCGGTCACGCTCAGGGGGTCGGCGCCGCGTTCGCAGCCGCTCAGCAGGGTCAGGGTCGTAATGCCCAGCAGCAGAAGGTTGGCGTGCTTCATGTTGATTCTCCATCGGTGTCATCCGGGCGTGATCCTAACAGCTTGCCCAAGGGGGGCAATGCCGCTCGACCCGGCTTGCGTCGAGATGCGTCCATGGGCGTCAAAAGAAGCACTAATGAGTATGGGCTCAATGCAGGCCTAGTCTGGCCTCGAAGGCGCGCACCAGCGCCTCGTAGGTGCCGTTGTTTTTGATCTTCTGCAGCCCCTCTTCGAAGCGACTGGCCATCTCCTCACCCCGGGGGTGGGCGCGGGAGAAGGCGAGCCAGAAACCGTCGGTGGAGATCTTGCCCACCTTGACCACCTTCCCGCTCAGCTGTTTCTGCTGGATCTTGAGGTAGCCCGGCATCTCGTTCATCAGGATGTAGTCGACCCGGCCGCGCACCAACATCTCGATGATCTGGGTGTCTGACTTGGCCTGAAAGCGGGTGATCCTGGGGTTTTCCATGAAATCGGTGGGGTAGGTGTAGCCGAGAGTGATGCCCACCGTCTTCTGTTCCAGCGAGGTGAGCTTGAGATCCCGGCGCGGTTCGCTGGCCAGGGCGAAGATGGCGAGATCCTCCTCGAACATGGGGGTCTCGTGCCAGAAGTACTGGTAACGGTTCTCCTCGGTAATGGTGGCATCGAAACAGCCGAGCACCTTGTCGCTGCGCGCCTCGTACATGCAGCGGGCGAAGGGGATGGTACGAAACTCCACCTCGACCCCCTCGGCGGCAAAGGCTGCCTTCACCAGCTCGGGCGCGAGCCCCTGCGGCTGGCCGCTCTCTTTGTCGAGAACGCAGTAGGGGGCCCAGTCATCTTCCGCGGCGATCAGCACAGACTCGGCCCGGGCGCTTCCCACCATCAGCAGAAGACAGATAACCAGCCAGTGAATGTGGGTTGCGTGTGTCATGGTCTCTCTCCCGTTGCCAACTGCCCTAGCAAGCATAGTTGCTGGGGCTGGCCGCAGGCGCTGCCAGATACAGGGCAAAAAAACGCCCCGGTAGGCATAGCGGGGCGAAAGGCAGCACATCCTTGAGCTAACAACAGGGGGTCAATAACCGAACCGGGTGGCCTCGAAACGGTTAAGCAGTCGGTGGATGAGGTAACAGGCCAGCAGGGTGGCGACGATGGCAAACAAGATGCTGCTGACCCGGTAGAGGGCACTGAACACCAGATCGTTGCCGGGCGTCAGGTACTGGCCGAACAGGATGCCGAGGGTGGTGAGGGCGCCGAAGCCGACCCCGGAACCGCTCGCCTCCTTCACGTGGGCATGACTGAACAGCATGGCGCCGAGCCAGAGCAGGGGGGCAACCAGGATCAACAGTCCGGACCAGTCGTAGAGCACCAGCTGGCCGACCAGGCCGAAGCTCACCCCGAGCAGGGTGCCCATGGCCCGCTTGCGGGCATAGCTCAGGGCGCCGTCCCAGTGCATGGGGAAGAGCACCAGCAGGGTGGTGGCCTGGGCCGACATGGAGTCCCGCAGATCGAAGAGCTGGAACACCATGAAGGAGAGGGTGGCGATGCTGGCGCCAAGCAGCGCCTCGTGCCGCATCCGGTGCGGTGCCTTGGGGGAGGGGGCCGGCTTGGGGCGCTCCTCCACGTCGGGGATGAGCGCCGTCATCAGGTAGGCGATGAGTACCGACAGCACGCTGGCCCACAGGTTGCTGAAGATGAGGTCGTTGAGATCGGTCTGCGGGTAGCTGGCAAAGTGCAGCATGATGCTGAGACTCAGCACCCCGTTGGCACCGAACAGAAACAGGCTGCCCCGCGACATGGCGGCGAAACGGTAGAGAAACAGCAGGAAGGCGATGGGGATCATCAGGCCGGGATGGCCGCCAAACAGCCCCCCCAGCAGCCCCACTTCCAGCCCGCAGACCACGGCGGCGGCGATCAGCTGGCGGGCAGCATGACCGTTCATCACCGGCACCATGCCCAGCAGCAGCACAGGCGTCACCGTGTAGAAGACGCCGTAGTTCCAGCCGAACAGCTTGCAGAGCAGAAAGCCGCTGGTGCTGCCAAAGGCGATGCGCAGGCATTGGCGCAGTTCATTGGCGGTGAGGGGTCTGTGCCACAGGTTCATTGCCGTCACCTCAGTAGATGTAGTGCAGCAGGCTGAGCAGGCGGATCTGGGCGCGGGCCAGCAGCCCGGTCAGGGCGTTGTCGGGCAGCAGCTGCACGGTGGCACGGGCACCGGCCGGCAGATGGGCGGGCAGCTGTTCCAGCGCCAGATGCAGGCGCAGACGCTGAGCATCGCGCACCCAGCGATCCGACTCGGTGGGGCTGGCCAGCTGGCCGTTGGCATCGAACTGACCGGCGCTGACCCCGGCATCCAGGCTGGTGACCCGGGCGGGATAGAGGCGGCCCGGCTCGCCATCGAAGGCGACCAGGGCCAGGCTATCCTGATCTACGTGGCGCAGGCTCTTCTCGCGAAAATCGGCGATCACGTCCACCTGCTCGGAGACCAGCGCCAGCAGCGGGGCGCCCGCCGCGGCGAAGCTGCCGGGCTTGAGCTGCAGGTTGGTGATGATACCGTCCTGGCTGGCGTGTACCCGGCTGTAGGCGAGATTGAGCTCGGCCTGGGCGAGGCGGTTGCGGGCCTGGCGCAGCAGCAGGTTGTCGTCGCCGGGCAGGCCGCGGTTGACCCTGGCCTGGGTCATGCGGGCCTTGCTGGCCAGCAGGTTGGCCTGGGCGGTGCGAAATGCGCTGTCGGCGTCATCCTTCTGCTGCTCGGAGACCATGTGGCGGCGATAGAGGGCGTCGATACGCTCCGCTTCCCGCAGCTTGAGGGCGGCCTGGGTCTGCAACGAGCTGAAATCGGCGCTGGCGGCGTTGAGGGTGGCATCGAGCTGGCGATTCTGTTGCTCGGCCTGGGCCAGGGCGAGGCGAGCCTGCTCTACCGCCAGCTCGAAGGGGGCCGGGTCGAGGGCAAACAGCAGGTCGCCCTGTTTGACGTGCTGGTTGTTGGCGACAGCCACCTCCATCACCTTGCCGCTGACCTGGGGCGCCATCTTGGTGACGACGCGGGTCGCCATGGCCTGCGGGGTGAGCGGCATCTTGAGGTCGGCCAGCAGGAAATAGGCAAAGACCAGTACGAAGGCGCCCATGGCCCATTTGATCCAGCGTTGGAATTGTTGATCCGGGGTCATCTCATTCTCTCTCTTCACTCTGCGCACCTATCTTGCCGAGGGCATTGGCACAGATGCGGTGCACGATATCTTCAAACTGTTCCAGCTCCCGCTGGCTGATGCCGGCGAGCAGCTCCCGGCGTATCTCCATGATGCGATCTTCAATCTGGTCGAGCAGCGCCTTGCCAGCCGGGGTCAGGGTGACGATGCGGGCCCGCTTGTCCTGGCTGCAGCAGTGGCGCTCCACCAGACCTTGCTCCTCCAGCTGGCCCAGGGTGCGCATCAGGGAGGGGAGTTCGATCTCCAGCGCCTCGGCCAGGGTCTTCTGGCTGAGATGGCCGCCGAGCCGGCTCAGCTTCCACAGCGCCGTCCAGCGGGGATGAGTCAGGCCGAGGGGGGCCAGCTCGAGATCGGCCACGGTGCGCCACAGTCGATGCAGCCGGCCGACCCGCTCGGCGAGGGAGAGCTCGCGCAGCATTTCCAGATCCTTCATCATGAGACTCTCCTTTTACTTAGCTTGCTAAGCATTGTAATTATTTAGCAGGCTAAGTAAATAGTGTGATCGCGATCTTGTTTATGAAATTTGGAGGTAGGTCTCTGGTGGAGCTCAAACAGCATGGGTGAAGGGGTGAGTTGGGAGCAGCGGCACTTTTGAGTGAATCAGAAGGCTGGATATGGTCGGCAGGGCCCGGCGAAATAAAGCGAGTCGTTTATTGGGATGGCATGAAAATAGTCACAGCTTTTTATGTGCACCCTAATTAGACGATGCAAAAAAGTATTATATAAATGCGGCACTCTGTTTTTTATTCACTAATATTGATGAGTCAGCTAAACAGGGAGATGATAGCTGTGGAACGATATGAATCGGGTGACGCCCATCTCGCCATCGAGAGTCTGCTGGTGGACGTGGAATATGTGGTCGACGGCCATTATGGACTCAGCCTGGAAAATGCCGAAACCTGTCATGAATTTGACCCTGCCAATATTCCATTGTTATTAGCCGAATAGTCTTTCGGTCGGTGACAACCGCACATCAGATTGAGAGGGCAGCCTGTCACAGGGCCTGCCCGCACCCTTTATCCTCTTGCTGCAAGCCGCCATTGCCAGCGGGAGCGCCATGCTTGTAACAAGCTCAGCGATCGCTGTTGAGCTGTCATCATCCTCCTTTTTATCACCCGGCAGCTCCTGGCCGGAGCGTTTTTGTTGATCAGGGGATCACCCTTGCCTTGTACCGGGTGATCATTCACCACTGCCAAACCTGGCAGCCATTATTGTTGGTTGCAGCGTTGGTTATTTGATCGCTATTTGATAATGACCGCTTCAAGCGCCGCTTTAAAGTGCAAAAGAGTGCGTGTCGGGGGGATTTAATGACGATGACAGGAACGGAAATACCCCCATGTAAAATGGGTGCCAACCTTGCCCGCAGGCCATAGCGTTTAAGAATTTAATGTTTTTATATGCCTTTGTTGGCGGGCTAACCGACAGGAGGAGCGGAGATCTCTAGAGTGGCGCCACACCACACGCTGGAGCATAACAATGAAAAACCTCTCTACCCCACACACCAGAACCGCCCTGTTCGGCGGTCGACAGATTGCCGGCATGCCCATGATGATCTTTCTGGGCCTCGCCACCTGCGTCCTCTTCTCGGGCTGGAACGGCTCGCTGCCGCTCGGCATGGTCGGCGCGCTGGCGCTGATGTTCGTGCTCGGCACCCTGCTGACCGAGCTCGGCGAGCGCATCACCCCCATCCGCGAATACCTGGGGGGTGGCACCATACTCGCCATCTTCGGCGGCGCCGCCCTGTTTGAATACCGGATCCTGCCCGTCGAGGCGGGTCAGGTGATCATCGGCTTCATGAAGGAGGGGGGCTTTCTCAACTTCTTCATCGCCAGCCTGGTGACCGGCTCTGTGTTCGGCATGAGCGGCGCCCTGCTGAAAAACGCCGCCATGCGCTACCTGCCGGTGATCCTGGGGGGCGTCGCACTGGCGCTGCTCAGCGTCGGTCTGGTGGGCGCCCTGATGGGCTACGGCTTCAAGAATGCCGTGCTGCTCATCGGTCTGCCCATCATGGGCGGCGGCATGGGGGCCGGCGCAGTGCCGCTGGTGGAGATCCTCTCCGGGCCGCTGCAGATGTCGAGTGCCGATCTGCTGTCGCGCATGGTGCCGGCAGTAGTGATCGCCAACACCCTGGCCATTCTGGTGGGTACCCTGCTGGCCCGTCTCGGTCGCCGCTACCCCTCCCTGACCGGCAACGGCAAGCTGATGATCAAAGATAGTGCCGATGGCGTGGCCGAGGAGAAGGCGCAAGCACCGACCCTGGAGAGTCTGGGCCTGGGGCTCTTCATCAGCTCCAGCATGTTCGTGCTGGGCTCATTGCTCGGCAACTTCATCCCCATGCACCCCTTTGCCCTGATGATCCTGGCTGTGGCCGTCATCAAGGTGAGCGGCCTGCTGCCCCGTCGCTACGAGCAGGCGGCGGCCGACTGGTACCAGTTCGTGGTCACCAACCTGACCCCCTCCCTGCTGGTGGGGATCGGAGTCGCCTACACCAGCATCCCCGAGCTCATCAGCGCCTTCTCCGTCAGTTATTTCGTGCTGGTGCTGGTGACCGTGCTTGGTGGAGCCCTGGGGGCGGCGCTGGTAGGGCGGATGATCGGCTTCTACCCCATAGAGGCGGCCATCACCGGTGGCCTGTGCATGGCCAACATGGGGGGCACGGGTGACGTGGCCGTGCTCTCGGCGGCCCAGCGCATGACGCTGATGCCGTTTGCCCAGATCTCCTCTCGTCTCGGGGGCGCCGTCATGCTGATCCTGGCGACCCTGCTCATCTCGCTGCTGGCATAAGGAACAAGATAATGAACGACATCATGATGGGCACCAGCCTGCCCTATGCCGAGCGCAAGCGTCAGGGATTGATGGGGCGCATGCCCCACAAGGAGGAGTCGCTGGCCCAGCAGCGGCGCCGCATCTACCGGCTGGTTTCGGCCATGCAGAGTCCGTTTGATCAGCACCTGCTGCTGCGCCAGCTGCAGGAAGACAACCCGGTGCTGTTCTACGAGCTGGTGCGCCACCACCTGCCGGAGCTCTTGCCCATCATCTACACCCCTGTGGTGGGGGAGGCGTGCCAGCGCCACAGCGATCTCTATTTGCGCAGCCACGGCCTCTACCTCTCTTGGCACGACCGGGACGAGCTGGACCACATCTTCGCGGCGGTGGAGCAGGAGGTGGACGTCATCGTCATCTCCGACGGCGAGCGGGTGCTGGGGCTAGGCGATCTCGGCATCGGCGGCATGGGGATCTGCATCGGCAAGCTGGCGCTCTACTCCGCCGCCGGCGGCATCAACCCGGCGCGCACCCTGCCGCTGTGCGTGGACGTGGGCACCAACAACTCCGAGCTGCTGGAAGATGACTCCTACCTCGGCTGGCAGGCCCGGCGGGTGGATGGCGAGCCCTATTACCAGTTCATGGACAAGGTGGTGGCCGCCATTCGCAAACGCTGGCCCCAGGTAGTGCTGCAGTTCGAGGACTTCGCCGGCAAGCATGCCGCGAACCTCCTGGCCCGCTACCGCGACGAGCTTTGCATGTTCAACGACGACATCCAGGGCACGGCGGCGGTGGCGTCGGCTTGCGTGCTGGCGGGCTTGCAGCAGGCGGGCAGCGCGCTGGCGGATACCCCGGTGCTGATCGTCGGCGCGGGCTCGGCCGGCTGCGGTATCGCCGCCATGCTGGCCCAGCTGGCGGGCAGCCCGGAGCGAGTGCAGCTGTTCGATCAGGACGGTCTGGTCTGTCTGGACCGGGCCGGGCTCACCCCGGCCCAGCAGCCGTTTGCCCGCCCGGCGGGGGAGGCGTGCAATTCCCTGCCAGCGCTTATCGAGCGGCTGCGCCCCGGGGTGCTGATCGGAGTGAGCGGTCAGGGCGGCCTGTTCGACGAGGCGGTGCTGACGGCCATGGGGGAGGTGTGCGAGTGGCCGGTGATCCTGCCGCTCTCCAACCCCACCCGCAGTGCCGAGGCGACCCCGGCCCAGGTGTGGCAGGCTACCGGCGGGCGGGCCCTGCTCGCGACCGGCAGCCCCTTCCCGCCGGTGGAGGTGGGCGGCGCGGCGCGGGTGGTCTCCCAGTGCAACAACGTCTATGTGTTCCCGGGCATTGGTCTGGGGGCCTGCGCGGTCAAGGCGCGGCGCATCAGCGACGGCATGCTGCGGGCTGCGGTGCAGGCGGTGGGCGCCTATCCGCTGGCCGAGGGGCGGCTGCTGCCCCCCATCGAGCAGGTGGGGGAGGTGGCCCGCGCCGTGGCGAGGGCGGTGGCACTGTGTGCCCGTGCCGAGGGGGTGGCCGATTTTGCCGGTGATCCCGCACCTTTGATTGACCAGACCTGGTGGCGCCCGCACTATTGGTCCGCGTCCTGATGTTGCAAGGCTAATCGATGAAACTGCGTCACCAACTGGTCACCCTCTCCCTGGGCCTGTCACTGCTCCTGATCGTCATCCTGGGCAGCCTGCTGGCGCTCTTCATCCGCCATTTGCTGGAGAGCAATCTGGAGGACAAGGGGGGGGATCTGGCGCGGGTACTGGCGGGAGACAGCCGGGTGGTGCAGGCGCTGCAGTGGGGGAGCGATCCGGGCCTGCGCGACTATGTGCAGGGGATCTGCAGCCGCACCGATGCCGCCTACATGGTGGTGACCGACGAGCACGCCCGCCGGCTGAGCCACCCCTCCCCGGAGCTGGTGGGTGGTCTGTTTCGCGGCGAGGATATCTGGCCCTCCCTCAACGAGCGCAGCAGCTACTGCTCCAAGGACGTGGGTACCCTGGGGCCGGCCATCCGCTGCTTCGCCCCGGTGATCGGGCCTGACGGGCGCGCTATCGGTGCCGTGGTGGTGGGGTATCTGATGCAGACGGTGGAGAGCATCTACCTGGATCGGATCGCCCTGCTCATCAGCGCCATCGGCGCCGTGCTGGGCTGCGGTCTGCTGCTGGCGCTCTGGGTCCAGCATCGACTGCGGCGTACCCTGCTGGATCTGGAGCCGGAGACCATAGTCAATCGCTTCGTGTTGCAGGAGCTGGTGCTGGAGCACATCTCGGAGGGGGTGATCGCCCTCGACTCCCGCGGCCACATCCGCATGCTCAACAGCGCCGCGTTTTACCAGCTGCGCCTGCCCGGCACCGGCCGCCACGCCCTGCTCGGCCAGCCGCTCTCGGAGCTGTCGCCGCCGCTCGCTCCCGCCCTGACCCAGGTCGAGACCGAGCTCGGTTTCACCGTGCACGGCGAGTCGTTCGTCGGGCGCTGGCAGGCGGTGGAGGGCAAGATCCCCGGCCGGCTGCTGATCTTCAGCCGCCCCGAGGTGACTGGCAGTCTCGGCATGCAGGTGACCCACCTGCGCCAGTATGCCGAGATGCTGCGGATGCAGACCCACGAGTTCGCCAACAAGCTCAGCAGCCTCTCCGGCCTGCTGCAGCTGGGCCACGTGGAGCAGGCGGTGGAGCTGATCCAGCAGGAGAGCGAGGCGTGCCAGACCATGCTGCACGATCTGCTGCGGGCCATCGAGGACAAGCCGGTGGCCGGGCTCATCCTCGGCAAGTTCAGCCGGGCCCGCGAGCTCGGGGTGGAGCTGGTGCTGGATCCCGATTCGGCGCTGGGGGAGTACCCGGCGGCGGTGTCGGCGGATCTCATCACCCTCATCGGCAACCTGCTGGACAACGGCATCCGCGCCGCCTGGGCCCGGCGCAAGCAGTGTCCGCCACGGGTGCTCATCTCCCTCAACGACTTCGGGCGCCGGCTGGTGATCGAGGTGGAGGACAGCGGCGAGGGGGTGGACGAGGCGCTGGCGGACCATCTGTTTGATTACGGCATCAGTCGCCAGACCGGCGATCACGGTGTCGGTCTGTTCCTGGTCAAGGAGACGGTGGCCAGGCGAGGGGGTGTGATAGAATGGCGCCGCACCGCCGAACAGACGACCCTGTTCGGTATCTACTTGAATAAAAACCAATTGGTGTGATCTATGGAGCCCATTTTCACGCTGGTGATCGAGGATGACGAACGGATAGGATCCATTCTGGCCGAGCTGGTCTCCTCCACCCCCGGATTTTCCCTGCTGGGTCGGGCCGAAAGCCTGACCCAGGCCGATCTCATGATGCGTGCGGCCCAGCCGCAGCTGCTGCTGGTGGACATCTCGCTGCCCGACGGCTCCGGCCTGGAGTGGGTGAACCGGCTGCGCAGCCACAACCGCGAAGCCTACGTCATCATGGTGACCGCCTCCTGCGACGTGGAGACCATCCAGCAGGCCCTCAATCAGGGGGTGCAGGATTACATCATCAAGCCGCTGCGGCTGTTTCGCATCCAGCAGAGCCTGGACGAGATCCTCACTCTGCACCGGCGCATCTGCGAGCGCGGCTCCCTCGAGCAGAGCGATCTGGACCGGTTGATGGGCAAGGTGAGGCCTCAGGGGCGCGACGTGCGCGACACCCCCAAGGGGATCGACGCCATCACCCTGCGCCAGGTGCTGGAGCTGCTGGCGGGCGAGCCGGACAGCGCCTTCTCCACCGATACGGTGGCGCTGCGCTTGTCCCTGAGCCGCACCACGGCGCGCCGCTATCTGGAGTATCTGGAGTCGGAGGACAGGGTGGACGTGGATCTCAACTACGGCCAGCGCGGCCGGCCCGAGCGCCGCTACCACTGGCGGCGGGGCAGCTGAGCCGCTTGCTGTACGTGGATGAGTTGTCTAGTCCTGAAATAGGTTTATACATTTTCACTTAACTTCTGGCACTCAGAACCTCCGATACATCATATCGGAGGTTTTGTACTTCAATATATGATGTAGCCGCTTAAGGTTGTAATTTTCACAGCGCATTGGCCAGAGCGTTTTGGCATCTAGAAATCGGTCTACAGCATTTCGACGTTAGCAAATTACAGGCCGCATTGTAGTGGCTAACTAACTTCGGACACTCGGTTAGCCGATTTTTTCTTCTTACGACACTCCATCATTGTATTGATGCGGACGCCACCAATTGTAGTAATCCTTCTGGTAGTGGCTGATATTCCGCTTGCTTCCCGCAGACTCATATATCCTGTTGTCAGTAGCCACTCTGTCTCCAAGCTTATGAACCGGTGTTTCATCGGCGCATTATCCCGGCTGTTGCCACACTGACTCATATTCTGGGTCATGCGATAGCGCCATAACCGTTACCGAAATACTCGGCAGCTCCCCTGCTAATACGCTATCTCGAGTGCTTTTATGGCTACAGGCCAGCCAGACATAGACCTCTGTGATGGGGGCCTCCAGCTCTTGGAATTTCTGCTGCTCTAGGGCCAGATTGCTATTAGACATTGTACCAGTTCGTTCGGGTTGAAGTTACTGTACGATATCGCCAACATCCAGTGAACGTGGATTTCTTTAGATACTCTATTGATGACTGAAAACTAATGTTCATGAAATTTGAACATTTGGAAAGAACAACCTGCGAGCAGTCTAGGTTTTCCTCAAGGCTAGAGTACAGGGCTCAAGCACATATGAAGTGAACAAACTGAAGATATCGCAAGCACGAAAAATTGCGCAATGATGCTTTTAATTAAGATTTTATTCACAAAAAAACTTATCCAATAGCATTAGAAAATATCACATTGTGTATTTTTATAAGTGTGATCTACGGCTTATTTGCTTCATATGTGGTTAATTATCATAAATAGTGATGATTGCTCGATGTTTTAACGTTATGCGGTGAATGCCGGGCCATCTTGACTGGAAGCGAGTCGCGGCAGGAGAGGAAGGCCCGTTCGATCCCCCATTTTTGGTTGCCCGCCGATATTCGGTCTGCCGCCAGCAAGGGGTCGATGACCCGAGCAGGGAGGTTCATGGCATGGCGAAAACCATCGCCCCCTCAACATCACCCCATCCGGGCCAGCCGGCCTGTTCCCCCTTTCGTCTGCATCGCGGCAGCAAGCTTGCGACCCCTGGCCAACCCGGCTGCGGGGCCGCTCACATGAATAAGAAAATACATACAGACAGGTAGGTTAGCATGCGTCCATCCACCCCGACCGGGTTGTTGCAACAACCCAAACCCTTTTTCATGATCTTCTTCGTCGAGCTCTGGGAGCGCTTCGGCTATTACGGCGTCCAGGGCCTGCTGGCGGTGTTCTTCGTCCAGCAGCTGGGCTTTTCCCAGGAGCAGTCCTTCATCACCTTCGGTGCCTTCTCGGCGCTGGTGTACGGCCTCATCTCGGTGGGCGGTTACGTGGGTGACCATATTCTGGGGACCAAGCGCACCATGGTGCTGGGGGCCATCGTACTGGTCATCGGCTACTTCATGACCGGCATGTCCATCTACAACCCCGACCTCATCTTCTATGCACTGGGTACCATCGCCGTCGGCAACTGCCTGTTCAAGGCCAACCCCGCCAGCCTGCTCGCCAAGTGCTACGAGCCCGGTGATCCCCGGCTGGATGGCGCCTTCACCCTGTTCTACATGTCGATCAACGTCGGCTCGCTTATCTCCCTGTCGCTGGCTCCCGTGGTGGCCGATCACTACGGCTACACAGTGACCTACAACCTGTGCGGGGTTGGCCTGGTGATCGCCCTGCTCACCTTCTTCGCCTGCCGCCGCATGGTCAAGGGAATTGGCTCGGCCCCCGATCACCTGCCGCTCGACTACGGCAAGCTGCTGCTGGTGCTGCTGGGCTCGGTCGCCCTGGTCTTCTTCTGCGCCTGGCTGATGCACCACGTGGTGATCGCCAACATGGTGCTGATGACGGTGACCCTGGCCGTGGTGGTCTTCTTCTTTCGCGAGGCGTTCAAGCTTGACAGCGTCGGGCGCAACAAGATGTACGTGGCTTTCGTGCTGATGCTGGAGGCGGTGGTGTTCTACGTGCTCTATGCCCAGATGCCGACTTCGCTCAACTTTTTTGCCATCAACAACATGCACCATGAAATGCTGGGGGTGACCGTCAACCCGGTCAGCTTCCAGGCGCTCAACCCCTTCTGGGTGGTGCTGGGCAGCCCGGTGCTGGCGATGATCTATACCCGGCTGGGCAGCCAGGGGCGGGATCTCACCATGCCGCTCAAGTTCACCCTGGGCATGCTGTTCTGCTCCCTCGGTTTTCTCACCGCGGCGGCGTCCGGCATCTGGTTTGCCGATGCGCAGGGGCTCACCTCGCCCTGGTTCATGGTGCTCATCTATCTGTTCCAGAGTCTGGGGGAGCTGATGATCAGCGCCCTGGGGCTGGCCATGGTGGCGGCGCTGGTGCCGCAGCGGCTGATGGGCTTCATCCTCGGCATGTGGTTCCTGACCCAGGCGATGGCCTCCCTGCTCGGGGGCTATGTGGCGACCTTTACCGCGGTGCCGCAAGGGGTGACGGATCCGCTGCAGACCCTGCCCATCTACACGGACGTGTTCGGCAAGATTGGTCTGGTGACTCTGCTGGTGGCGGGGGTGATGGGGCTGATGGTGCCCAGGCTCAACCGCATGATGCAGGCCGGTGAGCGCCATGGCGAGGAGGAGGAACTGTCGCAGGCCAAGGCCTGAGAGGGGCAGAAGGGGTGAGGCGCACGAGCGCCTCACCCCGGCAGATCAGTCGTATTGCTCTTCCATCCAGGCTTCCAGGATGAGCTGGGCGGAGACGCCATCCACGCTCCCCTTCTCCAGCGCCCGATAGCCACCCTGTTCGAACAGGCGGGCGCGGGCATCGGTGGTGGTGAGCCGCTCGTCCTTGAACTCCACCTGCTTGCCGAAACGGCCGTGCAGGCGGTTGCCGAACTTGCGGGCGCGCACCGTGATCTCCTGCTCGGTGCCGTCCATGTTGAGCGGCAGACCCACCACCAGCAGGTCCGGTTGCCACTCCTTGAGCAGCTTATCTATTTCGTCCCAGTTGGGGATGCCGTCGTTGGCCTTGAGGGCGCGCAGCGGGCGGGCCGTGCCGGTGAGCTCCTGACCGATGGCGACCCCTATGCTCTTGGTGCCGTAGTCAAAGCCCATGATACTGCGTGATGACATTGGGTAATTTCCTCAGAATGCGTCGCAAATTGCACAGCAGATTGCATCAGCCGTGGCCGATGTCGCTGGACAGGTGAACGGGATTGACCCCGATGCTGGCGGCGGCGCGTTGCCAACGCTGGTGGATGGGGGTCTTGAACACCAGATCCGGATTGGGGGGGATCACCAGCCAGGCGCCGTCCACCAGCTCCTGTTCCAGTTGCCCCGCGCTCCAGCCGGCGTAACCGAGCGCCACCAGCCAGTGTGCCGGTGCCTCCTCGGTACCCAGGGTCTCCAGTATGTCCTTGGAGGTGGTGACCATCAGCTCATCCCCCACCTGCAGGGTGGAGTTGAAACCGGGGCGGAAGCTGTGCAGCACGAAGCCGCGATCGGCGTGAACCGGCCCCCCCTGCAGCACCGGCTGCTTGAGTTCCGGGTTGGCGGGCGGTGCCAGCTTGAGCTGATCCAGCATGGTCTCCAGCGACATGTCCACCGGAATATTGACCACCAGCCCCATGGCGCCCTCTTCGTTGTGCTCGCACAGATAGACCAGCGAGCGCTCGAAATAGGGGTCGGTGAGGCTCGGCATGGCGAGCAGGAAGTGATTTTGCAGTGTTTGCATATGGGCCAAATATTGCAAAGGTATTTGCAGTCAATTATGGCAGCTCGCTTCGTCTGGCAAAACCGCTTTTTGGCGGCCGGTTCAGACCAGTCAATCTGTTTCAGTGGAGAGAAAGCCATGGAAGGTATTTCAATCAGGCAGAAGTTGATCCTGGGCTGTGTGGTTCCCCTGCTGGCGCTGTTGTTGCTGGTCATAGGAGCAACCCAGGCGATGTCCCGGCTGATGACCGGCATCAACGCCATGTATCAGGGGGAGGTGGTCCAGCTCAAGGAGCTCAAGCAGATCGCCGATCTCTATGCGGTCAAGGTGATCGATGCCGCCAACAAGGCCAACGTCGGGGGCTTCGAACCGGCCCGCTCCAAGGCCGATATGAGCGCCGCCCAGCAGGAGATCGCCACCATCTGGCGCCAGTATCGCAGCCACGACATGAGTGACGAGGAGCGCAGGCGGGCGGACAAGGTGGAGGCGCTGTTTGCCGCTGCCAACCGGGAGATAGAAAAGGTGATGGGGCTGCTGGAGGGCTCGCCGGGCGAACACAACGCGGCGCTTGCCGCCGCCATCATGCCGCTCTATCAGGTGATCGACCCGGTCAGCGATGCGGTGAGCGATCAGGTGGCGTTCCAGCTAAAAGAGGCGGAAGAGAACGTGGCCGAGCTCAACCAGCTCAGGCAGCAGCTGACCCAGCTGTTTGTCGCGCTGTTTGTGGTGGTGGGGGGCTGTGTGCTGTTTATCGGGGTTTGGGCCGGGCGCAGCGTCAGCCAGCCGCTGGCGGCCATGGGGCAGATCCTGCGCGGCATGCAGACGGATCTCGACTTGAGCCGGCTGGCCCCCGTGCTGCGCAAGGATGAGATGGGCAGCCTGGCGCACTCCCTCAACGAGGTGATCCGCCATTTTCGCGGCCTCATCGCCCAAATCAACGAGACTGCCGAGCAGCTTGCCAGGGCCTCGGCCCAGCTGGCCCATATCGGGGTCGAGAGCCGCCAGCGGTTTGCCCAGCAGCAGGCGGAGACGGATCAGACCGCGACCGCCATGAACCAGATGAGCAGCACGGTAGCCGAGGTGGCCAACAGCTCCAACCAGGCGGCCGATGCGGCCCGTCATGCCGACGACAGCGCACGGCACGGCCACGAGATAGTGGAGGATGCCATTGCGCGCATGTCACACCTCTCCTCCCAGATCCAGAACACGGCGGCCATGATCACCCAGCTGGCGGATGACAGCCGGGACATCGGCAGCGTGATGGACGCCATTCGCGGCATCGCCGAGCAGACCAACCTGCTGGCACTCAACGCCGCCATCGAGGCGGCGCGGGCAGGGGATCAGGGGCGTGGCTTTGCGGTGGTGGCCGACGAGGTGCGCACCCTGGCCCAGCGTACCCAGCGCTCCACCGAAGAGATCGGCAAGACCATCGTCAAGTTGCAGCAGGGGGCCAATCAGGCGGCCAGCAGCATGGAGCAGGGGCTGGAACAGGTGGAGGAGTCCAACCGAACCGTGCTGGCCTGTGGTCAGGCGCTCGGCGAGATCGTCAGCTCGGTCAACGTGATCAACGAGATGAATACCCAGATTGCCACGGCGGCGGAGGAGCAGAGCAAGGTGGCCGAGGAGATCACCCGCAACGTGGTCAACATCGCCCATATCGCGACCGAGTCTACCGGGGCGGCCACCCAGCTCAACCAGAACTGTCACGAGCTGGAGCAGCTGTCGGGGGATCTCAAGGAGAAGGTGGGGCAGTTCCGCTGCTGAGGGGACTGACGCTGGATAGATGGATGGATAGAAAAGAGGCGGCCCCTGGGTCGCCTCTGTTGTTTATAGTCTGTCGTCACTGCTGGGCTGGGACGGCTTAAGCCTTGGCCAGCCGGCGCTCGATGGCATCCATCAGCATGCCGGTGATGTGCACGTCGAAGGCCGCTTCAATCTCGCGGATGCAGGTCGGGCTGGTGACGTTAATCTCGGTCAGCCGATCGCCGATGATGTCGAGGCCGACGAAGATGAGCCCCTTCTCTTTCAACGTCGGGCCCACCGCGCGGGCGATGGCCCAGTCCGCCTCGCTCAGGGGGCGCGCCTCGCCACGGCCGCCGGCCGCCAGGTTGCCACGGGTTTCCCCTTGGGCCGGGATGCGGGCCAGGCAGTAAGGTACCGGCTCACCGTCCACCACCAGCACCCGCTTGTCGCCATCCTTGATGGCGGGCAGATAGGTCTGCGCCATGCAGTATTGGCTGCCGTGAGCGGTGAGGGTCTCGATGATGACGCCGACGTTGGCGTCATCCTCCTTCATGCGGAAGATGGAGGCGCCGCCCATGCCGTCCAGCGGCTTGAGGATCACGTCCTTGTGCTGGGCGTGGAAGGCGCGCAGCTTGTCGGCGCGGCGGGTCACCAGCGTGGTCGGGGTGTGTTCGGCAAACCAGGCGGTGTAGAGCTTCTCGTTGGCGTCGCGCAGGCTCTGGGGCTTGTTGACGATGAGGCAGCCCTCGTCCTCGGCGCGCTCCAGCATGTAGGTGGCGTAGATGAACTCGGTGTCGAAGGGGGGATCCTTGCGCATCAGGATCACGTCCAGGCTGGAGAGCGGCTGATCCACCACCTCGCCGAGGCTGTACCAGTCGGCATAGTCATATTTGACGGTGAGCGGACGCATGGTGCCGAAGGCGCGACCGGCCTCCATGTAGAGATCCTTCATCTCCAGATAGAACAGCTCGTAGCCGCGCTTTTGCGCCTCTTCGAGCATGGCGAAACTGGAGTCCTTCTTGATGTTGATGGCCGAGATGGGGTCCATCACGATGCCGAGTTTAATGGTCATCCGCTGTTCCTTCTGTAGAGGAGCCCGCCTTGGCAGGCTCCGGGAGTTAGGCCAGATCGCCAAAGCGGCACTGCAGCGCAGTAATCGCGGTCAGGGCGGCGGTTTCGGTGCGCAGCACCCGCGGCCCCAGCAGCATCTCCTTGAAATCTTCCTGCACGGTACGGGCGATCTCGTCGCTGGACAAGCCCCCTTCCGGGCCGATCAGCAGCCGCACGCCATGCTCGGGAACCGGCAAGGTGTTGATGTTGTAAGGGGCGCGCGGGTGCAGGTTGAGCTTGAGCTCCTTGGTCTCTTCCGCCAGCCAGGCGTCCAGCTCCATCGGCATGCGCACCTCGGGCACGGTATTGCGGCCACACTGCTCGCAGGCGCTGATCACCACCTTCTGCCACTGTTCGCGTTTTTTCTCCAGCCGATCGGCCGGCAGCTTGACGCCGCAGCGCTCGGAGAAGAGCGGGGTGATGCAGGTGACGCCCAGCTCCACCGATTTCTGGATGGTGAAGTCCATCTTGTCGCCGCGGCTGATCACCTGACCCAGGTGGATGGCCAGCGGTGACTCCACCGAGCGTTGCTCGCAGCTGTCGATGGTCACCTCCACCGACTTCTTGCCCACATTGGCGATGGTGGCGGGGTACTGGTTGCCGTCGCCGTTGAACAGCTCGAGCTGCTGACCCGGCTGCATGCGCAGTACCCGGCCGATGTGGTTGGCGCCGTCTTCCGACAGGGCGAGGGTCTGGCCCACCTGCAGGGCGGCCGGTTCATAGATACGTGGAATGCGCATGGCTGATAGTCAGTCTCTTGCTTGGAAACCCTTCAATATCCTACTGCACGGCGGTGAGCAAGGCTCACGAGACCGAGGGTGAAGGGTTTCATGATAAGAGGGGGCGATCCCCCTCCCAGGTCAAATGGGGTTACTGGCACTGCTTTTCAATAAAGGGGTTGGTATTGCCCTGCAGCTTGCCGATGCGGCGGTTGCGCTCGCACTCCCAGCCGTCGGCCGGGTACTGCCTGTCCCAGGCTTCGAACAGTTTACGCTGTTGCGCCGCCAGACGCAGCCCATACTGCTGGCTCATGTAGAGGTAGGCGCGGGCAATCTGGCCCCGTACCGGCCCCTTGGGTGGCTGCACCCGGCGCTCCTTGAAATCCACCAGCATCCGGCACTGGCCGTACTGATCCGGGGTGCCGTTCCAGTCGGAGAAGCGGAAGTTGGCCCGATCGCCGTTCACTTCGCCAACGGCGGGGAAGAGGTTGTGCATGTCCCCCTCCATCTGGTTGAACTCGTTGCTTTTGCCGCAGTTCTTGCGGCCCCCCTGCTGCCAACACTTGAGCTGGTGGCCGAACTCCCAGGCCGGCACCACGTGTTCCCACTCGATGCGGGCGGCACGCTTGGGCTGCTTGCGCGGCTCATAGCCGCAGCTGGCCAGATCCGGGCTCATTTTCTTGCCCTGATAGTCGATGTTGCAGCCGCAGTAGATGGTGGTGACAGCGGGCTGGCTCCGGTAGAGCTTGACCAGATCCTGCTTGGCTTCGCGAAAGGTCTGGGCATGCAGGGGCGCGCTGAGCAGCGGCAAACCGGCCAGCAGGGTCAGGGCGAGGGAAGAGATGAAACGCATGGGATTCCTTGCAAACGGGATGATTGACGAACGATGGCGGGCACCCTACCACAAGGGCGCGACACCGGCTGGCTTACTGCGAGGTGACGAGCTGTTCCAGTGGCTGCCGGCAGCGACGGCAGTGGTAGCGGGCCTCGCCGCGCACCACCTTGTTGTGGCGGCGCACCGACAGCTGATGCTGCTGGCAGAGGCAGCGATAGGGGATGGTCGGCTGCGCCAGTACCGCCAGATCGAAGCTGTGGGTGGTTCTGGGCTCGAGGCCGAACAGCTCCCGCATCACAGATTGCCACTGGCGGCCGTGAGGCAGCACCCGCGATTTGCCGCGCCCTTCTCCCCACAGGGCATAGACCAGCAGATGGGCCACCTCGTGGGGCACCACCTCGGCCAGAAACGCCTGCTGGTTGGCCTGATAGAGGGCCGGGTTGAAGCGCAGCTCCCAGGTCTGCAGCCGCGCCGACCCCGCCGCCCGACCGCGCATGTTGCAGTGCACCTGCGGGCGGGGAAAGGAGCGGCCAAGGCGTGCTTCGGCCTGCACAAAGCAGGCGTCGATGCGGGTGAGCAGCTGCTCGTGCAGGGCGGGGTCGAGGCGGGTAGCGGTGGCGGACATCGGGTTCTCGGCAAATGGCGGACAAGCAAAAGGGGAGCCAGGCTCCCCTTTATACCACAAGCGCGACGCTTACAGGCCGGCGGCGGAACGCAGCAGTTCGGCCTTGTCGGTCTGCTCCCACGGGAACTCGTTGCGACCGAAGTGACCGTAGGCGGCGGTAGCCTGGTAGATCGGGCGCTTCAGATCCAGCATCTGGATCAGGCCGTACGGGCGCAGTTCGAAGTGCTCGCGTACCAGCTTGACCAGCAGATCCTCGGTCACCTTGGCAGTGCCGAAGGTCTCGACGCTGATGGAGGTCGGCTCGGCCACGCCGATGGCGTAGGAGACCTGCACTTCACAGCGATCGGCCAGACCGGCGGCGACGATGTTCTTGGCCACGTAGCGGGCGGCGTAGGCAGCGGAGCGGTCAACCTTGGACGGATCCTTGCCGGAGAAGGCGCCACCACCGTGACGAGCCATGCCGCCGTAGGTGTCGACGATGATCTTGCGACCGGTCAGACCGCAGTCACCCATGGGGCCGCCGATAACGAAACGGCCGGTCGGGTTGATGAAGTACTTGGTGTCCTTGTTGATCCACTCGGCCGGCAGCACCGGCTTGATGATCTCTTCGCGCACCGCTTCAACCAGGTCTTTGTGGCTGATGGATTCGGCGTGCTGGGTAGAGAGCACCACGGCATCCACACCGATGATCTTGCCGGCGTCGTCGTAGGCGAAGGTCAGCTGGCTCTTGGCATCCGGACGCAGCCACGGCAGGGTGCCATTCTTGCGCACTTCGGCCTGACGCTTCACCAGCAGGTGAGAGTAGGTGATGGGGGCCGGCATCAGTACGTCGGTTTCGTTGGTGGCGTAGCCGAACATCAGGCCCTGGTCGCCCGCGCCCTGTTCCAGCGGATCGCTGCGGTCAACGCCCTGGTTGATGTCCGGGGACTGCTTGCCGATGGCGTTCAGCACGGCGCAGGAGTCGGCATCGAAGCCCATGTCGGAGTGGGTGTAGCCGATCTCGCGCACGGTGTCGCGCACGATCTGCTCGATGTCTACCCAGGCGGTGGTGGTTACTTCACCGGCCACCATGACCATGCCGGTCTTGACCAGGGTCTCGCAGGCAACGCGTGCCTTGGTGTCTTGCTTGAGGATGGCGTCCAGGACCGCATCGGAGATCTGATCCGCAATCTTGTCGGGATGGCCTTCGGAGACCGACTCGGAAGTAAACAGCTTTGCCATGATGGGATTCTCAGCTTGTCTGGGGTTATCGCCGCAGCAATAACCGGGTGATGATAGGATGATTGTAGAGGTATCTACATCTGGACGTCCATTTTAGTTAGCGACCCCCTCGATTGCCAGCACTATTTTGGTTTTGCCGCCCCCTGGCCGAACAAGATCCGTTCTTCACCCCATTTGGGGTAGATAGTGGTCATGACTCAATCGTTTGCCCCGTCAAGAAAAGCGATTGAGCTCCCAAAGCGGCTTTATTCGCCCAGATAATATTTGCACGCCGCGCCCCCTGCTGGGACAATGACGCGCCTTAATCTTGGCCATCAAATGAAGCAATCGCAGGAGATACAGATGCCTTCTCGTAAAGAGCTTGCCAATGCCATTCGTGCATTGAGTATGGATGCCGTTCAAAAAGCCAACTCCGGTCACCCGGGCGCCCCCATGGGAATGGCGGATATCGCCGAAGTATTGTGGCGCAGCCACCTGAAACATAACCCGAACAACCCCAAGTGGGCCGACCGCGACCGTTTCATCCTCTCCAACGGCCACGGCTCCATGCTGCTGTACTCCCTGCTGCACCTCTCCGGTTATGACCTCTCCATCGATGATCTGAAAAACTTCCGCCAGCTGCACTCTCGCACCCCGGGTCACCCGGAGTACGGCTACGCGCCGGGCGTCGAGACCACTACTGGTCCGCTGGGTCAGGGCATCACCAACGCCGTGGGCATGGCGATCGCCGAGAAAGCCATGGCCGAGCAGTTCAACCAGCCGGGTCACGACATCGTTGACCACTACACCTACGCCTTCATGGGCGACGGCTGCCTGATGGAAGGTATCTCCCACGAGGCTTGCTCCCTGGCCGGCACCCTGCAACTGGGCAAGCTGATCGCGTTCTGGGATGACAACGGCATCTCCATCGACGGTCACGTGGAAGGCTGGTTCACCGACGACACCGTCAAGCGCTTCGAAGCCTACGGCTGGCACGTCATCCCGGCCGTTGACGGTCACAACCCGGAAGCGATCAACGCCGCCATCGAAGCCGCCAAGGCCGAGACCGGCAAGCCGACTCTGATCTGCTGCCGCACCATCATCGGTTACGGTTCCCCGAACAAGTCCGGCTCTCATGACTGCCACGGTGCTCCGCTGGGCAACGACGAGATCGCCGCTGCCCGCGCCTTCCTGAAGTGGGACCACGCACCGTTCGAGATCCCGGCCGACATCGCCGCCGAGTGGAACGGTCAGGAGAAGGGCGCTGCCCTGGAAGCCGACTGGGCTGCCAAGTTTGCCGCCTATGAAGCCGCTCACCCGGCGCTGGCTGCCGAGTTCAAGCGCCGCAGCGCTGGCGAACTGCCGGCCAACTGGGCAAGCGAATCTGCCAAGATCATCGAAAACCTGCAGGCCAATCCGGCCAAGATCGCTACCCGCAAGGCCTCCCAGAACGCTCTGGAAGCCTTCGGCAAGCTGCTGCCGGAATTCATGGGTGGTTCCGCTGACCTGGCTCCGTCCAACCTGACCATGTGGTCCGGTTCCAAGTCCCTGACCAACGACGATGCCTCCGGCAACTACATCCACTACGGTGTACGCGAGTTCGGCATGTCCGCCATCATGAACGGTATCGCCCTGCACGGTGGTTTCATCCCCTACGGCGCCACCTTCCTGATGTTCATGGAGTACGCCCGCAACGCCCTGCGCATGGCTGCCCTGATGAAGCAGCGTTCCATCTTCGTTTACACCCACGACTCCATCGGTCTGGGTGAAGATGGCCCGACTCACCAGCCGGTCGAGCAGATCGCCTCCCTGCGTCTGACCCCGAACATGAGCACCTGGCGCCCGTGTGACCAGGTTGAATCCGCCATCGCCTGGAAACACGCCATCGAGCGAACCGACGGCCCGACCTCTCTGATCTTCTCTCGTCAGAACCTGGCCCAGATGGACCGCACCGCCCAGCAGCTGGCCGACACCGCCAAGGGTGGCTACGTGCTGAAGGATTGCGCCGGTACGCCGGAGCTGATCCTGATCGCTACCGGTTCTGAAGTGGAACTGGCCGTGGCCGCCTATGAGCAGCTGACTGCCAAGGGCCGTGCCGTGCGCGTGGTCTCTCTGCCGTCTACCGACGTATTCGACGCTCAATCCGCCGAGTACAAGGAGTCCGTGCTGCCGTCCTCCGTCACCAAGCGTGTGGCCATCGAAGCCGGCATCGCCGACTACTGGTACAAGTACGTGGGCTTTGGCGGCAAGATCATCGGCATGCGCTCCTTCGGTGAGTCTGCGCCGGCCGAGCTGCTGTTCAAGGAATTCGGCTTTACCGTGGAAAACGTGGTTGCGACCGCAGAGTCCCTGTAATCGCCCCTGTAATTCCTGAACGTTGGGCCGCGCAGGCCCAATAGCTGGAAAATCAAACGCCCTCCGTCGCAAGATGGGGGGCGTTTTTTATTGGCGAATTTGGCATGGCGAGCGTGAGTCTGTCGATGTGAAGATTGGCCGGATCGATTACTTGATCCATCTCGCTTTTTCTTTGCAAGTTACTTCCAAAAATAGCGCCATACGATACCATTCCTGCCGACCATCCCCGTCATCATCAGCTCTCCATGGATATTCGGCCGTTTTCATTCAGCCAACGTGACGTAAGCTATGTGTCGCTGCCTGGTGATGGCATCAAGCGGCAAGCTTTCCGGGGCCTGGTCAATTCTGTATGTGCCGTTGTTAATTATAAAAATGTCATGTGACCTATATCTGAAATGGAGTTTTCCCATGTCTTGTTCCATTGTCATCAATCAGTCAGCAAAAAAGCTGCAAGTCAATAAAGATAGTTATGATCTCGGTAAAATATCGAACGTACAGGTTCGGGTCCTTTCCTGGAAAGACAAAATACTCAATATGATTATGTTGGGGGCCATCGCTTCCAGTCTACTGTTCATATTTGTGCCAACGGATGCACAAGGTCAGGTTATTACATGGATTCTTCCTGCCATTGCATTTTTGATTGGAGCATGTCTGGCGCTGGTGATTAGCACCAAGTATGAGTTCAGGTTGGAATTCAGACATTCTGATGAGGTCGGAGTGCAGTGGTTCACAGCGGCCAAGAGCAGGGCAGAGAGCGATTTTAAATTGTTCAAGCAGTGGGAAGCTGAACTGAAGCGCCATATTTGATAGCGCATTATTAGCCTATAGGTTCGATTAGCGACGCATAATTGGACGTTCGCGCATCTGTGTCGATGCCATAAGAAGAATATTCCCTCGTGTTACCAAAAAAGAGACCGGCATATAGCCGGTCTCTTTTTATTTCAACAAACCTTACGCCTGCGGCGGGGTGCTTTCCGCGTTGGACATCACCGCATCAATCTGCACCAGGGCGCCGGCGGGCAGCTCGCTCACGCCAATCACGGTGCGGGCCGGCAGGTAGGCCGGGAAGTATTTGGTGTAGATGGCATCCACGTCCGCCAGATCCGCGATGTTCTTCAGCTGGATATTGACCTTGACGATATCGTCCATCACGTGGCCGATGCTCTCGACGATGGTCTTGATATGGCCGAGGCACTGGGCGGTCTGCTCTTTGATGCAACCGGTCAGGATCTTGCCGGTGGCCAGATCGAGCGGCAACTGGCCGGCGATATGGTTGTAGTGAGAGAAGGCGACAGTCTGGGTGTGCAGGGGGCTGCGCGGTGCCTTGTCGGTGTTGCGGGCGCGGATCACCAGATTGTGTCTGTCTTCCACCAGCTGTGGCGGGGTGCCGTCACCGTGGGAGATGACCGCATCCATCTGCACCCGGACGCCCAGCGGCAGGGCGGCGGCCACGATCACGCTGCGAGCCGGCAGGTAGGCGACGGCACGGGCAATGGCGGAGTCCGGGAAGAAGGTGGTGTAAACCTCGTTGACGGCGTCCAGATCGGCCAGGCTGGTCAGATAGACGGTGACCTTGACGATATCGTCAAACGGCACATCGATGCTCTCCAGCACGTGCTTGATGTTACGCAGGCACTGCTCCGCCTGCTGCTGGATACCGCCGGCGACCAGCTGGCCCGACGCGGCATCGACCGGCAGCTGGGCACCGATATTGTTGTAGTGGGAGAAGGCGACGGTATGGGTCGAGAGCGGATCCTGCGGTGCCTTGTCGCTGTTGCGGGAGAGCTTCAGCAGCGGGCAGGGGGCCTGCGGGAAGGTGCCTTCGCCGTTGGAGATGAGCGCGTCCATCTGCACGGCGGCGCCGAGCGGTAGACCGGCCACCGCCAGCACTGTGCGGGTCGGCAGCAGACGCGGGAAGAATTCGCCATAGACGGCGTTGACCGCGTCGAGATCGGCAATCTCTTTGAGAAATACCGTGATCTTGACTACGTCATCCATCACATGATCGATGCTCTCGACGATGGCCTTGATATTGGTGAGGCACTGTCTGGCCTGCGCCTTGATATCCCCTGCGACCAGCGCGCCCGTTTTCGGGTCGACCGGCAGCTGGGCGGAGATATTGTTGTAGTGGGAGAAGGCCACGCTCTGGGTGCTGGGGCTCAGATCCTGCGGTGCATTGGCGGTATTTCTGGCTGACTTGATGATGGTACCACTCATGGCGATACTCCTTTTTCAATCATTATTGGTGTAGGTACGGGTCACCCTCCCTTATCTTCTGATGGCCGCCCGGCTCGCCAACGAGCGGGCTCTCCTCTTTATTTCGGCAATAGCCGGCCATTCCCGCCAATTATGACGGGTGGCAAACATCGCCTCGCATATTGAGTCAAGGTCGCCTGTGCAGGCGATCGGATAACAGAGGTATGGATTGGGTTGGTTATCTCAGACGAGAGGATTCTATGAAGGGTATTCAGGGGATGCAAACCGGGATCGCATTTCTATGAGGTGGCTCAACGCTCTGAAATATAGCCAGAATGGCATTCAATGCACGATAAATGACGGGATAAATGGCTTCATATAGTGCGTTATGGTGGTGAAGGCCGAATGGCGCGGCTTCCCGCCATCATGCTCAGCGATCGGCCCTGTGAATAAAGCGTTAATGATTGGCACTATTTCGCTGTTAATGCAAAAAACTATGCATGGCTATGCATTTCATTGCGTTGAAAGGGGCTATCATATGCATGGAAAATATGCTAGCCGGGGGCGGTTATTGTGCCCATTCGTCGGTCACTGACATATCATTCAGCGATCTTGCATGGCTGTCGGCTTATTTGCAGGCAAAGCTCGCCGCGGGCAGCCGTTATTTGCCAGATATTGGCTGCCGTTATTTTCCAGATGGCACCCGTCAGGTTTATGCAATGAAATTGCAGCGTGGGACAAGCGCCATCAGGGGCAAATATCAGGACGGATGTTCCAGCCCAGCCGATATCGGGCGAAGGATGCAACAGGGGGGGCAGGCTGGTTCAGCGGGTGTAAACCTTGTGCCTGGAGCCCGGACAAGATAGCGCTGCCGCGTTGCCCTGTTCTGGCGGAAAAAACCGGTATCGCCCCATGGTCGGCGCGACTGGGTCTGGTGTTTGAGAGGTCGGCCGCCTGGGTTGCAGGAGCCTTGTTCAGGCGGCGCCTTGGACCAGGTATGGCTCAGGTGGGATAGAGGGCACCCAGCACGGCAGGGCGGCTGGCGCCGGTGACAGCCGGCAGGTTACCGGGTTGGCGGTGGATAAAGCGCTGTGCCAGCCAGGCAAACGCCGCGCCTTCCATCCAGTCGGGGGCGATCCCCAGCTCGGCCGTGTTGGCGATGCGCCAGCGGGGCAGCAGGCTGGCCAGCTCCGCCAGCAGCGGGGCGTTATGGGCGCCGCCGCCGCAGACATAGAGCTCGGACCTGCTCTGTGCATCAGCCAGTACGGGCAGCTGGCGGGCGATGCTGTGGCAGGTGAGCGCCTGCAGGGTGCGCTGCACATCCGCCGGGGCATGGGCGCGGCCGGCCAGCTCGCCATCGAGCCAATCGAGGGTAAACATCTCCCGCCCGGTGCTCTTGGGGTGGGGGGCGGCAAAGTAGGGGTGGGCCAGCAGCTGCTCCAGCAGCTCGGGGATAAGCTGGCCGCTGGCCGCCCACTGGCCGCCGGCATCGTAACCGCCCCCCTTGGGGTGATGGCGGCGATACCAACCGTCGAGCAGGGTGTTGGCCGGGCCGGTATCAAAGCCATAGACGCCGTCGGCCTGGCCCGGCAGCACCGAGATATTGGCGATGCCGCCGAGGTTGAGCACTACCCGCAGGGCGCCAGGGCGCGCAAAGAAGGCTTGATGGAAGGCGGGCACCAGCGGTGCCCCCTGGCCGCCGAGGGCCATGTCCATGGTGCGAAAATCGGCGATGACGTCTATGCCGGTCAGCGCCGCCAGCAGGGCCGCGTTGCCGATCTGCAGGGTAAAGCCGAGCTGGGGACGGTGGCGGATGGTCTGGCCGTGGCTGCCAATGGCGCGAATATCCCTGGGAGTCAGCCCTGCCTTGGCCAGCAGGGCGTGGGTGGCGGCGGCAAACTCGCGGGCGACCAGGTTGTCGGCCACCCCCATGCGATCGATCTCGTTGTCGCCCGGGGTGCTGAGTGCGTGCAGCTCGTGGGCGGTGGGCCAGGGGTGGCTGACGGCCGCCTCGACCCGCAGTTGATCCCCATCGATCAGTACCAGCACGGCATCGATACCATCCATGCTGGTACCGGACATCAAGCCTATATAGCGTTCAGTCATGGGGCTTCCTTACTTGCAGGTCGGGAAAAAGTACGTGAGAGAGGAAGCGGCCTCGATCCCATGCCGAATTCTGGTACCGGACATCAAGCCGATATAACGCTCGCTCATGACTGTTCCTTGTAGGTCAGTTGCCGCCGTTGGCCCGCTTGTTCTGGGCCAACTGCAGCTCCGGGCTGTCCAGCTTGGCCAGCTGGGGCATGGCTTGTGCCTTGAAGCTGGCCAGCGCCCGCCCGCTCAGAGACTCCGCCTGCGGCAGGTTGAGGGTACGCGGGTTCTTGTGCACGCCGCCCACCACGAATTCATAGTGCAGGTGCGGCCCGGTGACCCGGCCGGTCCCCCCCAGATTGCCGATGGTCTGGCCCTGCTTCACCCGCTGCCCCTTGTTGACGGTGCGCTTGGAGAGGTGCAGGTACTTGGTCACGTAGTTGCCGGCGTGCTTGATGAAGACGTAGTTGCCGTTGAACTGGTTGTAGCCGGCGGCCACCACGCTGCCGCCACCGGCCGCCATGATGGGGGTGCCCACCGGCGCCACGTAGTCGATGCCGTTGTGGGGGCGTACCTTGCCGGTGACCGGGTGCAGACGGCGCGGATTGAAGTTGGAGCTGATGTATTTGAAGTTGACCGGCGCACGCAGGAAGCTTTTGCGCATCGCCTTGCCATCCGGGGTGTAGTAGTTGCCATCCTCGTTCAGCACGGCGCGGTAGATGGCGCCCTGGTTGACGAACTCGGCGGCCAGGATGTCGCCGGAAGCAACCCGCTCGTCATCCTGGAACTTCTCCTCATACACCACCCGGAAGCTGTCCCCCGGTTGCAGGTCCTGGGCAAAGTCGATATCCCAGCCGAAGATGGCGGCGAGATCCATGATCTGATCCTCGGTCATGCCGGCGTCGACGGCGGCGCCCCAGAAGCTGGAGCGGATCTCCCCCTTGGCCACCTGTTCGCGGGTGTCGAGCTCGAGCTTGACCGCCCGGGCGACAAACCCTTCATCCTTGCGGCTCACCTTGAGCGCCTGCTCCAGGCTGTGGGGATAGTAGAGGCTGTGCAGCTCGCCGCCCTTGGTGAGCTTGAAGGTGAGCTCCTGGCCTGGCTTGAGCAGGCGCAGGGTGTCGGTGCCGTTCAGCTGATCGATGAGGTGCAGATCCGTGGTGCTGAGGCCGAGGCGCTGGAAGATGACCCCCATGTTGTCGCCGCTGCGTACCTTCACCTGCTTGGTGATGTAGCTCGGCTTGGGCGGGGCGACGGGCTTGGCTTCGGCCAGCAGCGCCTCCTCGTCGACCTGCTGCTCCATGGCCAGCTCGTTGCCGTTGTCATCGACCCGGGTGGCGACCGCCTGTTCGCTGGGCCAGGCCGCCAGCATCATCACCATGATGCTCAGGATCAGCACCATCTTGCGGTGCCAGTGAGGAAGAGAGTTGAAGGCGTGCCAAATGACCATGAGAAGCAGACGAAGTTGAGCCGGGAAGAATGTCGGAGTTTACCGCCTTTCCAATTGGCCCGCCATTCCAGTAATATGTCTGGCCCTGTGGAATCGTGATTGGAGAGTCAAAAAATGTCCCAGCTCGAGGTGGCGCTAGCCGAGATCAAGCGCGGAGCGGAAGAAATTCTGGTGGAAGAAGAACTGGTCGCCAAGTTGAAGGAAGGGCGCCCGCTGCGCATCAAGTTGGGGATGGACCCGACGGCTCCCGACATTCATCTGGGTCATACCGTGATCCTCAACAAGCTGAAGACCTTCCAGGATCTGGGCCATGAAGTGATCCTGCTGATCGGGGACTTCACCGCCATGGTGGGTGACCCCTCCGGCAAGAACGCCACCCGTCCGCCGCTCTCCGAAGAGGCCATCAAGCACAACGCCCTCACCTATGCAGAGCAGGCGTTCAAGATCCTCGACCCGGCCAAGACCCGCATCGAGTACAACTCCACCTGGCTGAGCGAGCTGGGCGCGACCGGCATGATCAAGCTGGCGGCCAAGCAGACCGTGGCCCGCATGATGGAGCGCGACGACTTCAAGAAGCGCTACAGCAACGGCCAGTCCATCGCCATTCACGAATTCCTCTATCCGCTGCTGCAAGGCTATGACTCGGTCGCGCTGAAGGCGGACGTCGAGCTCGGCGGTACCGATCAGAAGTTCAACCTGCTGATGGGCCGCGAGCTGCAAAAAGATGCCGGCATGGCGACCCAGTGCGTGCTGATGATGCCGCTCTTGGTGGGCCTGGACGGCGTCAAGAAGATGTCCAAGTCCGCAGGCAACTACATCGGCGTCCATGATGCTCCGGGTGAGATGTTCGGCAAGATCATGTCCATCACCGACGATCTGATGTGGAACTACTACGAGCTGCTCTCCTTCCGTCCGCTGGCTGAAATTGAAGAGTTCAAGGCAGGCATCGCTGCCGGCACTCTCAACCCGCGCGATGTGAAGATCTGGCTGGCCAAGGAGATCATCGCCCGTTATCACGACGAAGCGGCGGCTGAAGCGGCCCACGAAGACTTCACCCAGCGCTTCTCCAAGAACGCCATTCCGGACGAAATGCCGGAAGTCGAGCTGGCACTGGAAGGCGAAGGGCTGGCCATTGCCAACCTGCTCAAAGACGCCGATCTGGTGGCCACCACCTCCGAAGCGCTGCGGATGATCAAGCAGGGCGCGGTGAAGGTTGACGGCGAGAAGCTGGAAGATGGCAAGGCACTCATCGGTGCCGGCACCGCCGTCTACCAGGTCGGCAAGCGCAAGTTTGCCCGGGTGACCGTCAAGTAAGTCGCCACCTTTGGCGCCGCCATAAAAAAGGCCTCCCTTGCGGAGGCCTTTTTGTTGGCTCATGCCTGCAAAGAGGGATCAGCCCTCTGTTTTCAGGAAGTTGCGGTAGAGCATGTAGAGGTGGGCCGAGCTCCAGCTGAAGTTGCTGGCCCCCTGCATGGCGCCGGTCTCCGGGTTGTAGTTCTCGCGGATGGGGCCGCTGCCCGCCAGCCCCTCGGCGTTGGCAAACAGCTTGTTGACGAGCTGTTGGGCATCGCTGCGATAGCCGTAGTTCTCCAGCCCCTTCACCCCGAAGTAGAACTGATCCAGCCAGACCCGGCCGCGCCAGTAGATGTCGGGGTCATAGGCCGGGTTGGTCAGCGCCGCCGTGCCGAGCGGCACCCTGGTGTTGAACTCCTGGGCATTGAGCATCACCTCGCGCACCCGCGCCGCCTTCTCCTGGTCCGCCACCTCGGCCCAGAGCGGACTCCACCCTTCCGGGCCGCGGCCGCGGGCGGTCAACAGCTTGCCGACGCAGCCGTTGGCGTCGGGCAGATCCCCCTGGGCTATCTGGCGGTCGTAATAGAAGCCGGAGGCCTCATCGAACAGGCAGCTGTTGATGTAGCCAGCCAGCTGGGTCGCCCCTTCGCGATAGCGGCTCGCCTCGTCAGGCTTGCCGAGCAGCTCGGCCATGTCGGCCAGGATGCGTTTCTCCTTGGCGAGGAAGGCGTTGAGCTCCACCGACTCCTGATCGATGGAGAAGCCGATGAGGCTACCATCGTCCTGATGGTTCTCGAAGAAGAAGACGTTCCAGTCCTGCCGCGCACGGGCCAGGTCGCCGCCATAGGTCTTGTCGGCATAGCGCTTGAGCTGATCCTGCTCGATAAAGCCGAAGCGGGCGGCGTTGTCCATGCCGGACTCCCAGCCGGCGCCGTGCTGGGCGCCGATATCCATGTCGGCGTAGCCGCCAACGCTCAATACCTGCTGGTAGAGCGCCATGCCAGCGCAGCCATACCAGCCATCACCCTCATTGGTACAGCTCGACAGATCCAGCCCGACCGGTGCTCCCGTCGGGTACTGCACCTTGAAGGTGATGTTGCCGAACTCGTCGTTGTGCTCGACGTGGCGGGTGGCGCCATATTCGATGATGCCGTTGCGGTTGTTGTCCCGCGCCCGATACCACCAGTCGTGATAGGCCTGGATCTTCGGATACATCTCGGCGATGAAGGCCTTGTCCTTGGTGGCGCTGTAGATCTCCCAGATGGCCCAGGCGGAGAGAGGCGGCTTGGTGTCGCGCTCGTTCCAGTTGCCGCCGTCGCCGCCCCGATCGGCGAGCTTGTTGTAGAAGACTGCATCGATCACCATGCCGGCATCCTGCGGCCGGACCGGGTCATCGGCCTGGATCTGGTAGTCATACATGGCGCGCACGTTGTTCTTGGCTACCTCGGGGTTGAAGTGGGCCATGGCATAGGCGTGCTTCCAGCTGTCCCAGGCCCAGACCCCGTCGAACCAGCGGGCGGTGTTGGAGGGGGTCACCCCGTCGTGCAGGATGGCGCCGGCCGGTGAGCGCCAGTTGCCGTTGAGGGTCTCCATCGCCTTGACCGCGATACGCCGCTCCGATTCCGGGATCCCCTGATTGGAGAGGCCGCGCGCCAGGTAATCCTCCCAGCGGCGGATGGAGTCGTCGAAATGGCTGGTGGGGTCGGCCAGCAGCGCCTGGCGGCTCTGCTCGAAACGACTCGCTTCAGCACTGCTGTGGACATAGCTCTGCAGGGTGTAGATATCCTGCTGGCCCTTGGCGGCCAGGGTGAGGCTGGCCTCGCTCACGTAGCCGAGTCTCTGCTCGTCGAGGGTGGTGCGACTGGGCAGGGTGCGATCGATGCGGTAGCTGGCGCTGCCGCTTTGCATGATGTTCCAGGTGCTGCGCAGTTTGCCGAACTGGAATGCCACGCCGCGCTCGGTCTGGCTGATGGTGCGGGTCCAGGCGGGGTACTGCTCGGCGACCGTCTTGTTGGCATCCCACTGGTTGAGCAGCTCCCCCTGCCAGCTGAGCTTGAGGGTGAGCGGTGCATCAGTGTGGTTGATGAGGCGGGTACGAACCAGCGCAGTGCGGGCATCGCCGTAGCGCAGCTCCAGCTCCAGAGTGAAGGGTTCGAATTCGAAGCGCTGCACCAGCGCCCCCGGGATGGCGTACAGCGCCTGCTTGCTGGCGCTGGTGAGCGGGAAGGCGCGGCCGCTCTCGTCGCTCAGGGTCAGCTTGTCCAACTCGCTGGCGAAGAACAGGCTGTACTCCTCGGCGATGACCATGGGGCCGGTAAAGCCGCCCCACTCGCTGTCGCTGGCGGGCAGCAGGAAGCCGTGCCAGGCACCGAGATCGAGCAGCGGGTTGTATTTGAGGTTGGAGTAGCTGTCAAAGTCACGGAACTGGCGCGGGGTGCCGCTGCGGTCGATCACGTTCTGATACTGGTTCGCCAGGGTGGCGCTGGGGGCGGCCGGGCTGCTGGAGTCATTGCCGTTGCAGGCAGTAAGGCCGAACAGGGCAACGCTCAGGGTGACGGATAGTAAATTTTTACGAAACATCTCTCGCTCCAATGACAGTTTTTGTAGGTTAAGGAAGGTGTTTTTTAGTGCTTGTTTTAGTGAAATCGTTTGCGAGAGCCATTATAGGGCGATTTTGAGGGGATTATTGGCGCTGCGTCACAGTGCCGGAGGGGCTGGTGTGAGCCGGATCACCCGGTTACACGAGGTTACATAATTCGATATTTTAGTAACTGTTTACTTGTCTGGCGGCAGCCAGCGAGAGAGAGGAGGGGCAGGTGCGCAGGTATTGATAGGGGGTCAGGCCGAACTCCTGCTTGAAGCGGGCGGCAAAGCGGCTGGGGGAGTCGTAGCCACAGGCGAGGGCCGTCTCCAGCGGCGCCAGCCCCTGCTGCAGCAGGGTGAGGGCGTGGCTCATGCGCACCTGGGTCAGCAGCTGGCGAAAGCTGCGCCCCTCGGCGGCCAGCTTGCGCGCCATGGAGGCGCGGCTCATGGCGAAGTGCGGTGCGACTCCCTCCAGGGTGTGATCGGCGCCCGGCTCCACCCCGAGGTAGCGGGCCAGCCGCTCGCCGAGGGTCATGGTGTGGGCGGGAAACAGCAGGTCGAGCCCGCCGGCGGCCTGCAGCTCGGCATAGAAGCCCTGCAGCAGCTGGGCCTGGGTGGCCTCATTGAGCCGCCTCTGCGCCATGGAGCAGACCAGCTCGAAACAGAAGGCCAGTGCCGGACTGACCGTCAGGCGCGGCTCTTTGAGCGGGCCGGCCTGGGCGGCGCTGAGCCAGTCGACGGGGGGCGGGGTCAGCAGGGTCAGCGCGCGGGAGCGAAACTTGCCCTGCTCCGGCTGGTTGACGAAGGTGAGCTGGTGACCGGCCGGGATCAGCAGCCAGCTCGCCTGATCGAACGCCAGGCGCTTCTCCTGCCACCACAACTGCTTGTGACCCTGCTCCACCCAGATGATGGTGGGGGCATAGATGAGCACCCGGTGCAGCGGCTGCTGGCGGATCCCGAGATAGTGGTGCAGTTGCAGCAGCGGCGTGCTCATCCGGCTGGCTCCTAGGGGGTGACGAAGGTGGCGGTCAGGGTGGCCTTGCCAAGGGCCATGCTGTTGAGCATGTAGCCTACCATGGCGGGCGGGGTGTCTGCCTTCACCTCCAGGGGCTGGGGCAGAGCCCAGGCGGTGAACTGGTAGCGGTGCATGCCGTGGCCGGCGGGCGGGCAGGGGCCGCCGTAACCCTGGCTGCCGAAGTCGGTCTTGAGCTCCAGCCCCTGCTTGAGCTTGCCCGAGGCGTTGCTCGGCAGCTCGCTCTGACTGGCCGGCAGGTTCACCACCAGCCAGTGCCACCAGCCGCTGCCGGTGGGGGCATCTGGATCATAGGCGGTGATGGTGACGCTCTTGGTGCCGGCGGGCAGGTCTTGCCAGCTCAGCTGGGGCGAGCGGTTGTCGCCGCTGCAGCCAAAGCCGTTGAAGCTGAAGGCCTTGTCCATCAGCTGGCCTTCGTGGATGTCGCTGCTCTTCAGGGTCATGGCACTGGCGGGCAGGGCCGCCATGCACAGCAGGGAGAGCAGGGTGGTACGCTTGGCAATCTTCATGGTGAGGCTCCTCGGTGGATGATGGGATCAGTCTAGCGAAGAGGAAGATGAGGTGAGTAACCTAACGGCTCAAAGTGGCCATCTTGCCGCCATGATGTGAGTCGTTGTGTTGATTTGTGGTGGGGGCTGAGAAAGCGCAGTAGCGCGTCCGGGCATAAAAAAACCGGCATCATGGATGCCGGTTTTTTACTGTGCTGACAGCTGATCGCGCGACTTAGCGCAGGATCATCTCGTCACGGCCCGGGCCGACGGAAACCATCGGCACCGGTACGCCCAGCAGCTCTTCGATGCGCAGTACGTACTGCTGAGCCGCTTTGGGCAGCTCGGCGAAGGTACGGCAGCCGGTGATGTCTTCGCTCCAGCTTTCCATCACTTCGTAAACCGGCTTCAGACCGGCAGTTTGCGGCCAGATCGGGTTCTCGGTGTGGGCACCTTCGTAGGCGACGCAGATCTTCAGATCCGGCAGACCGGTCAGGCAGTCCAGCTTGGTCAGCGCCACTTCGTTGGCAGCCTGCAGCTCGACACCGTTCTTGGTGGCAACGGCGTCAAAGTAGCCGACGTCACGGGGACGGCCGGTGGTGGCGCCGAATTCGTTGGCAATTTTGCGGAACTCGTCCTGGTTCTCCATGGCGGTCAGCAGGGTGCCGGTACCGACGGAGGTGCTGAATGCCTTGGCGACGGCGATGACGCGCTCGGGACGCAGACCCGGCAGGCCGCCACCGATGCCGGCATAGGCGCCGGAAACGTGGGAGGAGGTCACCCAGGGGTATTCGCCGTAGATCAGGTCACGGCCGGCACCCAGCTGGGCTTCGAACAGCAGGGTCTTGCCTTCGGCCTGCAGCGCTTTGAGCGGCATGCTGACGTTGCAGACGGAGTCGATCCAGGGGGCGGACACTTCCAGCAGCCAGTCAGCCATCTCCTGGGCGGTCTGGTTGAATTCGAAGGTCGGGTAGAGGGCCTTGAGCTGCGGCAGTTTCCAGTCGAGGAAGAATTGAATGCGCTCGACCAGCACTTCCGGCTGCTTCAGCCAGCCCACCAGGATCGCTTTCTTCATGACGCGATCGCCGTAGGCAGGGGCGATGCCCTGACGGGTGGAACCGTAGGCGCCGTCGCCCAGGCGCTGCTCTTCCAGGGTATCTTCCATGGCGTGCAGCGGCAGGCAGAGGGTGGCGCGATCAGAGATGGCCAGCTTGGGAGTGACGCCGGAGGCTTTCACTTCGTCCAGCTCGACGGTCAGTTTCTCGGGGCTGATCACCATGCCCGGGCCCAGCACGACCAGGCAATCCGGGTTGAACACACCGCTCGGAACCTGGTGCAGCTTGAAGGTGCCAAGGTCGTTGACGACGGTATGGCCGGCGTTGTTGCCGCCCTGGAAGCGAATGCTGGCGCCGGCTTGGCCTGCCAGATAATCCACGATGCGGCCTTTGCCTTCATCACCCCAGTTGGCACCTACGACTACGATAGACGACATGACTCTTTCTCCTAAGACGTTAGGCGATCATCCTAGGAGGCCGGGGCGGATTAGAAAAATTAATTATCTTTATAATTCCGATAAGAGAGTCATATAATTGCGGCGAATTTATCGGCAAACTGCTCCCTGGTCGCGCCGCCTCGCCGTTGTCGAGCAGGGTGGCCGCTGCCGGGCGGCACAAGAGGATCCCCATGCTGGACATCCACTGGCTGCACACCTTCGTCACCCTGGCTCGGCTGCAGCACTTCGGCCAGACCGCCACCGAACTGCACATGACCCAGCCCAATGTGAGCCTGCACCTCAAGAATCTGGAGCAGGCCACCCGGGTCAAACTCATCGAGCGCAGCCCGTTTCGGCTGACCCAGGCCGGCGAGCGGCTGCTGCAAAGCGCCGAGCGCGCCATCGCCGAGCTGCAGCTCTGCCAGTCCGATCTCAACGCCCTCAACCAGCTGAGTCAGGGGACGCTGGCCATCGCCGCCAGCGACATCATCTCGCGCCTGCTGCTCATTCAGCCCTTTCAGCGCTTCAAGCAGGAGTTCCCCGGCATCGACCTCACCCTGTTCAACACCACTTCGGATCAGGCGGCTGAGCTGGTCAAGGCGGGCAAGGCGGATCTGGGTTTCGTGATGGCGCAAAAGCGCAGCGAGCCGCTGTTCTATACCGAGTTGCAGCAGGTGACCTGGTGCGCACTGGGCCACGGTCTCGCCCGCTGGCAGGCGCGGGCGCAGGCGGGGGAGAGCGATCCCCTCGACGAGCCGACCCTGATCCTGCTGGGCCACGACACCCGTACCCGGGCGCTTATCGACCCCTCCCTGCCGCTGCTCGGTCTGCCCAGCTGTCGCATCATGGAGGTGGGCAGCGTGGACGCCCAGCTAGACTGGGCCGAGGCGGGCTTCGGGGTGGCCATAGTGCCGGACTTTTCCATTCACCCGCGGCTCAAGCTGACCGCCCCGGTGACCCGGCTCACCGATTTCCCCGGCACCAGCTTAGGGTATGTGGTGCGCCAGAACCAGGTGCTGTCGCGCGCCATCAAGCAACTGCTGCACTGGGTGGAGCAGGAGATCCAGCGCCCGGCACCGTTGCCGGACGCCAGGGCTTGAGTCCAGCCAATATCGAAATAAAAAGAGGCCACCCTTGGGTGGCCTCTTTCGTTGTGGCTGTTTGGCGGTCTTACTGGGCAGGCGTGCCCTCTGCGGTCGGTGAGGCGCCGCTTGGTGCGGCCGGTGGCGGTGCTGTCGATGCCGGTTCGGCGGGCGCCGGCGAGGCGGGTTGTGCCCCGCTCATCACGGCAGAGGGGCTTGGCGCAGCCGTGCCCGTCAGCGTGCCGCCCTGCTCCACGGCGGCCCCTTCGAGCACGGTACTCGCGCCCTGCTCGGTGGCTGCGGCTGCCGAGGAGGTCGGCAGCAGGGCGCCAGGAGTCTGCCTGGAGGAGGTGGCGGGCGTACCTTCCGGGGAGGGGGCGCCCGTCGTGCTGGCAGCTGGCTTCGCGTCCTCACCGGCGGGGTGCGCCACTTCGGTGGGCTGCGCCGCTGACGTCGCCAGGGCCTCCGAGGTCGCCGGAGCCGGGCTTAGGGTCTCGGGCAGCAGGACGGGTGGGGCATCCGCCATGCCGGCGTGGCGCGGCACTTCCGCCTCACCCAGCATCCCCTCCAGGGTGAGCTGGGTCAGTGCCGGGTGGAGGCGGGTAAACTGCTTGAGCCGGCCGCTCAACACGTCGCGCACGGTGCGCACCTCGCTATCCGGCAGGCTGGCCAGCGCCACCAGCTCGGCGGTGACGGCGAAGGTGTTGATTCCGCTGGTCTGGCCCGGATAGAGGTTGGCGCCGATGCGGCCGCGCTGATAGTAGGGGTGCTGCTTGAGCAGCCTGTCTATCTGTTCCCCCTCGATGGGGATGAGGCGCGCCTTGCAGCGGCCGGTGAGATCGCCGATGGCCTGATTGGGGTGGCCCGCCACCACGAAGGCGGCGTCCAGGGTACCGTCACAGAGCCCCTCCAGCCGGTTGTTGGCCGCGGCGGGGATGAGGGGGGCAAAGCTCTTGGCCTGCCAGCCCATGGCGTCGAGCAGTGCCTGGCTGGTGACCCGTTCCCCGGAACCCGGGTTGCCGAGATCGACCCGCTTGCCTTCGATGTCGGCCAGGGTGTTGATGTTGCTGTTGGCGCTGGCAAGCAGGGTCAGCGACTCTTGATGGAGGCGGTAGAGGCTGCGCAGCTGATCGGCGGGGGGCTGGCCCTGGAAGGGGCCCGTGCCGTGAGCGGCGTGATGCAGTACGTCCGACTGCACCAGCGCCAGCTGGATGTTGCCCTGCGCCAGCGCCTTCAGGTTGGCGAGGGAACCCGAGGTACTCTGCACCGAGCAGTGCAGGCCGTGGCTGCCGCTCTCTTCATTGAGCAGCCGGCAGATGGCGCCGCCGGTCGGGTAGTAGACGCCGTTCAGCGGCCCCGTACCGATGGTGAGATAGGTGGCGGCCTGCAGGGGCAGGGCCAGGGTCGCTGCCAGCCAGGGCAGGGCTCGGCGCAGCCGGATGGGCAGAAGGTGCAAGACGCGTTGGAACATAGTGAACCGGATCATTGGCTGATAAAAAGGATGGGTCAGTCCCATCCCGGTTGGCATCGGGCCGTTGCCCGCAAGAGGGCGGCCGGTGCCGTGTTGGGTGGCCCCTGGCGCCCCGGGATGGCCGGGGTGGGGTGTCGCCAAAATATACCCTATTGCGTGCGGATACGGATCGGGTCGGACAGATTATATTGCGGGGTCGGCCGGCGCCGCCCCGCAGGGGCTCAGCGGCGAGCCAGGATGGCCTTCTCCATGCGGGCCAATGCCTCGACGAGGCGGGCCCGGGTGCAGCCGAAGTTGAGCCGCACGAACTGGCCGTCGCCAAACTGGGCACCCGGGGAGAGCCCCACCCCGGCCTGCTCGAAGAAGGCGATGGGATCGTCCAGCCCCAACGCGCTCACGTCGATCCAGGCGAGGTAGGTGGCCTGATGGCGCGCCAGCTTGATGCCGGGCCAGCGGGCGACCGCCTGCTCGATCAGCACCAGGTTGGCGGCCAGGTAGTCGAGCTGTTCGCTGAGCCACTGTTCGCCCCCTTCATAGGCCGCCTCGGCGGCCACGAAGCCCAGCAGGTTGACGTCGGCACTGATGCCGCGCATCGCCTGCTGCAGCTTGAGGCGCAGACGGGCATTGGGCACCACTGCGAAGGCGCAGCAGAGCCCGGCGATGTTGAAGGTCTTGCTCGGGGCCATCATCACCGCCGAACGCTCGGCCGCCGCCGGGCTGATGGCGCCGTAGGGGATGTGGCGGGCGTCCTTGTCCAGCAACAGGTCGCAGTGAATTTCATCGGAGCAGATCACCAGATTGTGGCGCTCGGCGATGGCGTCGATGGCCAGCAGCTCCTCGCGGGTGAACACGGTGCCGCCCGGGTTTTGCGGGTTGCACAGCAGCAGCAGATCCGCCGCCGGCGCCTGGCGCTCCAGCTCCTCGATATCCAGTACCCAGCGACCGGCCTCTTCCACCATGGGCACGGTGAGCAGCGGCCGGTCGTTGAAGCCCGGCGCCTGCAGGAAGGGGTAGTAGACCGGCTTGGGGGTGATGATGCCACGCCCGTGCTGGCTCCAGGCCTTGCAGGCCAGGTTGAGACCGGGCACCACCCCGGGCAGAAAGACGAGCCACTCGGGCTGGATGGTCCAGCCATAGCGGCTGGCCAACCGCGTGATGATGAGTTCGATCAGCCGGGGAGAGGGGCGCGAGTAGCCGAAGATGCCGTGGGCGACCCGCGCCGTGAGGGCCTCGACGACGGCAGGGGGCGAGACGAAGTCGGTGTCGGCGACCCACATGGGCAGCACGTCCTGTCCCTTGTACTTGTCCCATTTCAGGCTCATGGTGCCGCTGCGATCTATTTCCCGGTCAAAATCAAACATGTGAAATCCTTATGCTGGCCAGTGGGCTTTCACTGTACGGGGTCGGGGACGGGGTCGCAAGCCTTGAGGTGGCTCTTGATAATGACATAAAATAAGCGGCGCCATTTCATGCACTTGCCGAATTTTGGCCAGTTTTCTTCCCTCCAATCAGTGGTAATTCTATGCGCTTGCTGACTGCTGCTCGCAACAGGACGGATCCCGTCTCGCTCTCTTTTCTGGCCGTGACCTTCATGACCGGGGTGGCGGTGGCGCTGCAGGTGCCCACCCTGAGCCTGTTCCTGGCCGAGGAGGTGCAGGTGCGCCCCTTCCTGGTGGGGCTCTTCTATACCGTCAACGCGGTGATCGGCATCCTCATCAGCCAGTGGCTCGGCCATCGTTCCGACAACAAGGGGGATCGCAAGCGGCTGATCCTGCGCTGCTGCTTCGCCGGCGTGGTGCTCTCCCTGCTGTTTGCCTGGAACCGGCAATACTGGCTGCTGGTGAGCCTGGGGGTGCTGCTGGCGAGCCTGGCCGCCACCGCCAGCCCCCAGCTGTTCGCGCTGGCGCGGGAATATGCTGACAGCCGCAACAAGCGGGCCGACATGTTCAGCTCGGTGCTGCGGGCCCAGTTCTCGCTGGCCTGGGTGATTGGGCCGCCCATCGCCTTCGCGCTGGCCATCGGCTACGGCTTCGAGGTGATGTACCTCGCCTCCGCGCTGGCCTATCTGCTCTGCGCCTTCGTGGTGTGGCGCTGGCTGCCCTCGTTGCCGCTGCCGGTGATGGACAGCGAGGTGGAGCGGGTCAGTAGCTGGCGGGATCCGTCGGTGCGGGCACTCTTTATCGCCTCCACCCTGATGTGGACCTGCAACAGCATGTACCTCATCAACATGCCGCTCTACATCACTCGCGAGCTGGGGCTGGAGGAGAAGCTGGCCGGGGTGTTGATGGGCACGGCGGCGGCTCTCGAGATCCCCTTCATGCTGCTGGCGGGTCACTACACCCAGCGTTTTGGCAAGCGCCCCATGATGCTGCTAGCGGTGCTGGCCGGGGTCGGCTTCTACGTGGGGCTGGTGACACTATCGAGCCAGCATGCCCTCATTGCGTTGCAACTGCTCAACGCCATCTTCATCGGCATCGTCGCCGGCATCGGCATGTCCTACTTCCAGGATCTGATGCCGGGTCGCGCCGGGGTGGCGACTACCCTGTTCGCCAACAGCATCCGCACCGGCTCCATCATGGCGGGGGCGATAGCGGGGACTGTGGCGGAGATCTGGAGCTTCCACGGGGTCTTCATGGTGGCGATGGGACTGGCGCTGCTGGCACTGGCCGCCTGCTGGCGGGTGCCGAATGTCTGAGGTAGGAGCTGGAGCTGGCCTACCTCGATGGGTGAATGAATAGGTGAGTGGCGGGACCGGAGACTAGCGGTCGCTGTCGTCCTGATATTCGTTGCGCAGGCAGCGCAGCAGCAGCTCGGTGGCCGGGCCCAGGGCGTCGGCCGACGGCGTCAGCAGATAGGTATAGAGGTGGCGCTCGTTGCCACCAGCCAGATCCAGCGCCACCAGCTCGCCGCTCGCCAGCTCCTCCTGCACCAGGTGGCGGGGCAGCCAGGCATAGCCGAGGCCAAGCTTGAGCATGGCGATCACCTCGTGGTAGTGGGTCGCCTTCCAGCCGGTGTCGTCCGCATCGTTCCAGTCCACCGAGCGGTGAATGGGGGGGTGAAGGCTGATCTGGTTGTGGCCGGCCAGCGCCTCGGCAGCGATGGCGCCGCCCTGGGTGGCGAGCGGGTGATCGGCCGCGCAGAGCGGCAGCAGACACACCTCGTCCAGCGGCAGACCGGTGCGATCGTGAGGCAGATGTTCCGAGAGCATCAGATCCCCCACTTGGAGGGCATTGAAGTGGCAGTGGATGCGCTCGTGCAGATTGACCCGGCAGCCCCGGCTGCGGGGATAGAAGTGGGCCAGCGCCCGATAGAGCCGCTCGCGCGGCTGCATCACTGACACATAGAGGTTGATCTGCGGCTCCCATTGCCGCTCCAGGTTGTTGGCCAGGTTCTCCAGCTCTTCCACCTGCTGGCTAAGCTGACGGGCCCGCTTGAGGAAGATCTCCCCCGCCGGCGTCAGCACCGCCTTGCGCCCTCTCACCTCCAGCAGGGCCACCCCCAGACTCTGCTGCAGTTTGGCTACCGCATGATTGAGGGAGGACTGGCTCTTGTTCAGCGCCTCGGCGGCCTGGGCGTAGCCGCCACAGTCCACCACGGCCTGAAAGATCCGCCATTGCTCAAACGTGCTCTTGGGACGAAACATATCTCAACCTGATAAGGGACTGGATGGAACTGGCCTTGCCATATTCGCAACAGGGTGCCGACGGCACCCTATTGAATTTAACCCCATGCCGCGCAGGGTTGGGGTTATTTTGTTGATTTATTTGGGCTGGGCCACAAAGGTCTGGCCGGTTTTGCCCTTGCTGTCCACTCCCATCAGATAGAGATAGAGCGGCATCAGGTCGGCCGGAGTCTTGAGGGTCTGCGGATCTTCGGCCGGGAAGGCACTGGCCCGCATCTTGGTGCGGGTGCCGCCCGGGTTGAGGGTGTTGACCCGCACCGAGGTGTTCTCCAGTTCGTCCGCCAGCACTTCCATCATGCCTTCGATGGCGAACTTGGAGATGGCATAGGTGCCCCAGTAGGCGCGGCCCTTGCGGCCCACGCTGGAGGAGGTGTAGACGATGGAGGCATCGCCGTGCTCCTTGGCAGTCTGGCGAATGAGCGGCAGCAGCGCCTGGGTCAGCAGGAATTCGGATTTGACGTTGACCTGCATCACCTCGTCCCACTCCTGCTCCTGGATGTGTTCGAACGGTGACAGGGTGCCGAGCAGGCCGGCGTTGAACAGCACGCCGTCGAGACGGCCGAACTGCTGGGCGAAGGTCTCGGCCATGCCGCGATAGTGGGCGGCGGTCGCCCCCTTCAGATCCACCGGCACGATGGCGGGCAGCGGGTGGCCGGCCGCTTCGATCTGGTCGTAGACCGCCTCCAGCTTGGCGCTGGTGCGCCCGAGCAGGATCACGGTGGCGCCGTGGGCCGCATAGGTGAGTGCCGCTTCGCGGCCGATGCCGTCACCGGCACCCGTGACCAGAATGACCTTGTCCTTGAGCAGATCCTGGGGGGCCTGATAATCGAACATGACAACTCCTGTTAACAATTCGTGGCTGATGCGCCCGGCTATAGAGGGGCAAGTGTACTGATCCCGCACGGCGTTTGACCAGTATGAGATGGCAAAAATGTGAATAAATCAGAGGGGTTGTGATTGTCGATTGGCATTTCTGACGGGTTGACGCAGAGTTTTTGCGCGCACCGGGCAAACTCCCTAGAATGTGAAAAAATCGTCCCCCAGGGGGCACACCAGTGGAGCATCAAGTGGCATTTTTGACCGAATACGGCCTGTTCCTGGCCAAGACCATTACCCTACTGCTCGCCATCGGCGCCGTCATCCTGATGGTGGTAAGCAGCCGTCAGCCCAAATCCCGCAAGGGGGAGCTGGTGGTGACCGATCTCTCCAGCGAGCTGGAGCAGGGGCGTCATCAGTTGCAGGCTGCATTGGCTGGCAAGACGGAGCGCAAGCAGCTGGAGAAGGCGCGCAAGGCCGAGCACAAGGCGCGAGCCAAGAGCGAAGATGCCCGCAGCCGGCTATTCGTCATCGATTTTCACGGCAGCATGGATGCCAGGGAGGTGGCCTCCCTGCGTGAAGAGGTGAGCGCCGTGATAGGGGTGGCCCAGCCGGGCGACGAGGTGCTGCTGCGGCTCGAATCCGGCGGCGGCGTGGTGCACGGTTACGGTCTGGCGGCCTCCCAGCTGCAGCGGCTGCGGGATCGTGACATCAAGCTGACCGTGGCCATCGACAAGGTGGCGGCGAGCGGCGGCTACATGATGGCCTGCGTGGCCGATCAGATCCTGGCGGCGCCGTTCGCCATCGTCGGCTCCATCGGGGTGATCGCCCAGCTGCCGAACTTCAACAAGTTGCTGAAAAAGCACGACATCGAGTTCGAGATGCACACCGCCGGCCAGTACAAGCGCACCATCACCATGTTCGGCGAGAACGACGATCAGGGGCGCGAGAAGTTTCGCGAGGAGCTGGGCGCCATCCACGAGCGCTTCAAGGCATTCGTGGCCGAGCACAGACCCGCTCTCGACATCGACAAGGTCACCACAGGCGAGCACTGGCTGGCGAGCCAGGCCAAGCAGCTCGGGCTGGTGGACAGCCTCTGCACCAGCGATGACTATCTGCTGGCCCAGGCCAGCCAGCACAAGGTGGTCGGCATTCGCTACAGCAAGCCCAAGAGCCTGACCCAGAAGCTGGGCCAGCAGGCTGCCGTGGCGCTGGAGTCCGGTCTTGGTCGGCTGTGGCAGCAAGGACCGTGGCGCTAAGAACCTGTTCCGACCTTACTGCGGGGTCGTGATCAAGGCTCATGTGCTGCTCGCTTGTTTTTAATCAGGAGGCTCACGCATGTCTATACGCTCCGGTTCCTGCGCTGCTCTTCACCTTGCTGACGACCTCTCGCGACAGTTCGAAAACAGGTTCTAGGAAGCCGTTCAAAGAGCAACAAAAAGCCGGGCACTTGCCCGGCTCTCTTTTTTATAGCGTAGGAGCGCCTTAGCGCTGGAACGGGTAGACGGAGCCCAGTTTCAGGATCTGGGTCAGCTCATCCAGCGCGGTGCGGGACTCCATGACCAGCGCCGGGTCGCGCAGGTCGTCCAGCGCCAGGCTGTCGCGGTAGTGTTTCTCCACCCAGGCGTCCAGGCGGGCAAACTGGCCGTCGTTGATGAGGCAGGCCGGGTTGACTGCGGCGAGCTCGGTGTCGTTCATGGCGACCCGCAGTCGCAGACAGGCGGGGCCGCCGCCGTTTTTCATGCTCTGCTTCACGTCCATGTAGTGTACCCCCTTGATCGGGGTCCCCAGGGTCACCAGCTTGGCCAGATAGGCCGACACCGCCGGGTTGTCGCGGCACTCGGTGGGGGCGATGATGGCCATCTCACCGGACGGCAGGGTCAGGATCTGGGTGTTGAACAGATAGGACTTCACCGCATCCTGCACCGACACTTCGGCAGTGGGCACCTCGATAAAGTGCAGCTCGCCGTCACCGAACTTGGCGCGCACCTCGGCCAGCGCCGAGGTGGTGTTGAGAAACGCCTGCTGGTGGAAGAACAGCACGTTCTGGTTGCCCACCGCGATCACATCGTTGTGGAACACCCCCTGATCGATCACGTCCGGGTTCTGCTGGATGAAGACCGCGCTCTCGTCCCCCAGACCGTGCAGGCGGGCGATGGCCTGGCTCGCTTCCAGGGTCTGGCGGGCCGGGTAGCGTTTGGGGGCGGGCTGGGAGACGTCGAAGGCGCTGCGACCATAGACGAACAGCTCGACCCCGGACTCGCCATAGGCACGGCACAGCCGGGTGTGGTTGGCGGCCCCCTCGTCACCGAAGTGATCGTTCTCCGGCAGGTGCTGATGGTGATAGAAGTGGCGGTCGTTGTTGAACACGGCGCGCAGGATGCGGCCGGTCACCTCGGGCTCGAGGGAGCGGTGAAACTTGTTGGTCAGGTTGGCGGGGGTGAAGTGGATGCGGCCATCCTGGGTATCGGCACTGGGGGAGACGGTGGCGGCGTTGGCGGTCCACATGCTGGAGGCCGAGTAGCAGGCGGCCAGTACGGCGGGCGCCTGTTTGGCTGCCTGGGCCAAGACGCTTGCATCGTTGCCGGTGAAGCCGAGGCGGCGCAGGGTGGCGAGATCCGGCCGCTCCTGCGGGGCCAGTACCCCCTGCACCATGCCGAGGTCGGTCAAGGCCTTCATCTTGCGCAGACCCTGCTTGGCGGCCTCCTTCGGATTGGACGCTTCCTTGGCATTGTTCTGGGAGGCGACGTTGCCATAGGACAAGCCGGCATAGTTGTGGGTCGGGCCGACCAGGCCGTCGAAGTTGACCTCGAAGTGCTTCATTGAGTACATCCTTTCGATTTTTATATGGGTAGCGGTTCCTTCCGCGCACAATGCTGCGGGATGCAGCCATTATAAGGAGATTTTGTCTTTTGTAACAAGCTGATAACGAAACTGGTTTGTTATGTTACAAGAGCGGTTGGTTATGTCGTTTCCAATATAAAAAGAGGGTGGATATAGCATAAAAATAAAAAAGCGGTTGCTTCCCGCGGCTCGGCTTCGCATTAATAAATAAAGAAGCAAGGTGGTTCGGGCTGCTGGGCAAATTTGCTCACAAGATTGCTTTTTCCCGTCAAATCTCTTATACAGCCCCACAAAACCGCACACCAACCCCGTCGGGTGCAATGAGGATAATAGTTACAGCATGGGCAAATCACTGGTCATAGTGGAGTCTCCGGCCAAGGCCAAGACCATCAACAAATATTTGGGCAAGGACTACGTGGTGAAATCCAGCGTTGGTCACGTGCGCGATCTGCCGACCAGCGGCAGCGCCAGCAACGAGCCCAAAAAACCTGTCATTCGCGGCATCAAGCTGAGCGAATCAGAAAAGGCTGCCAAGGAGCGCAATGCCCTGTTCTCACGGATGGGGATCAATCCGACCGCAGGCTGGCAGGCCAACTACCAGATTTTGCCCGGCAAGGAAAAAGTGGTCAGCGAGTTGCAGAGTCTGGCCGAGAAGGCCGACACCATCTATCTCGCAACCGACTTGGATAGAGAGGGGGAAGCGATCGCTTGGCACCTGCGCGAGATCATCGGCGGCGACGACAGCCGCTACAAGCGCGTGGTGTTCAACGAGATCACCAAGACCGCCATCCAGGAGGCGTTCGCCCAGCCGTCCGAGCTGAACATTCACCGCGTCAATGCCCAGCAGGCCCGTCGTTTCCTCGACCGGGTGGTGGGCTACATGGTCTCCCCGCTGCTCTGGAAGAAGCTGGCCCGCGGCCTCTCCGCCGGCCGGGTACAGTCCGTCGCGGTGCGCCTCATCGTCGACAAAGAGCGCGAAATCAAGGCCTTCGTGCCGGTGGAGTTCTGGGATCTCAACGCCGACCTGCTGACCGGTGATAACGCCGATCTGCGGATGGAGGTGGTCAGCCGCAACGGCGCCGACTTCAAGCCGGTAACCCAGGCCGAAACCTTCGCCGCCGTGGCCGCCCTGGAAGGGGTCGACTACAAGGTGGTGAACCGGGAAGACAAGCCGACCGGCTCCAAACCGTCCGCCCCCTTCATCACCTCCACCCTGCAGCAGGCGGCCTCCACCCGGCTGAGCTTCGGGGTCAAGAAGACCATGATGATGGCCCAGCGCCTCTATGAAGCGGGTTACATCACCTATATGCGTACCGACTCAACCAACCTCAGCAAAGAGGCGGTCGAGGCGGTGCGGGAATACATCGGCGAGCAGTATGGCGCCGCCTACCTGCCGAGCGATCCGAACCTGTACGGTGCCAAGGCCAATGCCCAGGAGGCCCACGAGGCGATCCGCCCCTCCAGCGTGCTGGTGACGGCCGAGATGCTGGAAGGGATGGAGCCGGACGCCATGCGGCTCTATGACCTCATCTGGCGTCAGTTTGTCGCCTGCCAGATGACCCCGGCCCAGTACGACTCCTCCACCCTGACCGTCAAGGCGGGCGAGTTCGAGCTCAAGGCGCGCGGCCGCACCCTGCGCTTCGCCGGTTGGACCAAAGCGCTGCCGCCCATGGGCCGCAAGGGTGAAGACAGCCAGCTGCCGGCGGTGACCGTCGGCGAAGTGCTGAAACTGGTCAAACTGGATCCGCGCCAGCACTTCACCAAGCCGCCCGCGCGCTTCACCGAAGCGGCGCTGGTGCGCGAGCTGGAGAAGCGCGGCATCGGCCGTCCGTCCACCTACGCCTCCATCATCTCCACCATCGTCGACCGTGGTTATGTGCGGGTCGAGAGCCGCCGTTTCTTCGCCGAGAAGATGGGCGAGATCGTCACCGACCGGCTGGTGGAGAACTTCGTCGAGCTGATGAACTACGAGTTCACCGCCAAGATGGAAGACAAGCTCGATGGCATCGCCGAGGGGAGCCTGGAGTGGAAGAAGGTGCTGGATGCCTTCTACGCCGAGTTCACTCAGGAGCTGGAAAAAGCGGATCTGCCGGTGGAAGAGGGGGGCATGCGTGCCAACCAGATGGTGCTGACCGACATCGACTGCCCGGATTGTGGCCGCAAGATGGGCATTCGCACCGCCACCACCGGGGTCTTCCTCGGCTGCTCCGGCTATGCATTGCCACCCAAAGAGCGCTGCAAGAAGACCATCAACCTGGTCTCCGCCGACGAGTTCGTCTCCGCCACCGACGGTGACGAGGCGGAAACCGAGGCCCTGCGTGCCAAGCACCGCTGCGGCGTGTGCGGCACCGCCATGGATGCCTACATCATCGACGACAGCCGCAAGCTGCACGTCTGCGGCCGCAACCCGGATTGCGACGGCTACGAAATTGAAAAAGGCCAGTTCAAGCTCAAGGGCTACGAAGGGCCGAGCATCGAGTGTGACCGCTGTGGATCCGAGATGCAGCTCAAGAACGGCCGCTTCGGCAAGTACATGGGTTGCACCAACGACACCTGCAAGAACACCCGCAAGATCTTGAAAAACGGTGATATCGCGCCGCCGAAGGAAGATCCGGTACCGCTGCCGGAGCTGAAATGCACCCAGTCCGACGCCCACTTCGTGCTGCGTGACGGGGCCGCCGGTCTGTTCCTGGCTGCCAGCAACTTCCCCAAATCCCGCGAGACTCGTGCGCCGCTGGTGGAAGAGCTCAAGCGCTTCAAGGAGCGCCTGTCGCCCAAGCACCAGTACCTGGCTGATGCCCCGGCGTCAGATCCTGACGGTAACGCCTCCATCGTGCGCTTCAGTCGCAAGACCAAGGAGCAGTACGTGATGACCGAGGTCAACGGCAAGGCGACCGGCTGGACGGCGCACTACGACAACGGCAAGTGGCAGGAGAGCCTGGCCAAGTCGAAGAAGGCGTGATTGCGCGCAGTTCACACTCTGATGAAAGAGGCCCCTTGCTGGGGCCTTTTTGTTTTCGGATGGCGGTATACTGAAACCGCTGCAAGGATGGCAGCGCTGGACACGGAGGTTGTGATGGAGATTAACGAGATCCGGCCGGGAATGACCTGTCTGACCCGGGAAGGAACCGCCTATGTGCTGGAAGTAGACAAGCAGAGTCTGCTGGTGCTGCTGCAGCGGGAGTACGAAACCATCCCGGTGCAGGTGCGCAGCGACGAGATCCTGGCCCCCATCACTCGGTGAGGCGGGCCGCCATCGTCAGAAGGGCAGGAGAAACAGCAGCTCGGCGAGGTCGGGCTGCCACTGCCACTCCTTCATCCTGACCCGCCCGCCAATCACGGGCACCCCCTCCTCCTGCAGCAATCCCGCCTGTCTGTCAAAGCCTGCCGACCCCTTGGGCAGCGATATGGTGCCCGCAGCGCCCAGCACCCTGTGCCATGGCAGCACCTTGTCGGTCTCCCTCAGCACCTTGCCCACCAGCCTGGCCCGGCCTGGCAGTCCCGCCAGATCCGCCACCTGGCCATAGCTCACCACGCGACCGGCCGGGATCAGGGCCAGGATCGCCTCGATGCGGGCCACCTTGTTCAGCGGGGCTGGGGTCGATTCCGTTCTCATGAAGTTGACTCGTCAAAAACAACAGAAGCGCCATTGTGGCGCTTCTGTCGGGTGACTGGCAAATGTGTCAGCCGAAGGTCTGGCTGAGCCCCTTGAGCTGCCTGGCCCGCTCCAGCAGCTCCTGACTGGAGTCGTCGACCTCCTGCATCTTCTGGCTGTTGGCGTGGGAGTATTCGGAGATCTGGTGGATGCTGCGGCTGATATCCTCCACCACCGTTTGCTGCTGCTCGGCGGCGGCGGCGATCTGGGTGGAGAACTCGGTCACCAGCTCGATCTCCTGCAGCACGGTATGCAGGCTGCTGGAGCCCTGACGGGTCATCTCGGCGCACTCGCGGGTCTGCTGCAGGTTCTCCTGCATCATCCCCTTCCAGCGGCCCAGGGTGTGCTGGATCTGCTGGATGCTGCCCTGGATCTGCTCGGTCGCCTTGTGGGTGCGGGTCGACAGGGTGCGCACCTCGTCGGCCACCACCGCAAAGCCGCGCCCCTGTTCGCCAGCCCGGGCCGCCTCGATGGCGGCGTTGAGCGCCAGCAGGTTGGTCTGGTCGGCGATGCCCTGGATCTCCCCCATCACGCTGCCGATCCGCTCCGACTCGCTGGCGAGCTCCACCGCCGAGTTGAAGGCGAGCTCCGCCTGTCTGGCGAGCTGCTCGATGCGTTGCTCGGTCTGGGCCAGCTGCTTGTCCGTGTGCTGGCAGCGGCTGCGCGCCTCGCTCACCTGACCGTTGGAGTCCTGGATGTTGCGGGCAATCTCGTGGGCCGTGCTGGCCATCTGGGTCATGGCGGCGGCCATCTGCTGGGTCTGGGCATCCTGCTCGTTGATGTCGAGGCAGGCCTGATGGGAGGCCTGTTTCAGGTTGCTGGCCAGGGCCTGCAGCGGATTGGTCGCATCGTTGACCCGGCCCAGCACGGTGCGGATGCGGGCCTGCAGCATCTTGATGTGAAAATCGGCGATGGCGCCGGGGCCGTCACCTGAGTAGACCAGCCGGGTCAGGCTGTCGTATTCGCGGCCCAGCTGTTGCAGATAGAGCGGCAGGGCGAAGAGCTCACGCCAGTAGGCGCCGCCGATGAGCAGCAGGGGCAGCAGCATCAGCAGGGCGGTCATGGCTCCCTGGCTGGCGAAGGCCCAGCCCATCAGGCCGAGCAGCAGCAGGGCGATGGCTGGTGCGCGCACCCGGGCGAGGGAGGGGAGGCGGCTGCCGGTGCCGCGCTCCGCCTTGAGCAAGGCCTGGTAAGCCTGGCCGGCGATGCGCTTGAGCTGGGGATCGGGCTTGCAGCGCACCGACTGGTAGCCGCTGATCCGGTTGCCCTCGTAGATGGGGGTCACATAGGCATCGACCCAGTAGTAGCGACCATCCTTGCAGCGGTTCTTCACCATGCCGCGCCAGGGCTTGCCCTCCTTGAGGCGGGCCCAGAGATCGGCGAAGGCCGCCTTGGGCATGTCTGGGTGGCGCACCAGATTGTGGTTGTGGCCGACCAGCTCGTCGACCGAGTAGCCGGCGATGCGGCAGAAGGCGGGGTTGGCGTAGGTGATCACCCCGCGCAGATCCGTGGTGGAGACCAGTTGTTCGTCGGCAGGAAACTCCACTTCGCTGTCCAGGGTATGGACGTCTCTGCGGGCCATAGGAATACGCTCCGATGTTCTTGTTGATAACTTTGTCGTTGTTATTGTGGCAGATCTGGAGATGGCCGCAGGCTCGCGCCAGCAGGTGGCAGACCGGCTTCATAGGGGGCTGAATTTTGCCAACAATGGCGGATGAATGGTAGGGGCAAGTTGATGTTTTGTTGGTTAATCGTAAAAAAAAGGCGGCCATAGGCCGCCAAGGAAAAAAGATAACACTACCTCTGCGGTACCCGGTAACGCACCTGGAGCTGGTCGAGGATCTGCAGCTGGCCCGGCAGACGGGCGGCGAAGTGCTCCCACCCCTTGCGGGCGGGGGCACTCCAGGCCACCTCGGCGGTCGCCAGCATGCGCGGGAACAACATATAGTCGAGACGATCGCGAGAGGTGATCAGTTCCGACCATAAGGGGCTCAGCACCCCCAGGATGTTATCGTTGGCATGGAAATCGGCTGGGGCCGGGTCGCACGCGTAGACCTGCGCCAGATTGAGGGTGCCCGCCCAGTAGAGGCCGGGTTCATGGATGTCCTGACTCCAGGCAAGGTCCAGATAGAGGTGCTGGGCCGGCGCCATCACCACCGGATAACCCGCAGCGGCCGCGTCGAGCCCGGCCTGGAAGCTGGTCCAGGCGAAGATGGTGGCGTCCCGGCTCACCTTGTCGCCGTGCAAAATCTCCTCCCAGCCCAGCATCCGCTTGCCCTTGCCGGCCAGGTACTGCTGGCAATGACGCAGCAGGTGGCCCTGCAGCTCGCGACAATCCTGATAGCCCTGCTGCTTCATCAGTTGCTGGCAGGCGGGGCTGTCGGTCCAGACCCCGCTGGGCACCTCGTCTCCCCCCATGTGCACCAGCGGCCCCGGGAACAGCTCGCACACCTCGTCCATCACGGCTTCCAGGAATTGATAGGTGCCGGGCAGCGCCGGGTTGAGCACGTTGTCGTCAAAATATTGCACCGACAGGTAGCGGGAGCGGTCGGCCTCCTCCACCAGCAGTTCGGGCAGCGCCTTGATGGCGGCGTGGCAGTGACCCGGGATGTCAATTTCCGGAATGATGGTGATGCCAAGCCCGGCAGCATAGGCCACCAGCTCGCGCACCTCGCTCTGGGTGTAGTAGCCGCCATAGGGCTCGGGGCCGCCGCTCAGCTGGGGCCCGACGGCCAGGCCGTGGCCGCGCCAGGCGGCCAGCTCGGTCAGCTGAGGGAAGGCCTTGATCTCGAGGCGCCACCCCTCGTCATCGGTCAGGTGCCAGTGGAAGCGATTGAACTTGTAGAGGCTCATCAGCTTGAGCAGGCGCTTGAGGGTGGCGAGGGAGTGAAAGTGGCGGGCACAGTCGAGAAAGATGCCGCGAAAGCCGAAGCGCGGCGCGTCGCTGAGCTCGATGCAGGGCAGGCTCTCGCCGTGCTGCAGATACCACTGGGCCAGGCTGACGAGGCCATGGCGCCAACCTGCCTCGCCGCCGGCGGCAATCACTATCTCCTCCGGGGTGATGGTGAGCCGGTAGGCCTCGGGACCCAGGCCGCTTTCAACCAGCCGGATCTCGGCGTCGTGATCCTGCGCCAGTGCGAGCCCGGTCAGCTCGTTGAAGTGGGCCAGCAGCGGGCCGAGCAGGGGGCTCGGGCCGCTGACGTGGGCGCGCTCCGCCAGCCGGAAGTTGCCCTCCAGCAGCAACAGCCGATCCGGCTGTGGCACTATGCCGGCGAGGGGCTCCACCTCGGGCAGATCCGGCGCCGCAGTGGCGGATTGTGGCAGGCCCAGTTCCTCGCCGGTCAGCTCCACCGGCATCAGCTGGGGGCCGCTGCTGGCCCGGGGCAGGCTCAGGAAGAAGCCGCGCGGCATGTCGGAGAGGCGCTTGATGGGGGTGCTGCGACAGCAGAAGCGCAGCTCGCTGGCCCCCGTTTGCGGGATCAAGACCTTGTAGCTGCCGCTCTGGCGCTCAAGCTCCCCTCCCTCTACCGAGCCGGGGTCGATGTGACGGGCCAGGCAGAAGTGGAGCTTCCAGGGGGCATCCGGCAGCTGGCTCAGGCTGAAACGAAACCAGACGTCGTCACCATCGCGTCGGTCGACCTGGGTGTGGATCAGGGGTGCAGACATGAAAACTCCTTTGGTTGCACGAGCAGGGGGCCGGCCGCCCTGGTAAAGGCGGCTGGCGATGGTTGAGGGGAGGGCGTGCCGGTGCTGGCCCGGTTCAGGAGTGCAGGCATGGCAGCGCCTCCGTCTTGGCAAACAGGATGGCCCCCTCCAGTGCGTCGGCGCCGGGGCTGACCAGCGGCAGGTGCGCCAGACGGGGGGCGAGGCGCATGCCGATGCCGCCGAGCAGGGCAATCCGGTCGGCGCCCAGCTGGCGCATCCCCTCCAGCAGGGTGGCCAGCTGCTGGCAGGTCTCCTCCAGCAGCTGGCAGGCGAGCTCGTCGCCGTCGCTGGCGGCATCGAACACCCAGGGGGCGAAGCGGCCGTAGTCGGCGGGGATGGCGCGGGCGGCCCAGCGTACCACCTCGGCCTGATCCCGTTTGAAGTGATCGAGCAAGCGGATGGCCAATGTGCTGGGGGGCAGGATGCCGTCGTGGCAGAGCAGGGATTGCTGGATGGCGCGCAGCCCCAGCCAGGCGCCGCTGCCCAGATCCGAGATGGGAAAGCCGCGGCCGGAGCAGGTGTGCAGCTGGCCGTGGCGATAGATGAGCCCGGCCGAGCCGGTGCCGGCGATGAGGATGGCACCCTCCTCGCCGCCAAAGGCGCCCAGGCAGGCACCGAAGGCATCGGAGGTGAGCCGCACGCTCGCAAAGGGGAAGGGCATGGTCAGCATGGCGTGATAGCAGTCGGCCAGCTCGGCGGAGGCGAGCGCCAGCCCGACCCCCATCCGTTGCTGGGCATCCTCCGTCAGTCCGGCCTCGAGACGGGCCTGCTCGATGGCGGCCAGCACGTTGCCGTGGGCGATCTCGATGCCAAGCTCCAGGTTGGAGCCAGCGGCGCGTCCCTCGCCGAGCAGCTTGTCGGCCCGATCCCGAATGCGTGCGCGGGTATGGGTGCCGCCACCATCGACCCCGACCCAGTACTCAATCATGTCGACCTCCATTTCCCTGCGCATTCTGCCAAGTGATGGCCAGGGCGAACCAGGCGGCGTGCGGGATCCACTGCTCCCCCCAGCGCCAGTTCTGATCCAGCCGCTCCTTGTAGGCCTCGGGGATAAAGGCCAGCTCGTTTTCGTCATCAAACCCTGAGGTGATGCCATTGCAGATCCCCCCCAGCGCATTGGGATAACCGGCGGTGTAGCTCGGATTGTTGCTGCCGTGACCCGCCAGCATGCAGGCGTTGAAGGGGTTCTGCCCCAGGATCCAGTCGAGCTGGTGCTGGCCGAAGGTGCGCAGCAAGCGGCTCTGGTGGGGCAACTGCGCGGCGGCGGCAAACGCCATGGCCGCCAGCGAGGCGAGGCGAGCGTTCTCCCCCTGCCACCAGTAACCCGACTCGTTGTGGTGGGGCATAAAGAAGCTGACGCGGGGCGCTTCATCCACCCCTTTCACATATTGGCGGGCGAGGGAGAAAGGATTGCCCGCACGGGCGCAGAGCGCCAGCTCGGCGGCCAGCGCCTGCTCGATCACCCGCTGCACCGCGCTCTTGCGCTCCCAGTCCGGCTCGATCCCCACGTATTCCAGCAGGGCCAGCACCGGCAGGCCCGCCTCGGCGGCGTGGTAGTAGGGGCGCGAGCCATCGTCGTTGGCCGACCAGTAGTGGCCGAGCTCAGGGTGAGGGTGCTGGCGGGCGCAGAGCTTGTCGGCCCGCACTCTGGCCTCTGCCAGCCACTCTGGGCCCAGGGTGCGGGTCAGCTCGACCGCCGCCAGCAGGGCGCAGTAGTCGTCGATGATGTTTTCGACCCCGTCATCCAGATAGGCGAGGTTGTGCTCACGCAGGTGCAGGTAGCCGCGGCGGGCCGCCTCGGCGTAATGGTTGGTATCGAAGTCACCGCCGATGCTCTCGCGGGCGGCGCGGGCCAGGGCGGCGATGGCCATGCCGCCCCCTTGGCGGAAACCGGCCTGCCAGTTGGCGGACTTGAGCCCCTGCTGGGTGGCGTAGGCGCACAGCTCGCGCTGGGCGGGATCCTTGCTCCACTTGTCGAACAGGGTCATGTAGAAGAAGCCCGACTCATCCTGCATCCGGCAGAGAAAATCGGCGCCGTGCAGCGCCTCGTCATTGAGCCGCTTGCAGAGGTTCACCCCGTCGATGTCGCGGCGCGGGGCCAAGAGCTCCCGGCATTTGAGCAGGGCCCAGACCACCATGGGGGTCTGCTGGGGGTTGAGGTAGTTGGCGTAGGAGAGGTGGCTCAGGTATTTGCTCATGTCGCCGCTGGCATCGAACCAGCCGCCGTGCACGTCCCGGCGCAGGTCGGTGCCAAACAGACGGGCGCTGCGGTCGGCCCGATCGAAGGCGCCGCTGGCGCGCTGTCCCTTGAAGTAGTGGATGACGTCGGAGAGGCAGCGGCTGGCCAGCAGATCGGGGCCGATGACAAAGCGGGTAGAGCGGACAATGCCTTGGGCGGTGATCGCCTCCAGCCGATAGTGGCCGGGCTCTTGGAATGCCGAGAAGTCGGCGCGCCAGTAAGCGCGGCCCTGCCAGCCTGGGACGCTGCCGGCCGCTTGCAACGGGGTTTCAAACAGGATCTGGCCATCACCCTGGCGTTGCAGCCTGACATAGCCGCCGAGATCATGGGCGGGGGTGGCTTGCAGCAGGGCGATCTTCTCCCCGTCGCACGGGTAACCCACCTGATTGATCAAGAGTTCCATCGAGGTATTACTCCTGTGGTTCACCGACAGGCGGTGAGGCACATCACGGGGCTATGGCAGCCCCGTATCGAGGCATGGCCGGACACTGCTGTCCGGCCGGTTCAAGGCTCACCCTCACTCGTAGAGGTAGCAGCGCACGAAGTGGTTGTCGGCAAGCTTGCTGACGGGGGGCAGGGTCTCCTTGCAGCGCGGCATCACCTGATTGCAGCGCCCGGCGAAGGGGCAACCGCAGGATTCCGGCGTCCAGAGCGGGATCTCCCCCTTGCGGCCCCCCTCCAGCTCGGCGTGGATGCTCTTCTCGGGGTCGGGCACCGCCGAGATGAGCAGCTGGGTGTAGGGGTGCTGGGGGTGGTGCAGGATCTCGTCCACCTCGCCCCACTCCACCATGTGCCCGACGTACATCACCGCCAGATCTTCGGCCACGTAGCGGGCGGTGGCGATGTCGTGGGTGATGTAGAGCATGGAGACGCCGAGTTCGTCCTTCATCTGCTCCATCAGGTTGAGGATGCCGATGCGAATGGAGACGTCGAGCATGGAGGTGGGCTCGTCCGCCAGCACCACTTCCGCCTCCACCGCCAGGTTGCGGGCGATGTTGACCCGCTGGCGCTGGCCGCCGGAGAGCTGGTGCGGGTACTTGGCCGCGGTCGCCTTGGCGGGGGTGAGCCCCACCTTCTCCAGCAGGCCATAGACCATGTCGGGCAGATCTTTCTTGTCGATCACCTTGCTGTGCAGCAGCAGGGGGCGGGCGATGTGGTGGTAGATGGTGTGGGTCGGGTTCAGCGAACCGAACGGATCTTGCCACACCATCTGCACGCTCTGACGGTAGTCGAGCAGGGCGGTGCCCTTGTTGAACTCCTCCAGGTCGCGGCCGCGATAGAGGATGCGGCCGCCGGAGAGCTTGTACATCTTGGCGATGATCTTGGCGATGGTGCTCTTGCCGGAGCCGGACTCTCCCACCACCGCCAGGGCGCGGCTCCGGTGCAGGTTGAAGGTGATGTCCGAGAGGGCCCGCATCTTGCCGCTCTTGATGGCATTGGAGTTGACGGGGAAGTCCTTGTAGAGGTGCTGGACTTCGATGATGGGGGCGTCGGTTTGGGCGATTTGCATGACAGACATCCTTAACAGCCAGCGGCCTTGTCCAGATAGATCAGGGGATCTTGTTGCTCATCCTGCGCCTCATAGAGGTGACAGGCGGTTTGTTGGCCGGGGCGGATCTCGGCCAGCTTGGTGTACTGCTGGCGGCAGCGCTCGTGCACCTTGCCGCAGCGGGCCTGAAAGCGGCAGCCCACCGGCACCTCCAGCAGGTTGAGCGGCGTGCCCGGGATCCCCTCCAGCACCTTCTTCGGCCCGTGCAAGGGCGGGAAGGAGTTGCCGAGCCCCCTGGTATAGGGGTGCAGCGGCGCGGTCAGGATCGCCTTGGCCGGCGCCACCTCCACCAGTTCACCGGCGTACATGATGCCGATGCGATCGCAGAACTCGACCATCAGCGAGAGGTCGTGGGTGATGAACAGGATGGAGAAGTTGAACTTCTCTTTGAGCGCATAGACCTTCTGCAGGATCTCCCGCTGCACCACCACGTCGAGCGCCGTGGTCGGCTCGTCCATGATCAGCAGCTCGGGGTTGAGCGCCATGGCGATGGCGATCACCAGCCGCTGGCGCATGCCGCCGGAGAACTGGTGCGGGTAGTCCTTGAGCCGGCTCGGGTGGATGTCGACGATGGCGAGCAGCTCCTGGGCGCGCTTGATCGCCTCATAGCGGGTCAGCCCCGGGTTGTGGGCCAGCAGCACGTCGCAGAACTGCTCCTCCATGCGCAGCACCGGGTTGAGCGCGTTCATGGCGGACTGGAACACCACCGACACCTGCTGCCAGCGGTAGCTGCGCAGCCGCTCATCGCCGTAGTGGAGGATGTTCTCCCCCTTGAACAGGATCTCGCCGCCGCTGATGTAGGCGGGCGGCTTGTGCAGCCGCGCCACCGAGAAGGCGACGGTGGACTTGCCGCAGCCCGACTCGCCGGCCAGGCCAAACACTTCACCGGGGGCGATGTCGAAGCTGACCGAGTTGACGGCGCGCACGTCGCCGTTCTCGGTGATGTAGTCGACGCAGAGGTTGCGTACCGACAGCAGGGGTTGTTGCGATCTCATGCTGTCTTCTCCTGTACGGCCGGTACCGGCGTGGTGACGGGGGCGGCGAGTTTCTTCCAGCGATTGAGCCCCTTGTGGGAGCGCAGCTGCGGGTTGGCGATTTCGTCGATGGCAAAGTTGAGCAGGGCCAGACCGGCACCGAGCGTTGCGATGGCGAAGCAGGGGGCCAGGATCTCCCACCAGGCGCCGACCAGGATGGCGCTCGAGGTCTGGGCGTTGTAGAGCATGATGCCCCAGCTCACGACTGTGGGGTCGCCAAGGCCCAGGAACTCCAGGGTCGCCTCGGTGACGATGGCGTAGATGATGGAGCCGATGAAGCTCACCCCGATGATGGAGATGAGGTTCGGCAATATCTCCACCAGGATGATGCGCCAGGCCGGCTCCCCCAGCACCTCGGCGGCGATGACGAACTCTTTCTCGCGCAGGGCCAGGGTCTGGGCGCGGATGACCCGCGCGCCATAGGCCCAGGAGGTAAAGCCTATGATGAGGGCGATGACCGCCGGTGACGCCTCCCCGATGAAGCTGGCCAGCACCAGCAGTAGAGGGAGGTTGGGGATCACCAGCACCACGTTCATCAGGAAGGTGAGGCACTCGTCCACCAGACCGCCGAAGTAGCCGGCGGTGATGCCGATGGCGACGGCGAGGGCGCACACCAGCAGGCCCGCGCTGAAGCCCACCATCAGGGAGATGCGGGCACCGTTGGTGAACTGGGCCCAGATGTCGTGGCCCATGCGGGTGGTGCCCATCACGAACTCGGTGCTGGGGGGCTGGTGGGGGCGGGCCACCCGCTTGGTCGGTTCGTTGCCGGCCAGAATGGGGGCGAACAGGGCCATCAGCACGAAGCTGACCACGATGAAGAGGCCGCAGGCGGCCTTCTTGTTGCCCAGCAGGATTTTCAGAATAGTCGGCATGCGCATCTTATTTGCCTCCGGTACGCAGACGGGGATCCAGGAAGACGTAGAGCACGTCGGCCAGGAAGTTGAAGCTGAGCATGGTGATGGTCATGATGAGCAGCTGCCCCTGAATGAGCGGGTAGTCGCGGGCCAGAATGCCCTGATAGAGGGTCAGGCCCAGACCGGGATAGTTGAAGATCACCTCGGTGATGAGGGATCCGCCGATGACGAAACCGAGCGCCATGGAGAGGGCGGTGACGCTCGGCAGGATGGCGTTGCGGGCGCCGTAGTTGAAGATCACCCGGTTGCTGGAGAGCCCCTTGGCCTTGGCCATGGTGATGTAGTCCTCGCCCAGCAGGTTGATCATGTTGTTGCGCATGGTGATGAGAAAGCCCCCCACCTGCACCATGGCCAGGGTGCCCACCGGCATGATGGCGTGGGTCAGGATGCTCTTGATGTGCTCCCAGCCCCAGTCGGGGGTGATCTCCGGGCTGTAGGCGTAGCCGATGGGCAGCCACTCCAGGCTCACCCCGAACAGGAAGAGCGCCAGCAGCGAGATGACCACAGGCGGAATGGCCTGCATCACCAGAGTGAGCGGGGAGAGGATGCTGTCGAGACGACCGCCCCGGTGCCAGGCGGCGAAGATGCCGACGATGGAACCGATGGAGAAGCTCAGAATGGTGGAAGTGCCCACCAGAAACAGGGTCCAGCCGATGGCGCGGCCGAGCACGTCGGCGACCGGTTGGGGGTAGTAGCGCACCGAGGTGCCGAGATCCCAGGTGAAGACGCTCTTCACATAGGTGAGAAACTGGGTGCCGATGGGGCCGTCCACGAAACCGAAGGTAGCCTTGAGGGCCTCCAGCGCGGCGGGTTCCATCATGGCGCCGGCCCGGGCAAACATGACGGAGACGGGGTCCCCCGGCATGGCTCTGGGCAGCAGGAAGTTGATGGTGGCGGCCACCAGAAAGGCGACCAGATAGAAGGAAAAGCGTCTCAGTATGAATCCCATGATGATACCTTTTACTGCTGGTCCGCCCCGCGCAGGGCATAGTTACCCCAACCCCGGCAGAGCCGGGAGATAAGGGGAATGGGCGGGGAAGAGGGCCCCCCGCAGGGGGCCGGGATTGATTAGCTGTTCGGCTTGAGTGACAACACGTGCAGCAGACGCTCCGGGGTGTCCGGGTGAACCTGCGGCTTGGCGACCGGGTTGTCGGCACTGAACCAGCCGTGGAAACGCTTGGTGCTGTATTCGTACCAGGTCGGGTTGTTGAATACCGGGATGATGGTCTGGTTGGCACCGACCCTGTCCTGGATCTCGAACATGATCTCCTTCTGCTTGGCGGCATCGGCGGTCTGGGTGAAGTCGTCGATCAACTTGTCCAGCGCCGGATCCTTGTAGCGGGGCGCCGCGAAGCGGTTGCCGCGCTCACCCATGTTGCGGGAGTGGAAGGCGGTCTCGAAGTACTTGTGCGGGTTGGCACCGGCAAAGTAACCCTGCAGGGCGACGTCGAAGTCACCGGTGATCAGGTTTTCGGTCCAGACGGTGGCTTCCGGGGTGGCGGTCTTGGCGTTCAGGCCCAGTGCCTGCAACCCTTCCACGCCGATCTGGGCGGTGTTGACCCAGTCGGTCCAGCCGTTCGGTACCAGCACCTTGAACTCGATCTTCTGGCAGGTGGGGGTGTCGAGGAACTTGTCGCCGTCACAATCCTTGTAGCCGGCCTGTTTCAGCAGGGCCTTGGCGCCTTCCAGATCGAACTTGTTGTACTTGCCGTACTTCTTGTCCACTTCCGGGTTGTTCCAGGAGTCGAACGCCTTGCCCAGACCTGACGGGTACTCGTTGACGGTCGGGTAGCCGTAGCCCGCGATGTCCACCATGGACTGGCGGTCCATCGCCATGGAGAAGGCGCGGCGGAAGTTGACGTCGTTGAAGGCTTCGTGGTTGCCCGGTTTCTTGGCCTGGAAGTTGACGTTGAACGCCACCGTGCCGGAGGCCGGGAACCAGTATTTGTTGTTCTTGGGATCGTTGCCGACGTAGAGGCGCTCGATGTCCGGCACGAAGGAGCCGAACCAGTCCACGTCACCCTTCATCACCGCGGCCAGTACCTGGTCGTTGGTGGCCATCTGCGGCATGCGCAGGCAGTCGATGGAGAGGTTGGCGTTGTCCCAGTAGTGCGGGTTGCGGCACTGGGTGTAGAGCTGGGCGGAGAAGTTGTCCACTTCGGTGAATGGACCGGTGCCGACCGGCTTGTCGTTGGTGAAGGCGACCGGGTCTTTCACCGATTTCCACTGATGCTCAGGCACGATGGGCACCAGCACCAGGTCGTTCACCACGTTGGTGTTGACGTCGGTCAGGTCGAACTTGATCTTGTTGGGAGCCAGCTTCTCGACGCTCTTGATCTGGGTCCAGATTGAGCGCTCGTCCAGCGCCTTGTTGGCCTTGACCAGATTGAAGGAGAAGAGGACGTCATCGGCGGTAAAGGGCTGACCGTCCGACCACTTCACTCCGTCACGCAGATCGAAGGTGACGGACTTGAGGTCCTTGCTGAACTCGAAGTGGGTGGCCAGACGATAAACGGGCTTGCCGCCCTGCATATCGTTGAAGATCACCAGGGGTTCATAGATAAAGTGACGGGTGGTGTGCAGCAGGCCCGCCTGCAGGAAGGGGTTGAAGTTCTTGACCCACGCGGTTTCCTGTTGTGCGACCAGGGTCAGCACCGTCTTGTTGTCGGCCGCCATGGCGTTGCCGGCAGCGCCGGCAAGCATCATGGTGCCCAGCATTACAGCAGTAGAGATTTTGGATACTTTGGCAAGCATATTATTTCCTTTCTTATTTATATTCCTTGTTTGGATTTGAGCACCGACATCGCATGCTGGGGAGGTCGGCCCTCAATGTTGGTCAGGTTTTTCACCCTTGTAGTTGTGTCATCCAACGTCCCTAGCAAAGCAGAGTTAACAGGAAAACAACAACTGTTCAGATCGTCGATATCGTAAAAATCGGCGCCATCACGTCAATTTCGTCAAAATGGCTTTTAACTCGATTTAAATCATGAGGTTATGTTAATTGCTCTGACGTAATAAGTCCCCGTCAATCTGCCCCTCATGACAATTGTGTGAATTGGATCGGCTCTCGTTTTGACGTGGTGAGCGGGCTTAATTTTGCACAAAAAAAAACCGCCCCGCCAAGTGTGAGCCAGGGCTCAGATTGGAGATGGGGGCGGGGAGGGGATGCGCTAGCTCTTGCGGGTGGCGAGCTGGCGCAGGGTCTGGGCGCTGTGGTGCAACTGCTGGCGCTGGGCCTCGTTGAGCGGGCCGTGGCTGAGCACGTATTCGGCGGTGGCGACCACCGTCTTCCAGCGCGGCGCCTTGGGCAGGGTATCCAGGCTCAGGTACTTGTCGAGGGTGCGGGTCTGCGGGCTGGAGCGGTCCATGTAGACCCGCCACAGCTTGCTTTTCTCGGCCAGCACTATCTTGCCCTTGCCGGTGCTCTGCTGCCAGGCATCCAGGGTAAGCCGCATGGTGTCCACCAGGGCGCGGCGCAATGGCTCGTCATCCTGCTGGCGGATGAGATCGTCGGCGAGCGAGCGGAACTCCCCGCCCAGCCGGCTCAGCTCGCCCAGCAGCTGGCCATCCTCGATGATGGCCTGGCGCGACAGGCTCTTGAGGGCATTCTCCAGCGCCATCACCCGGTTTTCGTCGGGCCGCGACTCTGTGCTGAGGGCCAGCGCGTAGGCGGCCTGCCCCCCCAGACTGATGGGCAGGGCGCGGGCGTTGAGCTCGTCCCTCTGGCCCGCCACCAGAAACGCCAGCGACTGCTCCTGGCCGGCCTGCAGCCCGGGCCACTGGCTGGCCAGCGGGCTGGCCAGCCAGTCGTCCAGCGGTTGCCCCTCCATGGCTTCCGGCTCCTGGCCCAGCAGGCGGGCCAGCACCCGCGAGGCGAACAGCACAGTGCCCTGACCATCGATGAACACCATGGGGTCGGCCCCCTCGCCGAGCAGGGCCAGCAGCCGCTGCTGATCCTGATGCAGCTGCTCCTGCAGCACCAGCCGGTGCTCTATCTCCTGCTTGAGCAAGCGGTTCTCCACCAGAGAGGCGCGCCCGGCGCTCGCCTCCAGCAGGGCCCTGACCCGGGCGAACAGCTCCTCCTTGCAGAAGGGTTTGACCAGGTAGTCGTTGGCGCCGGCGTTGAAACCCTCCTCGATATCCTTGGGCTGGTTGAGGGCGGTGAGCAGCAGTACCGGCAGCTTCTCCTTGGGATGCTGCTCCCGTAGCCGGCGACAGACGTCGAAGCCGGAGAGGGTGGGCATCATCACGTCCAGCAGGATGAGGTCGACCGGCTCCTGGGCCAGCTTGGTCAGCGCGTCGTGGCCGTCGCTGCTGGGCAGGATGCGATAACCGCAGGGCTGCAGCAGGTGGCGCAATATGTGCAAATTGATGGGCTCGTCGTCCACCACCAGGATGAGGGGCGCATCCTCGGGCGGTGGGGGGAGGTCATCGCTCTCCCACTCCGGCAGGGCGAGCGGCTGCTGGCGCACCAGCTGATGCTCTATCTGGCGGCTGTCTAGGGTCAGGCTGCCGGCCTTGCCGCTGGCGAGCGGCAGGGTGAAGGAGAAGGTGGAGCCGACGCTCGGCTCGCTCTCCACGAACAGCTCGCCCCCCATCAGGTGCACCAGCTGGCGGGTGATGGAGAGGCCGAGGCCGGCCCCCTGCTTGCTCACCTCCGGGCTCATCTGCACCAGCGGCTCGAAGATGTGCTCCAGGTGATCCCTGGCGATGCCGATGCCGGTGTCGGTCACCCGGATGTGCAGGAAGTTGCCCTCCACCAGGGCGCTTAGCACCACCTTGCCCTGTGGCGTGTACTTGATGGCGTTGCCCACCAGGTTGTAGAGCACCTGTTCGAGCCGCTGCTCGTCCGCCAGCACAGGCGGCAGCTCGGCCGGGGTTTTGTCCACCAGGGTGAGGGGTTTGGCCTGCACCAGGTGCTGGCAGAGATCCAGCACCAGCCGGATGACCCCCTTGGAGGAGACAGGCTGGGGGTGGATCTCCAACTGGCCGTAGCGCATCTGGTGGTAGTCGAGCAGATCGTCCACCAGCCGCGCCAGGCCGTCGGCACTCTTGATGATGAGCCCGAGCTGTTTCTGCTGCCCTTCGGTCAGATCCTGCTGGCTGGCGAGCATGGACTCGGCCATCCCCTTGATGCCATGGATGGGGGTGCGCAGCTCGTGGGAGGTGTTGGCCAGCAGTTCATCCTTGAGCTTGTCCGCCTGCTGCAGGCTGAGGTTCTGCTTGTGGGTCAGCTTGACCTGCTGCTGCAGCTCCTGGGTCTGGCGCTCGATGAGTTCGATCTTGTCCTTCACCGAGCGCTGCATGTGGCGAAACGCCTGGGCAAGCCGGTCGATGTCGTCATCGGTGCGGGCGATGGCGATGGGGTGATCCAGGGCGCCGTCGGCCACCTGCTCGGCGGCGGCGGTGAGAGAGCGCAGCGGCGCCGTGATGGAGTGGGAGAGCCAGCGGGAGAAGAGGATCAGCAGCAGCAATGAGCCGGCCCCCAGCAGGATCACCAGGGTTTCCAGCTGGCGGATGGGGCGATAGGCCTCGCTGGTGGAGATCTCGGCGATGAAGGCCCACTCGGTGTCGAACACCTTCACCTGGGTGTAGGCGGCCAGCACCTCGTCCTCGTGGTAGGAGCGAAACAGCCCGACCCCCTGCTCGCCGGAGAGCGCCTTGACCACCAGCGGCGTCTGCAGCGGCCGGAAGTTGGGGCTGAAGCTGTTCTCCACGCTGAACTCGGGCGCCAGCCAGGCGTTGGCGCGCATCCGCTTGTCCGGGCCGATGAGGATGGTCTCACCGGTTGCACCGAGCCCCTCCCGCTCCGCCATGATCTGGTTGAGCTTGTCCGGCAGCAGCTCGAAGATCACCACGCCGCGCACATAGTCGTACTGCATCACGGGGGCGGCCATGTAGGCGACCACCTGGCCGGTCAGTTCGTTGCGGCCAAAATCGGTGAACTCGAAGATCTGTTGCGGCTTCTGGCCGCCGTCGAGGCGCCGCTTGATCTTGGCGAAGGTCTGGCCCAGACCACTCGATTGGTAGGGGCCGGAGAGCAGATTGGTGGCGAAGTTGGCGCGCTTGGTGACCGAATAGACCACGTCGCCGTTGAGGTCGATCAGGAAGATGTCGCTGTAGTTGGACTTGCGCACCATGTCGGCGTAGCCGCGATGAAAGCGCTGATGCACCCGGCCATACATCTCGTCCGCCAGGATCAGGGCACTGATGGAGGGCTCGATGTCGGGGGTGTTGTCGGGCTTTTGCAACTGATCCCAGGAGCCCGGCACATAGCGGGCCTGGGCGCGGGCGCGGGCCTCCTGCGGTGTGGTGCCGAGTTTCTCGAAGGCGCCGGTGAAGCCGTAGAAGCGACCGATACTGTTGCCGGCAAAATCCTGCTGGGAAAAGTTGATGATCTGCTGTTTGAGGTTGCCGAAGTAATCTTCCAGCTGGCTCTTCTTGATGTTGCGAACGGAAACCAGATGGTTGGAGGTCTGGGTGGTGAGATCCTTGCCGTGGCTATAGAGGAAAAACAGGGTGACAACCAGGAAGGGCACCATGGCCAGCATAAAAAATGCCAGCATCAGCTGCGGCCTGAGTCCACGAGGCTTGAAGATCCATTTCATCGGGAGATTTTCAATTGAGAATCCGGTTACTAACCGCCGCAAGTCTCTGATTAAAGGCTAATCATTTCAATGACTTTATCTTGAATTCGCCTGCTGGGTCACAGCCTGGCGCGTTTTTTTTGGGCAAGCCGTCTAAACCCTGAGCAAACAGCACGAGAAAGGGCTGAAAGTGAGAAAAAAGGGTTGTGCCTCTGCTCGGGGTACGTATAATGCGCCTCGTTGTCAGGCAACTGGCACACAAGCAGTAATGCGGGAATAGCTCAGTTGGTAGAGCACGACCTTGCCAAGGTCGGGGTCGCGAGTTCGAGTCTCGTTTCCCGCTCCAATTTTCCATGGCACCAATCATGGATATCACTTTCAAGGCAATGCCTTGTCAGCATGGCGCGTTAGCAAAGCGGTTATGCAGCGGATTGCAAATCCGTTTAGTCCGGTTCGACTCCGGAACGTGCCTCCATCTTCTACATTTCTGAATTTTCCGATACCGACCGTTTCGTGCGGCGCTTTGTCGTATCAGTATCCCTGCTGCAGCAACAGCTGTTCGCAACCCTGCTGTTGCCACTCCCGCTCCAGATAGCGGTTTACCTGTGTCAGGTCCTGTCCCCGGTACTGAAACTGCACTTCGGCCGAGTGTTCGGTCACATCCATCATCTTCTGTTTCAACTGACCGCACTGCCACAGGCTGACGGTGGGGGCCCCCTTGTAGGCCAGGGTGATGCTGTCGGCCCGGTTGAGCTGCCAGTCCTGCCATTCCGACCAGATCAGCAGGCCCAGGATCCCTATGATCGCCATTTCTGCGGGTTTCATCGCCTTGACTCCATGTTGACTACCAACTCATTAAATCTGGTCAAACGCGGCCACTTTGCCAGCTTTTGTTGCCAGTAAGTTAATGGATGTAACCCAATTTCACTTTGTGGCTTTTTAGGGCGTTTTTTGCGAAAAAATGGGATTCCTGGTGTAGTAATCCTACAAATTGTGGAGTAATCTTTGCTCAGTGGTCTTACCAGTGAGGAGTGCTATCATGTTTCATCCCTATTCCCTTACTCAGATAATTCTTCGTCGCCTCTATGTGCTGCTGGTGGGTATGCTGGCCTTCCCCGTGATGCTGTTTCGCAGCGACCGGGCCCGTTTCTACAGCTATCTGCACCGGATCTGGAGCAAAACCAGCACCAAACCGGTATGGCTCAAGATGAGCGAGCGCGGCGAGCGGATCTTCTACTGAGGTCCCGGCTTGATGATAAAAGAGACAGCTTCGGCTGTCTCTTTTGCATTTATGGCCCCTGGCCGCGCAAATTGCATTCAACAGGGAGAAATGAGGTCTGTATGGCGCCCTTTGCGCCAGGTTTTGTCTTGCACGGTGAGGGTGGGTGGCGCCGCGGTACAATCCGGCCCGCGGGATCCCGGGTAGAGTGGCGACTCATTGAACCGAGGAGCTTTTTATATGTCCGATATTTTCAAGGCCGCCTTCATCTTCGTCGCCCCGGGGGCGGATCCCGCCCGCCACGCCAGCTGGGTCAAGACGGAGAAAGTCCATGTGAAGACGATCGCCGTGCCCGACTACCAGGGAGGCCGTGAACTGCTCGACGAGCTATATCGGGAGGGGATCCGGGCGGTGGAGCTGTGTGCCGGGTTCGGTCACCTGGGGGTCGCCGCCATGGTGGAGGCGGCTGCAGGGCGCATGGAGATAGGCGTGGTGCGCTTCGATCGCCATCCCTGTCTCGACCATGTCAGCGGTGATACCCTCTTCCTGTCCGCCTCCGAACCGAGCCAGTGAGCAATATCGCAGCCCGCCATGATGCAGTGCCGTAAATTTCAGCCCGCTCCCGATCTGGCGCCCTGGCTGGCGCAAGGTTGGGAGTGGCGCCTTGGCCACCCCCAGCCGATGCCTGAGATCTTCCCCGGCACCGGGGCCGAGATCCTGTTCAATCTGGGGGCTCCCCTCACCATCACGATCCTCTCATCAGCAGATTTGCACCGCACCGTCACCGTGGCCACGGGGGTTGCCGTGTTGCTCTGCCCGCGCCATGCTCGCCTGCGTTTTGCCGCCCATGGCCAGACTCATCTGCTGGGGCTGCGGCTGCGCTCTTCGGCCTGTTTCGATCTGTTTGGCGTGCCGCTCGAGCAGTTGAGCGATCGGGTGCTGTCCCTCGATGAGCTGGGGATTGTCTGCCCCGACCCGCAGTGGTTGATGCTGGAGGGGGCAGGGGCGCTGGGGGCCTGGTTGCGCCAGCAGGTAGGGAGTCGTCCGCCGCGGGATCTTGCGCTGGTACGGGCGATAGAGCGGCTCTATTACGGCACGCCGGCGATTGAGTTGCAGCAGCAACTGGGGATGAGCGCACGCACCTTTCAGCGGCGATTGCGCCGCCATCTCGGGGTAGATGCCCGCTATTTTCTGCGTACCGTCCGCTTTCAAAGGGCGCTGCGCCAGCTGCTGTCGGGTGCCCCGTCGCTCGATGCCCTGCTGGAACAGGGCTATTGCGATCAGCCCCATTTCATCAAGAGCTGTCACTTCTTTACCGGGCGCTCGCCCGGGCAACTGCTCACCCCTGAGCATCAGCGCCTCAACCACTACAGCCCGCAGATAAACCGGCCGGCCGGATCGCTCTGACGACCCAGCCCGCTCGGCGCTTTCCATTCATCTTGTCTTGCGATCAGCTCGTCTCTCGCCGCCGCGCGCTGGTGAAAATGTGCCGGCAGACCCGCGTCGGGATGGTCGGGGAGGCGAACCGGTTACCCCGTCACCGTCATGCCATCGTCTCTGTCGCCGTCTTGATGTCAATGCCCAGGGGCCGAGAGAATCCTAAAAACTCCTTTTAAAACAGTGTTCTACTAATTGTGTTTTTTATAGATGTGCCGATTTTGCATTTTTTTTGAAATCATTTCGTCGCAGTGCCGGTTCTATGGAAGGCATCCGGTCGCGAATGATCGGGCACACCACACACAATCAGAAGGAACAGAGAATGAACGTTAAAAAGAGCACTGCCATCGCCTCCGCCATGACCGGTCTGCTGGCCCTCGGCGCCCAGTTCATTGCCGCCCCGGCCATGGCTGCCGACGAGAAGGAGAAGTGCTACGGCGTGGTGAAGGCGAGCAAGAACGACTGTGCGACCAAGACCAACTCCTGCGCCGGCACCGCCAAGATGGATGCCCAGGGCGACGCCTTCGTGGTGGTGCCCAAGGGGCTGTGCGAGAAGCTGGCTGGCGGTTCGCTGCAACCCAAGTAAGGCTGGGTGCCACGGTGTTGTGCACCGTGGCTCTCTTTTTATGGCCAACCGCGAGTCTTTGCGATGAACCCCTTGATTGGTATTGGATTGCGAACCCCCCATTACGACGAGATGCTGCGTACCCTGCCGGCCGTCGGTTGGCTGGAGGTGCACAGCGAGAATTACTTCGAACGGCACAGCCGGGGTTTTCAGGTATTGAGCGAGCTGGCCCGGCACTATCCGGTCAGCCTGCACGGGGTCGGCATGTCCCTGGGGTCGGCCGATGGGCTCGACCTTGCTCACCTTGCCAGCCTCTCGGTCCTGGCCGGCGCCATCAAGCCGGTGCGCATCTCGGAGCACCTCAGCTGGGGCAGCATCGGGGGGCGTCACTTCAACGATCTGCTGCCGATCCCCTATACCCGGGAGGCTCTGCTCACCATGAGCGACAAGATCATGCAGGTGCAGGATGCACTCGGTTGCCGGCTGCTGATCGAGAACCCCTCTTCTTACCTGCAACTGGCGGGAGAGATGCCGGAGTGGGAGTTTCTGGCCGAGTTGCAACGGCGCAGCGAGTGCGGCATCCTGCTCGATCTCAACAACCTCTACGTCAGTGCCTTCAACCACGGCTTTGCGTGCCGTGACTATCTGGCTGCCATCGACATCGCCACCGTGGGCGAAATCCACCTGGCCGGTTTTACCGACAAGTCCCTGCCGCAGGGGCACCTCTATATCGATACCCACAGCGCGCCGGTGAGCGAGCCGGTCTGGGTCCTCTATGCCGAGATCTGCCGCCAGCGCGCCATCCCCACCCTGATCGAGTGGGATCTCGAAATACCGCCGCTCCCCGTGCTGTTGGCGGAGGCTGAACGTGCGAGCACCCTGCTGGATGCCGCCATGGCCGCCTATCTTGCGTCGGAGGCCGCCCATGTCTGAGCTGGCCCACCGGCAGCAGCAGTTTGCCGAGGGGCTGCTTGGCCAGAGCGAGGCCATCCTGCCCCACGTCCACTCCCTCCTCTTCCCGGCCGATGCCGTGCTGCAGGTTTATCGCAACCACTTCATCCTGAGCCTTGGCGAGGTGCTGGCAGGCAGCTACCCGGCGGTCAAGGCCATGGTGGGGGAGGCGTTTTTCGACGCCGCGGCGCGCGGCTTCGTGCTGGCGGAGCCCCTCTGCGAAGGGTGCGTGATGCACTACGGCGCCGGCTTTGGCGACTGGCTTGCAGGGCTGCCCACCACCGCCGAACTGCCCTGGCTGGGGGAGCTTGCCCGCTTCGAGTGGGCACTGGAGCGCACCAGTCTGCTGGCCCCCGAGGCACGCCACTGGCCGGCCGAGCGGGTGGCGGCCCTGCCGCCAGCGGCCTGGCAGACGCTGGTGCTGATCCCGGCCTGTGATCTGCTTCTGTTCGACAGCCTTCGCCCGGTGGAGGCCCTCTGGCAGATGGCTCTGCACCAGGGGGAGGCGGTGCACGATCTGGCGGCCCCTGCCTGGCTTGCCCTCAAGAAGCAGTCCGATTGCCGGGTATTGCCGCTGCGCCTGAGCGAGGGGGAGTGGCGCCTGCTGGATGGCTGCCGCCAGGGCATCGCCCTGTCGAGCCTACTGGCGCAAGATCCGCAGGCTGCAGAGTATCTGACCCGCCTCGTCACCCTGGGCCTGCTGGTCGATGTGACCTCAACGCTGGAGTAAATTCGATGACAAACCACAAGTTCCCCCTGATGCAGCAACTGGGGCCGGCCGCCCCCTGGTGGCTGAGCGGCGCCCTGTTGCTGCTGGCCAGATGCTGGGTGGCGGCGGTCTTCTTGCGCTCCGGCTGGCTCAAGCTGAGCGCCTGGGACAGCACCCTCTACCTGTTCGAGTTCGAGTATCGGGTGCCGCTGCTGCCCTGGCAGTGGGCAGCCTGGCTGGGGACGGCCACCGAGTTGCTGCTGCCGGTGCTGCTGCTGCTTGGGCTCTTCACCCGGCCGGTCGCCGCCCTGTTGTTTGCCTTCAACATCATGGCGGTGCTCTCCTATCCCGCCCTCTGGGCCGGCGGCTTTTACGATCACCAGTTGTGGGGCTGGATGTTGCTGACCCTGGCGGTGTGGGGGGCGGGGCCGCTGGCCCTGGATCAGTGGCGCCTTGTCAGACGGGCATGAAGCCGCCACACTGGCACTCTCATCAGGCACCCTGCGGGGTGCCTGTTCATTTCATCACAAGGAGGAGAGGCGATGATCATCCGGCAGGCAACACAGGCAGACATTCCCGCGCTGGTGACCCTGCGCATGGCGCTGTTTTGCGAGGTGGGGGAGCTGAGCGAGCCGTTGGCCGATCTGCCGCTGTGGCAGGCCACCACCGCCTATTTCAGCACGGCGCAGGCCGAGGAGAGTGCCCGCTCCTGGGTGGCGGAGGTGGATGGCGAGGTGGTGGCGAGCGCAACCCTGGCGCTCTTCGTGCGCCCGCCCTATCCCGGCAATCTGACGGGGAGGGAGGGCTATCTGCTCAACATGTATACCCTACCTGCCTATCGCCGGCAGGGACTGGCCGGTGCCCTGCTGGACCAGATGGCGGACTATGCGAGGGAGCAGCAGCTGGGCCGGGTCTGGCTCCATGCCAGCGAAGAGGGACGCCCGCTCTACGAGCGGATGGGGTTTGTTAGCAACCCCGCCTATCTGGAGTGGCAACCCGGGTGATCCCGCTTGCTGCCCTGCCCGTATCACGCCTGCCAACGGGATACGGGCGCTGCCAACCTCTCCCTGGCTGTGGCAAAATCTCGGCCAAATTCTGATCGAGTCACCATGCTCAACTATGATCAGCCTCAACAGGCTCGTGCCGGTTCACCTTGACGCCGAGTCTTGTGCCCGTTCCCACCTTGTCAGGTCATTACAGAGGTATGACACCCATGTTCAATAACAAGCTGAAGGCGCAACTGCAGGCCTGCCAGGCACAGCTCGCCGAGTCACAGGGCTTCGTGGAGGCGGTCAAGGCCGGGATCGCGACCATCATCTTCACCCCGGATGGCGAGATCCTGGAGGCCAATCAGCCATTTTTGAGCCTGATGGGTTACAGCGCCATGGAGCTGCAGGGTCAGCACCACCGGATGTTTTGCAGCCAGGAGCTGGCTCGCTCCGCCGAGTACCAGCAGTTCTGGGCCCAGCTCAAGCAGGGCAGGGTCAAGTCCGGCATCTTCTCGCGCCGCAACAAGCGGGGCGAGGTGGTCTGGCTGGAGGCCAGCTACTTCCCGGTAAAGTCGCAGGGCAGGGTGACCCAGGTGATCAAGATCGCCAGCGACGTCACCGCCGAGCATCAGCAGCTGCTTAACCAGGAGGCGGTCTCCAAGGCGCTCGAACGCTCGCTTGCCATGATCGAATTCACCCCGAGCGGTGACATCCTCTCGGCCAACGCCAACTTCCTGAGTTGCGTCGGTTACACCCTGAACGAGCTCAAGGGGCGCAATCACCGGATCCTGTGCGATGACGCCTTCTATGAGGAGAACCCCCGCTTCTGGGAAGAGCTGGCTCAGGGACAGTTCAAGTCCGGGCTCTTCCTGCGGCGCAACAGCCATGGCGAGGCGATCTGGCTGGAGGCCACCTACAACCCCATTCGCGACGAGAGCGGCAAGGTGAGCCGGGTCATCAAGTTTGCCAGCGACATTACTGATCGTGTCACCAAGAGCCATGCGGTGCGCGATGCCACCCAGGTGGCTCACGCCACGGCGCAGGAGACCCTGCGCTGTGCCGAACAGGGGGCAGAGTTGCTGCGCTCCGTGGTGGAGACCTCGTCGCTCATCAGCGAGCAGGTGGACAAGACCATCCTGCTCATCAACCAGCTCAACGAGCAGTCCAGAAGCATAGAGGCCATCGTCTCCACCATCAGCAGCATTGCCGATCAAACCAATCTGCTGGCTCTCAATGCGGCCATCGAGGCGGCCCGCGCCGGCGATCAGGGGCGCGGTTTCGCGGTGGTGGCCGACGAGGTGCGCCAGTTGGCGGCCCGCACGTCGCTCTCCACCGACGAGATAGCCAAGGTGGTGCAGAAGAACCGCGAGCTGACCGCCAGAGTGACCGACGACATGGCCAGGGTGGCCGGCAGCGCCGAGCTCGGCAAGCAGCAGATCGACAAGGTCAACGAGGTGATGGTGGAGATCCGGCAGGAGGCCAACAACGTCTCGGCGACCGTCTCCAGCCTCTCCATCTAGTCTGCTGGCGGCCCTGCCTTCATGCGGGCCGCCTTGACCACTATTTCAACGACCTGCACGCAATATGAGCAGTCGAAATCCCAATCTGAACCCCTGCTGTATCGCTCCCTGCTTGTGAATTGCCCGTCGGCGGCAGCCTGTTTAGGCTTGCCGCCTCAATATTTCTGGAGCAGATGAAGACGATGGCAACGAGAAGAGAGGGCGGGGCGCTGGCGCTGCTGGCAGGTGTGGTGGCAAGCGTGGGACTGAGCGGCTGCATGGGGCAGATGGGGCTCTCCTCCATGGTGACCAAGGGCAACCTCAGCGTGGTGGACAACCGTTACGGCCGGGCCGGGGTCTTCATCCTGCTCTCGCCGGTCTACGGTCTGGCGGCCACCGCGGATCTCTTTGTGTTCAACACCATCGAATTCTGGTCGGGCAAGAACCCCATCACCGGCAAGTCGCCGGCGCTGGTGGATCAGAAGCTGGACGCCCTGATCAAGGTCAACCAGCACCTGGATCCTTCCCTCAACAAGGTGCCGCTGGCCCTGCTGCCGCAAGGGGTACGCGAGGTGGAGGTGAGCTACCCGGACGAGCGCACCGCCCAGATGGAGGTACACTACCTGGACGGGCGCAGCAGCCTGATGCGCGGCGAGAAGCGCGGCGAGTTGCTGGACATCTACTTCGACGGCCGGCTGGTGTCGACCCTGACGCCGGCCCAGCTGGAGGAGCTGGCAAGCCGCCACCCCGCCATGGCCTGAGGCCGTGGCCTGAGACGACAACGCCCCGCTTTGCGGGGCGTTTTGCTATGGGCGACTCTGGCTGCGGGGTGGATGCATCACCAGGCCCAGCAGCCGGCGCAGGTGGGTGAGCTGTTCGGTGAGCTGCAGGTTGAGCCACAGATAGCCGCTGATGGCGGCCTCGCCGCCGGCGTCGATCCGCACCCTGCCGGCCGCCTCCTGCAAACGGCTGATGGCCAGCTCCGAGCCCTGCAGCTCGCCGCTCTTGAGCATCAGCGCCAGCTCGCTCATCAGCGCCTCGGTTGCCTGCTGGCAGGCGCGCAGCTCAGGGGTACTCTGCATCAGAAAGTGGCTCTGACGATCGCGCCAGTAGGTGTTGGCCAGCATCTCCAGGGTGCAGAGAGTGTTGCGCATGGTGGTCTGGATCGCTTCGAACAGGGCGCTGCCAAGGCGGGTCTCCTTGACCGCCGGGGTCAGCAGGGGACGCAGGCTCACCATCTTGGAGAGCAGTCTGGCGTGGCTGTGGGCGAGCCGCGGCCGCTCCAGCACGTTGGGGGATAGGTGGGTGTGATAGAGCCGCTGGGCCTGCTGCAGGGTATCGTGCACCTGCAGCCGCCAGTGGCTGTAGGCGCGCTGGGGATAGATACTGCAAAACAGCAGCGCCAGCAATGAGCCCAGGATCACGTCGGCACTGCGCCACAGGGCGGTTTCGATGTCGCCAGGCATGGCCCCCATGGTGACGCCGAGGGTGATGCCGATGAGCAGTCCCACGTAGGGGCGCTTGCCGAGCGCCAGATAGCCGCACAGAAACATGATGCAGCCGCACCACAGCAGCATCAGCGGCAGGGAGTAGAGCTCGAGATAGAGCGCCACCACCCCGCAGCTGGCGCCGAAGATGGTGCCGACCACCCGCTGTAGGGCACGCGACAGCACATTGCCCCAGAACGAGATGGGGCCCATCACCACCACCAGGGTGATGAGGGGCCAGGTGCTTTCCGGCAGTTTCAGCTCGCGGGTCAGCAGAAAGGTGAGCATGAAGGCGAGCGCGATGCGCAGGCCGTGGACGATGCGGTAGTGACCGTAGATCAGCAGATCGAGTCGGGAGAGGGGGGCATTCAGGCGCAAGGGACAAGCCTCGGATTCATGGGGGCAGCCACCCCGCCACGCCCGGCGGGGTGGAGACCGGTATCAGGCCACTCGTCCCTGGAGTGGGTGGATCCAGACCCGCTCGCCGACCGCGATGGCCGGCTGGGCGGGGACAATTTCAATCAGGCAGTTGGCATCACTCATGGAGCTGAGGATGCCGGAGCCCTGCGGTCCTGTGGTGCGTACCCGCAGCACGCCGCTGGCGTCCTGATGGAAGATGCCGCGCAGGAACTCGGTGCGTCCCGGTCGGCTCTTCATCTGCTGCTCGGCCAGGGCCGACAGGCGCAGCGGCTGCCACTCCCGGCCCTGCAGGCGGGCGATGGCGGGCTCGACGAATTGCAGGAAGCAGATCATGGCCGCTACCGGGTTGCCGGGCAGGCCGAAGAAGGGGGTTTGCCCCAGTTTGCCGAAGGCGAGCGGGCGGCCCGGCCGCATCTGGATGCGCCAGAAGGCGATCTGGCCAAGCTCGGCGAGCACCTGCTTGATGAAGTCGGCATTGCCCACCGACACCCCACCCGAGCTCAGCACCAGGTCGGCATCGGCCGCGGCCTGTGCCAGCTGCCGGCGCAGGATGGCGGGATCATCGGGGATGATGCCAAGGTCCATCACCTCGCAGCCAGCCCCGGCGATGAGCGCCATCAGGGTGAAGCGGTTGCTGTCGAAGATATGGCCGGGGGCGAGCGTCTCGCCCGGTGCCTGCACCTCGTCGCCGGTGCTGAACAGCGCCACCTTGAGCGGTGCGCGCACCGTCAGGGTTGCCTGTCCCAGAGAAGCCGCAAGCCCGAGCTGAGGGGCGCCGAGGCGGGTGCCGGCCGCGATGGCGACTGCGCCCAGCGCCAGATCTTCCCCGGCCTGGCGCACGTTCTGCCCCGCTTTGACGGGGGCACTGACGCTGACCCATTCACCGTCAAGCCGGGTCTCTTCGCGCATCACCACGGTATCGACACCGGGGGGCAGCGGGGCGCCCGTCATGATCTGCACCGCCTGTCCGGCCAGCACCGGCTCGCTGCGCGGCTGACCCGCCAGCACTTCCGCCACCAGTTGCCAGCGGCCGGCGGCGAGATCGTCGCTGCGCAGGCCAATGCCATCCATCGCCGAGTTGGCGTGGGGCGGCACATTGATGGGGCTCACCAGGTCGCTTGCCAGTACGGCGCCGTGGCAGCGGGCGAGCGGCAGGTCGCGGCAGGCGGTGGCGGGGTCGAGTGCATCAAGAATGGCGTTGCGGGCAGCCTCGACCGACAGAAAGCCGTTGCCAGCCTCCTGCTCCTGCGTCTGACTCTCCTTGAGCCAGCAGCAGACGAAGTCGGCGATGGCCTCCAGATCATTGATATCGAGCCGGGGCAGGGTGGTCTCTGCGGGCTGATCGCTGGCCAGGGCGATGATGTCGCGATCAATCGGGAACAGCAGCGGCTTGCCGATGGCGGCGCGGTGCAGCTCGATTTTCGGGAAGTGCTCATGCTTGAACCCCTCCACCAGCAGCAGGTCGAGGCTGCGCTGATCGAAGCTGGCCAGCAGCTCGCGAAAATCGGCCTCACCCAGATCGGTCTCAACGATGCGGGCGTGACGGCGGCGGGAGGCCACCATCATCTGGCTGGCGCCGGCCTTGCGCAGGCGATGGCTGTCTTTGCCCGGCTGGTCGATGTCAAAGTCGTGGTGGGCGTGCTTGAGTACCCCGAGGCGCAGACCGCGGCTCACCAGCAAAGGGATGAGCTGCTCGAGCAGGGTGGTCTTGCCGGTGCCGCTCCAGGCGGCAAAGCCGAGCAGGGGCAGGGTGGGGGCCGGGGTCATGAGGTGGCTCCTTGTCCGGTGGCGGCGTCTGGCAGGCGAGCCTCGTAGGCGGCCAGCTCGTCCGGGCTGTTGAGATTGATGAAGGCATCCGGCTGGTCGGCAAAGCTCACCACCGCCATTTGGTGGCGGGCAAACCAGATATCGATTTTGCGCTCCCCCTCGGCCAGCGCGGCGGACAGGGAGGGGAGCAGCGATTTGTGCAGCAGGGCCACCACGGGTTGCAGCCAGTCGCCGTCATGGGCCACCACCAGCTCGGTCGCCGGGGTGAGTGCGGCGCGAAAGCGCACCATCAGATCGCGGGGCAGGGCGGGGCCGTCGCAGGGCACGAACAGCACCCAGTCGTGGCGGGCGGCACCAAGGCCAGCCTGCATGCCCGCCAGCGGGCCGAGATAGTCGGGGTTGTCGTCGCCGATGACCGGGGCCAGTGCCTGGTAGCGGGCCTGGCTGCGGTTGGCGTTGATCAGGATCTCGTCCACCTGGGGTCTCAGCCGGTCAAGCACATGGTCGATGAGCGGGCGGCCCGCCAACTCGACCCAGCCCTTGTCGGCGCCCCCCATGCGGGTGGCGCGGCCGCCGGCCAGCACCACGGCGGAGACGGGAAAGCGGTCAGTACGAGGTTCGCTGTGTGAGGTCATGTCGCTCGATGATTTTCAAAGGAGTGGGTTCATGCAGCCGGCCCCGGGCGAGGGTCCATTGCCGCTCGCACAGGTCGGTCAGATCGTTGCTCTGGTGGCTGATGATGACCAGGCCGCTGCCCTGTTCCCGCAGATCTTGCGCCATGGCGGCCATCAGGGCAACCGAATGTGCATCCAGATTGGCGGTGGGCTCGTCCATCAGCAGAAAGGCGGGCTGTAGTGCCCAGGCGCGGGCCATGGCCAGCCGCTGACGCTCGCCGCCAGACAAAATGCTGATGTGCTCCCGTGCCAGGCTCTCCAGTTCGACCCGGCGCAGCGCCTCGAACACCCGCACCTCGTCGGCGGCGCGATGGCCGAGGGCCCAGGCCACGTTGTCGTGCACACTGCGATCAAACAGGTAGGGAGTCTGGTGCAGGTAGGTGACCCGGCCCGGCCCCGGATCGCGCTTGAGCCACTGGCCGAGCTTGCCGCGCCAGCCAGAGGGGAGGTTGGTGTGGCCCCTGGTGGGGGTGAGCAGGCCGGCCAGGATCTTGAGCAAGGTGGTCTTGCCCACCCCGTTGGCGCCGCGCAGCCAGACGGCGTCGCCGGCCGCGATGGAGAGCTGCTCAATCTGGAACAGGTCGCGCTCGCCAAAGCGCATCATCAGCTGGTGGGCGGTCAGGGCCATGGCGTACTCCGGTGGATGGACGGTGGGGGCATGATCGGTTCTTCACATAACCGTGACCGCGACAGCGGTGGGGTCAGCAGCATTTGGCTATGGATAATCGTGCGCTGTGCCATGGTCAGTTCTTCAGGTAGCTGTGACCACGGCACGCGGTCAGCAACAGGTTGAGCAGCAGGGCCAGACTCAGCAAGACGATACCGAGCGCCACCCCCTGGGTGAAGGCCCCTTTCTGGGTCTCCAGCGCGATGGCGGTGGGGATGTTGCGGGTGAAGTGCAAAATGTTGCCCCCCACCATCATGGAGCAGCCCACCTCGGTGACGATCCGGCTGAAGGCGCCGATCACCGCCGCCAACAGGCCGAAGCGGCACTCGCGCATCAGCCCGAGCAGCGCCCTGGGCCAGGAGAGCCCCAGAGTGCGGGCGGTCTCCCAGGCGCGCCGGTCGCTCTGCACGAACGCCGCGTGGGCCATGGTGGCGATGACCGGAAAAGCGATCAGCATCTGCCCCACCACCATGGCCTGCTGGGTGAACAGCATCTTCCAGTCACCGAAGGGGCCGGCCCGCGACAGCAGCATGTAGAGCAAGAGGCCAATCACCACGGTCGGCACCGACTGCAGGGTATTGATGCAGGAGAGCCAGAGCCAGCGCGCCGGAATGGGCAGATAGGCCAGCGCGAAGCCGAGCAGCAGGGCCGGCAGCAGCACCAGCCCGAGCGCCAGGCCCGACACCGAGAAGGAGACCCCCACCACCTGCCACAGCTCGGCGTCACCACTGAACAGCAGCGAAAGGGCCGCCAGTGTGGTTTCGATCAGGGTCGGCATCGGGCGCCTCCGTCACTCAAGGTGGCGAGAGGCATCTCGAGCAGGATCGGCCTTGGCATCACTGCGGCTTGGCGTCGGCCACGAACAGCGGCTGGCCGGCCACCTTGAAGTCACCGATAAGCTGCTGGCCGTGCTTTGAGACCAGCCAGTTCTTCAGGGTACGGGCTCCTTCGGTGTTGAGATCCGGGTAGCGCTTGGGGTTGACCAGGATCACCTGGTAGGGGTTGAACAACCGCTTGTCCCCCTCCAGCAGCACGGCAAGATCCAGCTTGCTCTGGTAGGCGAGCCAGGTACCGCGGTCGGTCAGGGTGTAGGCACCCAGCTCCGAAGCCATGGTCAGGGTTGGCCCCATGCCCTGGCCGATGGACTTGTAACCGGCGAACTCGGGCTTGACGTCGGCCGCCTGCCACAGGGTCTTCTCCTTGATGTGGGTGCCGGACTCGTCCCCGCGGGAGATAAAGGTCTGCCCCTTCTCCTTGATGGTTTGCAGCGCCTTGGCAGCGTCGTGCAGCTTGCCAAGACCCGCCAGATCTTTCGCCGGGCCGACGATGACGAAGTCGTTGTACATCAGGTGCTCCGGCTCGATGCCAAAGCCCGCCTCGACGAAGGCCTTCTCGGCAGAGGGGGCGTGGGTCATCACCAGATCCGCGTCGCCGTTCTCGCCCATCTTCAGGCTCTGGCCGGTACCGGCCGCCATCACCTGCACCGGGTAGCCGGTCTCCTTGGTGAACTGGGGCAGCAGCCAGCCCAGCAGGCCGGACTGTTCGGTGCTGGTGGTGGTGGCGAGGCGGATGGGCGCCCTGGTCTCGGCATGGCTGGCAGCGCTCCAGAGCGGCAGGCTCAGCAGCAGGGCGGAGGAGAGGGCAAGGGCGAGGCGTTTGCGCACTGTGGCTGTGATCATGATGTCAGGGTACCCGGTGATGGAGAGAGGGCAGGAGTAAGCAAGCAGGGTGCCAAGCTGACCACATGCCCTGTTCGGCACGGTTTTTAATGTGAAAACAGTTGGTTAAGCACCCTAATTGCGTGATGGCACCGTCGCTTTTAATAAACGGAGTTGGCACTTGGGGCCGGTTAGCGACAAAATGTCCCACAGTTTATAAGGTCGGTGGGACAATCCCGGAACCTTGTCGAATCTGAGGTACTTTTTTCATGACTGCACCCGCCAGCCGCTGGTCCGCCCTCTCCTTGCTCATCGTCGACGATGAACCCGGCATGCGCAGCTTTCTCGCCAAGGCGCTGGCCCGCCGCTTCGCCCAGATAGAGACGGCCGCCAGCGTGGAGGAGGCCGAAGCCCTGCGCTGTCGCCTGCATTTTGATCTCATCATTGCCGACATCCGCCTGCCGGGGCGCTCCGGCATCGAGTGGCACGAGGCCATCGACCCCGCCACCCGGCGCAGCGACATCATCTTCATGACCGGTTTCGGCGACATGGAGACCGCCCTCAAGGCGCTGCGACTCGGTGCCAGCGACTTCATTCTCAAGCCCTTCAACCTGGATCAGATGGTGCAGGCGGTGGACAGGGTCATCGAGCGTCGCCAGATGGAGCGGGAGAACCTGCTGCTGCGCCGGGAGGTGAGCAAGCTGTTCCCGCCCACCCTGATCGGCGACAGCGCCAAGACCCGCGAGCTCAAGACGCTGATCGCCCGGGTCGCCCCCTCCAACGCCGCCGTGCTGGTGGAGGGGGAGTCCGGCACCGGCAAGGAGCTGGTGGCCCGCGCCCTGCACCAGCTCTCCGGCCGGATGGGGGCTTTCGTGCCGCTCAACTGCGCCTCCATCGCCCCCGAGCTTTTGGAGAGCGAGCTGTTCGGCCACGTGCAGGGGGCCTTTACCGGCGCCCGCAAGGGGCGCGACGGCCTGTTCCGGGTCGCCCACCAGGGCACCCTCTTTCTGGACGAGATCGGCGAGATGCCGCTCGCCATGCAGGCCTCCCTGCTGCGGGCGCTGGAGCAGAAGGCCATCCGCCCGGTGGGGGCCGAGCGGGAGCTTTCGGTGGATGTGCGCATCGTCGCCGCCACCAACCGCAACCTGAAGGCGGAGGTGGAGGCGGGCCGTTTTCGTGAAGACCTCTTCTATCGCCTCAACGTGGTGGCGCTGCCGGTGGCGCCCCTGCGCGAGCGCATCGACGACATCCCCGCCCTGGTGCACCACTTTACCCGCCAGCTCACCGCCGAGATGGGCATGGGCGCCCTGCACTGGACCCATGAAGATGTAGTAGCCATGCAGGCTTACCCCTGGCCCGGCAACGTGCGCGAGCTGCGTAACCTGATCGAGCGCTGCCTGCTGCTGGGCAAGCCGCCCGCCGAATACTGGCAGAGCGCCAAGCCGGCCGAGTCGGGACGGGGGGAGGAGGGCTATCCGCTAGAGTGGGCGCTGGCCGAGGTGGAGAAGGCCCACATCCTGCAGGTGGTGGCGAGCTTTGACGGCAACAAGTCGGCCGCCTCCCGGGTGCTCGGGGTGGCGCGCAAGACCCTGGAGCGCAAGTTCAAGGAGTGGGCCATCGAATGAGCCGGCTCACCCCTTGCCGCCGGAGTGAGCCGTGAGGCTGGCGCAGCTCCCGGGGCTGCTCAGAACCAAGGTGCGCTGGCGCCTGCTGCTGCTCACCTCGGTGCCCATCATGCTGACCCTGGCCGGCATGATAGGGCTCACCCTCTACTGGACCCTCACCTACAGCTGGCAGAACCTGCTCACCACGGTGCGCAGCGACCTTGGCGTCGCCCACCACGCGGTGAGCGTGCAGCAGCAGCGTCAGGCCGAGCACCTTGAGCACCTGCGCGATGCCTGGGCCTTCCAGCTGCAGCTGCGTGAATCCCCCGCCCGCTTGCGCCAGTGGGTGATGCCGCTCGCCGCCAACTACGGTCTCGACTTTTTGCGCCTGCGCAGCGGCAGCGAGCTGGATCAGCTGCCAGAGCAGGATCGCGCGGCCCTCGCCGCCGGGCGCAGCGTCAGCCACTTCGTGGTCTGGTCGCGGGAGCAACTGCTGGCGCTCTCGCCGGCGCTGGCCAGCCGCGCCGTGCTGGACAAAGAGCTGGAGCCGGGCGCTGGGCAGGAGACCCGCGGTCTGATCAGCCTCTCGCTGACCCCGGTGATGGGGCGGGACGGCAGCCTCTGGGGCGTGCTGGAGGGGGGCGAGCTTATCAACGGCAGCACCCGGCTGGTGGACGAGCTCAAGGGCCAGGTGTTCGCCAAGAACACCCTGCCGGCCGGCAGCATCGGCAGCGTCACCCTGTTTCTCGGCGATCTGCGGGTGAGCACCAACGTGCCCGCCAGCAGCAGCCAGCAGCTGGGGCGGGCGGTGGGCACCCGGGCCTCGGCGCCGGTGCGCGAACAGGTGCTGGGCCGCGGCGAGCCCTGGATTGACCGCGCCTTCGTGCACGACGCCTGGTATGTGTCGGGCTACGAGCCGCTGCTGGGCGCCAATGGCGAGCGCATCGGCATGCTCTACGTCGGCTTTCTCGAGTGGCCCATCGTTCGCACCTACCTCACCAATCTGCTGGAGCTGGGCTCCGGCGTGGTGCTGCTGTTACTGCTCTCGGGCCTGCTGGTCTATCGCGGCGCGCGGGACTTGTTCACCCCCATCGAGCGGATGCACAAGGTGGTGCGTCAGGTGCAGGCGGGTCGGCCGGCCCGCATCGGCGAGCTCTACCTCGACCCCGATCACGAGCTGGCCCAGCTCGGCCGCCAGTTCGATGCCATGCTGGATCGCCAGGCGGCGCACCGCCAGCAGCTGGCCCGCAGCGCCGACGAACTGGAGCAGAAGGTGGCCGAGCGTACCCAGAGCCTGGAGCAGAAGACCGCCGAGCTCGAGCACCACATCCATATGCTGACCCAGGCCCGCCAGCAGCTGCTGATCAGCGAGAAGCTGGCGGCCCTCGGCGAGCTCTGCGCCGGGGTGGCCCACGAGATCAACAACCCGCTCGCGGTGATCCTCGGCAACGTGGAGCTGATGAAGCTGGAGCTGGGGGAGGCGGCAGAGCCGGTGGGCGAAGAGCTGGCGCTGGTGCTGGCCCAGATCGAGCGCATTCGCGCCATCACCCGCAGCCTGCTGCAATATTCCCGCCCCGGCGACTACGAGACGGCGCCGGTGTGGCAGCACCTCACCCCCATCATCGAGGAGAGCCTGACCCTGGTGCGCTCCGCCCTGCGCCAGCAGCAGGTGAACCTGGTGGCTGATCTCAGGGCCCAGCAGCCCATCGAGGCGGATCGCCAGCAGCTGCTGCAGGTGCTGATCAACCTGTTGGTCAACGCCAGCCATGCGCTGGGGGAGCAGGGGGAGATCCGGGTCGAGAGCCGTGACTGGTTCGACGAGGCCGGCCAGTTGCAAGGGGCCGAGGTGCGGGTCATCGACAACGGCAGCGGCATCGAGGCGGCCATCATCGACAAGATCTTCGACCCCTTCTTCACCACCCGCGCCACCGGCACCGGGCTGGGGCTGGCCCTGAGCCACCGCATCATCAGCCGCTGGGGCGGGGAGCTGTTAGTAGATTCCACCCCGGGGCAGGGCAGCTGCTTTACCATCCGATTGCGCAGCCACGCCCGGCTGGCCAGCGGTGGCGAGCCAGCCCAGCTTGAAGGGTGGCGCATCGCCCTCAACGCCGAGGGGCGTGAGGCAAGCGTCGAGCCCCAGTCATGACGACATCATAAAAAGCCTACCGAACTTGAAGGGTGCGCATTGCCCTCAAGGGGGAGGGATGTGACTGTCGCAATTCAGAGTGAGGCACAAAAAAGCCCGCCAATAGTGGCGGGCTTTTTTACGGGCGAGTGAGGGGATACTTACTGCGGGCTCCACACCAGCTTGCCACTCTGGGTCAGGTCATAGCCGCCTAGGCGGGCCGCCAGCTCGCGCCCCTCGGGGGATTGCAGCCAGCCGATCAGCTGCTGCAGCAGGGTGCGAAAGAAGACCCCTTGCGGCATCACCAGATCGAAGCACTCCTGGGAGAGCGGCATAAAGTCGAGGCCAAACTCGGTGGCGGTGCTCTGGGCACCGGGCCCGACATCGGCATCGCCACGGCTGATGGCGGCGGCCAGCTCCCGCTCGCTGTTGACCTCGAGGGTGCGCTCCAGCCGGGTCAGCGACTCCCCCTGGGTTTGCAGCCACTCCTGCAGGGCGCGCTGGCTGCCGGCCCCCTCCTGGCGCATGGCCCAGCGCCAGTCGAGCGCCTGTCTCGCCTCTTTCGGTTGCAAGCCCCGGCGCAGCACCAGCCCCTGCACCCGCCGAAATCCATGAACGATCACCCATTGTCGGTGGCCCTGATACTGCTGCACCAGCGCGGGATGACGCAGGTGGGCCTCCTCGGCCTGGCCCCAGTGGATGGCGCACAGATCCACATGGCCGCGCGCCAGCATCGCCAGTCCCTGACGGGTGCCGCACGGGGTGTAACCCACCAGTGCCTGGGTGCCGAGCTGCTGGGCCAAACGGCTGCTGGCGTAGTGCAGCAGTACGTCGTCGGAGCCCGCCAGCAGCAGCCGGTCGTTCATCACCCCCTCGTGGCAGCTGCCGAGCAGCCAGCGATCGAGCAGGGAGCGGGGAAACAGCCACTTGCCGGTCGCCTTGGTGGCGGGGATGCGCGCCTCGTTGGCGAGCTGGTAGACCTTCTTCTCGTTGAGATCGAGGTATTCGGCCACCTGCTTCACGTTCATAAACTCGTTCATGGCTTGCGTTTGGCCCTCTGGCTGGTCTGATCGAGATACAGCGCGATCTGCTGGGTACTCATCAACTCGTTCATGATTTAATCCCGCATCCCGCGACCGGCCGAACTGGGCGCCAGCACCGGCGGCTTCTCGTCCAGCACCAGCTGGCCGTGGCCGCTGAAGACCTCGAAATGGCGCCCCTTGGCGCGGGCAATCATGGTGATGCCGAGCTGGCGGGCCAGATCCAGCCCCATCTGGGTGACGCCGGAGCGCGACAGCAGCACCGGAATGCCCATCTGCGCCACCTTGATCACCATCTCAGAGGTGAGCCGCCCGGTGGTGTAGAAGATCTTGTCGTGGCCACTTTCGCCGCGCATCCAGAGCTCGCCTGCCAGGGTATCCACCGCATTGTGGCGCCCTACGTCCTCGACAAAGGAGAGGATTTCGCTGCCGCGACAGATGGCGCAGCCATGCACGGCACCGGCCATCTTGTAGGTTTCGTTATGGGCCGACAGCGCTTTCAGCAGGGCGTAGAGGGTGCTCTGTTTAAGCTCGGGCGCCGCCAATACCACCCCTTCAAGCTTCTTCATCACGCTGCCATACATGGTGCCCTGACCGCAGCCGGAGGTGACGGTCTTCTTCTCCAAGGATTTGTCGAGATCGGCGGCCTGCTGGCTGCTCACCACGGCGGCGGCCTCGCTCTCCCAGTCGACGATCACCGACTCGATGGCCGAAATATCCTCGATAAAGCCCTGATTTTTGAGATAACCCAGTACCAGCGCCTCGGGGCGGGCCCCCAGCGTCATCAGGGTTACTATCTCCTTCCAGTTGAGGTAGACCGTCAGTGGCCGCTCACAGGCGATTTGGCGGGTTTGCAGCGTGCCCTGCTCATCCATCACCTCGACGGCCATGGTGAGCTGGGCGGCGGCATTGCTTTTGATAAAGGTCGGTGTCATGGGCCCCTCGCGACCGGTTGCCTGGATCTAAGGGGAGGGATACAGCAAGTTTTGTTCCATATTCATGTAGATATGAGCATAGAAAATGTCGGTGCCAAACAGTATTGATGCAGTGGGCGAAAGCTGGACATTATTTTGAATGTCATTAGTTTATTTGTTTGTTAGCATGATGGTAGTGTCATATTAATGATGTGCTTTTAAATGATATGGTGGTCTTATTTTAGGGGGATCGATTGATAACATTGATTTTTGGTGCTGGTGCAAGTTATGGTTCTGGTAGAACCATTCCATATAATCCTCCATTAGGAAATTATCTTTTTGACAATCTGGTGTCTTTAAACAGAGCATTTGCCGCATTACCACAAGATATTAAAGATGTTTTTATTGAGCGTGGCTTTGAAGAAGGCATGGCATACATAGCCAACGACAGCAGAAAGATAAATCCATTGCAAAAAGAAATTGCATGCTATCTTTCTAAATTTAAAATAACACCAGAGAATGCATATGCGAGACTTTTCAATAAGCTTCGTAGATATATGAGTGAGATTAATATTGTTACATTAAATTATGACACATTAATTGAGCAGGCTTTGGGGTTGACTGGTTATCCATCGGATTATAACTGCTCAGGTCAAGGGGTTAACGTATTAAAGCCTCATGGTTCATCAAACTTTCTACCTAGAATTCCAAACGGTTGTAGTTTTAGTGGTAATACCATGATCGGTTGTGGAACCTTCTTTGAAGGTTTGCAAACCGATGCTGTATCTACACATGAGGAAGTTGTGAGCTGGTGTGGTGATCCTAGAAATAGTGATCTGAGTCCTGTGCTCTCTCTATACGAAAAAGGGAAACGGGTAGTAATTAACTCGGCATTAATTAATAAAGTTAAAGAAGATTATAAGGGTGTTATCTCGACATCAGACCTAATAGTTTTAGTCGGTATAAAATATATCGAGCATGATTCTCATATTTGGCAGCCATTAGAGGAGTCTCATGCTGATTTATTAGTTGTAGATCCTTACCCTCAAGACACAAATGAATGGTTAAACAGAATAAAGAAAGACAGTGCAGAGGTCATCTGTAATGGTTTTGAGGATTCAGTGTTGGCTATTGCAAGAACAGTGAAAAGATATGTGATTTAATATGAGATCTTGAATATTGGGCTGAATCATAGGTTGGCGCTGAACGAAGTGAAGCCCAACGTTTACCGCGAGCAATTTCCAAAGGCAATAATCGGATAATTCGGCCTTATTTGATTATTGCCATCCCTACTGATTAGGCGCTGGCGGATTGGTGTTACGCCGCATGTTGGACTTCGCTGCGCTCTGCACCAACCTACGCTCAGCGCCAACCCATATCCCGCACAACGCGCCAACCTGCATTAAAGCCCCCATCAAAGCCCCCATCAACCACCAAATCTGCCTTGGCCCCACTCTTGCTAAGTCTTATCCCATTGATGGCCGTGGCTGCCCTGAATTTTCCGTCTTGGCCTTCCCCGACTGGGGCTAAGCAAGGGGGAGGGCGGCCCGGCAGAGACCTTCTGATGGGAGCCGTGACAGTGCAAGAGACAACCAAACCCCTCTCCCCGCAGCGCTGGCTGCAGCTGGAGTTAAATGCCATCGACAGCCAGGTGGGCCGCTGGCAGAGCCGCCGTTTCGAGATTGCGGCGCTCCATCCCGCCGAGCCTGAAGCTGCCGGCGCCTTGCCCCTTACCCTGTTTCGTGACGAACGGGGGGATTATCGCTTCAATCTGAGCTCCGGCTCGCCCCGTCTGTTTGTGACCGGAAGCCGCGTGGACAGTGGCTTTGTGGCCGATGGCCTCACCCTGAGCCAGACCGTGGCCGCCGCCTATATGGATGGTGAGCGGCAGGTACTCTCCTGCCCGCTGCCCGAAGCGCTGCAAGCCTGGGTGGAGGCCTTTATCGGCCGTCACGGCGAGCTGCTGGAGGCCCGTCGCAAGGGCAAGAAGGGCAAGGGACGGGCGCAGGATCAGCTCGGTGTCGACAGCCAGGATCAAGCCAGCTGCGGCGCCGTCAAGGCCACCGGCCCCGATGGCCGCAAGCATGGTCGCCACAGCGGAAACAGCGCCCATGAGTGAGTTCCTAAAGCGCTGGTCGTCTCGCAAGAGTGAGGCGCGCAAGCATCAGGCATTGCAGCCACGGCAAGAGGCCACCCCCGAGGTGATTGCGACCCCCATCGAAGGCAGTGGCGAAGGTGAAATGCCAGATACTGCGCTGGATAGCCCCGTAGTCAGCACTGACAAGGGGAGTGATGTTCCGCTCCCCATCGAAGGGGACAAGCCGCGCGGATCAGAGCCCAAAACGGCCCCTTCAGAGAAACCGGCTCTCCCCGACAAGAAGGCGCTGCGGGCCATGTTTCGCACTCACAAGCCAGATGGGCTCGACGACTACACCCAGGATTTCAGCCAGCCCGAATTGCTGCCCGCAGCCCTGAGCGCCGGGCTGCGCAACTGGCTGGTGGAGCAGGCGATGGCGCCGGATGGTGAAGCCCCTCACGTAACCGCTGCCGTACCCGAACCGGCGACGGTGGCCGCCACGGCCATAACCAGCGAGCCGCAAGGGCTGGCTGATAACCATTCTCAAACCCCCACCGACGATCGGGACATTTTGGTTGACCATGATGGACAAAATGTCCCAGTCAAGGATGGGGGAATGGAGCATTTGGGATCCTGACTCCCTGCCAGTCACTTTTTTCCTGGGGGAGTTGGCTCGGCTCTTGCTCTCCCAGCTGACCAACAAGCACGCCATCCCACGAGGTGGCGCGCACAGGAGTGCATGTGAGCATCGAACAACCCATAACGACATCCGTCGCAACTCTGACCGCCGATGGCGTGGCCGCGCGCAATGAACGTGCCCGCGCCCATGCCCTGCAGCATACGGTCAAGACCGACAACCTGATCCCGGCCACCGTCTCCTACCAGAGTCAGGGGCGCCTTCTGCTGGTCGGCCCGGAAGACAGCATTCGCCGCGCCGCCAGCCTGCTGCCAGACGGGGTGACGCCCATTCTGCTGGTGACCGAAGCGGTCCATGATGCCGAGGCGGCGGATCTCGAGGCCATCTTCGAGGTTACCGCCGCCCTGGATGCCCTGACCCTGCGCGAGCCGGGCCTGACCGGGTATCTCGGCCAGTTCCAGCTCACCGGCCTCAATGGGCAGGGGGAGCGTATTTCTCTGGCTGCGCTCTGTTTTCCACAACAAGCGACGGTCGGTAGCGAACCGCGTTTCGATCTGGTGGCTGATCTGGGCCGCGTCCCGCTGTTTGCGCTGGAGCGCCCGCCGGTGGGTTATCTGCATCTTGCCGATGACGCGGGCTTGGCCGAACGGCTTGCTGAGCTCTGTGCCCTCACCGGTATCTTCGACAAGCCACGCTATTTTCGCCTCGACACCGAGGCCTGCGCCTTTACCGCCCGCGGCGTGCCCGGTTGCAGCCGCTGCCTCGATGTCTGCCCGACCGATGCCCTCAAGCCCATCAATGGTCGCATCCAGATCGATCCCCATCTCTGTCAGGGCTTCGGCAGCTGCGCCTCGGCCTGTCCGACCGGGGCGATTGCCTATCACCAGCCCGATGCCAACACCAGCGGCGATTACCTCTTCCGATTGCTCAAGCACTACCGGGAGGCGGGGGGCGACGCGCCCCAGCTGCTGATCGCCGCTGATAACGAGCGCGAATGGGTGGAAGCCGAACTCACCCGCCTGCCCGCCAACTGGCTGCCGGTCTGGGTGGAGGAGAGCGCCAGCTTAGGCATCGAGAGCTGGCTGGCCGCCCTCGCCTATGGCGCCAGCGCGGTGCGCATCGCGCTGGGCGACGATGCCCCTGCCAGTGTGCGGGCATTGGTTGAGCGGGAGCTGGCGAGCGCCGCCGTGCTCTTGGCGGGCGCTGGGCTTGCTGCCGATCGCATCGCTCTGTTTGACACTGATGCTGGTGAGCCTGTTTCCGGCCAGCCAACCGTTGCCCTGCTGGACAAACCGCTCAAGGGGGAGAAGCGGGAGAACCTGTTCGCCGCCTTCGATGCCCTCTGGCAAGCCAACAATGGCGGCCGCGAGCCGCTGGCGGTGCCCCACGGCGCCCCTTACGGCAGCGTTGAATTGAAAGAAGCTGACTGCACCCTCTGCATGGGCTGCGTGGCGGTTTGCCCGAGCCGTGCCCTGCATGCGGTGGGGCACACGCCCGGTCTCAACTTTATCGAGCAGGACTGCATCCAGTGCGGCATGTGCGAAAAGGCGTGCCCCGAGCAGGCCATAGTGCTCACGCCCCGCCTGCAACCGGTGCCCGAGGCACGCCGCGCCGTGCAGAGCCTCAAAGCCGAAGAGGCGGCGTGCTGCATTCGTTGCTCCAAGCCGTTCGCGCCGGCCTCCCTTATCCGCCGCATCCAGCAAAAACTGGCCGGTCACTCCCACTTCCAGAACGAGGCCGCCCAGCGGCTGCTGATGTGCGAGGACTGCCGGGTCAAGGATGTGTTTGCGGCGCTGGCGGCGGATCCCGTCTCCCAGCTCAAGGTGTGAGGGGTCAGTGATGAGCGAACCACATAATGAAAAGGCTGGCGAACTGACCATGACCGAACTGGAACAGAGCAGCGCCGATCTCTACGCCCTGCTGGCGAGCCTCTGGCGCGCCGCCCCTCGTGGCGAACAGCTCGCCTGGCTACAAGGCTTGCAAGCCATGCCCGGCCCCTTTGCCAGAGGGTTGGGACTGGTGCAGCTGGCGGCCAGCAGCCATCACGAGCACGAGCTTGCCGAGGAGTATCAGGATCTCTTTATCGGGCTGGGGCGCGGGGAGATAGTGCCGTTTGCCTCCTGGTATCTCACCGGCTCATTGATGGAGCTGCCGCTGGCGGTACTGCGCGCTGATCTGCAGTCCCTCGGTTTTGAGCGCCAGAGCGGAGTGTGCGAGCCGGAAGATCACCTGGCCGCCCTCTGTGAGGTGATGGCGGTGTTGATTGCCGAGCAGCACCCGGATCGCAACCGCTTCTATGAGCGCCACCTTGCCCCCTGGGTACTCGCCTGCTGCAGCGATCAGCAACAGGCGAAAGGGGGCAGCTTTTACCGGGCAGTCGGGGCCCTTGCCGAAGATTTCTTCAAGCTGGAAAACGAATTGCGCCTGCCGTTTGGCGCCTGCGTGGTGCCGGGCTGAACGCCCCTATCTGTGCATAACACGCTGTGCATAACAAGTTCTGCGCATAACAAAACGAAAAGACGAGATATCCCATTGGACGCGAAGCTGGCGCGCAGGCGCCGGACATTACAAAAACAGAGGTCACAAGAATGAGCGATGAACAGCTGAAAGACCCGTCCCGCCGCAATCTGATCAAGGGAGTTGGCGTGGTCGCCACCATAGGCGTGCTGGCCGGTGCCACCGGCCGGGTGGTGGGCAAAGAGGTGCTGACCCACGACACCGAGCCTGACAAGGGCTATCGGGAGACCCCCCATGTTCACGACTTTTATCGCACCCTGCGCGGCACCGACTGAGCCGGATCAGTGAAGGAGAACTCATGAAACTGACGAAACGTGCCGAGCAGCCCCAGGCGGGCGAGCAGGGCAGCTTGCAAGGCGGCTTGCAAAATAATGGGGCCGCTCGCGGTCAGGGGCTGACACGTCGCGCCTTTATGGTCAATTCCGGTCTGGTGGCCGGCGGCGCCGTGGCCGCCGGCTGGCTGGCGCCAGCCATGATGCAGCGGGCCGAGGCCAAGACCGTGGCGGCCGGGGTGCCGGTCGAGGTGAAGCGCACCATCTGCTCCCACTGCTCGGTGGGCTGCGGCGTCTATGCCGAGGTGCAGAACGGCGTCTGGACCGGTCAGGAGCCGGCCTTCGATCACCCCTTCAACCTTGGCGGTCACTGTGCCAAGGGTGCAGCCCTGCGCGAGCACGGCCACGGCGAGCGTCGCCTCAAGTACCCGATGAAGCTGGTGGGCGGCAAGTGGCAGCGCATCAGCTGGGATCAGGCCATCGAAGAGGTGGGCAATGAGGTGCTGCGTCTTCGCAAGGAGTCCGGCCCCGACAGCGTCTACTGGCTCGGCTCCGCCAAGCACTCCAACGAGCAGGCCTACCTGTTTCGCAAGATGGCGTCCCTGTGGGGCACCAACAACGTGGATCACCAGGCGCGGATCTGCCACTCCACCACGGTGGCCGGGGTCGCCAACACCTGGGGTTACGGCGCCATGACCAACAGCCTGAACGACATGCACAACAGCAAGTCGATCATGTTCATCGGCTCCAACCCGGCGGAGGCCCACCCGGTCGCCATGCAGCACATCCTGCTGGCGAAAGAGCGCAACGGCTGCAAGATCCTGGTGGTCGACCCGCGTCGCACCCGCACCGCTGCCAAGGCGGACATGTATCTCTCCCTGCGTCCGGGCACCGACGTCGCCTTTATCTGGGGCATGCTCTGGCACATCTTCAAGAATGGCTGGGAAGACAAGGAGTTCATCCGCACTCGCGTCTTTGGCATGGACGAGGTGCAAAAAGAGGTGGCGCGCTGGACCCCGGCGGAAGTGGAGCGGGTGACAGGCCTCAGTGAAAAAGAGGTCTATGGCGCCGCCAAGCTGCTTTCAGACAATCGCCCCGGCTGCGTGGTCTGGTGCATGGGGGGGACCCAGCACACCACCGGCAACAACAACACCCGCGCTTACTGCATCCTCGAACTGGCTCTGGGCAACGTGGGCAAGAGCGGGGCGGGCACCAACATCTTCCGTGGTCACGACAATGTGCAGGGTGCCACCGACTTTGGCGTCACCTCAGACTCTCTGCCCGGTTACTACGGGCTGGAAGAGGGCTCCTGGAAGCACTGGGCCCGGGTGTGGGATGTGGATTACGAGTGGATCAAGGCCCGTTTTGACAACAAGGCCTACAACGGCAAGCTGCCGATGAACAACAACGGCATTCCGGTCTCCCGCTGGGTGGATGGTGTGCTGGAGAACGCCGATCTCATCGAGCAGGGTGCCAACATCCGCGCCATGTTCTACTGGGGCCATGCGGTCAACTCCCAGACCCGCGGCCCGGAGATGAAGAAGGCGATGCAAAAGCTCGACATGATGGTGATTGTCGACCCGTATCCCACCGTCGCCTCTGTGATGAACGATCGCACCGACGGCGTCTATCTGCTGCCGGCCACCACCCAGTTCGAGACCTATGGTTCCGTCACCGCCACCAACCGCTCCATGCAGTGGCGCGACAAGGTGGTCGAGCCGCTGTTCGAATCCAAGGTGGACCACGAGATCATGTATCTCTTGAGCAAGAAGCTCGGCTTTGCCGATGAGCTGTTCAAGCACATCAAGGTGGAGAACAACGAGCCGCTCTTGGAAGACATCACCCGCGAATACAACCGCGGCATGTGGAGCGTGGGCTACACCGGCCAGAGCCCGGAGCGGCTCAAGGCGCACCAGCAGAACTGGCACACCTTCCACAAGACCAACCTCAAGGCCGAAGGCGGCCCGGTCAGCGGCGAAGTGTATGGTCTACCCTGGCCCTGCTGGGGCACCCCTGAGATGAAACATCCCGGCAGCCACATCCTCTACGACACCAGCATTCCGGTATCGGAAGGGGGCGGCGGTTTCCGCGCCCGCTTCGGCATCGAGTATCAGGGCGTCTCGCTGCTCGCCGAAGACTCCTGGCCGAAAGGGAGCGAGGTGGAAGACGGCTATCCCGAGATCACTGCCGACCTGATGAAACAGCTTGGCTGGTGGGATGAGCTGACCGAGGCCGAGAAGAAAGAGGCCGAGGGCAAGAACTGGAAGACCGATCTCTCCGGCGGCATCCAGCGGGTCGCCATCAAGCACGGCTTCGTCCCCTACGGTAACGCCAAGGCGCGCTGCGTAGTGTGGACCTTCCCGGATCAGGTGCCCAAGCACCGCGAGCCGCTCTACACCCCGCGCCGGGATCTGCTGGCCGACTACGCCACCTGGCCTGATTCGAAGAGCCTGTGGCGCCTGCCGACCCAGTACGCCTCGGTGCAGGAGAAGGATGTCAGCAAGGAGTTCCCGATCATCCTCACCTCCGGCCGTCTGGTGGAGTACGAGGGGGGCGGCGACGAGACCCGCTCCAACCCCTGGCTCGCCGAGCTGCAGCAGGAGATGTTCGTCGAGATGAACCCGGCGGATGCCAACGACGTTGGTGTGCGCGACGGTCAGGATGTGTGGGTCGAGGGGCCGGAAGGGGGCCGGGTCAAGGTGAAGGCGCTGGTGACCCCGCGGGTCAAACCTGGGCTCGCCTTTATGCCGTTCCACTTCGGCGGCCACTTCGAGGGCCAGGATCTGCGAGCCAAATATCCGGAAGGGTCTGACCCCTATGTGCTGGGGGAGTCGGTCAACATAGTCACCACCTATGGTTATGACCCGGTCACCCAGATGCAGGAGACCAAGGTCACCCTGTGCCGTTTTCGCAAAGTAGGAGCCTGATCCCATGGCCAGAATGAAATTCATGTGTGACACCAAGCGCTGCATCGAGTGCAACGGCTGTGTGACGGCGTGCAAGAACGAGAACGACGATGCCCTCGAGTGGGGCATCCAGCGTCGCCGGGTGGTAACCCTCAACGACGGCCTGCCGGGGGAGACCTCCATCTCGGTCGCCTGCATGCACTGCACCGACGCCCCCTGCATGGCGGTCTGCCCGGCCGACTGCTTCTATCACACCGACGACGGCATCGTGCTGCACAACAAGGATCTCTGTATCGGTTGCGGCTACTGCCTGTTTGCCTGCCCGTTCGGGGCGCCCCAGTTCCCGAAGACCGCTGCCTTTGGCGATCGGGGCAAGATGGACAAGTGCACCTTCTGCGCCGGTGGCCCGGAAGAGGATCACAGCGAAGCGGAGCGCCAGAAGTACGGCGCCAACCGCATTGCCGAGGGCAAGCTGCCCATGTGTGCCGAGCTCTGCTCCACCAAGGCGCTGCTGGCGGGGGATGCGCAGGTCATCTCCGACATCTTCCGCGAGCGGGTGGCCTATCGCGGCGCCCCTCACGCGGGCTGGGGCGGGGATGAGCAGGATCTGTTCCACGACGCCAGCCAACCCCGCGATGGCAGAGGCAAGGGGCTCAAGCCTGGCAAGCAGGAGGGTGGCCAATGAGACACTGGCTGACAGGGCTGCTGACAGCCTTGCTGCTGTTCAGTGCACCTGGCTTTGCCGATGCCCAGAAGGAGACGATCGGCTTTGCCGGCGCCGATTATTGGCGGGCGGTGAAGGATGGGCAGGAGGGGGTGACTACCTCCCGCTCGCCGGAGCACGGGGTGCTTATCTCGGTGCCGGGCCAGCTCTGGTTCGAGGTGAAGACCAAGTGGGTGTCGCCGCTCGGTGCCATCGCTATCTTCGGGTCGCTCGCCATGTGCGGTCTGATGTATCTGGTGGTGGGGCCGACCAAGCTCTCCAAACCGCGCACCGGGCGCAAGCTCAAGCGCTGGAGTCGGCTGGATCGGGCGCTGCACTGGACCACGGCGGCCATGTTCCTGACCCTCTCCGGGTCGGGGCTGGCCATCATCTACGGCAAGTACTTCATCAAGCCGGTGGTGAGCCTCGGGGTGTGGGAGAACTGGATCTGGTTCGCCAAGGTGTTCCACAACTACGTGGGGCCGCTCTTCTTCCTCTGCCTGATGGGGGTGCTCATCAAGTGGTTCCGCCACAACATCGTCAACATGGTGGATGTGCAGTGGTTCATGAAGGCGGGCGGCATGCTGGGACCCCACAAGGGGAGTCACCCCTCGGCGGGCTTCTCCAACGGCGGCGAGAAGGCGATCTTCTGGCTGCTCATCTGGTTTGGCGGCATTGTGGTGGCGACCGGGCTGTTCCTCGACTTCCCCATCTTCGGCCAGCTGCGCCGCCAGATGGAGTGGGCCAGCTTTATCCACATAGTCGGCGCCTTGATCCTTATCTGCGGTTTTATCTTCCATATCTACATGGGCCTGTTCCAACTGGAAGGGGCGCTGGAGGGGATGGTGACTGGCGAGGTGGACGAGACCTGGGCCAAGGAGCACCACGACCTCTGGTATGAAGAGGTGAAGCACCAGCTCGACGAGCCTAAAACGGGCAAGTCCGGCTGAGATTGACCAAGATATCAAAATGAAAGAGAAGGGGCGCTGCGGCGCCCCTTTGTTATGCCTGCTGCTCAGCGCCGCTGCAGTGGCAGCATGGCCGACGGGAATGGTCTGAATGAGGCCGAAGTCCGTCCTGCCACGGTTTTTGGCCGCAGGGTATGCCCAAGCTCACAAAATGAAACGACCAAACGTCATATGATTGATTTCATTATGAGTCTTGCTCTCCTGCCGAACGGCAATTTCACGTAAATCAAAGAGAATGACTATGGCTACCGGACAATATCTGCTGTGGAAAGATGCACAGGGACAAGATTTTCGCCCCGTTGCACTGACTGGCACCGATCTGCTCAACGATCGCAACCTCAACAAGGGTACCGCCTTCACCGAACAGGAACGCGCCGACTTCGAGCTCGACGGCCTGTTGCCTCCCCAGGTTCAAACGTTTGAAGCCCAGCTTGAGCGGGTTTATCAGGGCTTTTTGAGCGCCTGCAGCGACATCGAGAAGTATCAGAACCTGCGGGCATTGCAGGATCGCAACGAGACTCTGTTCTACGCCCTGCTGGCGCGCCACGTGGAGGAGATGACCCCCTACATCTATACCCCGACCGTGGGCAAGGCGTGCCAGGAGTTCAGCCACCGCTTCCAGAAGCCGCGCGGCCTCTACATCACCCCGAAGAACGTCGAGGACATGGGCTCCCTGGCCCGTCATCTCGATGCCAAGTCGGTGCGCATCATAGTCGTGACCGACAGCCAGGGGATCCTGGGGATCGGTGACCAGGGGGTGGGCGGCATGGGCATCCCCATCGGCAAGCTCTCCCTCTATACCCTGGGTGCCGGCATCCATCCCGCCTGCTGCCTGCCCATCGCGCTGGACGTGGGCACCGACAACCAGGCGCTGCTGGATGACCCCATGTATCTGGGTCAGCCCCACAAGCGCATTCGCGGCAAGGAGTACGACGACTTCATCGACAAGTTCGTGGCCGGGGTCAAGCGCCACTTCCCGAACGCCGTGCTGCAGTGGGAGGACTTCAGCAAGTCCAACGCCTTCAACAACCTCTCCCGCTATCAGCAGTCGCTGCCGTCGTTCAACGACGACATCCAGGGGACTGGGGCCGTGGTGCTGGCGGGCATCATAGGGGCGGTCAAGGTCAAGGGCGAGACCCTGGGCCAGCAGAACTACCTGGTCTATGGTGCCGGTGCCGGCGGGGTCGGGGTGGCGGATCAGATCTGTGCGGGCATGATCCGCGAAGGGCTGGACCCCCAGGCGGCCCGCGATCGCATCTACATCCTGGATACCCAGGGGCTGGTGTGCGACAACCGCGAGGGGCTCGACGAATACAAGCGCCGCTATGCCAAGCCGGGCCTGTTGCTGTCGGGCTGGGACACCGAAGTGCCCGGCAAGGCCAACCTGACCGACGTGCTGCGCCACGTGCCCATCACGGTACTGCTGGGCACCAGCGGTGCGGGTGGCGCCTTCAAGGAGCAGCATATCCAGCAGATGCTCAACCACTGCGCGCGCCCCATGGTGTTCCCGCTCTCCAACCCGACCGCCAACTGCGAGGCGCTGCCGGAGGACATCTATCGCTGGAGCCAGGGCAAGGCCATCGTTGCCACCGGCAGCCCGTTCAAGGATGTGCACTACGAGGGGCAGGAGTTCCGGGTCGGCCAGGGCAACAACGTCTTCATCTTCCCGGGGGTGGGGCTGGCAGCCATCGTCAGTCAGATCCGCGAGATAAGCCCCGACATCTTCACCACCGCGGCCTTTGCGCTGGCGGAGTGCGTGAGCGAGGTGGACCTGGCGAAGGGGGCCGTCTATCCGCGCATTCGCGAGCTGCGCAGCATCTCAGTGCATGTAGCGACGGCGGTGCTCAAGGACATAGTGCGGCGGGATCCCTCCCACCCGCTGATCGGCCAGGATCTGCAGCAGCACATCCTCAACCACATGTGGGAGCCGGTCTATCTGCCCTACCGCCGGGTATGACGGGCGTAAGCTTGCACTTGCAATAGTTGCAATAGAAGAGGGGTGGCCATGGCCACCCCTCTTTGTTTTGTCACCTGAGCGGTCAGCTATCTTGTCAGCCGCGTAGCGGCAGCCAGTGCCCCGCCTTGCTGCGGCAGGCGGTGTCCTGCCACTGCTGGCTGGCCTGACCTATGTAGAGCTGCTCGCGATAGTCGCGACACCAGAGACCGTTGGGATGGCGAAAGGTGCGCAGCGGCGTGACGCTGCCCGAGTGGCGGCTGGCGGGGTTGAACCAGGTGAAACTCTGACCCTTGGGACGGGTTTGCAGCGCCTCGGCCAGGGCCTGGTTGGCGAGCGCCACGTCCTGCTTGTCCATCTGGTGGTAGAGCGGGGCGGCGCTTTGGCTGGCACAGGCGGACAGCCAAAGCGCCAGGCAGATCAGCAGATAACGGCTCATGGTTGCTCCTTGCTGTTGAACCCTTGCTGGATCAGGGCCTGCTCCTGTGCATCGGTCAGGGTCTGGTCGCGATCGTCGACCGTGCCGTCGCCCCGGATCTCGTTGCCATTGGCATCGACGGCGTCCATGCCGTTGTCGTCGACCGTGCCATCACCCCGGATATCGTTGCCGTTGGCATCGACGGCATCAACCCCCTTGTCATCGACCGTGCCATCACCCCGGATCTCGTTGCCATTGGCATCGACGGCATCCACTCCGTTGTCATCGAGGCCATTGCCCAGGCCTCGTCCACCACCGTGACGATCGCCGCCGGCGTGGCGCTCCCCGCCGCCATGCTGTTCACCACCGGCATGGCGATCCCCTCCGGCATGTTGTTCGCCGCCGGCGTGCTCCCCACCGCCGTTGTCGTCACTGCCATGGCTGCCACCATCGCTGTCACTGTCACTGTCGCTGTCACTGCCACCACCGCCACTGTTGCTGCCGCCGTCGCTGTCACTGCCACCTCCACCGCTGCTGCTTCCACCTCCACTGCTACTACCGCCGCCACCACTGCTGCTTCCACCACCACTGCTGCTTCCACCACCACTGTCACCCCCACCGCTATTGCCGTCGCCATCCTTGTTGTGAACGATCAGCCCATTGGCGATATAGCTGTGGTTGCCATCCAGGATCAGGTTGAACAGTGCCGTGGTGGGTGGGGCATCAATCCAGCAGAGGGACTCCAGCAGCAGCAGGGCAGGCTGCGGAGCCAGCGCCAGGTTGCCAGCGCAGCCGTGCTCCGACCAGCCCAGCAGGTGCATGCCGGTAAAGAGCGGCAGCACGGCGAGGGTCGGGTTTTCGGTGCGGGTCATGGCCGGTGCGATGGCCGCCCAGCCCCGGGTGGTCAGGAAGGGGTGCTCGGCGGTGAAGAAGGGAGCCAGCCGGTTGAGCCCGTAGAGCCGGCGCGCTCCCAGCAGCACCCGCTCGACCGCGAGGATGAGGTTGCTGCAGCCATATTGATCCCGCACCCGTTCACCGGCCTGCAGGGTCTCGATGGGACGCTCCTTCCCGTCGGCCATCAGGATGCGGGTGCCGGTCACGAAACAGGACTTGGCATAGGCCTGATTCACCTGCCACTGATGGTGGCTGAAGTCATAGCTCAGCGGGGTGGCAAACAGGGCCAGGGCGATGGCCGAACCCACCAGCAGTCGGCGCTGGCTGGGCTTGAAAGCGGGCAGTGACATGGGGGACTCCTTGTCCGGCTGGGTTCACGTCATCAAGTATAGGGTGGGCTGATGGAGGGGCAGGGGAGCCATTGACAAACAAAACAGCATGGAAAAACGATTGGCGCCGGCCATAAAAGTGCGTAAAATCGCTTCCTCGATGCTTGTAGCAACGAATCCCGCCTAAAAAGCCAGTTTCATGCCCTCCCCAAGCAGTAAGAGGCAACAAATGAAGCCGAATGGCTCATTCAGTGCCTTGAAAAAGTCTTGTGATAACTGAAAAGTGTCAATTATCCCTGTCAGTTATCAAAAAATTAAGGACATCCATGTTTTCCTTAGTCAAGCAAAGCGTCGCCGGGCTGCAAATCCTGTTTGTCGCCTTCGGTGCCATGGTGCTGGTGCCCCTGCTCACCGGACTGAACCCCTCCATGGCCCTGCTTGGCGCCGGTGTAGGCACCCTGCTGTTCCAGCTTTGCACCCGTCGCCAGGTCCCGATTTTCCTCGGTTCCAGCTTTGCCTTCATCGCCCCCATCATTTACGCCACCCAGACCTGGGGCCTGCCCTCCACCATGTTCGGTCTGTTTGCCGCCGGTTTCATGTACTTCATCCTGGCCGCGCTCATTCGCGCCCGCGGCATGGGCTTTGTGCACAAGCTGCTGCCGCCTGTGGTGATCGGCCCGGTGATCATGGTGATCGGCCTGTCGGTGGCCCAGGTGGCCTGCAACATGGCCATGGGCCGTGCCGGCGGTGAGCAGGTGATGCCTGCCTCGACGGCGCTGACCCTGGCTGGCATCTCGCTGGCGGTCACCCTGATTGCGGCGGTGTTCTGCAAGGGCTGGATCAAGCTCATCCCCATCCTGTGTGGTGTGATTGCGGGCTATGTCACTGCCGTGCTGATGGGTCAGGTGAGTTTCGACGGCATGGTCAACGCCCCCTGGCTGGCGCTGCCCCACTTCGTGACCCCGGAGATCAACTGGGCTGCGGCGCTGTTCATGCTGCCGGTAGCCATTGCCCCCTGTATCGAACACATCGGTGGCGTGCTGGCCATCGGTGGCGTGACTGGCAAGGATTACACCAAGAATCCGGGGCTGCACCGTACCCTGGCCGGTGACGGCATCGGCGTCTGCTTCGCCGGCTTCATCGGTGGCCCTCCCGTCACCACCTATGCCGAAGTGACCGGCGCCGTGATGATCACCCGCAACTTCAACCCGGTCACCATGACCTGGGCCGCGGTGTTCGCCATCATTCTGGCCTTCTTCGGCAAGTTCAACGCCCTGCTCACCTCCATCCCGATGCCGGTGATGGGCGGCATCATGCTGCTGCTATTCGGATCCATCGCCGCCATCGGTCTCAAGACCCTGGTGGAGTCCAAGGTGGATCTGGGACTGTCGCGCAACATCGCCATCGTGGCCGTGACCCTGACCGTGGGTGTCGGCGCGCTGGAGATGAAGATCGGTGACTTCGCCCTGGCGGGCGTGGGTCTGGCCTCGGTGGCCGCCATCCTGCTCAACCTCATCCTGCCCCAGCACTCCGAAGAGGGTGCCATGGAGAGTGCCAAGGATTGAGTCAACGGACGGCGTATCCCTGTCTTGCAGAGGCCACCTCAGGGTGGCCTCTCTCTTTTCCGCCATCTGACACATTGCTGGGCCGGCGGAGGCTTAGTGTGTATAAAGTCAATAGCTTGCTCGCCGGCAGGCGTTGTCGTCCGAGAGTATCCGCCAGCCTCAAAATAGGGGTTGATTGAAGCCTGTATGGCCAGGGCGCCATTTGACGGATCCCTGTTCCTGACCTTTGCTAAAGGTCAGGTTTGACACTGTGCTGTGCGGATCAGTATGAAAAAAGAGGCGTTTATGCCCCCCATCATGGGATGCCTCTTCCTCTCTTCTTATGATGCTGTTCTGGCCGTTGCACCCTGTTAAACCACCCCATCTGCTTGCCGCCGACATGACGAAGGCGCGGCAAACCGTGCAAGCCGGCACGATCCGGTAAGGGTCGTAAGGGTCCGCACATCGACTGGTGCGGACATTGAGGGACGAGCTGTGAGCAAAGTGAGGTTGCAATGAAATATCAACTGTTGTGGAAAAGCGCCCTGTTCTCGGCCTCTTCGGTGCTGGCGCTGGGAGCCGTACAGGCGGCACCCTTGAACGTGATGACCGAGGATTATCCGCCGTTCAACATGCAGGGGGAGGGGGGCAAGATAGTCGGCCTCTCCACGGAGGTAGTGGAGGAGCTGTTCAAGCGGGCCGGGGTCGAATACAAGCTGAGCATGATGCCCTGGAAGCGTGCCTACGAAGATACCCTCAGCACGCCCAATACCGCCCTGTACTCCACCACGCGCACGCCGGAGCGGGAAAACCTCTTCAAGTGGGTCGGGCCGCTGGTCAACAACAACTGGGTTTTCTTTGCCAATCCATCTTCCACCATCACGGTCAACTCCTTGGAAGATGCGAAGCAGTATTCGGTTGGGGGCTACAACGGTGATGCTGCTGCCGAATATCTCAAGGCGCAAGGGTTTGGCAAGCTGCAGCTGGCGGCCAACGATACCGCCAACGTGAAGAAACTGGAGGCTGGTCGCATCGATCTCTGGGCGACCGGGGAGTACCTGGCCCCCTATCTGGCCGCCCAGGAGAAGACGTCCAGTCCCAAGCCGGTGTTTGTGTTCAAGGAAACCCAGATGAGCCTGGCTTTCAACAAGGAAGCCCCGGATGAGCTCATCAACAAGCTCAACGAGATCCTGGCCGCCATGAAGGCGGATGGCACCATCGACAAGATCAATGCCAAGTACCATTAAGTTGTAACAAGACGTCGTTGCCGATATCGGGAGGGAACCATGGGTTGGAATAGTCTGACGTTCAGGATTGCCGTGCTGACCTCCCTGTCGGTGAGTCTGCTGCTGGTGTTGTTTGGTGGATATAACTACAACGCCGCCAGGGAGGAGAGCTATCGCAGACAGGCCGAGATGGTGGAGCAGGCCATCAGCCGGTTGCAGCTCTCCTTGCCTGGTCCGCTGTGGAATTACGAATCGGCTTTTGTCGAGGCATCCCTCAAATCCGAGCTGGCCACCGATGCGCTTAGCAGCCTGCTGGTGGTCAACAAGGACAAGCTGGTTGCGGGGTTTGTCCGTGATGATGCCGGTGAAATTCAGGTAGTGGCAAAGCTGCCCGCCGATCTGGGCAGCCACGCCAGCCATGAGCTGGTCTACGACGACAACGGCCAGCTCAAGACGGTGGCCAATCTGCTGGTGGTCAGCAGTGATCGGGCCATTTTGATCCAGTTGCGCCATCTGCTCATCACCACCGTCTGGCAGATAGTGGTGCTGGACGTCGGCATCATTCTGTTGCTGATGGTCTTGATCCATCGCAATGTGCTGCGCCCCTTGCGGCAGATGAACTCCGCAGTCTTCGACCTGGCCCAGGGAGATGGGGATCTGACCCAGCGCCTCAAGATCCGCCGGCATGACGAGATGGGGGCGCTGGCTGGCAACATCAATCAATTCATTGCCAAGCTGCAAGGGACAGTGTCGGAGATAAACACCCTGTCGGCAGGCGTCTTGCAGACGGCGGAGCTGTGCGATTCGCTGGCGACCGATACCCGGCATGGCAGCGCCGAACAGCAGTCAGAGCTGGATCAGGTCGCGACCGCCATCACCCAGATGAGTCATGCGGTACAGGAAGTGGCGGGCAATGCGGTCAAGACATCCGGTGCGACCGATGAAGCCAGCCTCTATGTGGAGCAGGGTTACAAGCTGGCCGGCCAGGCCAATGAAGCCATTCATCAGCTGGTCGGCGAGGTGGAGCGGGTCGCCAACCTGATCCGCTCCTTGTCGAGCGAGAGCAGCAGCATCGGCAACATCATCGAAGTGATCAACGGCATTGCCGAACAGACCAACCTGCTGGCCCTCAATGCCGCCATTGAAGCGGCCAGAGCCGGGGATCAGGGGCGCGGGTTTGCCGTGGTGGCCGATGAGGTGAGAACGCTGTCCGGCCGTACACGCCAGTCGACCGAGGAGATCAGTGCCAGTATCGCGCGCTTGCAGCAGGCGACCCACAATCTGGTTTCTGGTATGCAGCAAAGTCAGGACAAGGCCTCCCAGGCGGGGGCGCAAGCCGCCGACGTGCAGCTCTCGGTAGAGAAGATAAAGACCCAGGTCGGCCTTATCCGTGAAATGAACATGTATATCGCCCAGGCCTCGGAAGAGCAGCACTCGGTGGCGGAAGAGGTCAGCAACAGCGTCAATCGCATTGCCGGGCTCAACAACGACAGTGCGGCGCGGGTGGGGCAGGTAGCCGATGCCAGCAGTGATTTGCGCCAGCTGTCGGCTCAGTTGGACAGCCTGCTCAAACAGTTCAGGGTGTGAACGCCGGGCGTCAGCGAGCTGGCCGTCAAGGCAGAGGAGTGGATGATGGGAATAACCAAGATGCTTGTCCTGTTCTGGGCTCTGTGGGCAGGAGGATTGCAGGCCGGGTCCGTCAGGTATCAGGTCGAAGGGCGGACGTTCGAAGGTTATCATCTGGCGGGGGCCAGTCAGCAGTCAACCCTGGTGCTGCTGGTCCATGACTGGGATGGGTTGACCGGGTATGAAATGAAGCGTGCCGACATGCTGGCGGCCTTGGGTTACCGGGTGTTTGCCGCCGATCTGTTCGGCGTTGGTGTGAGACCCACTGAGGTGGAGGATAAAAAGCGGCTGACAGGGGCGCTATACCAGGACAGGGCGAGCATGCGGGCCCTGCTCGCCGGGGCGCTGGCCGAGGCCACGAGGTTGGGAGGCAAACCGGAAAAGGTTGTTGCGCTCGGTTACTGTTTCGGAGGGGCCGCCGTGCTGGAGCTGGCCCGCAGCGGGGCGGATCTGCACGGTACAGTGAGCGTGCATGGCGGGTTGGAGACGCCGCCAGGCCAGAACTACCAACGGGTCAGGGGACGTGTGCTGATACAGCATGGCAGTGCTGACGAGGCGGTCAGCCTGGGGCAGTTTGCCGCCTTGATCGGCGAGCTGGAGAGCGCCGGCATCAGCCATGAAGCGACCAGTTACAGCGGTGCCCCTCACGCATTCAGTGTGTTTGGATCAGACAGGTACCACGCCGAAGCCGATGCCCTTGCCTGGCAACGCCTGGTCGGTTTTCTGGCAGAGATCTCCGCAAAGTAACCCTGGGCGCTGGTTTGCAAGCCATGGCATTGCCATGGCTTTTTGCTGTCTGTTGATCATGGCTGATGGCGTGCCAGTACGAGCACCCACATGGCCCCGTCCCCTACGTGATAGCGTGCCAGCAGGGTCAGGGTGCCGCTGACCGGGTCGATGCGATGCACCGCCAGCTGGTGGGAAGCCTGCCCGGCCGCCAGCAGCCAGCGACCGCTCTGATCGATGGCAAAACCGCGGGGCATGGTCTCGGTCGGGAAGTGGCCGACCACGCCGAGCTCGCCATCCGGTGCGATGGCGAACTGGGTCAGCAGGCTGCTTGCCCGCTCGCTGCTGTAGAGAAAACGCCCGTCGGGTGTCACGTGCAGGTCCGCCCCCCAGCGCTCCCCCTGATAACCGGCTGGCAGCATGGAGAGGCTCTGACAGAGCCGGATCCCGCCATCGGCGGTGGGTCGGTAGCGGTTGATGGTGCAGTCGAGCTCGTTGAGGCAATAGAGGTCGCCATTGCTCGGGTGCAGCGTCAGATGGCGCGGCCCGGCGCCGCTGGCGGTCACCAGATCCCCCAGCGGATGGGGGCGCAGCCGCCCCTCCTTGCAGAGCAGAAAGCGGCGGATGCAATCCTCCTTGAGGCAGGCGACCAGCACTTCCTGCTCGCCCTGTTTATTTGCACGCAGCAGGGTGACCGAATGGGCGGCCTGCAAGCCGTCGAGCTGCTGGTGGGGGGGCTCTGCCCGGCCGTCGGCGCCGATGGCGGAGAGGGTAACCTGATTGAAGGCATAGGAGGCCGCCAGCAGGAAGCGGCCGTCGGCCGAGATGGCGGTGTGGGAGGCGCTGCCCGCCAGCGGTGCCGATCCCTGCGTTTCCAGCCGGCCATCGGCCTCGATGCGATAGCTGATCAGGGCGAAATCGGGGCGCACGGCGGCATGGAGCCAGCGCCCGTTCGGGCTGATCACCAGCGGTTGGACCTGGCCCGGGGTGTCGACCACCTGCAATGGCGTGAGCTCCCCAGTAGCGGCCAGGGCAAACACGTGGATCTGCTGGCTGGCGGGGCTCGCCACATAAACGACCTGCTGCATCTGTTTCTCACTCCTTGTCATGGGCAACCGCAGGCCATCTTATCCTCTTTCGCGCCCGGCTGGACCTACTCTTTTGCCCGGCCCGGGCAGACCACCTGGCGGGCCTTGAGGTGGTAGAGCTCCACCAGCGGGTGGCTGAAAAAGCCCACTTCCCACGGGTTCTTCTGCACGAAGGCGGCGCGGATAGGTTCGAACAGCGGGTGATCCTGCGGGATCTGGTAAGCATCGGCGGCGATGATGGTGTAGTTCCACTCGATGGCGCGGGTGTAGGTGAACACCGCCCGCGAGTCGATGGCGAAGTGGCAGCGGCCGTCGCGCTTGAGCAACTGCGACTTGAAGGTCTCGGGGAAGGTGATGAAGAAGATGTCGTCCTCATCGGAGGAGAGAAACGCCAGTACCGTGGTGTGGGGCTGTGACTGGGCCCGGGTCACCAGCACCCCGATCTTGTTCTCAACCTCACGCAAGTCAGGCACCGGCAGGCCGGTGAGCGGGGTGACGGGCAGCTCGTTAGCGGGGCGTTCATCGGCCGGATGTTGATAGCCCGGCTGGGCGAAGCCGTAGACCACCCGGTTGCCGTACCAGAGCTCGAACTGCAGCGGGGTGACCTGCACCCTGTCCGGAGCGGTGCGGGCGATCACCCCCTTGTAGGAGACGCGATAGACGCTCAAGGAGGCGTCGTACTCGTCGACCCCGGTGCGGTTGTCCAGATGCAGGGTGATCTTCTCCCCCACCGTCAGCTGGTGCCCCTTGGGGAAAGTCAGCAGCAGCTCGTCGTCTGGCTGGATCTCGACCCCGCAGATGTAGACGCCGGTCTCCTTGCTGGCGGGGTCGACATAGGTGGCGGCCACCCCGAGCAGGGGAGAGCCGAGAAAAGAGAGCAGAGAGGGTTGGGAACTCATGGCGCACCTTGGCAAATGTGGGGGATCGGCTCCTCAGTGTATCGCGGCCGACCGGGATTGGCAGGCCCCTCATCCGGGGAGGCAAGCGTTTCAGGCTAGCGACAAACCGTGCCCCATTCTGGCCGGCCCGTCACAAAACCAGCGCAAGCGGTGGGCCACCGACACAAAAAAGGCCCCTTGCGGGGCCTTCGAACGAGATGAGGAGCTGTCTTAACCGGGCTGGGGGCCCGGCAGGGCGGGAGGCTGAGCGGAGTCGGACTCCACCTTCTGCTCTTCGTCCTTCATGTTCTTGATGTAGACATCCATCTGGTTGAACGCGATCTCGATGCCGTTTTCGCGGAACAGCTGGTCTATCTTGCGGTTCAGCTCGTCCACCGCCGGGTTGCGATCGCCGAGCTCGCTCACGAAGAAGCGCAACTCGTGATCCAGGGTGCTGGCACCGAAGGTGAGGAAGTAGACGATGGGCGCCGGATCCTTGAGCACGCGGCTGTTCTCGTCCGCCGCCTGCTTGAGCAGGGTGCGGGTCAGCTCCAGATCCGAACCGTAGGCCACACCTACCCGTACGATGACCCGGGTGACCGTATCGCTCAACGACCAGTTGATGAGCCGCTCGGTCATCAGCTGCTGGTTGGGGATGATCACCTCCTTGCGGTCGAAGTCGGTCAGGGTGGTGGCGCGAATGCGGATCCGCGAGACGGTGCCGGAGAAGGAGCCGATGGTGACGGTGTCACCGATCCGCACCGGACGCTCGAACAGTATGATGATGCCGGAGACGAAGTTGGAGAGGATCTCCTTCATGCCAAAACCGATACCGACCGACAGACCACCGGCGACCCACTGCAGCTTGTCCCACTGTACCCCCATCATGGAGAGGGCGGTCAGTGAGCCGACCCCGATCAGCACGTAGTTGAGCATGGTGGTGATGGCGTAGGCCGTGCCCTGGGCCAGGTTCAGCTTGGAGAGCACCAGCACTTCCAGCAGACCCGGCAGGTTGCGGGCCAGCGACCAGGCGCCGCCCAGCAGCAGGAAGCCTATCAGCACGTCGCTCAGGCTGATGGGGAACATCACGGCATTGGCCCCTGTCCCTTCAGTGCGGTGCCACAGCACCATGCTGTCGAGGTAGGAGAAGACCGCCACCAGATCGGACCAGAGCCAGTAGAAGGCGACGCCGAAGATCAGCAGCAGCACGGTGCGGGTCAGACGCAGTGACTGCTGGCTGACATCCTCCAGATCCATGGGTTGCTCTTCGATGGTGTCTCCCCCTTCCGCATCCTCCTGGGCCTTGTGTTCGCGTTTGGCCACCGCACGGCGATAGGCCAGGCGACGGGCCGCGAGCTCAAGGCCGCGCAGGGCGGTACGGTAGACCAGGCTCCAGAGGATGAGCAGGTAGAAGGACTCGATCAGCCGGCCGGTCAGCTTGAGGGCGGTGTAGTAGTAGCCCAGTCCCACCAGCACGATCAGCGCCACCGGTGCCAGTGCCAGGGCGATGGCGGTGATGGACTGCTGCATGCTCGCCTCGCCCTTGATGCGGGCGCGGGAGATGGGGAACACCAGGTAGGCGGCCAGCCCCAGCAGGGCCAGAGTCAGCGCTTGACCCACCACGTCGTTGCCAAGGGAGGAGGGTTCCACCACCGCCTTGGTCGACAGCATGATGAGCGGCAGCAAGGGCACCCAGAGGTAGCGCATGCTGGTGCGCTTGGCCTGCAGATCGGCTTTCGGAATGCGGAAGTGGCTCTCGGCGATGCCGCCCGGTCGCATCACCGCCAGATAGACGCTGAACACCAGATAACCGAGTGCCAGGTTGAGGGTGATCTGGAAAATCAGCTTGGAACTGAGCAGACCGCAGTCAGTCAGCAGCAGGCCGGCAGCCAGGATGAACAGGCTGCCCGGCAGGCGTTGCAGCACGGTATAGCAGAGGGCTGCCGGGGTATGCCACTGGCTGTCCTGGCGAAAGCGCCCCAGATCCTTGGTGATCTTCTTCTGCCGCTCGATCAGCGTCGGACGCTTCCAGATCAGCAGGCCACCTATCAGCAGCAGCGGCAGGGCTAGCAGGGTGATGGGCAGCAAGGTTTCACCCCAGCCGCTCCAGTCCGGTTTCAGCACCCAGTCGGAGGCCTGCTTGTAGGCCTGGGCCGGCCAGCTGATGAACCACTTGCCGTCGATGGGCTTGTTGCTGCTCACCCAGAAGATGTGCTGCTGCAGGGTGAACTCGATGGAGGAGTAGATCCGTGCCAGCTGCTGCTGGGTCAGCTGCAGGCTGATGGCGTTGGTCAGCTGGGCATCCAGCTGGCGGTTGAGCTGATCGAGCAGGCTGATGCGGGTGTCGAGCAGCTTGGAGAGGCTGGCTCTGTCCTCCTCGCTTACCGGCTCGCTGCTGCTTGCGATCAGGTTGTCCAGATACTGGGTCTTCTGGAACAGCTGGTCACGCTGCTGGCTCAGTTCGAACTGGGCCAGGTGCAGGTCGGCAATTTGCTCCTCCAGGTTCTTCACCAGGGTGGAGGGGGAGGACTCCAGCTGCTGGTAGAGCTGATAGAGGATGCGCGACAGCAGCAGGTTGCCCTTGAGCATCTGCACCTGTTCGTTGAGGTTGCGCTCGGTCTGGGTGCCGCGCTCCAGCCAGCTCTTGGCCTGCAGGTTCTTCTGCACCAGCGAGTTGAGGCTGGCGGTGGCGCTGACCAGCTGCTGGCTGAGCTGGTGGTTGAGCTCCTGCTCCTTTTGCACCAGCGGGCTGTCGGCGGCGGCCACCAGCTCACCGGTCTGTTCGGCGGTCTTCTCGGTGTCGCCCAGGCGCTTGGCACTGCTCTGCTCCTGCAGCAGTTGCAGCTTCTGCTCTTCGCTCGCGAGGCGAGCGGTCTGGTAGTCGCGCTGTTTGACCGCCAGATCCTGCATGCTGGTGCGGTTGTCCAGCTCCTTCTGCAGGTTGGCCAGCTGCAGATCCAGCAGGGCCAGCTCGGCATTGAGCTTCATCTTCTCGGCGCTGCTCACCCCGTCACCGGCGTTGAGGCGGGTACGGATCTCCTGACTGCGCTGATAGGCGCGGCTCATGCTGGCCTGGGCCCGTTCCGGCAGGGTCTGCAGGTTGGTGAGCTGGCTGCCGATGGTGCCGAGGGCCTCCTGGGCATCCTGCATGTTGGCCATGACGTCGGGCTGGCGACTCTCCAGTTCGCTCAGACTCATGCTGGCGTATTCGCTCTTGATCTGCTCGGCGCTCTTGCCCTGGGTCAGGGCATCCAGTCTGGCGCTGATGTCGCGCAGCTCGGCCGGCAGGGAGCGAACCCGCTCGTTCTGGCTTCTGGCCTTGCTCTTCTCTTTCTCGATGCTGTCGAGCAGGGTGAGGGTGTCGGTCAGGAATTTCTGGTCGGCCTGCTGGCTGACGGTGAGGGTGTCCGACTTGCCGAGGGCGTCGAGTGCCCGTTGTACGCTGGTTCGTTGGGGCACGTCCTGCGCCATGGCTTGCGGGGCGCAGAGACTGACGAGTAAGCAGAGCAGCGGCAACAGGGTGGCCGAGGCTCTTTTGAACGGTATTGAGAGCATAAAACTTCCGGGTTATTACGCGATATTCGGGAGATGTCCCACTTGGATTAAATCCGCGTGGATTCTAACACCGGGCAGAAAGGGGCAGCAGGGGGGCGAGATAAAAAAAACGGCGCCCGCGGGCGCCGTTTTCAGCTTGTTCAGTTCCGATTAAAGAACGTGAACAGAAGCGGTGTTGGTGGTGCCGCTCGGTACCAGAGCACCGGAGACCATGACAACCACGTCACCCTTCAGACCCATGCCGCTGGCCAGGGCCGCTTCTTTACCGATGCGATAGAAATCGTCGGTGGAGGCGATGCTGTCAACCACGTGAGCAACCACACCCTTGGTCAGCACCAGCTGGGCTGCGGTCTTCTTGTTGGTGGTGATGGCCAGGATCCAGGCTTTCGGGAAGTACTTGCGGATGGCCTTGGCAGACTTGCCGCCTTCGGTGGCAACCACGATCAGCGGGGCGTCCAGCTTCTCGGAGGTCTCTACCGCGCCTTTGCAGACCGCTTCGGTGATGCGCAGCTTGTTGCTGTCGTTGGCAGCAGACAGGTTGGACGGCATCACGGCATCGGTACGCTCGCAGATGGTGGCCATGATGGTCACGGCTTCCAGCGGGTATTTGCCCTTGGCGGACTCACCGGACAGCATGACTGCGTCGGTACCGTCCAGGATGGCGTTGGCCACGTCGCCGGCTTCGGCGCGGGTCGGACGCGGGTTCTTGATCATGGAGTCCAGCATCTGGGTGGCGGTGATGACCACTTTGCGGGCTTTGTTGCACTTCTCGATGATCATCTTCTGGGCGAAGATAACTTCTTCAACCGGGATTTCGACACCCATGTCGCCACGAGCAACCATGATGCCGTCGGAGACAGCCAGGATCTCGTCGAAGTTGTCCAGGCCTTCCTGGTTTTCGATCTTGGAGATGATCTGGATGTTCTCGCCACCGTGGGCTTTCAGGTGCTCACGGATTTCCAGCACGTCTTCTTTCTTGCGAATGAAGGAGGCGGCAACGAAATCAACGCCCTGCTCGCAACCGAAGATCAGGTCGCGCTTGTCTTTCTCGGCCAGGGCCGGCAGCTTGATGGAGACGCCCGGCAGATTGATGCCTTTATTCTCGCCCAGATCGCCGTTGTTCAGTACTTTACAGACTACTTCGCGCTCGGTGATCTCGATGACGTCCAGACCGATCAGGCCATCGTCAACCAGGATGCGGTTGCCGACGCGCAGGTCGTTGGCGAAACCGGCATAGGTCACGGCGACTTTGTCTTTGTTGCCAACCACGGTCTGGTCGGTGGTGAAGGTGAAGGTCTGGCCAGCGACCAGAGCCACGTCGTTGCCGCCTTCCAGCTTGATGGTACGGATTTCCGGACCCTTGGTGTCCAGCAGGATGGCTGCGTGCTTGCCGGTTTCGGCCATGACAGTGCGCAGGTTGCTGATGCGACCACCGTGCTCGGCGTAGTCGCCGTGGGAGAAGTTCAGGCGCATGACGTTCATGCCGGCGTCCAGCATCTTGGCCAGCATTTCTTTGGATTCGGTCTTGGGACCGATGGTGCAGACGATTTTGGTCTTTTTCATGTCAGTCTTCATGGTTAAGGAGTTTCCGCCGTGCAATATACACCAGTTTTTGGATACTTTTTATGATCCAGAAACAACGTTTTGACCAGATAACGTTTTCTTTTCAGGGATAACGTTTTCCTCCCGGCTACTTTTTAGGGCATAAATTAACTGGTCAGCGCAGATTTGGCATAAATGTCGCCATATGTATCTCGGCGCCGGCCCGCCTCGTCAAATGTTGTAAAATGACGATCCCGTCCCTTCATCAAACCGTCATCGGTCCCCGACAAGAATAGACACTCTGCTGCCACCGGAGTGCTGCAAGATGGTCCCTTATCTGTTGCTGTTGTCCGTCGTCCTGCTGGGTGTGCAGGCGCTGCCCGCCAGCTGCTGGCCGGCCGATCCCGCTCCTCGCGATGGCACGCTGCGCGCGTTCGAGCGCCTTGAAAGGCTGCATGCGCAGGCCGCCACGGCACACGCGCAGCAAGGCTTGCCGCGCTCCAATCCCCCGCTTGCCGGGGCGCATCGGCAGCCCTGAGCGGCAGGTTTGAAAACAAGAGGGAGGCCTGGCCTCCCTCTTGTGTTGGGTGCGTCACCGCGCCTTGGCGGCTCAGTTTATCTTGCCCATCTCGATGGCGAAGCTGGTGGCCAGCTGGGCAAACTTGAGGGCGTGGGCAGCCGAGGGATCCGAGTTCTGCAAGGTGTCCCGGGCGGTGTGGATGTTGGGGTTGTAGTCGTTGAAGCGCGACTCGAACGGCATGGCGGCCGGGTAGCCCTGATTATGCCAGGAGGCGTGATCCGAGCAGCCGTAACCACAGCTGTCATAGCCGTAGCGGATCTGGGGCAGATAGGCGTCGAGCAGCTGGGCCAGATAGCCGGTCAGCCCCTGGTCGGTGTAGTCGGTCATGAAGACGATGTCTTCCGCCGAGCCCTGATAGTTGGTCATGTCCAGCTGCAGCGCCGCCAGCACCTTGGTGTTGGCCGCCTTGTAGCGGGTGGCGATGTCCTTGGAGCCGCGCAGTCCCACCTCTTCCGCCGCATAGCCGATGAACTGCAGGGTGCGCTCAGGCTGGCGACCCTGCTCGGCGATGACCCGCAGCACCTCGGTCAGGGTGGCGATGCCGGAGGCATCGTCATCGGCGCCCGGGGCCAGAGTGCGGCTGTTGGGGGCCGAGCCCGCGGTGGAGTCGAGATGACCGCCGAGCACCACCACTTCGTCCGGGTAGCGGCTGCCCTTGAGGGTCAGCACCACGGACTGCTGCGGATAGCCGCTGTGCTTGACCCGGCTGACGCTGGCCCAGGGCAGGGTCGCGCTCAGGGTCTGCCACTGGCCGGCCAGCCAGTCCGCCGACTGCACCCCCGTGGTGGTGGTGTAGTAGCGGTTGCGCCAGCTGGCGAGCTGGCTGATGGTACCGACTATGTTGCCCTGATCCAGATAGGGCAGCAGCCGGTTGACGCTGGCTCCCTGGGTCAGCGGCGGGGCGCTGAACAGGTTCTGGCTGATGGGCTGGGCCATGCTCTGCAGGGCGTCGGCCAGGGTACTGTGCACCACGTAGCCGCCGCAGCGCTGGTGCCCTTCGTGCATCAGGTGGGAGAGGGTGCCAAGCTCGCTTGCCTCGACCTGGGCCAGCTGGATGGGGGCGCCGCTGGCGCTGAACAGGGGGGCCAGCTTGGCCTTCACCTGCTTGAGTTCGACGCCGCTGTCGGCACCGACCGTGATCCAGACGGGCTCGGCGGCCTGTACGGCGAGAGGCAGCAGGGGGAGCAAGAGGGCAGTCAACAAGGGTTTCATGGCGGATCCTTCCAGATTGGTTGTGGGCACATGTGCCAAATGGGTGTCATAAGACGACTGGCCCAGTCTAGCCAAGGAGGCTGAAGGGCGAATTTGCCCATTTGGCGCGGCGCACCCCCAATCCGGTAGGGGTCGCTGCAGGATCTGCTGTCTACTGCGGGCCGGCGAGGGTGGCTGGCGGAGCTTTGTGCTGGTGAGGGGGCGGTGCGCAGGGGGCTCGTGGTCGTGGCGGCACTCGGCCCTGACCTGGGGGGCTGACAAAGGGAGTCAAATTGTGCCATATCGGCGCGAAACGTCGGCGGGAATGGGTGGGGAGGGGCCTGGGTGCCCAAAAGCGCGGGTGTAAAAAGAGGCATAAAAAAGAGGGGCCTTGACCCCTCTGGTTCACTGAATGGCGGTTTATGCGGTGGCCTGAGCCAGCATGCCGAGGGCTATCTCCCGCTCCCCCATGATCACCTTGTCCGCCCCCTGCCTGGTGAGGAAGCTCACCTCGTCGTCGCTGTGGGCACGGGCGATCACCCGGATGGTCGGGTTGATGAGCCTGGCCTGGGCGATGGCCTCGCCGGCCTCGAAGCTGTTGGGGATGGCCACCAGCAGCCAGCTGGCGTCGGCGATGGCGGCGCGGCACAACACCTCGTCATCGGCCACGTTGCCGTTGACGTGGGGAATGTCGGCCTGGCGCAGGCTCTCCAGCCGGTGCGGATCCTGCTCGATCACCACCAGCTCGCGCCCGGCCTGCTGCAGGCCGCTCACCAGCAGACGGCCGACCCGGCCATAGCCCACCAGTATGGTGTGGCCTTTCATCTCCACCGGCGGGCATGTGCACTCGGCCAACACCTGGGTGTTGTCGGCGTCCGGCTGTTTCTCCAGGTAGCGCTCGACGGCGTTGAACACCAGCGGGTTGAGCATGATGGAGAGACTGGCGCCCACCAGGATCAGGTCACGGGCTCCTTCCGGCACTAGTTTTAGCACTATGGCTAGGCCGATGAGGATGAAGGAGAACTCGCCGATCTGGGCCAGGCTGGCGGAGATGGTGAGGGCGGTGCGCTTGCTATAGCGAAACAGCCGCACGATGGCGTAGGCCGCCGCCGACTTGCCGAACATGATGATGAACAGGGTGGCCAGCACCGCCAGCGGCTCGGTCAGCAGCACCGCCGGGTTGAACAGCATGCCCACCGAGACGAAGAACAGCACGGCGAAGGCGTCCTGCAGCGGCAGGGTGTTGTTGGCGGCGCGGTGGCTCAGCTCGGAGCGGTTCATGACGATGCCGGTGAAGAAGGCGCCAAGGGCGAAGGAGACGCCGAACAGCTTGACCGCGCCGAAGGCGATGCCAAGGGAGCAGGTCAGAACCGCCAGGGTGAACAGCTCGCGCGAGCCGGTGCTGGCGGTGTGGGTCAGCAGCCAGGGGATGAAGCGGCTGCCCACTACCATCATCAGCGCCACGAACAGGCTCACCTTGCCGAGGGTCCAGCCCAGATCCAGCGCTATGCTCTGCCAGCTCATGGCCTGCTCGCCGAACCGGATGTCGGCGATGATGGGCAGCATCACCAGCGCCAGCACCATCACCAGATCCTCGACGATGAGCCAGCCGATGGCGATGCGCCCCTGCAGGGTCTCCAGATTCTGACGGCTCTCCAGCGCCCGCAGCAGCACCACGGTACTGGCGGTGGAGAGGGCGAGGCCGAACATCAGACCGGCGACCGGATCCCACCCCAGCAGCGAGGCGAGCCCCATGCCGAGCAGGGTGGCGACCGCGATCTGGGCGATGGCGCCCGGGATGGCGATCCGCTTTACCGACATCAGATCGCGAAAGGAGAAGTGCAGCCCCACTCCGAACATCAACAGGATGACCCCCAGCTCCGCCAGCTCGGGCACCAGCTTCATGTCGGCCACGTACCCCGGGGTGAAGGGGCCCGAGATGACGCCGGCCGCCAGATAGCCCACCATGGGGGAGATCTTGAGGCGCTGGGCCAGCATGCCGAGGATGTAGGCCAGCACGAAGCCGCCGACCAGGGTGGTAATCAGGGGAAGGGAGTGGTCCATGTCGTCACCTCGCTAATGGCAGTCAGGGGGCTACCAGATCACCGCGCGGGTGAAGAGGGCAGCTGTCAATGAGCAGGGGGCGAAAGAGACAGATGCTGGTCCCGTGCACGGGGCGTGTCTGAGGGACAACAGTTGCCGTTTCTGTTGAAAAATAATACGTTTTTGGCGTAAAAGCAATCTTTATCCACATTTAAAGGGATTTTTGAGATTAAAAGTGGATAAGTGTTACTTTTAAGGTGAGGGGCTCTATTTTTATTGACCTGGCTTGGCAGCATTAATCAATCGGTGATGATTTTTGTGGCCAGGGCGAGCGCAGCCTGGCCTCACAAAAAAAGCGGCCGACCGGCCGCTTCGTTGCATTCAGAGCTGGGGGCAGACCCCCGGGTTCACTGACCCTTGGCGATCCCCTCCCGGCGCGGATCGGCGGCGCCCAGCCAGCCGCCGGCGTTGCGTTGCACCCCCTGCAGGCCCGAGGTCTGCTCGCTCAGCACCACCTCGTGCCCCTTCGCCTTGAGCGCCTCGACCACGGCGGTCGGGGTGCGGCCCGCCTCCAGCTCGGTGGGGCCGTTGCGACTGCCGAAGTTGGGCAGATTGATCGCCTGTTGCAGGTTGAGCCCCCAATCCTGGGTGCCCAGCAGCGTCTTGCCCACGTAGTTGATGATGGCTGAGCCCCCCGGGGAGCCCAGGCTCATCTCCAGCTCGCCGCTGCTCTTGTCAAACACCAGCAGGGGGGACATGGAGGAGCGCGGTCGCTTGCCCGGCTCCACCCGGTTGGCCACCGGCAGCCCGGCGGCATCCAGCGAGGTGAAGGAGAAGTCGGTGAGCTGGTTGTTGAGCAGGTAGCCGTTGACCATCAGCCGCGAGCCGAAGCCGTCTTCGATGGAGCTGGTCATGGAGACCGCCATCCCCGCCTTGTCGACGATGGAGATGTGGCTGGTGGAGGGGAGCTCAGGGGTCGCATCCTGGCCGCGAGCCGGCGCCAGCGGCGGGGTGCCCGCGTTGGCCAGCCCCATGGAGCGCTCGCCGATGAGGGCGCCGCGCCGGGCCAGATAGTGCTTGTCGAGCAGGCCGCTGACGGGGACCGCCACATAGTCGCTGTCCGCCACGTACTGGTTGCGATCGGCAAAGGCGAGCCGCGCCGCCTCGCTGTAAAGGTGGATCGCCTCGGCGGAGGCGGCCGGCTGGCCCTGCTCCCCTTGTACCGGCTTGAGGGCCGCCATGTCGCGGCTCTCCAGCATGCCGAAGATCTGGCCGAGCGCTATGGTGCCGGACGAGGGGGACGGAAAGCCGCACACCCGGCTCTGGCGATAGTCAAAGCAGAGGCCGTCGCGCAGCTTGGCGCGGTAGCTGGCCAGATCGACGGCGCTCAGCACCCCGGGGTTGGTCGGGTGGGCGTGCACCTTGGCCACCATGGCCTCGGCCAGCGGGCCGCGATAGAAGGCGTCCGGCCCCTTGCTTGCCAGGGTACGCAGCACCTTGGCCAGGGCCGGGTTGGTCAGCCGGCTGCCCGCCGCTCTGGGGCTGCCGTCGGCCTGATAGAAGTAGGCCCGCGCATCCGGGTCTTTTGCAAGATAGGGATCCTTGGTCAGCAGCGCGGCCAGCCGCGGGCTTATCACGAATCCCTGCTCCGCGAGGGTGATGGCGGGCTCGAACAAGCTGGCCCAGGGCAGCTTGCCGTAACGCTGGTGGGCCAGCGCCAGTGCCCGCACCGTGCCGGGGGCGCCCACCGAGCGCCCGCCCACCACGCCGTCGTAGAAGGCCATCGGCTTGCCATCCTTCATGAACAGCTGATCGGTGGCGGCGGTGGGGGCCGTCTCGCGACCATCCACGGCGGCTACCTGTTTGCCGTCCCACACCAGCATGAGGGAGCCACCGCCGATGCCGGAGGATTGCGGCTCCACCAGGGTCAGCACCAGCTGCACCGCGATGGCGGCATCCACCGCACTGCCGCCGGCCTGGATCATCTGGTAGCCCGCCTCCACCGCCAGCGGGTTGGCGGCAGCCACCATGAAGTCGTGACCCTGCCAGCCCTGCTTCTCTTGCCAGCCGCTGGCGGCCTCCGGCGCGATCAGGGTGTGGGCGGGGGGCGTTTGCGGGCTCTGCTGAGCGGCGCAGCCGGCCAGCAGAGCGAGGGCGATGGCCAGCCCCAGCGGTTTGCGCAACATGACACTCTCCTTGTCTGTTTTATGAGCATGAAGGGCGACTATGTCACGATTGGCGCTAATGACTCAAGTTGTCGAATCAGATCAACAAGTTACTCATCTATCAACAAGTCGTACCGGCGCCCGCCCATAAAAAAACCGCCCGGAGGCGGTTTTTTGCAATCAGGCTGAGCCATTTCGCTTAGATGGACTGCTCTTCACCGCCCAGGGCGGCGAACAGGGCCGGGATGAACTGGGCCAGCTCGGCGGTGACCAGGGCGAAGTCGGCATCCAGACGGGCGGCCGGATCTTCGCTGGTGACGTCGTCGTTCTGCTCGCGCAGCTCTTCGCTGAATTTGAGGCGCTTGATGGAGAGGTCATCCCCTAGCACGAAGCTCAGGGTCTCGCCCCAGTTGAGGGCCAGTTTGGTCACCAGCTTGTCGTTGGCCAGGTGGTTCTTGATCTCGTCGCTCATCAGATCCTGCTGCTTGCAGCGGATGATGCCACCGTGCTCCATGGCGCTGCGCAGCTCGGCCTCGTCCTCCAGAGTGAAGGAGGCGGGCAGGTTGCCCTCGTTCAGCCACTCGGTCATGGTGATCTCGGGCGGGTTCTTGAGGGCCACCGGCACCACCGGCAGGGTGCCGATGGACTTGCGCAGCAGAGCCAGCAGATCGTCCGCCTTCTTGGCGGAGCCCGCGTCGACCACCATCAGGTTGTCGGCCGGGTTGATCCAGGCGAAGGTCTGGCTGGTGCGGCTGAAGGCGCGCGGCAGCAGGGTGTGCATGATCTCTTCCTTGAGCGCTTCCTTCTCTTTCTTCTTGAGGGCGCGGCCCTGTTCGAACTCGATCGCCTCTACCTTCTCCGCCAGCATCTCCTTGACCACGGTGCCGGGCAGCATCTTCTCTTCCTTGCGAGCGCACAGCAGGATGTGGCCGGCGGCGGAGTGGGTCAGGGTGGAGCCGAATTTGCCAAGGGGCTTGACCCACCCGAACCGGGAGATGTCCTGGCTGCCGCACGGGGTGAAGGCACAGGCTTCCAGCTGGGTTTCCAGCTGCTCGACGGTCAGCTCGAAGGGGCGGGTAAAGCGATAAATCTGCAGGTTTTTAAACCACATGGCGTCCTCGGTCTCATAGATTGTCCGGCGGGCATTGTACTAGAGAGGCGCTTTGTGATCAGCCAATCATTCTTGCTAAATAAAGGGCGATCGACTTCACAGGGAGTCATATCCGTCCCCAAAGCCGTCATCAAACTCCCCTAGACTGCGGATGTTAAGGTTGTTAACAAGGATACCAATATGCTGAGGGCGAGTCGGTCCGACGACATGGACGAGATCGTCGAGATCTGGTTGCTGGCCTCCCTGCAGGCCCATGATTTTGTCGATGCCTCCTGCTGGTGGCAGGCGCAGGAAGACCTGCGCACCCGCTATCTCGAGCGCGCCCGCATCTGGGTGTTCGAGGAGCGCGGCGAGCTGCTCGGCTTCATGGCGCTGGTGGATGACTACCTGGCCGCCCTGTTCGTGCGCCCCGACCGTCAGGGGCGGGGGGTGGGCCATGCCCTGCTGCAGGAGGCCAAGTCCAAGGGGGCCAGGCTGCATGCGCGGGTCTTCGTGGAAAACGATCAGGCGGTGCGCTTCTATCGTCGCCACGGTTTCGTGATCGAGGGGGAGCTGGCCGACCCGCTTACCGGTCATCCCCAGTACCAGATGTGCTGCGAGCCCGCCTGAATCTGACGCCAGCACCCGGTCCGGCTTGAAAAAAGGGAGGCATATCCTCATCTTGTCTGCATCGGGTGCTGCTGGCACCACCTCCATACGAGCCGTTTTTTCATGAAGATCCTGCATACCGCCGACTGGCACCTTGGCCATCAACTCCATGGCCATGATCGCCGTTTTGAACACGACGCCTTTCTCGACTGGCTGGCCGACACCATCAAGAGCCGCGACATCGACGCCCTGCTGGTGGCGGGCGATCTGTTTGACACCGCCAACCCCCCCGCCAGCGCCTGGCAGCAGCTCTACCGTTTCCTGGCCAGGCTGCGCGCCGACCATCCCGCACTGGAGATGGTGCTCATCGGCGGCAACCACGACTCCCCCTCCAAGCTGGATGCTCCCCACGAGCTGCTGCGCGCCTTCGACCTGCATCTGGTGGGCAGCATCAGCCGGGACGACGAGGGGCGCCTCGAGACCGAGCGTCTGCTGGTGCCGCTGCGAGGCAAAAACGGCGAGGTGGCCGCCTGGTGTGCCGCCGTGCCGTTTCTGCGCAGCAGCGATCTGCGCCCGGAAGGGCTCAGCGAGGGGCAGGACAGACTCATCGAAGGGGTGCGCCAGGTCTATGAAGCGGTGCTGAGCGAAGGGCGGGCGCGCTGCAATCCGGATCAGGCCCTCATCGCCATGGGCCACGCCTATCTGGCGGCGGGCCAGCTCTCCGAGCTCTCCGAGCGGCGAGTGCTTGGTGGCAACCAGCACGCCCTGCCTGCCGAGCTGTTTGCCGCCGCCGATTACACGGCGCTGGGCCACCTGCACCTGGCCCAGAGTCCGGCCGATGGGGTGCACTACAGCGGCTCGCCGCTGCCGCTCTCGCTGGCCGAGGCGAACTACAACCATCAGGTGCTGGAGGTGACGTTTGAGGGGGGCAAGCTGGCCCGCCTTGAGCGGATCCCGGTGCCCCGCGCGGTGGAGATGATCCGGCTGCCCCAGAGCGGCCTCGACGAGGCGCTCCAGGCCATCGAGGCGCTGGACCTGCCCGCTTGCCCGCAGCAGGCACAGCCCTTCCTCGAGGTGCGGCTGCTGCTGCCCAAACCCGAGGCCCGCATCCGCGAGCGCGTGCTGGCCGCCATCGGCGACAAGCCGGTGCGCCTGGCCCGCATCACAACCAGCTATCAGGGCTCGGGGCAGGGGCTGGCGGACGGCGCCGGCCAGCGCCGGCTCGATGAGCTCTCCCCCACAGAAGTGTTCCGCCTCTGTTATCAGCGTCAGTTTGACGGAGAGCCGGAGGCTGAGCTGGTGGCGTCGTTTGAAGAGATCCTGGAGCAGGTGAAGGAGGCCAATGCATGAAAATCTTGTCGCTGTCAGGGGAGAATCTGGCCAGCCTGACCGGCCCCTTTACCATCGATTTTGCCGGTGGCGCCCTGGGATCCGCCGGCCTGTTTGCCATCACCGGCAATACCGGCGCCGGCAAAAGCACCCTGCTCGATGCCATCTGTCTGGCGCTCTTTGATGAGATGCCGCGCTTTATCGCCAATCGCAAGAACGTGGCCGAAGTGGGCCGCATGGATGACGAGGAGAAGCTCAAGGCCAACGACGTGCGCGGCATCCTCAGCCGCGGCCACGCCAGCGGTTTTGCCGAGGTACAGTTTCGCGGCTGCGACGGCCGGGTCTGGCTGGCCCGCTGGGCGGTGCGCCGGGCCCGCAACCGCGCCGAGGGGCGCTTTCAGGCTCAGGAGCGCAGCCTGACCGACGTGGCGTCGGGCCAGGTGTTCAGTGGCAGCAAGCGGGAGCTGCAGGATCGCATCGACGAGCTGGTGGGGCTCTCCTGGGAGCAGTTTCGCCGCGCCGTCATCCTGCCGCAGGGGGAGTTTGCCGCCTTCCTCAAATCGAGCGCCGACGAGCGTTCGGCCCTGCTCGAACGGATGACCGGCACCGAGCTCTACTCCGCCATTTCAGTCCAGACCCATGAGCGGGCGCGGGAGGAGCAGCAGCAACTGGCCGCCATCAGCCAGCGGCTCGGCGACGTGGCGCTGATGAACGAGGCGACCCGCGAGCAGTGGGTGAGCCAGCAGGTCAGCCTCGCCACCAGCCTCAAACACGAGCAGCAACAACAGCAACTGATGCAGGACTTGCGCGACCTCAGCGGCCGCATCGCCGCCCAGTTGCAGGCTTGTCAGGAGGGGGAGGCGGCCCTTGCCGCCGCAGAGGTGGCCCACGGTGCGGCCGCCCCCGAGCGCGAGGAGTTTGCCCGCGCCGAGCAGGCCCAGGTGGCCCGCGCCGATCACGACGAGCTGGCTCGCCTGACCCTGGAGGTGCAGCAGCAGGAGAAACTGCTGGCCGAGCTCGGCCCCGAGCTTGGCAAGCTGGAGGAGCAGACCCAGCAGAGCGCCCTCACCGAGCAGCAGCTGCTGGCAGAGAAGATCGCCGCCGAGCGCGAGTGGGGCGCCCTGCAGCCCGAGCTCAAGCGGGCGCAGGAGCTCGATACCCGCATCAGGGAAAAGCAGCAGCAACTGCAGAAGATCCAGCAGGAGGGAACGCAGGAGCGGGAGGTGCAGCTCACCCTGGAGCAGGGCTGGCACCAGCAGCGCCAGCAGGTGGAGCTGCTCAAGGCCCAGCACCAGCAGTGGGGCGCCTGGCTTGAGGAGCACAAGGAGCTGGCGCCGGTGGCCCGCCAATGGCAGCCCCTGCTCACCGCCATGCAGGATTGGGCCGAAGATGCCGACAGGCTGCAGCAGCTGCTCACCCTGCGTGAGCACAAGCTGCGCGCCCTCAGGCAGTTGCAGCACCAGCTGGAGCAGGGGCAGCAGGAGCGCGACTACTGGCAGCGCGAACAGGAGCGGCTGCAGCAGCAACAGCACGAGCTGCAGGAGCTGCAGTGGGAGGGGCGCCTGGCCAAGGCGCAGGAGCAGTGGCAGCAGCAGACCGAACAGCTGGGTCAACTGCGCCAGCTGCTGGAGCTGGCCGACTATGGCCGCAATCACGGCGAGCAGCATGGTCGCCTGCAGCAGGAGATAGCCCAGCTGGAACAGGCGCTCGGCAAGCTGGCCATTCTCGGCGACGAGCTGGCGCCGGCCCGTGAGCGGCTCGCCCTGCAGCGGGACGAGGCGCGCCACGCGCTGGAGCAGTCCCGTGCCATCGCCAGTTTCGAGCAGCATCGCCACATCTTACGCGACGGTGAACCCTGTCCCCTCTGCGGCGCCGCGGAGCACCCCTATCACCAGAGCCAACCACAGGTGGCGGGTATTCTGGGCCAGCTGGCGGAGCGCGCCCGCGGCCTCGAGCTCGAGTGGGAGCGGCTCAATCACCAATACATTCAGTGTGAGAGCGAGCGCCAGGAGCTGGCCCGTCAGCTGGCGGTGCGCCAGCAACATCTGCCGGAGCTGGAGACCCGTGCCGAGCAGCTGACCTTGCGCTGGCAACAGCTCGGGGGCGATACCCTGCTTGGCCATCCGCTGCCGCTAGGTCAGAGCCCAATCGAGTGGAATGAATTGATGAGCATCCTGCTCGGCCGTGGCCAGAGCCTGGAGCAGGGGCTGGCCCGTAGCCAGCAGCAACTGCGTGAGGCCCAGCAGGGGCAGCAGCAGTTGCAGGCCGTGCGCCAGCAGTTGAGCCAGCTGGCCAGCCAGCACCAGCAGTTCGAGCAGCAGTGGCAGGAGGCAGACCGCCAGCGCATCGCCCTGGAGGGGGAGGTGAAGGCCATGGGCGAGCAGGAGGCGATCCTGCGCCAGCGCCTCGAGCAGGGGGGCAACCGGCTCGACGAGCAGATGGGGGGCCAGCCCTGGCGCCAGTGGCTGGGCAGCCAGCAGTGGCTCGAGTGGCAGCGGGCGTGCGAGGCCTGGCTGCACGGCCAGAGCGAGTGGGAGCGGCTGGCTGGCGAGATTGCCAGCCTCACCCCTGCCCTGAGCGCCCAGGAGGCGCGCCTGCAGACCCAGCGCGAGCTGCTGCACAAGCTCGAGCGCGACTACAAGGAGCATGAACAGCAGCGGCAGGGGCTGGTCACCAGCCGCGCCACCTGTCTGGGGGGCGAGGAGATTGCCCAGGTCGAGCATCGCTGGCAGCAGCGGCTGCAGCAACTGGCCAGCGAGTTGGAGATGATGCAGGGGGCGGCCCGCGCCCTGCGCGAGCGCCAGACCGAGCTCAAGACCCGTCTCAGCCATCTGGAGCAGGAGAAGCAGGTGAGCAGCCGGCGCCGACGGGAGGTGCTGGGGCGCTGGGCTGCTCACGCCAGCAGCCTCGGCATCGCCGAATATGACCTGCGCCGCCTGCTGGCCATGAGCCCGGATGAGCTCAAGGCGCGGCGCGCTGCCCTGCAGGCGCTGGAGGATGCCCGCGCCGAGGCGCGTACCCGCTTGACCGAGCGGCAGCGGGCGCTGGCGCTGGAGGAGAGCAAGCGGGATCGTTACCGCGAGCATCACCCCGAGCTGGCAGCGCTGGCGCCAGAGGAGCTCGACAGCCGGCTGACGGCGCTGGAGGCGCACTGCCGTGCCCTCGACGAGCAGCTGTTCCAGTGCAAGAGCACGCTGGCCCAGGCCGAGGCAGCGACCCTCAAGGCGGGCACCCTGCAGGAGGAGCTGGCCGCCCAGCAGGCGGTGGCGGATCACTGGCAGCAACTCTCCGATCTCATCGGTTCGGCCAGCGGCGCCAAGCTGCGTACCTTCGCCCAGAGCCTCACCCTGGAGCGGTTGCTGCTGGAGGCCAACGCCCAGCTTGCCGAGCTCTCCCCTCGCTATCGACTGGAGCGGGTGCCCGGCACCGATCTGGCGCTGCAGGTGGTGGATCTCGACATGGGGGACGAGGTGCGCTCGGTGGACTCCCTCTCCGGCGGCGAGAGCTTCCTGGTGTCGCTGGCGCTGGCGCTGGCCCTCTCCAGCCTGTCGTCGCGCCAGACCCAGGTCGAATCGCTCTTTATCGACGAGGGCTTCGGCACCCTGGATCCCGACAGCCTGGATCTGGCGCTCTCAAGCCTGGACTCCCTGCAGGCGGCCGGCCGCCAGATCGGGGTCATCTCCCACGTGCAGACCCTGGTGGAGCGGATCGGCGTGCAGGTGAGGGTGGAGGCTCTCGGCGGCGGCGAAAGCCGGGTGGTGCTGCCCTAAGCCCCTACTTCGCTTTGCTGAGAAATCGCAGCCCCGTCATCTGGCGGGGCTTTTTTGTTTCAGTGTTTCGTCAATCTGGTCGCTTGAGCTAGGTCCATGCCCGCGTATCGCGGGAAACGAGAGTGAGGGGTTGACCCCGGTCTTGCATCCATCTGCCCGCAAGAGGGAATGGTCAATGACATTGATGCCTGAAAGGATCCTGGCTCGCATCGCGATGCGGCCACGCAGTGACGCGCTGTATTTCATCTGGTTCTGCTGGGGCCTGGCGTTGCTGCTCTATGTGGCGGGATCTGCATATTACAAATTACCCATAGTGCCGTTGCTACTGATGGTGCTGCTGTTGATGGTGGAGAAAACCAAGATGTTTGGACGAAAGCGCAATGAGTCTGAGATGGTCGGGGCGGGGAGCACGACGACGGTGATCGCCAAGGGGGCCCGTTTCAAGGGCGAGTTGCAGGTGGAGGGTAATCTGGATGTGTATGGCCAGTTCGTCGGGACGCTGCAACTGAACGGCGGGACGGTACGCATCATGGAAGGCGGCCGGATTGAAGGGGATGTCAGCGCAGCCCATGTGATCATCAATGGCACCCTGGACGGCACCTGCGCCTCGAGCGAGGTGGAGATACTCGAAAGCGGCAAGATGAAGGGGTTGTTCAAGGGCGGGAGCCTCTCCATCCGCAAGGGAGGCCAGTTTGTCGGCCAGTCCCAGTCTCAGGAGGAGCAGAAGGGCGAGAGCAAGGGCAACGTCAAGCAACTGCAGCCTGAAGGTAAAAACAAGGCTGCCGATACCGTCGAGGTGGTGGCCAAACAGGCCTGATCAAAAGAGGGGCGAGTACGCCCCTCTCTGCAGACAAGGGATTAACTGCGTCGCTCTGGCAGCATATTGGTCAGGGTGTTGTCCTTGAGCACGTGGTGGTGGTAGATGGATGCCGCCGCGTGCAGGGCAATCAGGGCATAGCCAATGTTGGCCAGCGTCTCGTGCAGCTCCTTGATGGTGCCCTTCAGGCCGTCGTTGGGGGCGATGAGGGCGGGAAGCTCAAGGCCGAAGAAGGGGATGGGCTTGCCGCCCGCGCTCAGCAGCAGCCAGCCCAGCAGCGGGGTGAGGATCAGGAAGCCATAGAGCGCCAGGTGGGCGAGCTTGGCCAGCTTGAGCATCAGGGGGGAGAGCTCGGGCACGATGCGCGGTGAGGGGCTGCTCGCGCGTACCAGCAGACGTACTACCACCAGCGCCAGGATCAGCAGACCCACCATGAAGTGAAACTCCTTCATCAGGTCGCGGCCGGCCGACCCTTTGGGGAAGATGTCCCTGAACTCCATCAGCGCATAGACGGCGATCATCAGCAGCAGGGTCAACCAGTGCAGCCCTATGCTCAGGCTGCCATAACGTTGTTCGGTATTTTTCAACATGTTCGTATCCTTCTCGGGGCTTGCATTGCATCACGGGTGGTCTCATCGGGTGGGCGTCCTGCCTCCGGGCCACTTTTTCCATGTTACTGCGAAGATGTGTCAAAACCTTGATCTCTGTGTGTTTTTAACATGCTATTTGTAACAGGCCGGCAGCGCACCGGTCGAAGAGCTGGTTTCGCTCATCCGGGAGAGGCTGCCAGGGGGCGAACGGTTGATGCAAAGCCGCAGAGCAGGGTGTGCAGCGGCCGGGAACCGGGCACCCAGCCCAGTTCAATGAGGGCTTTACCCCTCTTCTTCCCTCATTTACCTTTAATAAAATCCTCAACAGGTGAAGGGAATTACCTTGACCATCACAGATCCCGTGATCCTGACCGAGCTGCAGCAGATCCTGTTTCGCTCCTTCGACGTGATCCCGTTTCCGATCCTGATCTCGGAGTCGGCCTGCAGCGAGACGCTGGACAGCATCCCCACCCGGCTGTCGGAGATCCCCGCCCGCCATCACAGGTTCCTGAACCGGGCTTTCGTGACGCAACTGGGTTACGACCTGACGGATCTGCCTGACATGGCCAGTTGGTTTGCCACCGTCTATCGCGACGAGGAGAGCAGGGCACTGGCCATCTCGCGTTGGAACCAGGCGGTGATGAGCAGCCTGGCAAGCGGGGCTGCGGTGGCCGAGATGAATGCCCTGCTTTACTGCAAGAGCGGCCAGCAGCGCTGGTTTACCATCACGGCCCAGTTGAAAGCCGATGCCATGCCGGGCTGGCACATAGTGACTCTGCGCGACATTCACGATCTGCACTGCATGATAGAGGAGGTGAGCCGGATCTCCTGCACCGATCCACTGACCGAGCTCGGCAACCGGCGTGCCGCCGGGCAGCAGTTGCAGGCGCTCTGGCTGCAGGGAGAACCCTTCTCGGTGATCCTGGGCGACATCGATCACTTCAAGCAGATCAATGATCGCTACGGGCATCCCGCCGGGGATGCGGCGCTGTGCGAGGTGGCCCGCATCATGACTGGCCAGCTGCGAGCCGGGGAGCACCTGGCCCGCTGGGGCGGAGAGGAGTTTTTGCTGATCCTGCCCGGGGTGGATGCTGAGCTTGTGGTCGAGCGGGCCGAGCAGTTGCGCCGGCAGTTTGTCGGCCATGTGGTCGCGTGGGAGGGGCAGAACTTCTCCCTGACGATGAGCCTGGGCTGTGCCACCCTGGGCAAGGGCCAGAGCAGCGACAACCTGCTGCAGGTGGCTGACAAGGCGCTCTATCAGGCCAAGAGCAACGGGCGCAACCAGGTGGTCTTCGGCAAGGAGTAGCTGGAAGGCGCCCATAAAAAAACCGAAGCCAGGGCTTCGGTTTTTTGTACGGCGGCGGGCGCTTGCCCGGGCGGCCTTATTTCTTGATGCGGATCACCGGGGTCTCGCCCACGGTCACGGCACCCGTCATCTTCACCAGCTCTTTGATCTCGTCCATGTTGGAGATGACCACCGGAGTCAGGGTAGATTTGGCTTTGGCTTCCAGAACGGCCAGATCGAACTCGATGATGGTGTCACCGCGCTTGACCTGTTGACCTTCCTGAGCGATGCGCTTGAAGCCTTCGCCTTTCAGCTCAACGGTGTCGATACCGAAGTGAACGAACAGCTCGATACCAGAGTCGGATTCCAGCGAGAACGCGTGGTTGGTCTCGAAGATCTTGCCGATGGTGCCGTCGCACGGAGCAACCATCTTGTTGCCGGCCGGCTTGATGGCGATGCCGTCACCGACGATCTTCTCGGCGAAGACCACGTCGGGCACATCTTCGATCGGTACGATTTCGCCTGACAGCGGGGCAAAAATTTCGATGCCGCCGGTATCAGAGCTGTCATCGGAAACCAGTTTCTTCAGTTTATCAAACAGACCCATAGTAAAAGCTCCTAGAGATGATTGTCGCTGTTTGCAGCCGATCTTAGCAGACTGCCTTCTGCTTAATAAAGTTATCTACACAGGCTTCGATTTCGGCGGCGGTGGCAAAGCTCAGCGCTTGATCAGCCATGGCCTTCACATCTTCGAAGTTGGTGTTGCGGATAAGCTTCTTGATACGCGGTACAGAGATGGCGCTCATGGAGAACTCATCCAGACCCATACCCAGCAGCAGCAGGGTGGCACGCTCGTCACCAGCCAGTTCACCACACATACCGGTCCACTTGCCTTCGGCGTGGGATGCATCGATAACCATCTTGATCAGGGTCAGGACGGAGGGTGACAGCGGGTTGTACATGGCGGAAATCATCTCGTTACCACGGTCGACGGCCAGGGTGTACTGGGTCAAATCGTTGGTACCGATACTGAAGAAATCCACTTCCTTGGCCAGATGATGAGCCATCACGGCAGCAGCCGGGGTCTCGATCATGATACCCACTTCGATGGATTCATCAAAGGCTTTGCCTTCGGCACGCAGTTCGGCTTTCAGCGTCTCTACGGTGGCCTTCAGGCTGCGGAACTCTTCGACGGAGATGATCATCGGGAACATGATGCGCAGTTTGCCGAAGGCAGACGCACGCAGGATGGCCCGCAGCTGGGCGTGCATGATGTCGGCGCGATCGAAGAAGATCCGCACGGCACGCCAGCCCAGGAAGGGGTTCATCTCTTTCGGGAAATTCATGTAGGGCAGTTCTTTGTCGCCGCCGATGTCCATGGTGCGCACGATGATCGGCTGATCCGGCATCGCTTCGGCCACTTCTTTGTAGGCTTTGAACTGCTCGTCTTCGGTCGGCAGCGCATCACGGTCCATGAACAGGAACTCGGTGCGGTACAGACCCACGCCTTCGGCGCCGTTGCGGATGGCACCCTCGGTATCCTTGACGGTACCAATGTTGGCGCACACTTCGACCTGATGGCCATCCAGGGTGATGGCGGGCAGATCTTTCAGCTTGGCCAGCTCGTCTTTCTCGGCCTGGAACTGGGCCTGGATCTCTTTGAACTTGGCCAGCTGTTCGGCAGTCGGGTTGAGGACGATCTGGTTGTTGATCGCGTCCAGCACCAGCACGTCACCATTCTTGACGCGCTCGGTGATGTCGTTGGTACCCACGATGGCCGGCAGCTCCAGGGAGCGGGCCATGATGGAGGTGTGGGAAGTACGGCCACCGATGTCGGTGACGAAACCCAGCACGTATTTCAGGTTGATCTGAGCGGTTTCGGACGGGGTCAGGTCTTTGGCGACCAGGATCACCTCTTCGTCGATGGTGCTCAGGTTGACAACGGCGATGCCCAGTACGTTCTTGACCAGACGGGTGCCGATGTCACGGAAGTCGGTGGCGCGCTCGCGCAGATAGGGGTCATCCAGCTCGGCCATCATCTTCGCGTACTGCTCGATGACCTCGTAGATGGCCTTGTCAGCGGTGGCCTTGTTGTCTTTGATGAAGGATCTGATATCCCCTTCCAGCTCTTCATCTTCGAGCAGCATGATGTGGCCTTCGAAGATGGCCTCTTTTTCTTCACCGAAGGTGCGACCGGCCATCTCTTTGATGGCTTCCAGCTGTGCGGCTGACTTGGTGCGGGCTTCGAGGAAGCGGTTGATTTCGGCATCAATCTGTTCGGCAGCGATTTTGCCCTGATTGATAACGATTTCATCTTCTTTCAGAAGAAGCGCCTTGCCGAATGCGATACCGGGGGACGCAAGAATGCCAGATATCATAATCCTTCCTATTAAAACGACTGTGGGGGAGGAATAAAGCTGGATTACTCCAGCTCGTCCATCAGGGCAACCAGCTTCTCAACGGCTTTCTGAGCGTCCGGGCCGTCGGCCTGGATGGTCACGTTGGTGCCTTTGGTCAGGCCCAGGGTCTGCAGCTTGAACAGGCTCTTGGCGCTGGCGGATTTGCCACCGGAGACCACAGTGATCTCGCTTTGGAATTCTTTGGCTTCTTTCACGAACTGAGCTGCCGGACGGGTGTGCAGGCCGTTTTCAGCAGTAATAACAACAGACTTCTCGTACATGGTTTCACCCCATATTATTGATATTTTTTGGTGTGAGGGATGCTTTTGACGCTTCCTTCTCGCACCGTGTCAGTATGGATATGTTGTAAAGTAACGAAATCAGACCTGCAATGGTTTAATCCAGGTCAATTTTCTGTGCAGTATTCGGTGTCTGCCTCAACTCTTTTCCGTTATCGCGCTACAAGCCGCGTCAATGCTGGCCTGAAATTATTTTATAACGAAAAATAACACTTTGTTACTTTGTGATACCTAGTCGGCAAACACCTCGTGACGCGGCACAGGATATGAGATTTATCACAGAATGTCTGCTTTTTTCGTCACTGCTTTGCTTGTTATTTTACCCCGAAAAATAAGGGGTCGACTGGCGCTGCCAAGTGCTCAGTCTAGCCCATAAAGAAACGGCGCTCCTGGGAGCGCCGTTGTTTTGAAATAATCCGATCACTTATTGCTGCAGCTCTTGTTCGCTGAACACCCCGGCAAACAGGGCGCTGGAGAGGTAGCGCTCGGCAGCGCTCGGCAGGATGACCACTATGGTCTTGCCTTCAAACTCCGGCAGCTCGGCGAGGCGAGCTGCGGCCACCACGGCGGCACCTGAGCTGATGCCCGCCAGAATGCCTTCCTCTTCCATCAGGCGGCGAGCCATTTCGATGGCGTCATCGCTGCTTACCTGTTCGACGCGGTCCAGCAGGGTGAGGTCCAGGTTGCCCGGGATGAAGCCGGCACCTATGCCCTGGATCTTGTGGGGACCCGGTTTGATTTCAAGGCCGGCCAGACGCTGGCTGATCACCGGCGATTCGCTCGGTTCGACGGCAACGGAGACCACCGCCTTGCCCTTGGTCTGTTTCAGGTAGCGGGAGACACCGGTAATGGTGCCGCCGGTACCGACGCCGGCCACGAACACATCCACGTCGCCATCGGTGGCATCCCAGATCTCGGGACCAGTGGTCTTCTCGTGGATTTCCGGGTTGGCCGGGTTTTCAAACTGTTGCAGCAGCACGTATTTGCCGGGCTCGGACTCGAGGATCTCGTTGGCCTTGGCAATGGCCCCCTTCATGCCGAGCGGCCCTTCGGTCAGCACCAGGTTGGCGCCGAGTGCCTTGAGCAGCTTGCGGCGTTCCAGGCTCATGGTGGCCGGCATGGTCAATGTGATGGGATAGCCACGGGCGGCGGCCACGAAGGCCAGAGCAATACCCGTGTTGCCGCTGGTGGGTTCGATGATCTCCTTGCCCTTGGTCAGCACGCCGCGCTTCTCGGCATCCCAGATCAGGTTGGCGCCGATACGGCACTTGACGCTGAAGCTCGGGTTTCGGCTCTCAATCTTGGCCAGCACGCGGCCCTTGGTAACACGGTTGAGACGAACCAGAGGGGTGTGACCTATGGTCTGGCTGTTGTCCTCAAAAATTTTGCTCATGGTGCTATCCCTGTTTGTTACGGCGATGAAACAAGATTACCCTGTGGTTTCTGAATGAGAAGTGACGATTTGTTATAACAATATGTTATTACAAGATATAGAGCTTATTCTTTCTTATTGAGACCTCCCTCGCGAAAAGGTCTCTCGTCGTCAAAGGAATGGACGTTATGGGATTTGCAGGAAGCGATCGCTATCTCGCCTCAGAGGCGCTCAAGATGGCGGTCAATGCCGCCATCGTGCTGGAGAAGCCGCTGCTCATCAAGGGTGAACCCGGCACGGGCAAGACCGAGCTGGCAGAGGCCGTGGCCAGCCATCTGGGCACCGAACTTATCGCCTGGCACATCAAATCCACCACCAAGGCCCAGCAGGGGCTCTATGAGTATGATGCGGTGGCCAGGCTGCGGGACTCCCAGCTCGGCGACCCCAGGGTGGGGGAGATAGGCCACTACATCCGCCGTGGCAAGCTGTGGCAGGCCTTCACTGCCGACCAGCGTCCTGTGCTGCTTATCGATGAAATCGACAAGGCGGATATCGAGTTTCCCAACGATCTGCTGCAGGAGCTGGATCGGATGGAGTTCGACGTCTATGAAACCGGCGAGCGCATCAAGGCCCGCCAGCGCCCAGTGGTCATCATCACCTCCAACAATGAAAAAGAGCTGCCGGATGCCTTCCTGCGCCGCTGTTTCTTTCACTACATCCGCTTCCCCGACAAGGCCGAGATGCAGGCCATCGTCAAACTTCACTACCCCGATCTCAAGGAGAGCCTGCTCGGCGAGGCGATGGATCTCTTCTTCGAGCTGCGGGAAGTAGAGGGACTGCGCAAGAAACCCTCCACCTCGGAGCTGTTGGACTGGATCCGGCTGCTGTTGGCTGACGACATCGCCCCCGAGGCGATGCGCGCCCGCGAGCCAGGCAAGCTGGTGCCCGCCCTCTACGGCGCCCTGCTCAAGACAGAGCAGGACCTGCATCTCTTTGAGAAGCTCGCCTTTCTGGCCCGCCGTGGTAGCTAGATGCTGATCGATTTTTTTACCCACCTGCGTCGCCACCAGCTCCCCTGCAGCCTGCGCGAACTGCTGGACTTGCACGGTGCGCTGGCAGCCCGGCTGGCCAGCCTCGACATGGACGAGTTCTACCAGCTCTCCCGCTGTCTGCTGGTAAAAGACGAGGCTCACTACGATCGCTTCGATCGCGCCTTCGCCGAGTATTACGAAGGGCTGGCCGCCATCCCCCTGCTGCCGGAGAGCCTGCCCGATGAGTGGCTGCGCAAGGAGTTCGAACGGCTGCTGAGCGCCGAGGAGAAGGCGTTGCTCCAATCCCTTGGCGGGCTGGATCAGCTGCTGGCGACCCTCAACCAGCGCTTGAACGAGCAGAAGGAGCGCCACGCCGGCGGCAACAAGTGGGTCGGCACCGGTGGCAGCAGCCCGTTCGGCCACGGCGGTTTTCACCCGGAAGGGATCCGCATGGGGGGAGAGGGCCAGCATGGCAAAGCGGTCAAGGTGTGGGAGGCGCGCCATTATCGCAACTTCAGCGACGACTCGCCGCTGGGGCAACGGGCCATCCAGCTGGCGCTGCGCAAGCTCAGGCGCTGGGTGCGCCAGGGCAGCCCGGACGAGCTGGATCTCGACGACACCATCCGGAGCACGGCCAGGCAGGGCTGGCTCGATGTGAAGCTCAGACCCGAGCGCCACAACGGGGTCAAGCTGCTGGTCTTCTTCGACGTGGGAGGCTCCATGGATGCCCACGTGGCCGAGGTGCAGCGGCTCTTCTCGGCCCTGCGCCACGAGTTCAAGCACCTGGAGTACTTCTATTTTCACAACTGTCTCTACGACTTCGTCTGGCGAGACAACGCCCGCCGGCACGAGGAGCGCTTCGACACCCTGCGCCTGCTGCGCACCTACGGCAGCGACTACAAGGTGATCCTGGTGGGGGATGCCACCATGGGCCCCTACGAGATCACCTGGCCTGGCGGCAGCGTCGAATATTGGAACGAGGAGGCCGGTCAGGTGTGGCTGGCCCGCCTGCAGCAGCATTTTCCCAAGCTGGTGTGGATCAATCCCACCCTGCGGCGGGAGTGGCTCTGGCACCCCTCCATCAAGTTGATGAACGAATTGATCGGCGGGCGCATGCACCCGCTGACCCTGGCGGGTCTGGCTGCGGCCATCGACCAGCTGTGACCCTCTCTACCCGAACAGACCAACAAGCCGGGAGTGAACCCGGCGAGGAGCAAAGATGACCTCTATCGTGATCAGTGGCTCAGGCCTCTATACCCCTCCCTTTGCCGTCAGCAACGAAGCGCTGGTGGCCGCCTTCAACCAGTACGTGGATCTCTACAACGAGGAGAACGCCTCCGCCATCGACGCCGGCCAGCTGCCCGCCAAACAGCATTCGAGCAGCGAATTCATCGAGAAGGCCTCCGGCATCAAGAGCCGTTATCTGGTGAGCAAGGAGGGGGTGCTGGATCCCGACATCATGCAGCCATTGATGGCGGAGCGACCCGATGACAAGCCCTCCATCATGGTGGAGATGGCGGTGGCCGCCGCCGAGCAGGCGCTGATCGCCGCCGGTCGCGAGCCGGGGGAAATAGATCTGGTGATAGTGGCCGCCTCCAACATGCCGCGCCCCTATCCGGCCCTCTCCATCGAGTTGCAGCACTATCTGGGGGCGAGCGGCATGGCCTTTGACATGAACGTGGCCTGCTCCTCCGCCACCTTCGGCATCAAGACGGCGGCAGACATGCTGGCGGCTGGCAGCGCCCGACTGGCGCTGGTGGTCAATCCGGAGATCTGCTCTGGCCACCTCAACTTCCGCGATCGGGACAGCCACTTCATCTTCGGTGACGCCTGTACCGCCGTGCTGCTGGAGCGGGAGGCCGATTGTCAGGTGGCCAACCCCTGGCAACTGGTGGCCAGCAAGCTGGTGACCCAGTACTCCAACAACATCCGCAACAACTTCGGCTTTTTAAACCGCCTGAGCCCGCGCACCCGCTACGGCGATGACAAGCTGTTCCGCCAGCAGGGGCGCAAGGTGTTCAAGGAGGTGCTGCCGCTGGTGTGCGATCAGATCGCCGGCCAGCTTGATGAGCAGGGCTGGGCGGCGGATTCCCTGAGCCGCCTCTGGCTCCATCAGGCCAATCTGACCATGAACCAGTTCATCGCCCGCAAGCTGCTCGGCCACGATGCCAGCCAGCAGGAGGCGCCGGTGATCCTCGACAGCTACGGCAACACCAGCTCGGCGGGTTCCATTATCGCGTTCCATCTGTACAATCGCGACCTTCCCGCGGGGGCCCGCGGCGTGCTCTGCTCGTTTGGCGCCGGCTATTCGATCGGGAGCCTGCTGTTGCGGCGCCTGTGAGGGGCGGGGTCATCTCCTCGCCGTCATGACGATAAGGTTTGGGTGGAATCATGCAGAGGATCACGGGGCGCTGCGCCCTTCACTACGGGGTGACGCTGTCACTGTTTTGTCTTTACGGGCTGCAGGTCTGCCCATTCCTGGAGAGCCTGACGCTGCCCCAGCTGCTGGGGCCCGCGCTGGTGACTTTCGCCATCATGTTTGTCCTGCGCGATCAGCTGCTGCGCAAGGTGATGCTGTCCGGTCAGGGGCTGGGAGGCTTCGGGCTGGAGGTGGGCTTCTACCTGCTGGGGGCCTTGCTGCTCTCTGGCTACAACGGCATCCGGTATGATTTTCCGCTGGAGAGCCACCTCAAGATCCTGCTGGGGATGAGCACCCTGGGCTTTCTGGTGGCAGCGGATCTCTCGCTGCAGCGGGACTGGCAGCGTGCCAAGCTGCGGGAGCATCAGGCCTGCCTGGTGCTGAACCAGCCGCTGGCCATGCCGGTTTCCCGCAAGTTCTCCCTGTTCGCCTTCACCACCCTGACCCTGCTTGGCGCTGTGTTCTTCCTGCTGTTCAACAAGGATCTGGAGTGGCTGGTTACAGTGGACAAGAGCCTGCCGCGGCTCGATGCCCAGCACTACATCTTGCTGGAGATCGCCTTCGTGATGGTGGTGACCTTCGGTTATCTCTGGCTCATCATTCGCGGCTATGGCCGCAACCTAACTTTGTCACTGATGCATCAGACTCGCGCCATGGCGCAGGTGCAGTGCGGCGATCTGGAGGCGCGGGTGCCGGTGATCCGTGACGATGAGTTCGGCCTGATTGCCGCCGGCACCAACCAGATGATCGGCGAGCTGAAGGCGCGCCAGGACGAGCTCAACCTGACCCGGGACGTGGCCATCCTGGGGCTCGCCTCGCTGGCGGAGACCCGCGACAACGAGACCGGCGCCCACATCATCCGCACCCAGTTCTACGTCAAGGTGCTGGCGGAGCAGCTGAGCCGCAGCGACTGGGAACGTTATCCGCTGGACGATGCCACCATCGATCTGCTGTTCAAGTCGGCGCCGCTGCACGACGTGGGCAAGGTGGGCATTCCCGATGCCATCCTGCTCAAGCCGGGCAAGCTGACGGACGAGGAGTTCGCCATCATGAAGCGCCACCCCCAGATTGGCGCCGACGCGCTGGCGAGCGCCGAAGCCCAGCTCGGTTCCAACTCCTTCCTGCGGCTGGCGCGGGAGATCTCCCTCACTCACCACGAGAAGTGGGATGGCAGCGGCTATCCGGCCGGGCTGGCGGGGGAGGCGATCCCCTTGTCGGGGCGGCTGATGGCGCTGGCGGATGTCTACGACGCCCTCATCTCGAAACGGGTCTACAAGCCCGCCTTCAGCCATGAGCAGGCCAGAACCATCATAGTGGAGGGGTGTGGTCGCCACTTCGATCCGGCCATCGTCGACGCCTTCCTCGCCTGCGAGGAGGAATTTCGCCAGATTGCCCTCAGGCACAAGGATCACGACTGACAAAAAACCACCCGAACGGGTGGTTTTTTTATGGCTGGCTCACTGGGCCGGCTCGATGGCGAGCACCAGGCAGTTGGGCTCGCTGATGCGAAAGCGCACGTTGCAGTCAAACAGTCTGACGCCGTACTCCTTGTCATCCGGCTTGCCCTTCTTGTAGGCGGGGCGGGGATCCTGGGCCAACACCTCGCTCACCAGCAGGCGCAGCTCGGGGTGGGCCTTGAGCCAGGGTTGCAGCTGCTGCTCCGCCTCGGGGCTGAAACTCACCGCCAGCGGCGGGGTGGGGGCATCGGGGGCGAAACCGCCGCGGGCATCCGGCAGGCTGTCGGCATAGGGAACATAGGGCTTGATGTCGACGATGGGAGTGCCATCGAGCAGGTCCACCGCCCCTAGCTCGAGCCAGAGCTTGCCGCGCTCACGGCCGACCCCGTGCAGCTCGACTACCGAGAGGCCGAGGGGGTTGGGACGAAAGGTGGAGCGGGTGGCAAATACCCCGACCCGCTCGTTGCCGCCCAGGCGTGGCGGGCGCACCGTCGGGTGCCAGCCCTGCTCCATGGTCTGGTGAAACACGAAGCTGAGCCAGAGGTGGGAGAACTGCTCGATGCCACGCAGCACGTCCGGCTGATCGTAGGGGGGCAGCAGCTCGAGGCGGGCGCGGGCCGATTTGACCAGACCGGGCTGGCGCGGGATGGCGAACTTCTCCTTGTAGGGAGAGCGGATGATACCCAGGGTGTCGATTTCGAACTTCATGGCGGATCCTGACTGAAAACCTCGGCAATGTAGCACAGCAGCCCTTAAAACGCAGGCGTACCCGCTTGCCGTGATCTTGCTCCCATCCCGGCCGCCCGAAGGCTGTATCGCGCCGCCAACTTGCGTAGGGTGAGCGCAGGAAGAGTGAAAGGTCCGTCCGCTGGCAGGGCGGGCCGGCACAACCAGCGTGGCCATCGAGGATGGGCCGCGCCGCACAGGAGAGACAGGGATGAAACTGCTGATCATCGGCGGCACCGGATTTCTGGGTCGCCATCTCGCCTCACTGGCGCTGGACTGGGGCCACGAGGTGACCTTGTTCAATCGCGGCCGGCGCCAGCATCCGGACTGGCGCGAGCTCACCCAGCTGCAGGGGGACCGGGATCGGGACCTGACCCCGCTGCATCGCCATCAGGATGGCTGGGATCTGGCCATCGACACCTGCTGCTATCGCCCCGAACAGGCGGCGAGCCTGTCGGCCGCCCTGCTCGGGTGCTGCGAGCGGCTTATCTTCATCTCCACCATCAGTGTCTATCGCGACTTCGCCCACCCGGGGCAGGACGAGTCGGCGCCGCTGCACGAGATGGCCGAGGGGGAGATGGCGGAGGATTACGGCCCCCTCAAGGTGTTGTGCGAGGCGACCTATCGTGCCCGCTGGGGCGAGCGGCTCTGCATCTTGCGCCCGGGCGTCTTGTGCGGCCCCCATGATCCCACCGGCCGGCTGGCCTGGTGGGTCACGCGGGTGCAGCGGGGCGGCCCCTGGCTGCTGCCGGGGCAGGGGGAAGATCGGTTGCAATATCTGGACGTGCGCGACTGCGCCGAGTTCGTGCTGCGGGCCGCCGAGCAGCAATTGAGCGGCATCTTCAATCTGGTCAAGCCCGGTATCGCGCTGAGCGACTGGGTGGATCGCCTGGCCGCCAGGCTGGCCCCCGCGACCCCGATCCTGCCCGAATGGGCGCCCTGGCCCGCGCTGCTGGCCGCCGGGGTGGAGCCCTGGCAGAGCTACCCGACCCTGTTGCCCAATGCACAGCCCGAGTATGCCGGCTATGGCCTCATCAGCGCCGAGGCGGCCATCGTGCAGGGCCTCAACTTTCGGCCGCTGGAGGAGACGGTGGCGGATGTGGCCGAGTGGCTGGCCGGCGCGCCGGACGCTGTGGTGGCCACCGGCATCACCGCCGAGCAGGAGGCGCGGCTGCGTCAGCTGGTCCGCTAGGGGCCAACAAGTGCGGCAGCAAAGCAAAAGGGCATCTCTCGATGCCCTTTTCTGTCTGATGTGAGCGGCGTTATTCGGCGCGCATGGCGGCGCCGGCGGCGGTCAGTTGCTCGCGCAAGATGGCGCGATGACAGCGGGACTCCTGCTCGCAGTAACAGCCCACCGACAGGTTGGTGGTGTGGGAGAGGGCGGCCAGCAGCGCCAGATCGTGCCTGGCGGCGGGAGTGGCCAGCTCTGCCTTGTACTGTTTGCAGAAGGCGCTCCACTGGGCGGGCGTCTCGGCAGCCTGGCCCAGCTTCATGGTGTCGTTGCTGGGGGCGAGATTGGGGAACCAGACGTCGTACCAATCCTGGCTGGCAAATTCGGTTTTGGGCACGCCGCGGGGCGGGCGGCGCACTGTGCCGATCCGCAGTCCCTCGTCGGGCAGGCGGGGTGTGCCGAGGCGAACGATGGCCAGTGCCATGCAGGCTCCTTGCAGTTGCGCTTATTTCTCGGTGGCGACTTTCAGCGCCTGACCGTAGCAGATCACCTGCTTCAGGCAGCCCGGGGTGTCGCTGAATTCGGCGCACTTGTCGAAGGTGACGCCGTTACCGCCCATGTCGGCCACGCGGCGGCGGGCCAGGGTGCGGGCCTCGCCGGCGTTGGGGATCGGCTGCTTGGCATCGCTCTGGCAGGACTCCCCTTCGACGGTGCCGAGGTAGAGGTAGTTGAGATCGGCCAGCTGGCCCTGTTCATAGATCTGAACGCTGCCCGGTTTGAAGTACTCGTCGAAGTTCTCTTTGTCCAGATTGCTGTTGAAGGCAAAGTCGGCGCAGCCGGAGGCAATCAGGGGCATCATCAGGATCAGGCGTTTCATCGTCTCGTATCTTGTGTCGGTGATGAGGACAGTAGCAAGGCGCAGGCGCTCCATGTCGGCATCTTGTGGAATAGCGAAGGAGCCATTATAGGGGCCAGTCGACGGTGGCGACCAGCCCCATTTTTAGCCGTATGGGCGGGGTGTGACAAGGATCCGGCCACGTGTTGCCCGTGCAGCTTCACGCCGCCGACAGAGATGACTGGCCTGCTGTCATGAGAGAGGGGCGCACCGGGCGCCCCTCTCTCGTTGCTCATCAGGCCGGCGCCAGCCGCTGATGCAGGCTGCGGTAGTAGTCGTCCGCCAGCAGCGCCTGATGGGGGGCGCAGAGGCGGATCTGCCCCTCTTCCATCAGGGCGATCCGGTCCATCTGCTCCAGTCCCAGCAAACGGTGGGAGATGAGCAGCAGGGTGCGATCCGCCCCCAGCCGGAACAACAGTTCCATGATCTCCCGCTCGGTCTGGCTGTCGAGCCCTTCGGTCGGCTCATCCAGCAGCCAGAGCGGCGCGTCGTGCAGCAGGGCGCGAGCGATGCCGATGCGGCGACGCTCGCCACCGGAGAGCGGCCGGCCGCCATCCCCCAGCCAAGCATCGAGCCCGCTGTCGCTGTGGCCGTTGTCATCTTCCAGCAGGTTGGCGAGGCCGACCTGGGTCAGCACCTGCACCAGCTGCTCGTCACTGGCATGGGGGGCGGCCAGCTTGAGGTTGCCGCGCAGGGTATCGGCAAACAGGTGCACCCGCTGGCTCACCACCGAGAGGGAGGCGCGCAGCGCCCCTTCGCTGTAGTCGGTGAGCGGCTTGCCATCGAGCAGGATCTTGCCAGCCTGCGGGTGCCATTCGCGGGTCAGCAGTCCCATCAGAGTGGACTTGCCACAGCCGGTCTGGCCCAGCAGCGCCAGCTTCTCGCCGGCCTGCAGCTGCAAGGTGCAGCCGCGCAGCACCGGCTGCGGGTTGCCCGGGTAGCTGAAATAGAGGTCGCTTATCTGCAGCGCCCCCTGTTGTGCGTGGCGCTCTTCGTGGCCCCACTCGGGGGCCTTGGCCTCTTGCAGGATCTCGTTGAGGCGGCGGGCCGAGGTGAGGCTGGTGGAGAGGTGCTGGAAGGCACCGGCCAGCGGCATCAGCGCCTCGAAGCTGGCCAGGGTGGCGAACACCATCAGCGCCGTGATGGGATCAGGTGCGGCGCCCGCCACCCCGTGACCGGCCAGCCACAGCATCAGGGTCAGGGTCCAGCCGCTCAGTAGTTGCACCGAGCCGTTGGCCAGCCCGCTCACCCGGGCCATGCGGGCCTGGGCCTGGATCAGCGCCTGCTCGGCCTGCTGCAGCTCGTCGCGCGCCCGGGGGGCGGCGGCAAACATCTGCAGCTCGGCCTGGCCGTCCAGATAGTCCACCAGACGGGTACGCAGGCGCGATTTTTCCGCTATCAGCGCCTGTCCGGGCTTGCGACCGAGGAAATAGAACACCAGCGGCAGGGCAATCATGCCAAACAGCAGGATGGCGCCCAGGGTGAGGGCCAGCTCACTGTCAAAGAAGGAGAGAAAGAGCACCAGACCGGCAGTGCTGAGCAGGGCCGCCCCTATGGGGGTGACCAGCCGCAGGTAGACGTGGTCCATGGCGTCGATGTCTGCCACCAGCCGGTTGAGCAGGTCCGCCTGGCGAAAGCCTGCCAGGGCGCCGGTGGAGAGCGGCGAGAGCTTTTGCCAGAACCAGACCCGCAGCCGGGTCAGCACCCGGAAGGTGGCGTCGTGGCTCACCACTCGCTCACCCCAGCGGCCGGCAGTGCGGATGATGGAGAAGAAGCGCACCCCGCCGGCCGGCGTCATGTAGTTGAAGTGATCGCGGGTGGCCGCCGTCAGCCCCGCCACGGCGGCGGCGGAGAGAAACCAGCCGGAGAGCGACAGCAGTCCCATCCCGGCCGCCAGGGTGACCAGTGCCAGCAGCAGACCGATGGAGAGGCTGAGCCAGTGCTGGCGATAGAGGCGCAGAAACGGCAAGAGATCAGTCATCGAGAGAACCCTCGTTACGTTGGGAGAGCAGGCGGGCGAACGGCCCCTGCGCGGTGCTGAGTTGCTGGAAGTTGCCTTGCTCCACCAGCTTGCCGCGCTCCAGCACCAGGATCTGGTCCATCTTGGTGAGCTGATCGAGGCGGTGGGTAATCATCAGCAGGGTCTGGTTGGCGATGACCTGCTCCAGCGTGGTCATGATGGCTCGCTCGGAGTGGCGATCCAGGCTGGCGGTCGGCTCGTCCAGCACCATCAGCTGGGTGGACTTGAGCAAGGTACGGGCCAGTGCCAGGCGCTGGGCCTGGCCGACCGAGAGGCCGCCGGCCTGATCCCCCACCGCATAGTCGAGTCCCTTCTCCATGGCGAACTCCCATGCCTGGGCCCGTTTCAGGGCCTCTTCCAGTTCGTCGTCACTGGCGGCAGGCTTGGCCAGCAGCAGGTTGTCGCGTAGCGAGGCGTGGAACAGCTGCGGGTTCTGGGAGAGCCAGCCCAGCTGCCTGCGCCACTGGCTCATGTCGAGGCTGGCCAGCTCCTGACCGTTGACCTTGAGCTCGCCGCGATAGGGGGCAAAGCCGAGCAGGGCGTTGACCAGCGAGCTCTTGCCGGCGCCGCTGATGCCGATGAGGGCGGTGCGTGAACCCGCTTCCAGGGTGAAGTCGATGGGGCCGACCAGCACCTTGCCCTCGGCGCTCAGCACCTCCAGGGCGCGGGCTTCCACCCTGATGGGGGAGTCGGCATGGAACGGCGCATTGCCTGAGGCGGGTTCACTCACCTCGGCCTCGAGGAACTCCAGCAGCTGTTCGGCGGCGCCGATGGCCTGCGCCTTGGCGTGGTAGTGGGCGCCGAGCTCGCGCAGCGGGGCGTAGAACTCGGGAGCGAGAAACAGCACGAACAGGCCGGTAAAGAGGGTAACTTTGGTGCCATAGTGGCCGAAGTTCAGGTGATCGATATAGGAGAACCCGAAGTAGACGGCCACCAGCGCCACCGAGAGGGCGGCGAAGAACTCCAGTACGGCGGTGCTGAGGAAGGCCAGGCGCAGCACCTCCATGGTGCGTTCGCGAAAATCTTCCGAGGCATCGCGAATGGCATCCCCTTCCACCTGGGTGCGCATGAAGAGCTGCAGGGTGCGCAGCCCCTTGAGGCGATCGAGGAAGTGGCCGGAGAGACGGGCCAGCGCCTGGAAGTTGCGGCGGTTGGCATCGGCGGCACCGACCCCCACCAGGATCATGAACAGCGGAATGAGGGGCGCCGTGCCCAGCAGAATGAGGCCAGCGGCCCAGTTGACCGGGAATACGGCCACCAGGATCACCACCGGAATGAACACGGCAATCGCCATCTGCGGCAGGTAGCGGGAGAAGAAATCCTGCATGTTTTCAATCTGTTCCAGCAGCAGGCTGGCCCAGCTGCCGGCCGGTCGACGCTGGATGTAGGCCGGTCCCAACCGGCCTAGGCGGGTGAGCACCAGCTCGCGGATGGCCTGGCGCACCGCGCTGCCTGCCTTGAAGCTGGCCACCTCGCGGCCATAGGCCAGCACCGCCTTGCCGAGGGTGACCAGCAGCAGGGTAATGAAGAGGGGAATGGAACCCGCCGGGGTGGCGTCTTCGATGATGAAGCCGTGCAGCAGGGTGGCCAGCAGCCAGGCCTGCGCCACCATCAGGATGCCCTGCCCCAGGCCAAAACCGATGGAGAGGCCGATCCAGCGCCGGCCGTGGCTCGATTGATTGCGCAACCAGCCATAGAGTCGTTTTTGCGTTTTTTTATCCATTACCACCATCCTCGCGTCGAGTGGCGCAAGACTATCCTCGCCCCCCAGGCTTGGCAACCTTGTAAATTCCGGCCGGTGAAAACGATTGATGGAAAAAGCGGCTTGCTGCTCATTAGTTGGTCGAACAGATTGATTTATGGTAAAAAACCGTATCGGGGTGATTGCGCTCGGCGGCAAAATGCATATAGTAGAGGCCCTGACGCGGGTGTAGTTCAATGGTAGAACGGTAGCTTCCCAAGCTGCATACGTGGGTTCGATTCCCATCACCCGCTCCAAATTCCTGATAATGGCCAAGGCCGTTGTCACCTCAGCCGAAACGGCTGTCTGTCGTGGGGTTTCCCCATCACACCAAGCAAGTTTTGATGCCAGGCGGGCATCGTATAATGGCTATTACCTCAGCCTTCCAAGCTGATGATGCGGGTTCGATTCCCGCTGCCCGCTCCAGCCTTGATGCAAAAAGCCCACTCCTGCGAGTGGGCTTTTTGTTGTCTGTTTTTTTGATGCAGGCGAGAGCGCCAGAGCGGCCAAGCTGAAAGGCACAGAAATGGAAAAGGCGCCATCGGCGCCTTTTCAACTCGGGAGGAGGGAGTATTACTCCTGCTCCAGCTCGCCGCAGAAGCGATAGCCTTCGCCGTGGATGGTGGCGATGATCTCGGGGGTGTCGTTGACGCTCTCGAAGTGCTTGCGGATGCGGCGGATGGTGACATCCACGGTTCGGTCGTGGGGCTTGAGCTCACGGCCGGTCATCTTCTTGAGCAGCTCGGCACGGGTCTGGATCTGGCCCGGGTTTTCGCAGAAGTGCAGCATGGCGCGGAACTCGGAGCGCGGCAGCTTGAACATGTCTCCAGCCGGGCTGACCAGGGCGCGGCTGTTGATGTCCAGTGCCCAGCCGTTGAACAGGTAACGCTCCACCAGTTTCTTCTCTTCGCCACCGGCGGCCACGTTCATGGTGCGGCTCAGCAGGTTGCGGGCACGGATGGTCAGCTCGCGGGGGTTGAACGGCTTGGTGATGTAATCGTCGGCGCCGATTTCCAGACCCAGGATCTTGTCCACTTCGTTGTCGCGACCGGTCAGGAACATCAGGGCGATGTTGTCGTCCTCACGCAGCTCACGAGCCAGCAGCAGGCCATTCTTGCCCGGCAGGTTGATGTCCATGATCACCAGGTTGATGGTGTGGGCAGTCAGGGCCTGATGCATCTCGTCGCCATTGTTGGCTTCGAGTACGATATAGCCCTCTGCCTCGAAGATGCTTTTCAGGGTATTGCGAGTGACCAGTTCGTCTTCGACGATCAGAATGTGTGGTGTTTGCATGAGTATTCCCAGATTCTTATCAGTTAATTATCTAAATTTTAACACTCTTTGGCGTTACCCGACCGGTCCTGAAAATTAATTACGTCATCCTGGGTATGAATATCAGGTCGGATTATCGCGAATTTGGCATCAGCGTTGGCAAACATCCCTGTGCCACACATAGGCTCTCAATAAGTCTGATCGAGAGAAGCCTGGAAAGGTAGTCCATTACAAAAGTGGCTGCATTTTATCAGTTAACAGGCGCATAACAACACTCTTTGCCGTCAGATAGCAACTTTTTAACTCTGGTTTGATATAGGTCAAACCCTGAGTTCACAGCATGATACTTGGGGTTGCCCCCATTTTCGCCCCTATAAAATGTAATGGAATGTAACATGTGGTTGACATGAATTTGTGGGAAAACTACAGAAAAATCTGCTTTATTGCACCCTTTTCGGCGCCGAAATGGCTTGCCTACGCCATAGTGACGGCCTGGAATCCGGCCAGTCGCCAGCTGGGAATGCGTCGCAATACCCGCCGTCAGCGGGCCCTGTGGCGGGCCATTGCGGCGGTTCCTCGTTGGCAGGTGATGGGGCCTTGTAGGGGCAGTTCGCTGGATGAAACATGGCAGGAGTCGTCGCTGCTGCTGGCCTGCCCGCGCAGCGAGGCCATCCGGCTGGCAGCCCGTTTTGGCCAGAATGCCATCTATTGGGTGGAACTGGGGGAGCTCTGGCTGCTGCCGGTGTTGCTGGCAGGGGAGCCACACCATCTGGGCAGAATTGAATCCCACTGGATTGTCAGGGGCTCTGCTTGATGAAAGAATGAGCGAATTCATGTCCATGGAAGGAGACTTATGATGCTGGATCTACTGCCCGATCTCTGTGACGAGTATGGCGATGCTCTGCAGGTGGCGGAGCCGCTGTTTCAAAATTTTGGTGGCAAGGTGCTGTTTCACGGCCAGGCGGTCACTCTCTCCTGTTACGAGGACAATAGCCTGGTGCGGGAGCTGGTCAACCGGCCCGGGCAGGGGCGGGTGATGGTGATCGATGGCGGTGGTTCCCTGCGCCGCGCCTTGCTCGGCGATCAGCTGGCGATCAAGGCGGCGGAGCAGGGCTGGGAAGGAATCGTGATCTACGGCGCCGTGCGCGACGTGGGCACGCTGGCGACGCTGGCGCTGGGGGTCAAGGCGCTGGCGCCCTGCCCGGTCAAAACCGAGAAGCGGGGGCTGGGTGAGCTGGATGCGGTGGTGTCGTTTGCTGGGGTGACCATACATCCGGGTGACTACGTCTACGCCGATCTCAACGGCGTGCTGGTGAGCGCCACCCGGCTTATCTGATCTCGCTAGAAGTTGAAGCCGACCCCGACGCTGAGGGATTGTTCGGTGCGAAAGGCGCTGACGCCGTAGTTGGCGGTGATGGCCAGTTGCGGGGTCAGCAGCAGGCTGGTGTTGAGCTCCAGCAGGGTGCTGGGCTTGTTCACCTCCAGCTGTTTGAGCTGGCTGCCGATGTTGAGCATGGGGGAGAGCTGATAGCGCACCCCCGAGCTCAGGTTGTAGCCGGATTGATCGCTGCTGGGGCCGATGGCAGGGCCCGCTTCCATGTAGAGGCTGACGCCATCGTGCAGCGGATATTGATAGCCGGTATTGATGAGCCAGAGATCGAAACTGTCGTTGTGATGAGTCTGACTGCCGAGCAGCACGCCTGAGTAGCTTTTGACGTAGAGCTGGCTGTCGGTATCGTTCTTGAGGAAATCCCAGTCGGCGGCCTGGGCGGTAAGGCTGAGGCATGAGACGAGTGCGATGACGGATGATTTGACCATTCTTTTCCCCTCCCTGGGTCCGGAACAGGAATACAAGCATGGCACATGCCAGCTGTTAGTAAAGGGAACCCCGATCACAATAAAACAGTTTTGATTTGCTCCGCTCTCATGATAAACAGGCCCCCATCATCCTGTTTCTTCCCCTATTTCGCTGATATCGAGAGGTGAATCCATGAACAAGAAACTGACTCTGCTGGCCGCGCTGGCCCTGGGGGGCTGCGCCATGGCCACTGGTTCCAAACTGACGCAACTGCAAGCCTCCACCTGGCAACTGCAAGGGGCGAGCGGTGACACCTTTACCCTGCAAGTCGCCGGTGACAAGGTGGCGGGCAAAGGCGGCTGCAACCGCTATTTCGGCAGCATCACCCAGCAGGGTGACGGCGTACTGGCGCTGGGCCCCATGGGTTCGACCCGCATGATGTGCATGGGCGAGCTGGCCGGCAAGGAGATGCTCTACCTGCAGACGCTGGAGAAAGTGGCGAGCTTCCAGATCAGCGGCCAGCAGCTGGTGCTGAGCGACGCCAACAAGGCGGCACTGCTCACCTTCGACGCCATGCCTGCCGCCAAGTAACTGACGTTTTTGTCAGAGGCTGTCGTAGCGCACGCAGCCGGATGCAGAAAGGGACGCCACGGCGTCCCTTTTGCTATTTGCACTCCCTTTTGCAACGAGGCGTGGATCGATTAGCCGCCGCGCTGGAACTTGAAACGCTTCTTGCGCCGGTAGGGATAGACATCCTCGAACACCCCCTCCTTGATGTTGCTCTGCAGCATCTTCCAGTAGTTGGCGTCGAACATCTCCTTGTGCAATGCCAGCATGATCTCGCGCACCTGCGGCTTTTGCAGCAGGAAGGTGGCGAACTCCTCGGGGAAGATGTCGTTGGGGGCCACCGAATACCAGGGCTCGGCGCTCCACTCGTCCTCGGGGTAGCGCGGTGGCGGGATCTGGCGGAAGTTGCACTCCGTCATGTAGCAGATCTCGTCATAGTCGTAGAACACCACCCGGCCGTGGCGGGTGACCCCGAAGTTCTTGAACAGCATGTCCCCCGGGAAGATGTTGGCCGCCGCCAGCTGCTTGATGGCGTTGCCGTACTCCTCCAGCGCGAGCCGGGTCTGCTGCTCGTCCGCCTTGTCCAGATAGAGGTTGAGCGGGATCATCTTGCGCTCTGTGTAGAGGTGCTTGATCACCAGCTTGTCGGCGGTGATGGTGAGCGCCGAGGGGGCCACCGCCTTGAGCTCGGCCAGCAGCTCCGGCGAGATGCGATCGAGGGGAAACTCGAAGTTGGTGAACTCCTGGGTATCGGCCATCCGCCCCACCCGGTCGTGCTGCTTTACCAGCCGGTACTTCGCCTTCACCTGCTCGTGGCTCACGTCCTTGGGGGGCGTGAACTCGTCCTTTATCACCTTGAACACCACGTCGTAGGAGGGGAGGGTGAACACGCTCATCACCATTCCCTTGATGCCCGGCGCGATGACGAACTGCTCGCGGCTCTGGGCCAGATGGTGCTGATAGTGGCGGTAGAGCTCTGTCTTGCCGTGCTTCTGGCAGCCGATGGCGTTGTAGATCTCGTAGTCCGGCTTGTGGGGCATGATCTGGCGCAAGAAGGCGACGAACAGCGCCGGCACCGGGGCATAGACCATGAAGTAGGCGCGGGCGAAGCCAAACACGATGGAGGCGAGATCCGGCTCGAAGATGACGGTATCCACATAGATGCTCTGGCCGGTGCTGAGCAGGGGCAGGATGAAGGGAAAGACCTGCTCCCTTGCCCGGATCAGCCCCACCAGATAGGCCCCCTTGTTGCGGTAGAAGACCTCTCTCAATAGTTCGATGGCGAAGGGCTCATCGTGCAGAATATGCGGGCCGTTCTCGGCAAGATGGCGATGGATATCGACAATATCCCGCTGTTTGTCCTCATAGGGCAGGGTGAAGCTGTAATCCCCCAAGAGCTGGCTCAGGGTCTGCGGCAGGTGGGCGAGATCGGTGCGATAGATGCGCAGCAATGCGCTCAGGTCGGGCTTGTCACCGCGGCTGACGAAGGGGTGGATGTAGAGGTTCTCGTCGCGGATGTTGCGATGGCGAAAGATGCGGCGGTAGACGGAGTTGAAGAAAGACTCCGCCACCTCGAAGTTCTCGCACTTGGGCAACAGGTCGCTGAAGGCCCCCTTGACCCGCTTGAGCAGCTCCTGGGTGGCGTGGTGCTCTCCCATCATCTGGCGAATGGAGCCAGCCGTCGCCCCCACGTGGTGATCATAGAGGCGGATGCGCTCGCGCCCCGCCAGCTGCACCCCCAGCCAGTCACTGTTTTCAAAACGGCTCTTGCTGCCCTGGGTGATTTCGAGAAACCGACTGTAAAACGACTCGAAGCGTTGCAGAATCGTCTCGGCGACGGCCTGTTCCAATGGCTGCTGCATCTCTCTCTTCCTTGTGATCTGTCGGGCCGATGGCGCCTGGGATTGGCTGCAATTTGTCCACATTCCTGGCCACTATGGCAACATTCAAACGTCTGTTCAAGTGGCAATTTTCGGGTGAAAACGGTAGATTGCGCCCCTGTTTTGCCGACGTTCCGCTGTGGTTTGCACGTTCGGCCCTGCCCAGGAGAAGACCCGATGAAACTCTATTTTGTGCTGGTGGCCCCCGCCCGCCCTGCCAACGTGGGCGCTGCCGCCCGCGCTATGAAAACCATGGGCTTTGATGCCATGCGACTGGTGGCTAGCCGGGTGCACGAAGAGGAAGAGGCGAGCTGGGTGGCCCACGGTGCGCAGGAGATTTTGACCCAGACCGAGGCGTTCGACACCCTGGAGGAGGCGCTGGCCGACATGGATCTGGTGGTGGCCACCACTGCCCGCCAGCGCGGCCGTTATCAGCACTACCTCACTCCGGCCGAGATCCGTGACCAGATCAAGGCCAAGCCTTCCTTGGACAAGGTCGCCATCGTGTTTGGCTGCGAGGAGTCGGGCCTCTCCAACGAGCAACTGGCCCAGGTCGATCTCATCAGCTATCTGCCGCTCAAGGTGAGCTACCCGTCCCTGAACCTGGGCCAGGCGATCATGCTGTACGCCTACGAGCTGAGCCAGTTGCTCGATGAGCCCGAGGTGCTAGCAGAAAATATTGATAACGCCGGACAGGTTCGGGTGCTGAAAAGCAAAACAGCAGAAATTCTTGGTGATCTCGGTGTTTCGCAGGATGAAAAACTGCATCAATGGGTGATGGACCGGGTGCCCATGCTCCCGCAGCGGGATTTGAACATGCTCCATCTGCTCTGCAAAGACCTTGCCCGCAAACTTGGCAAAGAGGTTTAGGTTGACAGCCCTGCGCCCGGCGCGGTATTGCTAAAAGCCAGCTTCGTTCAAGAGTGTTCGTCATGCAGTTATTCACCAGCGTCATCACCACCACCATTATTACCGGTACCACCACAGGTGGCACTGGGGCCGGTTGATGCGCTGACGAACAAGCACAGAAATCAGAAAAAGGCCCGTACCCACCCAGTACGGGCCTTTTTTGTTGGGTTGTTTTCAGACAGTTTTCAGACCGATTAGCGGATTAATTTGCAGGGAATACAGGGAGATAGCGATGAGAGTGTTGAAGTTTGGCGGGTCGTCACTGGCCGATGCAGAGCGTTTTTTACGGGTCGCCGATATCGCGGTGAATACCCACGGCCAATCCCAGGTTGCCCTGGTGCTGTCGGCACCGGCCAAGGTGACCAACCACCTGGTGGCTCTGGTGGAACAGACCAGCCGCGGCATGGATGCCAGCAGCACCCTGTTCGAGATCAACGGCATCTTCTCCCGCCTGCTGGCCGGCTTGAAGGCAGCCTATCCGGCGCTGGATGACAAGGTGCTGCAGGCCCGTCTCACCAGCGAACTGGATCAGGTGGAGCGGCTGATGCAGGGCATCCGCCTGCTGGGGCTCTGCCCGGACAACGTGCAGGCCCGCATCCTGAGCCGGGGCGAGAACCTCTCCATCGCCTTCATGCACGAGCTGCTGCGGGTGCGCGGCCTCGAGCTGGACATCATAGTGCCGGAGCAGCTGCTGGTGACCGACGGCGGCTATCTGGAGGCTCACGTCGACATCGAAGCCTCCCGCCTGCGCTTCGCCGCCAAGGGCCTGCGCTCCGATTGCCTCTACCTGATGCCGGGCTTCACCGGTGGCAGCGACAAGGGCGAAACCGTGCTGCTGGGTCGTAACGGGTCGGATTACAGCGCCGCCGTCTTGGCCGCCTGCGTCGATGCCGAGTGCTGCGAGATCTGGACCGACGTCGAGGGCTGCTACAACTGCGACCCGCGCCTGGTGCCGGACGCTTACTTACTGAAAACCCTCTCCTACAAGGAGGCGATGGAGCTCTCCTACTTCGGTGCCAAGGTACTGCACCCGAAAACCATCGCGCCGGTGGCCCAGTTCCACATTCCCTGCCTCATCAAGAACAGCTTCAACCCGCAGGGGCCGGGCACCCTTATCGGCGTCGAGCAGGGGGATGACGATCTCAAGGTGAAGGCCATCTCGGACCTCTCCGGCATGTGCATGTTCAACGTCTCCGGTCCCGGCATGAAGGGCATGGTGGGCATGGCCGGCCGCATCTTCTCCGCCGTCTCCCGCGCCGGGGTCAGCATCGTCCTCATCACCCAGTCATCCTCCGAGTACAGCGTCAGCTTCTGTATCCACAGCTACGACTGCGACAAGACCCGCAAGGTGCTGGAGCGCGAGTTCGAGCTCGAATTCAAGAACCAGCTGCTGGATCCGCTGGAGATCATGCAGGATCTGGCGATCATCTCCCTCATCGGTGACGGCATGCGCACCTCCAAGGGGATGGCGGCCCGCTTCTTCACCTCGCTGGCACAAGCCTCCATCAACATCGTCGCCATTGCGCAGGGTTCCAGCGAGCGCTCCATCTCGGCGGTGGTGCGGGATCGCAAGGTGGCCGAAGCCATCAAGGCCTGCCACCAGAACTTCTTCGGCAGCCAACAGTTCATCGATCTCTTCGTGGTCGGCGTTGGCGGTGTCGGCGCGGCCCTGGTGGATCAGATTGCCCGCCAGCAGCCGGTATTGGCCGAGCAGGGCACTGGCCTGCGGGTAGTGGGCATCGCCAACAGCCGCCAGATGGCGGTCAACAAGGATGGGCTGAACCTCGCCAACTGGCGTGAACAGCTGGTGGAGGCCCGTGACAGCTTCAGCCTGGAAGCGGTGAAGAAGCTGGTGGAAGAGAGTCACCTCATCAACCCGGTGATCGTCGATTGCACCTCCAGCGAGGCCATCGCCGTCCAGTACGCCGACTTCCTCGCCGCCGGTTTCCACGTGGTGACCCCGAACAAGAAGGCCAACACAGGGTCGTTCGATTACTACAAGGCGCTGCGTCGCACTGCTCGTCAGACCCGTCGCAAGTTCCTGTACGAGACCAACGTGGGCGCCGGCCTGCCGGTCATCGAGAACCTGCAGAACCTGATCAAGGCCGGCGACAAGCTGCGCGCCTTCGACGGTGTGCTCTCCGGTTCGCTCTCCTTTATCTTCGGCAAGCTGGACGAGGGGATGGCCTTCTCCGATGCCACCAAGATTGCCCGTGGCAACGGCTTTACCGAGCCGGATCCCCGTGACGATCTCAACGGCATGGACGTGGCCCGCAAGCTGCTGATCCTGGCTCGCGAGGCCGGCATGGCGCTGGAGCTCTCCGATGTCGAGGTGGAGCAGGCGCTGCCGCCGGGTTTTGATGTCAGCGGCGACGTGGAAGCCTTTATGGCCCGCCTGCCGGAGGCTGACGGCTGGTTCCGCGACCAGTTCGCGGCTGCCCAGCGTGACGGCAAGGTGCTGCGCTACGTGGGTTCCATCGAGGGTGGCAAGTGCAAGGTCGCCATCAAGGCGGTCGGCGCCGACGAGCCGCTGTTCAAGGTCAAAGACGGGGAGAACGCGCTCGCCTTCTTCTCTACCTACTACCAGCCGATCCCGCTGGTGCTGCGCGGCTATGGCGCCGGTACCGAAGTGACCGCCGCGGGCGTCTTTGCCGACGTGCTGCGCACCCAGAACTGGAAGCAGGAGTTGTAAGCATGAGTTCAGACATGTACCAGAACGGCAGCGTGGTGGCCTATGCCCCCGCCTCCAGCGCCAACCTGAGCGTGGGATTCGATGTACTGGGGGCGGCGCTCGCCCCCGTGGATGGCTCTCTGCTCGGGGATCGCGTCCAGGTCAAGGCAGCCGATGTACCGTTTGCCCTCTCCTCCGTGGGCCGCTACGCCCACAAGTTGCCGGCTGACCCGAAAAAGAACATCCTCCATGACTGCTGGCTCGCCTATGGCGAGGCGCTGGAGAAGCGAGGCCTTGGTCTCAAGCCGCTCGAAATGGTGCTGGAGAAGAACCTGCCGGTGGGCTCAGGTCTGGGTTCCAGCGCCTGCAGCGTGGTGGCGGCGCTGGAAGGCCTCAACGGCTTTCACGGCGCCCCCCTCAATGAACACGACCTGCTGCTGCTGATGGGGGAGATGGAAGGGAAGATCTCCGGCTCCGTCCACTACGACAACGTCGCCCCCTGCTATCTGGGCGGCATGCAGCTGGTGCTGGAAGAGCACGGCGTCATCAGCCAGGGCATTCCGGTGTTTGACGAGTGGTACTGGGTGGTCTGCTACCCGGGCACAGTGGTTTCCACCGCCGCCGCCCGCGCCATTCTGCCGGCCCAGTATCGCCGCCAGGATTGCCTCACCTATGGCCGTCGGCTGGCCGCCTTCGTGCACGCAAGCTACACCGGGCAGGAGGGGTTGGCGGCGAGCGTACTCAAAGACGTGATTGCCGAGCCCTACCGCGCGGCGCTCATTGAAGGTTTTGCCGAGGTGCGGGCCCAGGCCGCCCAGAACGGGGCGCTGGCCACCGGCATCTCGGGCTCCGGCCCCAGCGTGTTCGTGGTGATGAAGGATCTGGCCCAGGCCGAGCGGATGAAAGATTGGATGGACGCACATTTCGTGCAGAACGAAGATGGATTTGCCCGGGTTTGCAAACTCGACATGGCCGGGGCACGGGTAACAGGAAGCGAGCTATGAATCTTTACAATATCAAGGACAAGAGTGAACAGGTGAGCTTCGCCCAAGCGGTGCGTCAGGGTCTGGGCCGCGAACAGGGGCTCTTCTTTCCAGAAACCCTCGAACCGCTGGCCGACGTCGATGCCCTGCTGGATCTGCCGCTGGTGGAGCGCTCCGCCCGCATCCTCAGCCACCTGCTGGGGGACGAAGTGGCCGCGCCTCAGGTACACGAGTTGGTCAAGGCCGCCTTCACCTTCCCGGCGCCGCTGGTGAAACTCAAAGACGGCACTTATGCCCTCGAGCTATTCCATGGCCCGACCCTGGCGTTCAAGGACTTCGGCGGCCGCTTTATGGCCCAGTGTTTGGCTGCGTTCAGAACCAACGACAAGATCACCATCCTCACCGCCACTTCCGGTGACACCGGCGCCGCCGTGGCCCACGCCTTCTACGGGCTGGAGGGGATCGAGGTGGTGATCCTCTACCCCAAGGGCAAGATCAGCCCGCTGCAGGAGGCGCTGTTCTGCACCTTGGGGGGCAACATCCGCACCATCGCCATCGACGGCGACTTCGATGCCTGTCAGGCGCTGGTGAAGCAATCCTTCGATGACGAAGAGCTGAAAAAGGCGATTGGTCTGAACTCCGCCAACTCCATCAACATCAGCCGCTTGCTGGCTCAGGTTTGCTACTACTTCGAGGCGCTGGCCCAGCTGCCGAAAGCCCAACGCGCCAAGGCGGTCATCAGCGTGCCGTCCGGTAACTTTGGCAACCTCACCGCAGGCCTGATTGCCAAGGCGCTGGGGCTGCCGGTGAAGCGCTTTATCGCCGCCACCAACGCCAACGATACCGTGCCGCGCTACCTGAAAACCGGCCAGTGGGATCCGCACCAGACGGTCGCGACCCTGTCGAACGCCATGGACGTGAGCCGCCCCAACAACTGGCCTAGGGTGGAAGAGCTGTGCCGTCGCAAAGGCTGGGCGCTGGAGACCCTGGGGTCTGGCATGCGCAGTGATGCCGAAACCCGCGCGGCCCTCAAACGCCTGCACCAGCTGGATTACCTGTGCGAGCCCCATGGCGCCATTGCCTGGGATCTGCTGGGGGAACAGCTGGCCGAGGACGAAGTGGGGGTGTTCCTGTGCACCGCCCATCCGGCCAAGTTCAAGGAGTCGGTGGACGAGATCCTGGGGCTGGACGTGCCGCTGCCCGGCCCGCTCGCCAAGCACGCCGTGCTGCCGCTCTTGTCCCACAATCTGCCGGCGGAGTTTGCCCCGCTAAGGGCCTTCCTGCTCGGTTAAGTTGATTGCCAATCCCCCGACCTCGGGGGATTTTTCTATCCGTTGTTTTCTATCCGTGACAGGGCGGGCAAGCCGCCCCCTATAAGGAGTGAAGATGAATCAGCATCCCCTTCGAACTCTTATCGAGACCTGCGATGCGGCCATCTCCCGGCGCGACTTCGACGCCCTGATGGCCTTCTACGCCGAGGACGCCACCCTGGTGGTCAAGCCCGGCATGGTGGTGTGCGGCATTCCAGCTATCCGCCGCGCCTTCGCGGCCATCTCGGATTACTTTGACGGCCGCCTTGAGGTGACTCAGGGCGCCATGGAGGTGATCGAGGGGGCCGACAATGCGCTGGTGATCATGGAGACCCGGCTCAATTACCCTGATGGCCAGGGGGGCCTGACTGAGGAAACCCGCCGCGCCACCTATGTGTTTCGCAAAGAAACCGATGGGCAGTGGCGCTGCACCATAGACAACTCCTACGGCACAGCGCTGCTGGCCGCGGTGGATCCCGCGCCTTCTGCCTGAACGCTCTCTGGGGCTATCCCAGAGTGGGGGCTGCTACAAGCCCCCGAATGGCAGGCAATCAACAAGCTGCTGATATAGAAACAGTTGTTAGAGGTTGCTGTGGTGCGGCGCCGGTTTGTTGCAGGTTTTCTCCGCCATAGTGGCGGCGCGCAGAAGAATAAAAATCGTGGGAAAAAGCCGCCGATGGGGAGTCCCTTGACCAGTCGTTCGGTGGCTGTTAATCAGGGTGCTGCATGAAGCCATCATGGACGAACAAGGCCGGGACCCTGCTCAGGGTTGGTGGCCGATGGCCGGATAATAACGGATCAGGGAGCAAACCATCATGTGGCCGTACCGAAGAGTCGTAACGCAATCTCTTAAAACCCCTCTGGTGATCGCCAGGGTGCTGGTTTATATCGCACTGTTAATCTTGTTGCCGCTGCCCTTGAGCATCTTCTCGGATTCTCTGGTCGGTGGCGCAATTGTTGTTCCTTACGCCGTCTCTGTGCTGCCTGTCAGTATCGGGCTGATCATCATCTCCGGCTTTATGGCCATCCTGATCGCCAGGGTGGAGGCGCTTAAGAACCGCTGATGGTCAACGCCCACCCCTGCCCGCTGGCGCAGATAGTGACTCGCCAACCAGGATAAACAGAAAACAAAAATCCCCCGAGCGCGGGGGATTTTTATTGTGCGAACAGGCCGCGCGGGGTCAGAACTGGGAGGCGGGAAACATGCTGGTCACCGGTTTGCTGTACCTGTATCTGGATTTTCTGACGCTCTGGCAGAGGTGAGCGGCGACAGGGCTACTCGACGGCCGTTTTTTCACAGCTGGGGTTGCCCATATCGTCGTGAACACTGCAATCCCAGTTGTGCACCCCATCGCTGAGCTGGTCGTATTCCACCTTGGCTGCAGCCAGGTTGACCCCTTCCAGCTCAGTCGGCTGGACGTTCACATACCACACGCGTGTGCCGTCGGTGACGAAGTTCTCCCGCAGCGGTTTGATAAGGGCGCTGTCGACCCCTTTTGGCAGGGGGGCGATCCGCTGGTTGCCGCTATAGAAGCCGTCCTTGGTCACGGCCGAAGAGAAGTTCAGGCAGTGGAAGCTGGTAGCATCCACCTCTTGTTGGGGTTCACCCTCGAAATAGAGGGTGCCATCAATCTTGGCCCACCCTTGGCAGGTATCGTACAACGCCACTTTTCCTTTGTGAGGGATGACCTTGGTCTGGTCGGCCACATAGTAGTAGTGGCGCTGGTCAGCAGCCTGACCATGGGCCGTCTTCAGGTGTTTGGGGTCCGCTCCCTCGAGCAGTTCGCCGGTGACGAGAAAGACATGGCGATCGTCGCTGGCAAAAGGGTGGTCAAGCAAGGCGAAGGCGGCGGTATTCACCGGCACCTTGATCTGCTCGCAATAGGCATAGGCCTGCTGCCCGCTCAGCAGGAAACTGCCAAGCGCCTTGGCGCTGTTGACATCAAAGCTGTCGGGCAGCGGCTGGGCATTGCAGAAATAGCGCCCCTGCGAGAGGGCCAGGGCGAAATTATCGTTGCGGTATATGACGTCAAAGTCCGTCGGCACAGCTCCGGCCAGCGGAGTTCCCGCTTGATTGCCATAGGGTTTGAAGATGACCTTGCCTGCATCGAGCTGATAAGGTGCAGCAATCTCAGCATGGCTTGCCAGCGGCAGACAGCACGCCAACAGGGCGCAGTAGCGAACATTCATAAGGGCTCACTGTTCATTGATAAGGTGGGTGATGATGCGAAATGGCAGCCTGGGTCTTGAGAGCACCGCAAGCCCCAAAACGGTGCCGTTTGGCATCATACGTAGGTGGGTTTCCATATGGCAACCATTAAGCGCCATTCGGGCAGTGGCATGAGGGGGGATAGGTGGTTCAGCTGGATGCCTTAGTTGTCTCTTCTGCTGGCAGTAGCACGTTGTGGGGGAGACAACATAAAAAGAGCCCGGCGGGGCTCTTTTTATGGATCGATAGCGGGCTGCTTAATTGGCTTTGCCAATCACCTGAGGGCTCGCTTCGCAGAAGTCGTAACCGTCGCAGTACTGCACCTGATAGACATACTCCTTGCCGGGGATCAGAGGATTCTGGTCGCCATTGATGTCGATATAGCGGTCGTCGTTGATGCCAAGTTTGGCCAGTTCGACAAACTTCTGATCTTGCGGCTTGTCGAGTTTCTCGGCGCGGGAGATGCGGGTGTATTTAAGCTGACGGGTCGTGATGGCGCTGTTGTCGGCATTGTTCCAGGCGAGCTGGACTTCGCTGACCAGATCATTGCTGGCCTTGATCCCGGCAGGCTGATTGAATCTTGGGTACTGCACCTTGATGGTGGAGTTGGCGATGCGCAGTCTAAGGCTGGTCAATGAGTCGAAGGAGGCAATGTTGTTGCCGCACAGCGAGAGATATTTCGGCATCGCCTTGTCATATTTCGGCTGATCCTGCCCGTCGTAGAAATGCATCGAGAGCTGGGTATCGCCGCTGGAGTAAGAGGTCGCCCGCTCGATGTTCTTGCGCTGGGACAACATGAAGTTGTCGGGTGAGCTGCTGGCCCCGACGGAGAGGGTCATAAAGGTATAAGAGTCGCTGGTGGAGGGCTGATAGAGATTATTGGTGCCCCGCAGGGAGTAGCTGCGATATTTCGGGTCCGAATACATGTAGGAGTAGAGATCCATGGTGCCGGCAGAGGCACCTCCCTCCGCATTGACGCCGGTGTCATTGAAGTTGTGCCCGAACAGCAGGGTGGCGCCTTGCGGGGTATTGAGGCGATACATCTGGCAGCCATCGATGATCTGCTGGTATGTCAGTGTGGCGAAGTGGTGGGCAACAGTCTGCTCGGCCATGGCGGGTGCAGTCAGCATGGTCAGAGCGGCGAAGAAAACGCGTTTCATATAATCGAATCCCGAATGAAAAAAGAGCGCACATTCTAGATCATGTCATCGATCAATCATGCTCCATATGGGTATTGAACTATCTCTCTAGAGGTGGTTTTCGTACGAGCCTTTATAGCGACCGGTATTGGCCGACAACAGGATCTGATCCAGATGATGTGTGTTGACCTGCCCGCATACGTCGGGTTAGCCTCTTGGCTCCTTTGATATATGAGTACTTCCTCCAATGCGCATTTAACCTGTCCGCACCCCGCTTTTGATTCCTCTCCCGCCAGGGAGATCGGGTGTGTCTTACCGTGACAGGTTGATGCTGATTCCTCTGCTGTTTTCCCATTTGTGGACACGTGTCCCTGTCATTTGGCTTGGCTCTTGGCCTGCGGCTCTCGCATTGGCCCACAGGAGTTCAGATGACCCATATCGCATGTCATATCAACGCCTTGCAGCTGCCCTTCGGCGCTTGCACTGTGCCCCTTACCTTCACTCTGCCCGCTGCGGGCTGCACCCTGATCGGCCGCAACGGCATCGGCAAGAGCCTGCTGCTGGAACTGCTGGCGGGCCAGCGCCGCGCGGCTTCTGGCAAGATTGAGTGGTTGACCCCCATCAGCTGGTTGTCCCAGTTTGTACCCGCGCAGGCTCATGACGACGCAGCCAGCGTGGCCGACGTTATCGGCTGGGGCGAGCCGCTGCGGGCCCTTGAGCGCATCGAGCAGGGGATCTGCGCCCTGGACGATTTCGAGCGGCTGGCTGATCGCTGGAACCTGCGCAGCGATCTTGCCGACCTGCTGGCAGAGGCTGGCCTCAGACTCGATGCCCATACCCCGGTCAGCACCCTGAGCGGTGGCCAGATCACCCGTTTGCGCCTGCTGGCGCTGTTTGCGAGATCTGCTCACTTTCTGCTGCTCGATGAGCCGGACAACCACCTGGATGCCAGTGGCATCGCGTGGCTGAGCCAGCGACTGGCCAGCCACAGTGGTGGCTATCTGCTGGTAAGTCACGACCGGCGCCTGCTCAATCAAGGGAGCCAGATACTGGAGCTGAGCGAGCAGGGGCTGCAGAGTGCCAGCCTCTCGTTTGAGGCATTTTTGGCGCAGCAGGCGGAGCTGCAGGCTGCCCGCAGCGCCCGGCTGGCGCAGGCGGATCGCCGTGAAAAAGCGGCGGCGCGCAGCGTGCAGAAGGTGCGTGAGCAGGCGGCCAGACGGGCCAGTCAGGGGAGGCGCGAGCGCGGCTCCCAGGCCAAGATCCTGCTCGATTTCAAAGCGGAACAGGCGGGCAAATCCCTTGGCAAGGTGCTGGATCGCCACGAGCGGGGCCATAGTGCGCAGGTGGAGGCGCGCGCCGAGGCGGCGGCCGCGCTGGCGGCGGTGCAGCCGCTTGTCATGCAGTGGCCAGCGGAAAGCGATCGCAAAGGGGCGGCCCAGCCGCTGGTGATCACGGCGGTGCGCCACACACGCTGGCATGGTCAGCAGGTAGATCTGGTGCTGCAGCGGGGGGCTCGCTGTCTCTTGGCCGGTCGCAACGGCAGCGGCAAGTCGAGCCTGCTGCAGATGCTGCGCGGTGAGCTGGCGCCTGAGGCGGGCAGCTTTCGCATCAATGGCCGGATGGCGTGTCTTGATCAGGGGCTCAGCCTGATTGCGCTAGACCTTAGTCCATTGGCCAACCTGCTGGCGGTTGCACCGACGCTTTCCGAGAGCGAGGCGAGAACCCGGTTGGCGGGCATCGCCCTGCGCGGCGATCGCGCCCTGGCGCCCTGTCATGGGTTGAGCGGTGGCGAGCGGCTAAAGCTGGGTTTGCTGATGGTGCTGGCGCAACTGCCCGACCTGTTGCTGCTGGACGAGCCGGACAACCATCTGGATCACCCCTCGCGCCAGCTGCTCACTCAGGTGCTGGCCGACTATCCGGGCACTCTGCTGCTGGTCTCCCACGATCCCGCCTTTGTAGCCGGGGTGGGGGTTGAAAGGGAGTATTGGTTGGAGGGATAAGGGGTTAAATCGTGAGCCAGCCGAATTGTAGCTGGCTCATAGAGGTTAGTGTTCCAGATATTTTATTCTATACAAAAGAAATTACATAGCTGAATGATTTTTTCTTTTTGAGGTAGGGCTTCAATAGGAGGATGTGCTTTGAGATATCTTAACGTGTTGCGTACATCATTTACTGCTGCCATGTCATCTATATGTCTTCGGTTATTATGGTAATTGCTTATAGACTCAATGCATGAGTCTATAAAACTCATCAAAAATTCATTTTTACTTGTGATTGTAAATCCTCTAGCTAACAACTGAGTTAACACTAGAGTGGCACTGTAATAAGTCTTGTTTTTTTGTGATGCATTATCCAGTCTTACTTTTCTTGCATAATTCACACCTTCATTAATATCATTTTCCACTCGGCCTGAAATTAATTCCGTCTTTGCTCTCTGTAGCCAGTAGTGAGACTCCTTAGAGTATACATTTGATATGTTTATATATACATCCTTTATAAAGGCTCTTGGGTCTTTGTCACCAGAAAGCTCATTTAGTTTATCGAATCTAAAAAGATCCGTCGCTAATGATGAGAAACCACTTCGTTCAAGTGATATTATTACTCTTGAGATGATTGATGCGGCATCAGGGTTGTTGTCAACCATCAGTCTTACTTTTTTCAACAGCCACGTGGGTGTATTGCAAATAACTACTTTTTCCCCCGTGACGGTTACTTCAATTTCAAAAAGACGGTCATTTTTTTGAATGAAACCATTTATGTCAAAGTCTTCAGCTATAGACTTTATATGATGAAGGTTAGCTTTTCCATATGCAGAAATCAGAATAAAAAGATAATAAGACTCTACAGAAAACTGCTTATCGAAAATAGTAGATGTAGGAAGGGAGTGTTTGTATTCCTCATAACATCTGTAAGCATATGTTAGCAAGTTCTCTTTTTTATTACATATAGGGAGGCCTGTAGAATCTAATGCTTCGTTGAATTTTTCTAGTTCATTAGCATCAAGCACATTGTTTAATGTGACTTCATCGTAGATTACCCTACTTTCAGTAAGAAGAAATCTAACTTGCTCAGCATCGCCTGAGCTTGCACAAATGATAATCTTACTGCTAGGCTGAATTTTGGAATACAAAACTTCTTTTATTCCTTCAAAGCTAAGGAAATTAGAGTCAAATATAAATAAATGGCTTTCCAAACGTTCCATCTTCTTTCTTATTGATGGGTCATAACTGTCAGTAGATGAGAAGAAGGTCACTCCAAATTCTTTAAGATGCATAGCCAATTGGAAAATAAATAATGTTTTCCCACTGATTCTTCTGCCTGTTATGAGAAGACAGTTTTTTTCCCTAATTATCTCTGCTGCCTTTTTTATCAATGTTCTATTTGGGAAGGTTGCGCTCGAAAGTGCAACTCTTTTATCATCAATGATTTTTGATACGGGGCCACCATTTGTTATTATGGTAATCGCTTCATTACGAGATAGCAAAGTATCATTAAACAAAAGGTCTCTTGTTGGAATTTCTCTGGAGTAGCCTTTTAGTTCACTGTATATCCATTCATATATTTGGGTGTAAGTGTCAAAGTAGATCACCTTTTCTATTCCATATTCCTTTAACTTTATAATATCGGCTAAGCTAGCCTTTCCTTTCTTGAGGTAAATAGATTTAGAGAAAGAGGTGTCTTTTGTTAAGTTGATTAGATCTAATTCTGCATCTAGACTACATCCTATAAATAAGAAAGATGAGTCTTGAGCCTCATCTTTCAAAAAGCTAAGTATAGCTTTGTTATTTTCTATGCTATGAGCATAATCCCGCCATGTAAAGACTAAGTTCATGTCATCATAAGCACATAATTCTGATATATCACCGTGTAATTTAAATATGCATTTGTGTGATGAAATATACTCTCGGGATGTTTTTTTATTGGGTACGAGTACCTTGTATTTATTTTTAACCACCTTTTCTATTGCATCATCAATATTGAATGTAAATATGTGTGGCCAATCAATTTTTAAGACTTTCTGTTTAGACTCGTCACCTAGCTCAACTTCTGAGAATATATTTTCAAGGAGGGTTCTGGATTCTCTGTTTGAGATTAAATCTGGCATTTTAAGTAGCCCGAAAGCCGTTTTAAGATCCTTTATTTCATTTATTTCTTGTTGTAGATTTGGGTCTTTTATTTTTTCTAAAATAGCAGACTTTATGATTTTTGTTAAATTCTCAGCATCTGGAACTCTACTGCGTTTTGCTCTTGAGTTCATCGTGAATCCACTACCAAAGAAAGGGATCAAACGTGAAGCTTTGAATAAGGTCAGAATCTCTTGTTTAGCTTGCGTGTCATTAAAGTATAACTGTTTCATTTTGTATCCTATTTTATTTTCCAGATGGCGCAGTGGTTTGATCTATAATGTGAAATCATTTAACTATATAAATAAATGTAATAGATGTTGGCCTGAAGATTCTTGACACCAAAGTGTGGCATTGGTAGAAAACTCTACGATTAATATTTTTTCTGAAATCATTCGTCTGTATTTATTATGTTTTTGAAAAAAACCAGCCTTGTTCTGAGAGCTATGTATAGGAGAATCGCAGCCAACCGGCGGCAGTTTCAGAAGGTATGAAGGTTAGATAGCAAAACTACCTTGTCCGAGTTATTAGTTAAATTGACAATGAAATACTAACATGTTTGCTAATGTTGACAGGGCAATAGCTCATTGTTTTTTATTCAGAGCGGAAATACTTGGCGTAAATTTTATATTGGTTGTCATTACTAGCACTATGTTGTTCTAGTGCTCCTTGAAAATAGCAGACAAAGCACACGCTACCGCCCGTGGATTACAGCTTCCAAAATGCTCCATTAACCAGGGAGGGCAGTAACCCATCACAGTTCAATAGGCACCGGATGGCTATGATATGCCAATCGAATCTGGTCTCACCAGTCAAAAATTGACGTAACTATCAGGAATATCTGTGTTTTATGCGCTGGCTCAAGAAATCGCTGTGGCAGTGAACAGGATTTCCATGACCCTTGATTTTATTGGGGTCGGCGAGTGTCACGGAGAAGAGGGGGCTGGCTTGCTGTTAAGGCGGAGCTGGCTGGGGAGAATCCCGCTTAGCCAATCGGCGCTATAGTGCGGCTATGGTGCTCTGTGCTGGCGAGGCGGGGGATCAGCGGCAACAATCAGCTGTTGTCACAACAGTTACTTGCAATCAGATCACCATGCAAACGGGTCACCATGCCAACACATCACAATAAGGAACGTCATATGAAGCGTATTGCTATCCTGTTCGGCCTGCTCTGCGGCAGCGTGCTGCTGGCTAATCCGGTCTTTGCCAACGATGCTGCCCAGTTGCAGTGCGAGGCGCAGGCCGCGGCCAAAAAGCTTAACGGCGCCGCCAAGACCAGCTTTGTCGGCAAGTGCGTGAAAGATGCCGCTGGCGCAGCGACCGGCGAGTGCGAGAAGGCGGCCGCCGACAAGAAGCTGGCCGGTGCGGCCAAGAACAGCTTTATCCAGAAGTGCGTGAAGACGGGCGCGGCAGTGGATCCGGCGGCCAAGTGCGAGAAGGCGGCGGCCGACAAGAAGCTGGCTGGCGCGGCCAAGAACAGCTTTGTCCAGAAGTGCGTGAAGGATAGCGCCGCCAAGTAAGGCATTTTCTCATCCGGTGTGTTTGCGGGGGGCCATCAGGCCCCCCGCGCTTTTTGGGGCGTGGGGGGTTATCGCTGAGCGAGTGACTGGGCGCTGGCCGCAGGGGTAGGGTTGGGGTGTGCGGGGGCAGATAAACGGCGGCGAAGGGGGGCAAGCGAGGGTGGCCCTGGAGAAGTTGCCGGAACTGGGATCTCGATCGGCACAACAGGACTTTTGTCCTGCAAGGGACGAGGGGGCGGGGGCTAGGATGCCCTCATCCACACGAGTCAAACTGGAGCACAACAATAATGACCGCTCATATCAATGCCAACCCGGGCGATTTCGCCGAGACCGTCATCATGCCGGGGGACCCGCTGCGGGCCCGTTATATCGCCGAGACCTTTCTGACCGATGCGCGCGAGGTGACCAATGTGCGCAACATGCTGGGCTACACCGGCTACTACAATGGCCAGCGCATCTCGGTGATGGGCCACGGCATGGGGATCCCCTCCATGGTGCTCTACGCCCACGAGCTGGTGAACGACTTCGGGGTCAAGCGGATCATCCGCATCGGCAGTCTGGGGGCGACCCAGCGCCACGTGCAGATGCGTGACGTGATCCTGGCGCAGGCGGCGGGCACCGACTCCCCCACCAACGCCAAGCGCAGCGCCGGTTACCAGATGGCCACCTCGGCCGATTTCGCCCTGCTGCACAAGGCGTTTACCAAGGCGCAGGAGAAGGCGATTCCGGTCAAGGTGGGCAATATCTTCACCGGTGACCTCTATTACGATCCGGACGACAACCTCATTCCGGCGCTGGAGAAGTTCGGCGTGCTCGGTATCGACATGGAGGTGGCCGGTCTCTACGGGCTGGCCCATCAGCAGGGGATCGAGGCGCTCGCCATTCTGACCGTCTCCGACCACTGCTTGACCGGTGAAGAGACCACTGCCGAGGAGCGGCAGCTCTCCTTCAACCAGATGATCGAGCTGGCGCTGCACACCGCGCTGTAAGCGCCGCGGCCCGCCCAACCCTGCACGCACCCTGACCCCAAGAGAGATCCAATATGAACAATAAGCTCTCCCTCACTGCCATCAGCTTCCTGGCCAACTTCGTGATGGCCGGTTTTGCGACCCAGTTCGGCATGCTGATCGACCCCATCGCCGCCAAGTTCGGCGCCGACGTCAATCAGGTGGCCTCCATCTTCTCCCTGCTCAACGGCGGGGCGCTGGCGGGCACCATTGCCGCCTTCTTCCTCATCGAGAAGGTGGGCCTCAAGCGGATGACGCTGCTCTGCTACGGCCTGATCGCGCTGGCGGCGGCCTCGCTCCATCTGACCGGCTCGCTCTATGTGGTGATGGCGGCCATGACGGTGATTGGCCTGTGTGGCGGGGTGGGGCTCTGCATTGCAGGGACCCTGGTGGTGAGCGTATGGCAGGCGCGGATGCAGAGCACCATGCTGGTGGTGCAGGATGCCACCTTCAACGTGGCCGGGGTGGTCTTCCCGCTTATCACTACCTACACCCTGACTCACGCCATGGCGTGGAGCTGGAGCTATCTGGCGGTGGGGGTGGTGGCGCTGGCGACCATGCTGGTGGCAGTGCTGACCAACTTCCGTAGCTGCGAGGCGGGCGGCGAGAGCGCCGGCAACGAACATTCGGAGTGGAACCTCGGCATCATCAGCGGTGGGCTGGGGCTCTTTCTCGGCATGCTGGCGCTCTACACCTTCCTCACCTGGGCGCCCATGTTCGTGAAGAACAAGTTCGGCATCCCCTTCGAGGAGGCGGGCAACATCATCACCCAGTACTGGACGGCGGCTCTGCTCGGCGCGCTGGTGTCGACCGCCATTGTGACCCGCATTGCGATCCGCACCTTCCTGTTGGTGATCATCACCCTGGCGATGGGGATGACGGCGCTTATCGTCACCACCGACAACCTGAGCCAGCTGCCATACCTCACCTACGGTTACGGCTTTGTCTGTGCGGCGCTCTACAACGCCTTTATCGCCTACGGGGTGTCGTTTGTGCGCCAGGCATCGAGCAAAAATGTCTCTTATATCCTCATCAGCGGCAGCGCGGGAGCCATGTTCAGCCCGGCCATCAGCGCCATGTTCGAGCAGGTGATCGGCCTGCAGGCGGTAATGTACGCCATCCCGCTTATCTACGGCGTGATCCTCGCCATGCTGGTGGCGTCGCTGCGCATGGCCCGCCCTCAGCCCTGTCTCGCCTGAGCGGGGGAGTAAACAGCAAGAGGGGCGGTATAAACCGCCCCTCTTTGTGTTAGTCATTTTCTTTTGAGCCGTTCTGATTCATCACGGAGTTCGTTAATAATGGAGCCAATCTGATCTGGTGTAAGAAAGTGATTAAGCCGTTCATGTGCAGCCACACAGGCTTCTTTACTAAAATGATGTGGAAAAGCAGCAATTACGGCTTCCCATGTTGAAGATGCTTCCCCTTCTCGAACCAGTGCCTCAAAACCACCAGAGGCACCTTTAATGACGGTTCTTTCAGCTGTGCCTACAATTCCCCAACGTTCAAACATTGGCCTGGTTCGGGTAGCCACAAACCTACGACCAAGTTGCATGCTTTTTACTGCCTCATAACGCTCGTGTACCTTAAGAATCAAATCCTCAATACAGCCCGGTTCCCAATCCTTCTCACGTAATGTGAGACGTTCCATTTTTTCTAATTCCATAAGACGGGTAATGCATAGGGCCACAATATCTTCACGGCCTTTATGTGCTGCATTCGTACGCATTATCTGAACCTTATCTTTAGGCATTTTAGAAATACGTTCAGCGTAGTCTTCAGTCTTATTGTTCATAGAGCCTCTCATTAGTCGGCTTGTAAAGTGAACTGAGTCGGTGATTTTTCAATCAACTGGTAATCTGTTAAAGCTGCTCCAGAAAGGCCTTGAGCCCCGCCAGATCGCGGATCTGCAACCCCTCCTCACCGCGCTCCACCAATCCCTTGTCCATCAGCTCTTTCACCGCCCGCCGGTAGACTCTGTCCGTGGTGCCGAAGCGTTCCGCCTCCTGATACCCCTTGCGAAAACCGCTCACCGGGTTGTGGTGGCAGTGGCTGTGATAGAGGTCGAGGGCGATGTTGTAGCTGATGGGGTAGAGCATGCGGCAGGTGAAGATATCTACCGTGTCCTGATAGTCGATGGCAATGGCGGTGGCAAAGAAGAGTGCCACCCTGGGGTGGGCGACCAGCGCCTGCTCCAGCTGCTCGCCGTCGATGCGGGCCACTTCCAGCGGCTCCTCGGCGATGATGTCGAGCTGGCAGCGGTAGCCGGTGAAGAACTCCATCTCGCCAAAGAGCTGGTGGTCGCACTCCAGAGTGCCGAGCTGAAAGCGGCGGCCATTCATGGCGGTGTGGCCCATGGCGATGCGGCCGCTCTTGACCAGCACCAGATCCCGCAGCGGTTCGCCCTGGCGCATCAGGGGCTCCCCCTCGGGGATGAGACGCCGCTCCGTGATGCAGGAGCTGACCACCTGTTCGATGAGATCGTGGCCGGCTTGCCAGTGGGGCTGAAAGCGCCCCTTGAGAAGGGGTTTGAGTTGCATGGGGTTCCGGGTCGTCGCCAAACACAAATGGCTATTACACACCCTGCCGCTGGCAGACTCCAGCCCGAAGGCGCAGAGGGCCGGTGTGAGCATGCGAGGGTGTGACGGGGATCGGGCTGGCAGGACTGGGGTGGACACGGCTGGAGCGGATACGGTTGGAGCACTGCCCCGCGCCATCCGGCCCAGATAATCAGACCGGGCTCAGGGCGCCGGCATTGGTCTGCTCGAGGCTGGCGAGGGCAGTGCGCAGCCGGGCCAGCCCGATGGGTTTGTAGAGGCAGTCGTCCATGCCGGCGGCCAGGCAGAGTTCCCGCTCGCGCGCTGTGGCGTGGGCGGTGAAGCCCCAGATAGGCTGGGTGTGGCCGCGGGCGCGCAGGCGGCGGGTCAGCTCGAAGCCATCCATCAGCGGCATCTGGCAGTCGGTGATGATGAGATCGAAGTCCTGATTCTGGATGGCCCGCAGCGCCTCGGCGCCGTTGCCGCGCACGCTCACCTCGTGGCCCAGATGTTTGAGCTGCTGGCGCAGCAGCACCTGGTTGGCGTGGTTGTCGTCCACCACCAGCACCCGCAGCCGGGTTGCCGCAACCGGCCGGGGGGAGGGCACAAGCAGTGGCCCGGCCGGCGGCGACGCGGCGTCGAGGGGCTCGTGGGGGGCGGCCAGCGGGGTGAGGGGCAGCCGGATCCTGAGCTCGGTGCCGCTGCCAAGCTCGCTGCTGACCGCTATCTTGCCCCCCATCAGCTGGCACAGCATGCGGGCGATATTGAGGCCAAGGCCGGTGCCGGCGAACTGGTAGGGGTCGTGGGCGCGGTAGAAGGGGCTGAACAGCCCGGGCAGCTTGTCGGGGGCGATGCCCACCCCGCTGTCGCGGATGATGAGGTGCAGCAGCGGCTGCTCCGCGCTCCCCGTGAGGCTGGCCTGCAGGCTCACCTCCCCCCGCTCGGTGAACTTGATGGCGTTGCCGAGCAGGTTGAAGACAATCTGGCGCAGGCGCAGCGGGTCGATGAGCACTCGCGGCAGGGGGGGCAACTCGACCCGGTAGCCAAGCCCCTTCTGCTCGGCCATCCCCTTGCAGGCGCGGGCCACCGAGTGGAGCAGGGGCGCCAGCTCGCACGGCTCGGGGGCGAGGGTCAGCTGGCCCGCTTCGATGCTGGAGATATCCAGTACGTCGCCGATGAGATCGAGCAGGCCGTTGGCGGATTCGGAGGCGATGCGCAGCTGCTCGCCGGTGTGGCGGGCGAGGGCGGGATCCTGGCTCGCCAGCTCCAGCATGCCGAGGATGGCGTTCATGGGGGTGCGGATCTCGTGGCTCATGGTGGCCAGAAAGTCGCTCTTGGCCCGGCTGGCGCGGTCGGCCTGCTCCTTGGCGCGGCGCAGCGCCTCCTCCATGGTCTTGCGCTCGGTGATGTCGATCCAGCCGTTGATCACCCCGCTGATGGCACCGCGATAGTCAAAATAGGGCACCATCCAGTGGTAGACGAACTGGCGCGGGCCGCGCTGGCTGAAGATGCGATCCGACAGTATGGGGCTGCCGCTTCGCAGCACCTGCTGAAAATCCTGCTCCAGAGCGGCGATGGCCTCGGCGCCGAGCAGCCCCTTGAGCCCCTCGGCAAACGAGGTGCCGAGCACCCGCTCGATGGGGGCGTTGAGGGTGGCCAGGTACTTGCTGTTGCAGAGGATCACCTTGCCCCCCTTGTCGCGCACCACTATGGGGTGGGGCAGGCTCTCGCCGAGCGCCTCGATGAAGCGCACGTGCTCCTCCAGCTGGCGGCGGGAGGCCTGCTCCGAGCGGGCCAGCCGGTTGAGCATGCGGTTGCGGTAAAACAGCAGCAGGGCGACGGCGCACAGCCCCGCCAGCAGCAGGTAGAAGTAGGGGGCGTTGCGCTCCATGAAGGTGGGGGCCGGCAGTTTGCGGTTGCGCCACTGGTAGCTCATCATCGCCAGCTCATTGGGAGCGATGGAGAGGATGGTCTTGTCGATGATGTCCATCAGCATCCGGTTGGCGGAGAGGCCTGCAAAGCCCATCCGGATGGGCTGGTCGTCGGCGGGGCCGGCGATGCGGATCTGCTGAAGCCTGCCCCCCTCCACCGCATGCTGGGCAAAATAGAGCGGCACGATAGCGGCATCGAGGCGCCCCTCGTTGACCGCCTCCATCGCCTCGTCGGCGCTCTCCAGAAAGCTCACCTGGCTGTCGCCAAGCTCTCTGGCGATGGGGTTGTAGATGGTGCTGCCCACCCGTTTGCCGGCGAGCTGTGCCAGATCGCCGCTTAAGGCATCCCCCTTGCGGGCCACCAGCACATAGATGTCATCGGTGGCGTAGGGCAGGGAGGGGCGCAGCCGGTAACCCTCGGCCACCGGGCGGGAGATGGCGCCGATGAGATCCAGCTCCCCCCTGAGCAGGGCCTCCTTGCGGGCCTGCTCCGAGCCGTAATTGACGAACTCGAAGCGCAGGCCGGAGCGCTTGCTGATCTTCTCCAGCATCTCCACCGACATGCCGGTGAGCTGGTTGTCGTAGTCGCGCACCCCGTAGGGGTAGAGGTCGTCCATCAGCCACACCTTCACCGGGCCGGCGCTGGCGAGCCAGGCGCGCTCCTCGCGGCTGTAGAGATCGCCGGGGCGCTCGATGATGTCGCGGATGGGGCCGTTCCACTGGTTGAAGATGAGGCTGCGGGTGACGTCGCTCACCCCCTTCAGGGTCTGGTCGAGCAGGGCCAGCAAGCCGGGGTGAGCGGCTGACACCGCGAAGCGAAAGCCGTCCGCCGCAATGGCGGGCTGCGCCTGGCTGCGCTGGCGGATCTTGTCGAAGCGCTCGCTGTTGAGGTAGTGCAGAGAGTGGGGGTCGCTTAGCAGCAGCGGCTCGTGGCCGAAGAAGACCGCATCGAAGGCTGCCACGTTGGAGGGGTAATTGACCAGTACCAGATCCGGGTAGTAGCGCTTGAAGGCGGCCTCGTTCACGTAGCCACGCACGGTGGCGACCCGCTGGCCCGGCAGCAGCAGCGGCCCCTGTTCGGCAGCGAGGGCCGAGAAGACGGGGGCACTGCTGAAATAGCGCCGGCTGAGGGCGATGCCCGCCTGTTCGGCCGCACCGAGGTTGAGGTTGCCGAGGTTGACGAGGTCGAGATCCCCGGCCCGCAGCGCCGCCAGCGCGCTGCGCGTGTCGTTGAATGCCCGCAGTTTCACCGGTTTTTGCAGCGCCCTGGCCAGGATGTCGAGGTAGTCGGCGGCGATCCCCTCGAAGTGCTCATCGGGCCCGATCATGGCGAACGGGCGATAGTCGTGGCGCAGCACCCCGACTCGCAGCGCCGTCATTTCGGCGAGCCAGGGCTGATCAGCCGTGCTGGCGGGCGCCGGGGGGCTTTGCAGGTAGGGGCGACTGTGCAGGGTGAGCGCCTGGGCGCAGAGGGGCAGCAGCAGGCAGAGCAGCAGCAGGGGTCGGATCAGGTTCATTGCCAGATTGTGCCCCTCCCGCCGGTTGGATGGTGATCGAAAGCGGCGATTCTACCGAAGAGCGGCGCACAATGAACCTTTAATCAGCAGTTTGTCAGTGCAAACGGCAAGGCTGCTGGCGGGGCGGGACTCGCCAGCGGCCTGCTAACTGCCCGCCCTGACTCCTGTTTCGGAGAGGGGGCAGGCACGGCAGAGGACTCATCCCCCCTCGCCATCGGCGGCGACTCTGGCCCGTCCTGCCTCTTTGGCCCGGTAGAGCTGGCGGTCGGCCGCCTCCAGCAGCTGTTGCGGCGTGCCGGTCTGGCTGGGGATGGCACAGACCACGCCAAGGGAGATGGTTACCACCCTGGCCACCTCTGAGGCGAGGTGCTCGATGGCCAGCTCGCGCACGGCGCTGCACATGCTGTCGGCGAGATGGACGGCGCTGGCCAGGGGGGGGTTGGGCAGCACGCAGGCAAACTCCTCACCGCCGTAGCGGGCCACCAGATCGTGCGGCCTGCCCAGCCGCTCGGCCAGCACGGCGGCGATGGCCTGCAGGCAGTGATCGCCGGCCTGATGGCCATAGCGGTCGTTGTAGCGCTTGAAATAATCGACATCGAGCATGATGAGGGAGAGGGGGGTGTTGTCCCGGCAACCCTGGCGCCACTGCCGCGTCAGCTCATCATCGAACTGGCGCCGGTTCGGTATGCCGGTGAGGCCGTCGAGCATGGCCAGGTTGCGCAGCAAGTCCCCCTGCAGCTTGAGGGTGATGTGGGTCTTCACCCTGGCCCTGACGATGTTGGGGCTGATGGGCTTGCTGATGAAATCCACCGCGCCGAGGGCCAGGCCGTACTCTTCGTCCGTCTCCTCCTGCTGGGCCGTGACGAAGATGACGGGAATATCCCGGGTGTCGGGATCCGCCTTGAGTTGCTGGCAGACTTCGTGGCCACTCATGCCGTCCATGATGACGTCCAGCAAGACAAGGTCGGGCAGCAGGCTGCGGCAGAGGGCAAGTGCCTGCTCCCCGCTGGTGGCCATGAAGATCTCGCACTCTTCGCGAAAGAGCTGGTGCAGCAGCCTGATGTTGATCGCCTGATCATCGACGATCAGCAGTTTGGGGCGACGGTTGGTGGGCAGGTTCCAGGGGACCATCTTGGGCTCCATCATTGGTTGACGCACAGGGATTTCCCCAACTTGAGGGCGGCGTCGAACTCCAGATTCTCGATCAGGCCGGCAAACTGGTGAAAGGCGGCGTGCAACTGCGGCGGCGTCTTGGGCGCCAGGGCCTCGGTCAGCTCGACCGCCGCCAGATTGCCATCTTCCAGCAGCGTCAGGATGCGCTGCATGGCCTCCCGCCATTCGGCGAGGGACAAGGCATCATCGGCCGGCGGTGCGGTGGTATCGGGGGGCGGGGCGAAGGTTTTGTCGAGGCTCTCCAGGCTGAGCCGCACCGTCTCCTGCAACAGCTGCAGCCAGCCGGCGTCAGCCAGCAGCGCTGCGGCCTGCGACTGGTCGGCGTGGAGCAGGGCCTGCTCCTGCGCCTTGGCCAGGGTGGCCAGTCGGCAGGCCCCCATGGTGCTGGCACTGCCCTTGATCGCGTGCAATATGCGACAGGCCTCCGTGACCTGGCCAGCGGCGATGGCCTGGTGCAAGGCCTCCAGCTGTTCTGCCATGTCGGGGCCGAACAGGCTCAGGATCCGTTGCAGCAGTTCGATATCGTTGTCAAAACGCTGGCGTATGACGGAGTCCGCCTCCAGCAGGGCTTCGCTGGCTGCGGGGGACGGGGGCTGGGCAAGGGCTGGCTGGCCAGCCTTGCCAAGCTGGGCCAGCAGGGTGGAGACCAGCTGTTCGAGGGCAATGGGCTTGCCCACATGCTCATTCATGCCGGCAGCCAGGCAGAGCTGGCGATCCGCTTCCGAGGCATTGGCGGTCATGGCGATGATGGGCAGGTTGGCAAACTGCGGGTGGGCCCGGATCTGGCGGGTGGCCTCCAGCCCGTCAATATCCGGCATCTGCATGTCGATCAGCACCGCATCAAACGAGGGGGCTTGCTGCAATACCATGGCCACCCCGTCCCGCCCGCATTCGGCCAGCAGCACCCTGGCCCCTTCGCAGCTCAGCAACTCACAGGCGACCTGGCGGTTGAGCAGATTGTCCTCCACCACCAGCAGGGTGAGACCACTCAGCCGGCGGGTGTGCTGGGAAGGGAGAGCGGGCGCGACGTCCTGGCCATGGAGGGCCTGATAGATGGCCTCTGCCAGCTGCTTGGGAGTCACGGGTTTGGTCAGCAGGCTGACGAAGGGGGTGGCGCCCGACTGGTGCGACTCGGTGAACACCTCGTGGCCGTAGGCGGTGACCATGATGACTCCGGGGGCTGGGTCTTGCCCGGCCTGTTGCCGGATCTGGGCGGCGGCGTTCAGTCCATCCATGCCCGGCATGCTCCAGTCCATCAGCACTATGTCGAAGGGACGGCCCAGGGCACGGGCTTCGCCGACCCGGCGGACGGCTTCGGCCCCCGAGTGAACCAGCTCGGCCTGCCAGCCGAGCTGCAGCAGGGTGCGTTGCAGCAGCTCTGCCGCCAGCTCGCTGTCGTCGACCACCAGAATGTAGGGTGGCGGTGCCATGTCCGGGCAGGCCTCCTTGAGAGACTGGGGGGCGGCCTGTGCCAGGGTGATGTCGAACCAGAAGCGGCTGCCACGGCCAGGTTCACTCTCGACCCGCAGCTCTCCCCCCATCAGCTTGAGCAGGCGTTTGCAGATCACCAGCCCCAGTCCGGAGCCGCCGAAGCGACGGGTGGTGGAGGCCTCGGCCTGGGTGAAACTCTCGAAGATGCGCTCCAGCTGGTGGGCGCTGATGCCGATGCCGCTGTCGGTGACGGCCACGCGGATGGTGACCGTCTGCTCATGGCGGGCCAGCAGCGCCATGGTGATCACTACCTGCCCCTTGATGGTGAACTTGAGGGCATTGCCCGCCAGGTTGGTGAGCACCTGCTGCAGGCGCATGCTGTCACCGATCAGGTGATTGGGCAGGTGGGGGTCGATATCGAACATGACCTCGATCTCTTTCTGGCGCTGGTTGCCGTCCAGTACGATGGCCAGGTCCCGCATCAGCAACTCGATGTCGAAGGGGTGCAGATCGAGCTGCAGCTTGCTGGCCTCGATCTTCGAGTAGTCGAGGATATCGTTGAGCAAGCCCAGCAGGGAGTTGGCCGCGGAGTGCGCCTTGACCACGTAGTCGAGCTGGCGGGCGGTGAGCTCTGTGTACTGGATCAGCTGCAACATGCCGAGCACGGCGTTGAGGGGGGTGCGGATCTCGTGGCTCATGTTGGCGAGGAAGGAGGACTTGGTCTGGCTGGCGGCATCTGCCTGCTCCTTGGCATAGAGCAGGCGGGACTCCAGCTCGGTCTGGGCTGTGATGTCACGGTTGAAGCCGATGACGCGCAGCGCCTGACCGCTGCTGTCCCGCTCCACCTTGGCCCCGGCCTGGATCACCCGGTGATCGCCGTTGTCCTGCATCACCCGAAAGACGGGGTCGTAGATGCCGGTGCCGGCCACGGCGCGGTTCAGGCTGGCGGTGGTGGCCGCCAGATCGTCCGGGTGCACCCGGTTTGCCCAGTGCTGGTAGTTGAGCCCCTCGTCCCTGAGCGTCAGCGGCAGATCGTAGAGCTCGAACATGCGGTTGTTCCAGCTCAGGGCGTTGCTGCCGAGCTCCCATGACCAGATCCCCAGCTCGGCCACGTCGGCCGCCATCTGCAGCTGATCGCGGGTTGACAGGATCTCGTTGCGCTGGGCCAACTGCTGGGTCATGTCGGTCATGATGCAGACGAACATGCTGGAGCCCGCCGCCTGCATCCGGCCGATCGACATCTGCAGCGGGAACTCGCTACCATCGCGCCGCCGCCCGATAAACTCCCTCTCCATCAGGGCGGCCAGCTGGCTGTCGCTGAGGGCGCCGAGGGGAGCCTCACCCAGCGCGTGCCCATCGCTGCTTTGCAACAGGGTCTGCACCTGTCGGCCCTGGATCTCGCCGGCCTGATAGCCGAAGGCGGTCTGACCGGCCGGGTTGAGGGAGTGAATGCGGCCGTCAGGATCCATGGTCATGATGGGGTTGACGGCGGTGTCCAGGATGGCGCGGGTGATCTCGAGACTCTCGGCCAGCCTCTTTTCGGCCGCCTTGCTGTCGGTGATGTCCAGGCCGATGCCAAGGTAGCCCTGACTGCGCCCCTGTTCATCACGGATGGCGGTGATCACCAGGGTGACGGGGAAGCGGCTGCCATCCTTGCGCACATAGGTCCACTCCCGGCTCTCCGCCCCCTCCCGTTCCGGTTTGTAGACGAACACCTGGAAGCCGCTGATCTCCTCACCGTACTGGGCGCTGAGCTCGACGCTGCGGGCCTGCATCTCGTCGCGGGTGTGGAAGATGCCGGGGGTCTCCTTGCCGACCACGTCGGCGGCGCTGTATCCCAGCAACTGCTCGGCCCCCTCGTTGAACAGGGTGATGGTGCCCTCCAGATCGGCCGCTATGATGGAGATTGCCGAGGCGGAGCGCAGGACGTTGCTCAATAACACGTTGATCTTGCTCAGCTCAGCCGTGCGCTCTGCCACCTGATGTTCCAGATTGGCGTTGAGCTCCAGGATCTTGGCCTCTGCCTGTTTCTGGGCAGTGATGTCCCGGAGGGTCTCTGAGGTGCCGACCAGCTTGCCCCTATGGTCATAGATGGGGGCGATGGAGATGGAGAGATCCAGCAGATGGCCGTCCCTGTGGCGACGCCGGGCGGAGAAGCTCGGGATCCGGACGCCCTGCCTGAGGTCGGCGAGCAGCGCTTTCTCGCCGGCGCTGTCGTGATCCGTCTGAAACAGCGCACTGTCGGTACGGGTCAGCGCCTCGCCGGCAGGGTAACCGAACAGATCTTCGGCCCCCTTGTTCCAGCTTACGATGACGCCGTTCAGGGTCTTGGCGATGATGCCGTCACTGGCACCGGCCACGATGGCGGCCAGTCTGGCCTGTTCCTCAATGAGTTGCAGACGTTGCTGTTGCCCCTGAGCCCGCATGCGCGCGAGCAGGGTGAGCAGCAAAGTGAAGAGGCCGCCGGTGAACAACACCACATAGGGGGAGGTCTGGTTGAGCTGCGCCACGAACAGGGGGTGGGCGTCGAGCCTGATCTGCCAGCGGCGGCCATGAATTTCCCGCTCGGCGGCTCTGGACATGGTGATATGGTGCGGATTGCGCGACTCGTGGTCGATGGCACTGGTATAGAAGGGCTGGATATGCCGGGGGTCGGTCACATCGATCAGTCTGATGTGAAAGGCCGGGCTCTCCAGATGCAGGGCGTCCAGCAACTCTTCCATCAGCAAGGGGGTATAGCTCCAGCCAAACCCGGCGGCCTCTCGCTCCTCGGGAGTCGCTGGAGTGGTCACGGTGCGGTAGATGGGCATCAGCATCAGAAAGGATTGCCTTGGCTTGCCCGTGGCCTGTACCAGGGTGATGGGGGGCGTCAGCCGTACCTCACCGCTGCGGATAGCGGCGAGGGCCGCCTCACGGCGCGAGGGCTCCGAGGCGATGTCCAGCCCGATGGCCGCCTTGTTGCGTGATAGCGGCTCGATAAACTGGATGATGAAATGTTCACCCCGATAGGGCGAGAGCAGCTGAAGGGTAAAACCTGGCCTCCCATCTCGCCGGGCACGCTGGATGAAGTCGTCGAGCTCGGCATCCTTCACTCGCCTGATGAAGCCAAAACCCCGGGCACCGGGGAATTCACTGTCCACATCCCTGGTCAGGCTGTAACGAACGAAGTCCTCGTTGTTGAAGGCGTGTTCGCCGGCGGTCAGGATGGCGCCACGTACCCCTCTGAGACCGTACTGATACAGATCGAGTCGCGCCTTGACGGTATCTGCGACGTGCTCCGTGGCAGCCGTGATGCTGGCTTGCACCTGCTTGTCATTGCTGTAATGGAGGAGGAGGGTGCCGAGCAGGGAGAGCAGCAGGCCGATGAGCAATACCAGGCCTGCACTGCGGTTCAACCCTAAAAAGGGGTGGTGATTGCGCAAGCTGAAGCCTCCTTGCCTCGCTGATGACGTAGAACACACCCGATGTGACGATTCTGCCATTTTGGCCAGAGTAGCGTTAATGCATTGAAAGTAAACCCTGATATCCCGCAATCAAAACACAGAGCGCAAATGACGGCGCTCTGTGTTGGTTCAAAGTGGTATCAAATGGGTTGCAACATAACTTAGCACTGATCGCAGCCACTTGTATCCGATTCTCCTGCTCTACGCCTTGGCCTGAACGGCAGCCGCGTCTACGCAAAGCGGTAGGAGCCCATGTAGAGGCTGCCGCCATCCCAGCTGTCGTGCAGTTTGACCGGCTTGTCCTGGCCGGCGGCGCCGAGTGCCACGAACAGCGGGCGCAGGTGATCGTCGTGAGGGTGGGATTCCACCGCCCCCGGCGCGCGGGCGCGGTAATCTTCCAGCGCCGCTCTGTCACCCTCGGCCATGGTCAACTCCAGCCAGTCGACGAAACTGCGGGCCCAGCCCGGCACCGGCGAGTTTTCCGGCCCCAGTGCCCGCAGGTTGTGGGTGATGGCGCCGGAGGCCAGGATGCCGATCCCCTGGGCACGCAGCTGCTGCAGCGCCTCCCCCAGCTGCCACAGCTGGCGCGGGGTGAAGCTGGCCGGGATGGAGAGCTGCACCAGCGGGACGCTGCTGGCGGGATCCATCAGCGAGAGCGGCGACCAGACCCCGTGATCCAGCTCGCGGCGCACCGGCTCGGCGGGCAGGCCCGCCAGCAGCAGCTGGTCACTCACCGCCTCCTGCAACCAGAGCGGGCTGCTGGCCGGCCAGCGGATGTGATAGAGCGGCTCGGGGAAACCGTAGAAGTCGTACATCAAGGCCGGATTGGGCTCGACGTTGATCTGCAGCTCGCTGCGGGTAAACCAGTGGGCCGAGATGACCACCAGCCCCTTGAGATCGCCAAGGCGCAGACTTTTGAGGAAGTGGGTCGCCGGCTGGTCGCGCAGAACCAGATCCGGGGCGCCATGGGAGATGAACCAGACGGGGGCGATAGACATGACAGACTCCATATGCGTTGTACCGGTGCCAGGGCACCGAAAACGGTGTGCCAGGGCGACATGCCGCTGACGATATGGTCATTATCTGTCTCGAAATATGAGTTAACAATCCTGCTTTATGGATAAGTACTGTTCACTAATGGTTGATAGTGATGGGTGGGAAGGAGGAGAGATCACCAATAACAAGGCCGGCGCAGTGGCCGGCCCTGGGGGAGTAGACAGGCGACAGGCCTGCCATCAACAATTTACTGAATACCCAGCAACTCCACATCGAAGATCAGCACAGGCGCTGGGTGGGATCTGGCCGGTTTACTGAATACCGAGCAGTTCCACGTCGAAAATCAGCACGGGCGCTGGGCGGGATCTGGCCGGTTTACTGAATACCCAGCAGCTCCACGTCGAAGATCAATACAGATCCCGGCGGGATCTTGCCGGCGGCGCGATCGCCGTAGGCGAGGTTGGCGGGGATGTAGAAGCGGGTCTTCTCCCCTTCCACCATCAGCTGTACCCCTTCGGTCCAGCCCTTGATCACCTGGTTGAGGCCGAACTCGATGGGCTCGCCGCGGGCGACCGAGCTGTCGAAGACGGTGCCGTCCAGCAGCTTGCCCTCGTAGTGCACCTTCACCTTGCTGGTGGCGGTGGGGTGAACGGTGCCGCTGCCCGGGGTCAGTACTTCGTACTGCAGGCCGGAGGCGGTGGTGGTCACCAGGGGTTTTTCCTTGTTGGCGGCGAGGAACTCGGCCCCCTTGCGCACATTCTCTTCCGCCAGCTTCCTGTTGTTGCTGCTCGAGTAGAAGTAGTAGGCGACGCCGGCAACCAGCAGCGCGATCAGAACGAGTTTCATCGGGTATCCCTATGTCGTGAAATGCCGGGAGGGCAGTGAGTGCGGCATCTTATCCCAGCCGGGGCGTCAGGGCGAGCCGGGGCAGGGCAGGATGTGACCGGACGGGCAAATGAGCAGGGGGAGGCGACTGGCGCCTCCCCCTCGTCGTCAGGGTGGTCGTTACTTGGCGGCCACCATCATCAGGGCGGGCAGGGCGAAGAAGAGGCCCGCCACGTAGCCGAGCGCCAGCAGCTTGTTCTCGCTGCCGACCCGGGCCAGCCCCTCGGCCGCCTTGACCGGCAGCTCGCGCAGGAAGGGCACCCCGTAGATGAGCACCACGGCGAACAGGTTGAACAGCACGTGCACCAGGGCGATGGTCAGCGCCAGCTTGGCCCCGGCACCACTGATGGCAGTGGCGGCCAGCAGGGCGGTGATGGTGGTGCCGATATTGGCGCCCAGAGTGAAGGGGTAGAGCTGACGGGTGCTGAACACGCCGCCGCCGGCCAGCGGGATCATCAGGCTGGTGGTGGTGGAAGAGGACTGCACCATGACGGTAACCAGGGTGCCGGAGGCGATGCCGGTCAGCGGGCCGCGGCCCAGCGCCTTGTGCAGCACCTCTTTGGCACGGCCGACCAGCACCCGTTGCAGCACCTTGCCGAGCCAGGTGACGCAGCCGAGGATCAACAGGATGCCGATGACGATGGTGGCGATGGCCGGCCCTTTGCCCGGCAGGAAGGCCACCAGGTCATCGATGAAGTTGAGGGCCGGGGAGATGAGGGGCTTCATGAAATCCATCCCCTTCATCGACATGTCGGCGGAGCCTACCAGCAGGGTGGCCAGCGCCTCGGCACTCTTTTGCAGCAGACCGAACATCAGCTCCAGCGGCAGGAAGATGAACACCGCCAGCAGGTTGAAGAAGTCATGCACGGTGGCGGCGGCAAAGGCGCGGCGAAACTCGCCCCGATCCCGGATATGGCCGAGGGAGACGATGGTGTTGGTGATGGTGGTGCCGAGGTTGGCGCCCATCACCATGGGAATGGCCATGCCGATGGGCAGGCCGCCAGCCACCAGACCGACGATCACCGAGGTGACCGTGCTGGAGGATTGCACCAGGGCGGTGGCCAGGATGCCGAGCAGCAGGGCGACGAAGGGGTTGTTGGCAAAGGCGAAGATCTGGGCCGCGCCCTCGGCGCCGCCGGAGAAGCCCTTGAAGCCGTGGGAGACGGCGCCGACGGCAACCAGGATCAGGTAGATCAGGGTGATCACAGCGAGCCAGTTGAACAGTGGGCCAGTACGACGGGTCTGCTGTTGTGCAAAAGATGGGGTGCTGTGCATGAAGCCTCTTGGGACAGTCTGCTTGAAAATGGACGGGCGCATTACAGCAGGGCTCCATGACAGAAATATGACAAAGTGACACTTTTGTGATGATTTGATGACATGGCCGGGTGGGGAAGATGGGACAGAAGGTGTCGGACTGGGCCGGGATCTCGCCCCGTTTGGCTGCGAATGTGTCTGGCGGCTTGCAGCCGGGGGACAGGGCGTTATGCTGCGGCCTTCCTTATCTCAACCAGCGTGGTGTTGTTATGCGTGCATGGGTGTTGTGTCTGTCCCTGGGTCTGTTGTCTGTCGGTGCCCAGGCGAGCGTGTTGAAATCCGAGTGCAACCTCGACAAGGCAATGAAGAACGAGGCGCTCAATGCGACTCTGGGGGTCAAGGGCCGCTGTGATACCGACAAGCTGGTGCGCCAGCAGAAAGAGAAGGCCGGGGCCGAGGTGAAGAAGCACACCACGGACGTGCTGGAGCAGAAAACCGCCGGCATCAAGGAGGGCAAGAGCCAGCTGCAGGGGACCCAGCAGAAGGTCAATCAGGCCGGCCAGCAGCTCAAGCAGACCCAGCAGGATGTGAAGGCGGTGGCCAAGGATCCGCTCAAGGCGGCTGCCACCGCGGTGATCAACCAGGGTTGAGCCCGGCTGCCGCGAGGGCGGTGATCAGATGACGTGCACGAAGAAGGGGAGCCATGGCTCCCCTTCTGCTTGGTTGGCGCTGGCCGCTTACTGCGAGTCGGCCGCCTCTTCGTACTGACGGAAGGGGATGCGGAACACCGCGAGGCGCAGGAACAGGTAGGTGACGCCGAGGCCGGCCCAGATCAGGCCCAGCTCCAGCGAGCTCTGCTCCAGGTTGATCCAGAGCGCGCCTATGGTGGCGGCACCCAGCAGCGGCAGCAGCAGGAACAGCAGGTGCTCCTTGAGGCTCTTGTTGCGCTTCTCGCGCACCCAGAACTGGCCGATGACCGACAGGTTGACGAAGGTGAAGGCCACCAAGGCACCGAAGTTCACCAGCGCCAGCGCCATGTCCAGATCGAACGACACCGCGGAGAGGGCCAGGGCACCCACCATCAGCACGTTGATGGCCGGGGTGCGGTATTTCGGGTGGATGTAGCCGAATACCCGCTCCGGGATCATCCGATCGCGCCCCATCACGTAGAGGATGCGCGACACGCCGGCGTGGGCGGCCATGCCGGAGGCCAGCACGGCTACCGTGGTGCACACCAGTACCACGCTCTGGAACAGGGTGCCGCCGACGTAGAGGGCGATCTCCGGCAGCACGGCGTCCGGCTCCTTGAAGCGGGCCAGATCCGGGAAGTAGAGCTGCAGGAAGTAGGAGACGGTGACGAAGATGATGCCGCCGATGAGCGCGGTCAGCACGATGGCGCGCGGGATCACCTTGCCGGCGTTCGGGGTCTCTTCGGAGAGGGAGCTCAAACCGTCGAAGCCCAAAAACGAGAAGCAGAGGATGGTCGCGCCGGTGAACAGCGGCACCATGCCGGCCGACTCGAAGTGGAACGGACGGCTGCTCAGCAGAGTCGCAGCCCCTTCACCCTGATAGATGCCCCAGCCCATCAGACCGAGGAAGACGGTGATGATGGCCAGCTGGATGAAGACGATGACGCCGTTGAAGTTGGCCACCAGGTTGATGCCGCGCAGGTTCAGGAAGGTCATCACGGTCACCAGACCGAAGATGAAGATCCAGGGCTCGACGCCGGGGAACATGGCGGTCAGGTAGATCTTGGCCAGCAGGATGTTGATCATCGGCATGAACATGTAGTCGAGCAGGGAAGACCAGCCGACCATGAAGCCGATGTAGGGGTTGAACACCTTCTGGGCGTAGGTATAGGCAGAGCCCGCGGAGGGGAACTTGCGCACCAGGTGGCCGTAGCTGATGGCGGTCAGCAGAATGCCGCCGAGCGCCAGCAGATAGGCGGTGGCAACGCGGCCTTCGGTAATGTCACCGACGATGGCGAAGGTATCGAATACCGCCATGGGTGTGAGGTAAGCCAGACCCATCACCACTACCTGGAAGAGGGTGAGCGTCTTGAGCAGCTTGGCACCGGCCATCACGCTTTCTCCTCTGTGATCGCCAGGTCGGCGAAGGGGGACGGGATCAGGGACGCAGCGCGTCGCTGGACACAGGGGGCGCCGGTCTGTGGCACAGACAAGTGGCGCACGCCGGCGGGGACCGGCAGGAAAGCAATGAAATGCCCCATGTTTTTCCTCACAACGTCGGGAGATTGCCTGGCAATCTCGGTATCAATTCCGGTACAAAGTCCGGCCTCTTGGTGAATGTGGTTTACCCCTTAAAAACGAAGAACCGATGTTGCAAAAAACATCGGCTCTCAGGGGCGGCGTATTGTGCCCTCAGGGGGGGGAGGACACAAGCAAAAATGCCCCCGCCAGGGGATTTTGTTGACCTGGGTCAGGTCGGGATTGAGCCCCCGGCTGGCAGCCTGTGCTGACAGGGGCGCGAGCGGAGCCGCTCTGGTGCGAAGGGCACTGTCACGGCGGATGAACAGGGGTAAAAAAACGCCCGCGAAAGGCGGGCGCAGTAGTCATGAGAAGGGGGCTCAGGAGGCGTCGGTTTCGGGCCGGCGCAGCTGGACCCGGAATACCGTCAGGCGCAGCAGCAGATAGAGGGCGCCGAGGGCGGCCCAGATCAGCCCCAGCTCGAAGGAGGCCGGCTCCAGGTTGAGCCAGAGCACGCCGATGCAGGCGGCGCCGCACAGGGGCAGCAGCAGGAAGATCAGGTGATCCCGCAGCGTCTTGTTGTGACCGAGCTTGACGTAGAAGTGGGCAATCACCGCCAGATTGACGAAGGTGAAGGCCACCAGGGCGCCGAAGTTGATCAGTGCCAGCGCCATCTCCAGATCGAACGACACCGCCGAGAGGGCCAGGATCCCCACCAGCAGCACGTTCAGGGCCGGGGTCTGCCAGGTCGGGTGGATATAGGCGAAGAAGCGGCTCGGCAGGGCGCGATCCCGTCCCATCACGTAGAGCAGGCGCGACACGCCGGCGTGGGAGGCGAGCCCCGAGGCCAGCACCGCTACCGTGGTGCAGACCAGCACCACCGCCTGGAACAGCTTGCCGCCCACATAGAGGGCGATCTCCGGCAGCACCGCATCCGGTTGCTGGAAGCGGGAGATGTCCGGGAAGAACAGCTGCAGGAAGTAGGAGACGGAGATGAACAGCACACCGCCGATCAGCGCCGTCAGCACGATGGCGCGGGGGATCACCCGATCCGCGTTCGGCGTCTCTTCCGACAGGGTGGTGATGGCGTCAAAGCCGAGGAACGACAGACAGAGGATGGAGGCGCCGGTGAGCAGGGGGGCCACCGCCATCTGATCGGAGAAGAAGGGACGGCTGCTCGCCACCGTGCCGAGCCCCTCGCCATGGTAGACACCCCAGGCGATGAGGCCGATGAAGACGGCGATGATGCTGAACTGCATGATGACGATCAGGCTGTTGAAGTTGGCCACCAGCTTGATGCCGCGCAGGTTCAGGAAGGTCATGACGGCGGCCAGCCCCAGGATGTAGGTCCAGGGTTCCACGCCCGGGAACAGGGCCTCCATGTAGATCTTGGCCAGCAGCATGTTGATCATCGGCATGAACATGTAGTCGAGCAGGGAGACCCAGCCCACCATGAAGCCCACGTAAGGGTGGAACACCTTCTGGGCATAGGTGTAGGCGGAGCCTGCCGAGGGAAACTTGCGTACCAAGTGGCCGTAACTCATGGCGGTGAACAGCATGCCGATGAGGGCGAACAGGTAGGCGGTGGGCACATGGCCTTCGGTGATTTCGGTGACGATGCCGAAGGTATCAAACACCGCCATGGGGGTCAGGTAGGCCAGCCCCATGATGACGACGTGCCACAGCTTCAGGCTTTTTTTCAGGCCGACGGGTTGGGCATTCATTGTGCTTTCCCCTCAATCCGGGCCGAAGGGATCAGGCTGACGGCATCAACCTGGGCATAGGGGGCGCCAGCAAGGCGGCGCAGACCGGCGCGGGCCGGCAGGAAAGCAGTGAAATACCCCATGGTGTTCCTCACTAGAGAAGCGGGTGTCGTGAGATGGCAACCCATCTCGCTATCTTTTCCGGTCGGTTCCGGCCTCGTTGTGGATTTGTTTGCCGCAAAAAAAGAACCTGACTCAGCAAGTGGTCGGTCCTTTTACGCGGCGGCGCATTGTGCATTCGTGTTGCCCCCTTGACAAGCATATCAAGGGGGCAAAAACGCATTTTTTTGCACTAATGGGCGAATGCTCTGTTTCAGATCAGGCGTGAGCCGCCTGCAGGGCCTGTTCAAGCAGGGTCAGCCCCTCCTCGATGATGGCCGGCGAGGCCGTCAGCGGCGCCAGGAAGCGGATGACGTTGGCACGCACGCCGCAGGCCAGTAGCACCAGCCCGCGCTTGCCCGCCTCGGCCACCAGTCGCTTGGTGAGGTCGGCATCCGGCTGGTTTGCATCGCGCTGCTTGACCAGCTCCATGGCCACCATGGCGCCGGGGCCGCGGATGTCGCCGATGCAGTCAAAACGCTCGGCCAGCTGCTGCAGGCGCGCCTTGATCTGCTCGCCCTGGGCCTGGGCCTGCTGGTTGAGACGCTCCTCTTCGATCACCTCCAGCACCGCCAGGGCGGCGGCGCAGGCGATGGGGGAGCCGGCGTAGGTGCCACCCAGACCACCCGGCTTGGCGGCGTTCATCACCTCCGCCTTGCCCACCACGGCGGAGAGCGGGAAGCCGCCGGCCAGGCTCTTGGCGAGCGTCATGATGTCCGGCTCGATGCCGCTGTATTCGGTGGCGAAGGTCTTGCCGGTGCGACAGAAACCGCTCTGGATCTCGTCGCAGATGAGCAGAATGCCGTGCTGGTTGCACAGCTGGCGCAGGCGCTGCATGAAGCTGGCGGAGGCGGGGTAGAAGCCCCCTTCACCCTGCACCGGCTCGATGATGATGGCGGCCACCCGGGTCGGTTCGATATCCGAGCTGAAGCAGAGATCCAGCGCAGCCAGCGCATCGGCCTCGCTCACTCCCAGATAGTCGCTCGGGAAGGGCAGGTGATAGACCTCGCCAGGGAAGGGGCCGAAGCCGGTCTTGTAGGGCACCACCTTGCCGGTGAGCGCCATTCCCATCATGGTGCGACCGTGAAAGCCCCCCTTGAAGGCGATGGTGCCGCTGCGGCCGGTGTGGGCGCGGGCGATCTTGATGGCGTTCTCCACCGCCTCGGCACCGGTGGAGAGAAACAGGGTGCGTTTCGGGGTGGGGCCGGGCACCAGGGCATTCAACTTCTCCGCCAGCTCGATATAGCCGGGGTAGGGGGTGACCTGGAAGCAGGTGTGGCTGAATTTTTCCAGCTGCGCGCGCACCGCTGCCACCACTTTCGGGTGGTTGTGGCCGGTGTTGAGCACGGCGATGCCGGAGGCAAAGTCGATGTAGCGGTTGCCCTCCACATCCCACAGCTCGGCGTTTTGCGCCCGCTCGATAAACACCGGCAGCAGGGTGCCGACGCCGTTGACCACGGCGGCTTCGCGGCGCGCTTGCCACGCCTTGTTTGATGCTGACTGACTCATCTTTCCTCCCTGAGGGGCCGGGGGCCCCTGTCTCAATGTGGCGAGGCCCCTTGGGAGCACTCACTTCGTCCTTGTTAAGCGATATGGTTGCGCCGGCGGGTGCGGGCCCCTGTTGCAGGCCCGGCCGCCGGTGCAAGATGTGGCTGCCTAGCGGATGCCGCCGAAGCAGAGGTATTTGGTCTCGAGGTACTCCTCCAGCCCCTCGGCCGCCCCTTCACGACCTAGGCCCGACTCCTTGATGCCGCCAAAGGGGGCCAGCTCGGTCGAGATGATCCCCTCGTTGATGCCGACCATGCCGTATTCGAGCTGCTCGGCCACCCGCCAGACGCGGGCGATGTCGCGGCCATAGAAGTAGGCGGCCAGACCATAGGGGGTATCGTTGGCCAGGGCGATGGCCTCGGCCTCGGTCTCGAAGCGCACCAAGGGCGCGACCGGGCCGAAGATCTCCTCCTGCAGGATGGGGTTGGTTTTATCCACCTTGCCCAGAATGGTGGGCTGGTAGAAGAGCGGGCCGGCGGGGTGGGCTTCCCCCCCCAGCAGCAGCTCGGCGCCGGCGGCGGTGGCCTGTTTGACCAGCTCGGCCACCTTGCTGGCGGCGGCCGGGTTGATGAGCGGGCCTATCTGGGTGCCTTCGCTCATGCCGTCGCCTACCTTGAAGGCCTTGACCGCGGCGGTGAGCTTCTCGGCGAAGGCGTCGTAGATGCCGGCCTGCACCAGGATGCGGTTGGCGCAGACACAGGTCTGGCCGGCGTTGCGGTATTTGGAGGCGAGCGCCCCGGCGATGGCGGCGTCGAGATCGGCGTCGTCAAACACGATGAAGGGGGCGTTGCCGCCGAGCTCCAGCGACAGCTTCTTCATGGTGTCGGCGCATTGGCGCATCAACAGCTTGCCGATGCGGGTGGAGCCGGTGAAGGAGAGCTTGCGCACCGTCTTGTTGTTGCACAGCTCGTTGCCCACCACCGCGGCCTGATGGCTGGTGACGATGTTGATGACCCCGGCCGGGATCCCTGCCTGCTCTGCCAGTGCCGCCAGCGCCAGGGCGCAGAGCGGGGTCTCGGCGGCCGGCTTGATGACAATGGTGCAACCGGCGGCCAGCGCCGGGCCCGCCTTGCGGGTGATCATGGCGATGGGGAAGTTCCAGGGAGTGATGGCGGCGACCACCCCCACCGGCTGCTTGATGGTGGCCAGCCGGCGGTCGCTGGAGAAACCCGGAATGGTGCGGCCATAGGCGCGTTTACCCTCTTCCGCGAACCACTGGATGAAGCTGGCACCGTAGGCCACTTCCCCCTTGGCCTCGGCCAGCGGCTTGCCCTGCTCGCAGGTCATGATGCGGGCCAGCTCCTCCTGGTTGGCCATGATGAGTTCGAACCAGGCGTAGAGCCGGTTGCTGCGCTCCTTGGCGGTGAGCGCCGCCCAGCCCGGCTGGGCCGCGTGGGCGGCGGCGATGGCGCGGCGGGTGTCGCCCTCGTCCATGTCGGGTACCTGGGTGATGACCTGGCCGGTGGCCGGGTTGTGCACCTCGAACCGGTGTCCGCCGCTGGCTTCGCACCAGCGACCATCTATATAGGCAAGGGATTTGATCAGGGAGAGTGCGGGTTGTGATGCTGACATAGATAGCAAGCCTCGATTGTGGGTCAGGGGGCCGGCTCATCCTGTGCCGCCACCGTATAGAATAATAAGCACAGGAAGACCATAAATTGAGCTGAAATGTTTTTCAAGTGTTAAATATATTTGAGTAAACTGTATCTCGCGTGCTAGAAATGGAGCTATTGGAGCGATTTTACCGGTTTCTGTGGTGCAGGGTGTGCAAAATAATGAACGGAGTGCACTGTGCAGGATAACAAACAGGTCGGTCGGATTGACTCGCTATTTTAACCGGGGCCGCCAATGGCTCCTACCAGGCACACAGGGAGGTGGCCGAATGCAGCAACCACAGGGCGAGATGCGCTGGCAGTCCATGACCGACAACCCGCTGGCGCAGAATACCCAGGCGCAGAGCATGGGGGAGCGGTTGGCCGCCACTCGCCGCCGGCTGGGGCTCTCCCAGCGGCGGGTGGCCGAGCTGAGCGGACTGACCCATGGCGCCATCTGCATGATAGAGCAGGACAAGGTGAGCCCGTCGGTGGCCTCTTTGCAAAAGCTGCTCAGCGTCTACGAGTTGCCGCTGTCGCGCTTCTTTGCCGAAGAGGAGGTGGCGAGCACGCCGAGCGTGGTGATCAGGGCCGAGCAGCTGATCGAGCTGGGCAGCCAGGGGGTCTCCATGAAGCTGGTGCACAACGGCAACAACCGTCGCCAGCTCGGCTTCATGCTGGAGACCTACGCCCCCGGCACCGACACCGGCGGCCAGGTCACCCATCTGGGGGAGGAGGTGGGTACCGTGCTGGAGGGATCTGTGATCCTGACGGTGGCGGGCCAGACCTATCAGCTCAGTGCCGGGGACAGCTACGTGATCGACACGGGCGAGCCCCACAGTTTCAGCAATCCGTCGGGACAGGTGTGCCGCATCGTCAGTGCCCACACCCCGGCCAACTTCTAGTGTCGAGACATCGTCTCGTTTGGGAAAAGAACTTGTAAGGAAACAGGGATCATGACCGAACATGTAAACAGTTACTACGCAGCCAGTGCCAACCAACACGCGCCCTATCCGACGCTGACCGAACAGCTGGAATGCGACGTCTGCGTCATCGGGGCGGGTTATACCGGCCTCTCCAGCGCGCTGCATCTGGTGGAAAAGGGCTATTCGGTGGTGGTACTGGAGGCGGCCCGGGTGGGTTTTGGCGCCAGCGGGCGCAACGGCGGCCAGATCGTCAACTCCTACAGCCGCGACATCGACACCATAGAAGCGAATTGCCCGCCGGAACAGGCCAGGTTGCTCGGTTCCATGCTGTTTGAGGGGGGCCAGATCATCCGCGAGCGGATCAAGCGCTACAACATCCAGTGCGATCTGCAGGAGGGCGGGGTGTTCGCCGCCGAGACCGAGAAGCAGTTGCACGAGCTCAAGGCGCAGAAAGCGCGCTGGGAGAAATGGGGCAACGACAAGCTGGAGCTGCTCGATGCCGACGGTGTGCGCGAGGTGGTAGCGAGCGATCGCTACGTCGGCGCCCTGCTCGACAAGAGCGGCGGCCACATTCACCCCCTCAACCTGGCCCTGGGGGAGGCGGAGGCGATCCGCTTGCAGGGGGGCAAGATCTTCGAACAGTCTGCCGTCACCAGCATCACGCCGGGTCAGCCTGCCCTGGTCAAGACCGCCAAGGGGGCGGTCAAGGCGCGCTACGTGGTGGTGGCCGGCAACGCCTACCTCGGCAATCTGGTGCCCGAGCTCGCCGGCAAGAGCATGCCGTGCGGGACTCAGGTGATCGCCACCGAGGTGCTGGGAGAGGAGCGGGCCCGTTCGCTGCTGCCGCAAAACTACTGTCTGGAAGATTGCAACTACCTGCTCGACTACTACCGCACCTCTGGCGATCACCGGCTGATCTATGGCGGTGGTGTGGTCTATGGGGCGCGGGATCCGGCGGACATCGAGCGGCTGATCATCCCCAAGATGCTCAAGACCTTCCCCCAGCTGGCGGACGTCAAGGTGGAGTACACCTGGACCGGCAACTTCCTGCTCACCCTGTCGCGTCTGCCGCAGTTTGGCCGCATCGGCCACAACATCTATTACATGCAGGGCTACAGCGGTCATGGCGTCACCTGTACCCATCTGGCGGGCAAGCTGCTCTCCGAGGTGTTGAGCGGTCAGGCGGAGCGCTTCGATGCGTTCGCCAAGCTGCCGCACTACCCCTTCCCGGGTGGCCGCCTCTTCCGTATCCCCTTCACCGCCGCCGGCGCCGCCTGGTACACCCTGCGCGATCGGCTGGGGGTATGAGCCGGTCCCATTATCAAGGAAAAAGAAACACCGCCAGTTGGCGGTGTTTTTCTTTATATGGGCGCTTATTGGGCCAGGGACTTCAACTGCTGCTTGTCCGGCGGGTTGTTCCAGTCGATGGGGCCATGGGTGAAGCGATATTGCAGGCGGGGCAGGCTGGTCTCCAGCCACTCATCCCGAAAATAGGCGTAGCCCTGATCCCAGTCCGGGTCGTTGGCCCAGCCGGTCTGCAGGAAGTAGAGTCGGGTGCCCTGACCTTCCGGCACGAAGCGCAGGCAGACCTGGGTCTTCTGTTGGCGGATATGGGGCAGGGAGGGGGGAAAATTCCAGCTGAAACTGAGCAGGTCGTGGGGCATGACGGCCATCACCCGGCAACCTTCGCTGCCACGCTCGCCCAGCGGGGCATCGGGTCTGAAATAGATTTCGAAGGGACCATTCGGTTCCGGCACCATCAGGCATTCCGGCGCCAGAAAACTGCGCAGGCCGCTTTCGGTTGTCCAGGCACGCCAGACGTCGTCGATATGGGCCGGAACAAAGATATTGCCTTCTATCTGCTTGTTATCCATAAATCAGCGAGCCTCAAAACATCCATACACGGGACTCAGGCAGTATAGTCCCATGGCTCATGAAATGGACAGAGGTGTGTCACACCCCTGCCATTGTGGCGGCGTTATTCTGTGCCGGCGATTTGACAGGGCCCCCGTGTTCCATGGAGAGTGGGGTGGTACTCATATGACAGGGACAGTTTGATGATCAGAGCCATGCGAGAGACGGATATTCCCCAGTTGGCGCAACTGTTTTTGAAAGGGCGGCGGCAGACCTTTCACTGGGTCGACCCCGCCCAGTTCCGGCTGGAAGATTTTGACGAGCAGACCCGGGGCGAGCAGATCTGGGTGGCCGAGCAGGGGGGGACACCCTGCGGCTTCATCTCCATCTGGGGCGATGAGAGCTTTGTACACCACCTCTATGTCTCGGCCGACTGGCATGGCCAGGGCATGGGACGGGCCCTGTTGCAGCACGGGCTGGTTCCCTTCAACAAGCCAGCATCCCTCAAGGTGGCCACCAACAACACGGCGGCGCTGGCGTTTTATCACCGGTTGGGTTGGCAGAATACGGCGGAAACCGGCCACTGCGAGATCACCGGCCCCTGGCGGCGACTGATCCTGGAATAAGCCGGTTTGTCATGCCCCGTTTGCCTATTCGCTCTGGAGAGGTTGCCGGCAGCCATCGCCGGCAATATATAGTGTCAATTGTCTACCTAGAGTCTCGTGTGAGTGGCGGAAAAATTAACAGCCGTGGCTAATTGTAAAAATAGCTGGCATCACCTGCCGAAAAATATGACAAGCTGTGCCGGATCTATTTGCCATGCGTTACATGGGGGAATTGCATGGTAAACGATCTTGCAGGCGGGCCAATGAGTAATGGCTGAATAAAGTGGCCGCTATATTCAGCCAGAACTTTTTTGTTAAGAAAGTGACAGCTGTTATAAAAACATTATGTTGTTCTCAAACAGCCGTGCTATTCTCAAGCTGTGTTATCCCTGTGACAAACAAAAATAATTCTGTGAGGAAGTAATGAACGAGTTTCTGAAAGTTCTGCTGAACATTCGCAGCCTGCGTGCGGCCATCCGTGAATTGCCGTTTGAACAGCTGCAAGAAGCAAAAGAGAAGTTCGATCTGGTATATAACGAGCGCGCCGATTCTGTTGAACAGGAGCGTGCCGAGCAGGAAGAGCGTCAGCGCAAGCTGAACGAGTTCACCGAAATGCTGCAGCAGGCCGGTATTGATCCCCGTGAACTGCTGAACAGCGCTACCGCCCCGGCTGCCGCTGCTGGCGCGACCAAGAGCAAGCGTGCTCCGCGTCCTGCCAAGTACAAGTATCAGGAAGATGGCCAGGAGAAGACCTGGACCGGTCAGGGCCGTATGCCCAAGGCCATTGCCGAGCAAGTTGCGCTGGGCAAGGATCTGAATGATTTCCTGATCTGATCCCTGAGGGTCGATCATGAATGATGCCGCCCATGAGGCGGCATTATTATTTGTGCTCATTGAAAGCCGCCCCTGTCAATTCCCCATGCTGTTTTATCCGACTGGTTTTTGTCGCATGACAATCGCATGATGTCACCCCTATTTGTTGCCGCCTGATTGAACGATTAATTTCCAGTTGGCTGGTTTTTCATCACCGACATCGTTTTTATGGTGTGACTGGCAGCCTTCTTCTCCTCCTGTTGCTGGACTCATATAGCCCGTCAAGTATTAGGTAGGTCATTCCAGGGCGATACCATCGGCATTAAGAGATCGCCTGTTTCTGGCGCCTTGCCCCTCACTTTGGTTGTTGTCCATGGCATTAATCGGTCTGCCCACTGTCAGCGACCTGATTGGACGAACCACAGCGTATTACCCCGGTTGTTTTATTGCGGCAGGCGCCGGATACCTGCGCACTTTTTATGGGAAAGAGATGCCCGGGCCATTTAATCGGTGGTATCGCGGAGGGATTGGAAAAGGAAAGTGGGAAAATAATAAGGCTCCCGTTACGGGAGCCTTATTCACCCTATGGATTCAACTTGCCAGCTGGGCCGGCCAGCGAATAGGGTCCGGCCGGGGCCGTCCCGGATATTGGCGGCGCCGCTCGACGGCATCCGCCAGCATGGCGAGCAGGGTCTGGGTATCGTCCCAGCACAGGCAGGCATCGGTGACCGACTGGCCGTAGACCAGTTCGCTCAGCGGGGCCGGTTTCTGGCTGCCACCCTGCAGGAAGCTCTCGACCATGACGGCGGCGATGGCGTCGCTGCCTTCTGCCAGCTGACGGCAGAGCTCCCCCGCCACCCGGATCTGGTTCTTGTGCAGCTTCTGGCTGTTGCCATGGCTGCAATCCACCATCAGCCGGGGGGGAAGCCCCTGCCGTGCCAGCCGCTCGGCTGCCTCTTCCACATCGCTCTGGTGGTAATTGGGGCGGGTGCCGCCGCGCAAAATGATGTGGCCGGCCGGGTTGCCTTCACTCTTGATCACCACCATGCCGCCCTGGCTGCCGGGGGCGGTAAACAGATGAGAGGCTTCGCTCGCCTGAATGGCATCGATGGCCACCCGGATGTTGCCGTCCGTCCCGTTCTTGAAGCCGACGGGGCAGGGCAGGGCCGAGGCCAGCTGCCGGTGAACTTGCGACTCCGTGGTGCGGGCACCGATCGCCCCCCAGCTGATGAGATCGGCCAGGTAGAGGAAGCTGGTGGTATCGAGAAACTCGGTGGCGGTGGCCAGCCCCAGCTGGTTGATGTCGAGCAGCAGCTGGCGCGCGAGCCGCATGCCGTGGTTGATGTCGTTGCTGCCATCCAGATGGGGATCGAACACCAGCCCCTTCCAGCCCACCGTGGTGCGGGGCTTCTCGAAATAGGTGCGCATCACTATCTGTAGCCGATCCTGATAGGCGTGGGCCAGCGAGGCCAGCCGTCTGGCATAGTCGAGGGCGGCGAGGGGATCGTGGATGGAGCAGGGGCCAATCACCACCAGCAGGCGATCGTCCTCTCCAGCCAGGATCCGGCGAGCCTGCTGGCGGTGCTGGTCGATCCGGGTCGCCAGCTCGGCGGGACAGGGATGAAGTGCCAACAGGTCGGCAGGAGTGGGGAGTACCTCCACCGCGAAGGCGCGCATTACCGAGTTTAAAACTGCCATCTGGATTACCTTGCTGTGCATAGGAGTGAGTGACGTGCACTCCACACCGGAACCCGGACGGGAGCTGCAATGGGGCGTCATCACCTGTTATTGTTGAGAGTGATTATCATTATCTTGTTGTCGGCCGCAAATGCAAGCACAACCGAGTGGCACACCAGAATGGGGGGAGAGCGCCGGCGGGCAAGGCCGCTCCAATGGCAATCAAGCCCATGACCGGCAGGCCATGGGCTTGATATTTCAGGGCAAAATCAGCTGGTTTAGCTGTCCATCACGTCGTGACGGGCATGGTGATAGGCCTCTTCATCCTTGCCGTGGCGCCAGTAGGGCACGGCGTAGACCCGGGTGCGATCCACCTCGAGCGTGCGCCGTACGTGGCGGCGCATGGGGACCACCAAGCCCTCTTCCCCGCCAAACCAGAAGTAGCTCTGTTGCTCCTCCAGCGGCAGGGCGGTGAAGTACTCTACCAGCGGCGCCGTCTGCTCGGGGGTGCCGACAAACCAGCGCAGGCTTACCCCGGCGGGCAGCGACAGATCCTGCACATCTTCCTGATAGGGCACCAGCAGGGCGATGTGGCCGCGGGCATCGGCGGGCATCACCTCAATCATGGCGCTGATGGCGGGCAGGGCGGTGAGATCCCCCACCATGTAGTAGTAACTGGCCGGTTGCAGCATGGGATCCGGGCCACCCGGGCCCGAGATGGCCAGCAGATCGCCGGGCTTGGCCTGGCTGGCGAAACGGCTGGCGGGGCCGCCATCATCGTGCAGGGCGAAGTCGATATCCAGCTCCAGCGCCTCGCGGCGAAACGCACGAATGGTGAAGGTGCGCATGATGGGACGCTGGCTCGGGTCTTCCCAGCGCGGTCCCTGCGGGGTGGGGGTGGGCAGCACGGCATGGGCCTGGCCCGGCTGGGGCAGCATGATCTTGATATGGGCGCCGCCACAGGTGAAGGGGTAGTCAGCGAGCTCCGGGCTGGTCAGGCAGATCCGGCGCAGGTGCGGGCTCACATCCTGAATGTGCTTGACCGTGAGCAGGCGGGGGCGGTTGACCGGGGCGGACTGGGACATGGGCATACTCCTGACTGATAATGGCGCCCATTCTTCATTAAATGAAAATTATTATCAATTGGTTTGTGTGACAGAGTCAGAGAGGGGAAAGCGAAGGGAAGTTCAGTGGCGTGCAGAAAATAGCCCCCTCGCCATGGGGCGAGGGGGCTGGGCTCAGAGGCGATCGCTGCCCCCCAGCGCCTTGTAGATCCTGGCCATGGTGTTGAGCTGCTCCTTCTGCTGGCCGAGCAGGGCGAGCTCGGCGTCCCACAGCCGGTTCTGTTCATCCAGCCAGGGTTGTACCCCGGTGGCGCCGGCCTGGTAGCGGGCTCTGGCCAGCCGCTCCGCCTCTTTGGCAAAGTCCAGCTGCTCGGCCAGGTAGCTCAGGCGTTGCTCGCCGTGGTGGCGGGCGGTCAAACCATCCTCCACCTCCACCAGTGCGCCGTAGAGCTGCTTGCGAAACTCCGCTTCGGCTATCTGGTAATCGAGCTTGGCGCCGGCGATGGCGAGCCGGGTCTTGTTGTACTCGAGGAAGGGCAGCGCCAACGTGGCGCCCAGGGTGCCCACCGGGTTTTGCAGCACCTGGGTCAGGGTGTCCGAGCTGCTGTTGGCGCCGCCGGTCAGCTTCAATGTGGGGTAGAGACCGGTGCGGATCTCGTCCCCCTTCGCCAGGGTCTTGCGCAGGCGCAGCTCGGCGGCGCGCACGTCGGGACGCCGCGCCAGCACGTCGGCCGGAATGCCGACCGCCAGGGTGGGGATGGCGGCCGTCGGCAGCGCCTTGGGCTCGAACGCCAGCGGACCGCTGCTGCGACCGAGCAACAGGTGCAGGGCGTTGCGGGCCTGCTCCTGCTGCATCAGGAGCGAGCTGAGCTCCGCCTGCTTGCCGGCCTTCTGCTGGCTGGCCTGCACCAGATCGAGCCGGGTCACGGCGCCGGCCCGGTACTTGGCCTGGGTCAGCTGCTCGGCGCGCTCATAGTTGGCGAGCTGCTGCTGGCCCAGGGTGATGGCCGAGCCGAGGTAGGCCAGCTGCCAATATTGCTCGAGCGCCTTGCCGATCAGCATCAGGCGGGTGGCGGCCAGATCCTGGGCGGACGCCTCGGCCTCCCAGCTCGCTTGATCCCGCACCGAGGCCAGCCTGCCCCACAGATCCACCTCGTAGCCGAGGGTCAGGGAGGGGCCCATGCTGCCTTCACTCTTGCCGCTCTTCAGATTCTTGGTGCCATTGCCGCCGAGGCTGGCATCGACCGAGGGGGTCAGGTTGGTGTCGGCCAGATCGGCACTGAGCAGGGCGCTGCGCAGGCGCAGGCCGGCGACCTGCATGTCCGGGTTGGCCGCCAGCACGGCCTCGATCAGCCGATTGAGCTCGGGATCGTGGAAGCCTTGCCACCAGGGGCCGGCCAACTGGCGGGTGAGACCGTCCCCCGGCTGCTGCCAATGGTCGGCCAGTGCCAGCTCCTGCCGCTGATAGCTGCTCTTCTGGCTGCAGGCGCCGAGGCCGAGCGCCAGGGTGAGGCAGAGCCCCAGTTTGGATAAGTGGTACATCGTCATTCCCTCGCCAGCGCCTCGACCGGATCGAGCCGGGCGGCATTGCGGGCGGGCAGATAGCCAAACAGGATCCCGATGAGCGAGGAACAGCCAAACGCCATCAGGATGGAAAAGAGCGAGAAGTGCATCTGGATGCTCTCCACGAACAGGGAGAAGAGCAGGCCGATGAAGAGGGAGACCCCCACCCCGAGCATGCCCCCCAGCAGGCTAACCATCACCGCTTCGATCAGAAACTGCTGCAGTATGTCCGACTGGCGGGCACCGACCGCGATGCGGATGCCGATCTCGCGGGTGCGCTCCACCACCGACACCAGCATGATGTTCATCACCCCGACGCCGCCGACGATGAGGGAGATCACCGCGATGGCGGAGACCAGCAGGGTCATGGTGGCGGTGGTCTTCTCCACCGACTTGATGATGCTGTCGCTGCTGAAGGTGAAGAAGTCCTTCACTCCGTGGCGCTGGGTCAGCAGCTCGATGGCGGCCTGCTCGGCCAGCGCCGGTTGCACCCCATCCTTGACCCGGATGGTGAGCTGGCTGAAGTGGTTCTGGGAGATGAGGCGGCTCATCACGGCGCTGTAGGGCAGCCAGACGTTCACCGACTGGCTGCTGCGGCCAAACCCGGTCTCCTCTTCCACCACGCCGACGATGCGCACCGGCAGGGTGCCGACCAGCACCACCTGGCCAACGGGATCCTGTTTGCCGAGCAGGCTCTCTATGGTCTTGCCGTCCACCACCGCCACCGAGGTCCGGTTCTGGATGTCGCGCTCGTCAAACAGCCGGCCGTTGGTGAGTTTCATCCCCTTGACCCGGAAGAAGTCGCTGCCGACCCCGACTATGCTGCCGCTGTTGGTCTTGTTGCGATAGCGCAGCTGGCCGGAGGCGGCGATCTGGGGGCTGGCCCCTTCCAGGTAGGGTTGGCCGAGCAGGGCGTCGAGATCCCGCTTGTTGAGGGTCTGGATGCTGGCGGCCTTCTCGTCCCCCCAATCCTTGCCGGGGAAGATGTCGATGGTATTGGTGCCCATGGCATTGATCTGGTCGATCACCTTGGCACGGGCCCCCTGGCCGAGTGCCACCACGCTCACCACGGCGGCGATGCCGATGATGATGCCGAGCATGGTGAGGAAGGTGCGCATACGGTGGGCCAGCATGGCGTGCAGCGCCATGCGTGCCGCTTCTCGGTAGCGATCCCAGTCGTGGCCCGCCCCTTCCTTGCTGGCGGGGGCTGCGGTCGGGGTCACGGGGGCGGCCGCCGCTTTGCGGCCGCTGTCCTCCAGCACCCGGCCATCCTTGAGAGTGATGATCCGGTCGGCGTGGCTGGCCACCTCCATGTCGTGGGTCACCAGGATGATGGTGTGGCCCTGGGCGTGCAGCTCCCTGAGGATGGCCATCACCTCCTTGCCGCTCTGGCTGTCGAGGGCCCCGGTGGGTTCGTCCGCCAGGATCACCTCGCCGCCGTTGGCCAGCGCCCGGGCGATACTGACCCGCTGCTGCTGGCCGCCGGAGAGCTGGCTCGGGGTGTGATGGCTGCGATCGCTGAGCCCCAGTCGCGCCAGCAGTGCCTGGGAGCGGGCCTGGCGCTCGGCCCGTGGCGTGCCGGCGTAGACGGCCGGGATCTCCACGTTGGCGGCGGCATTGAGGTGCGGCAAGAGGTGGTAGCGCTGAAAGATGAAGCCGAAGTGGTGACAGCGCAGCCTGGCGAGGGAGAGGGCGTCCAGGGTGGCGGTGTCCTGGCCGCGGAACAGGTACTGGCCGCTGCTCGGCCGATCGAGGCAGCCGAGCAGGTTCATCAGGGTCGACTTGCCGGAGCCGGAGGCGCCGACGATGGCGATCATCTCTCCCGCCTCGATGGTGAGATCGAGGGGATGGAGCACGGTCACTTCCTGCTCTCCGCTCTGGTAGCGCCGCTCGATCCCCTTGAGCTGGATCAGAGGCTCGCTCACAGCATGATCTCCACGTCATTGCCACTGACCGGCGAACCCTGGTTCAGGGTGACCTTCTCCTGTTCGCTCAGGCCGCTGACCACCTCCACCTTGATGTCATCCTTCATGCCGGTTTTGATGCGGCGAGTCTCCTTCTGGTCATCCTCCTTGAGCAGGGTGACCTCGTACTCGTTCTCCCCGAGCTTCTTGCCAAGGGCGGTCTGCGGAATGGTCAGCACCTGCTTGCGCTCGCCGAGCACTATGGTGACCTGGGTGGTCATGGCGACCCGCAGGGTGTGATCCGGGTTGGGCACGTCGAACAGGGCGTAGTAGTAGACGGCGGCGTTGTTGGTGGCCGTGGTGCTGGTGGCCTGCTCGTTGATGTTGGTGGGGGCCAGTTCGACGGTGCGCAGGGTGCCGTGGTAGCGGGTGTCCGGATCCCCCATCAGGGTGAAATAGACCGGCATGCCGGCCTTGACCCGAGTGACGTCCGCTTCCGAGATCTGCGCCTTGACCGTCATGGTCTCCAGATTGGCGAGCTTGAGCAGGGTCGGCACCGTCTGGCTGGCGGCCAGGGTCTGCCCCTGGCGGGTCACTATGCTGACGACGGTACCATCCATGGGCGCCTGAATGCGGTTGTAGCCGAGCTCCGTCTTGGCTCGCTCCACCTTGATCTGGGCATTGTCGACTTCAGCCAATGCCCCCTGCAGCTCGGCTCTGGTCACGGCCAGCTGGGCTTCGGCGCTCTCCAGATCGGCGCGCGAGCTCGCCTCCTGCCTGAACATCTGCTGCTGGCGACGCCAGCTCAGCTCGTTCTGCTTGAGCTGGGCCTGCTTGATCTTGAGCTGGGCGCGGCGGCTGGCGAGATCCGCCTCGGCGGTCTTGAGGTTGTTCTGGGCGATCAGCGGATCGATCTCGGCCAGCAGGTCTCCCTGCTTGACCTTCTGACCTGCCTCTACCGCCAGATAGGTGACCTGGCCCGAGACCTGGGCACCGACGTCTACCTGCTCGATGGCCTGCAACACACCGCTGGCCAGTACGGTCTGCTCCACGTCCTGGCGGGTCACCTGGGCGGTCAGTACCGGCTCGGGAGCCTTGCTCGGCCAGGCCAACCAGCCGATGGCGAGCACGGGCACGAGGGCGAGCAGGGCAATTTTTCTCTGCTTGGGAGTGATGTTCATTTTTCACCTGAAAGAAGCGAACGAAGGCGTGCAAGGGCAACATCCTGCAGCAAACGAGGCTCAAAAAACAGTGATGAATATGTAAGAAAACATGTAGATAGTCTTGTCACTAGCGTGCCCTGGCCGGGCTTCCTGGCGAGCAGACGGGGCGGGGGGCAGCGGGCGAAAAAGCCCGCTGCGGGAGGTCATTCGGGCACCCGGCCTGAGTCGGCGGGGGCCGGTCGTCAGCCGACGGCCTTGAGTTGTTCGGTGTAGGGCTCGTGGCAGATCTGGATGTCGAGCGGCAGCTTGTAGATAAGCAGGCGGGCCAGGGAGCCCTCCATCCAGTGGTGACGGCTGCCGACCAGCAGCAGATCCATCGGGTGAGTGGCCAGCCAGCGTTTCAGGTCGGGCACCACGTCATCGACCACCAGGCACTGGTAATCCACCGGGTGTTGCAGGGTGGTGATGAGCTCGCTGATGATGGCCTTGGCGTCCAGCGTACCCTGGGCGCTGCGCTCCTCTTCCGACAGCGAGAGGCTGTTGCGGCGCATCTTGCTGCTGTGGGTCAGGTGCAGCAGGGTGAGCTCGCCCCCCATTCCTTGTGCCAATTGACTCGCTTTGGCCAGCGTCTCCTGCTCGTAATCTTTGCCTTCCAGCAACAGCACGATATTGGTTGAGGTCATAAGCAGTTCTCCCTTGGCATGGTGCGGGTCACCCGGGACAAACGGCCTGTCCCATATCACTGTGTACCCGCTCTGTGTCGCATAGCACGAACCAGTCTCTGTGGCTGCCGGTGTCAGCGGGTGTCGCTGATGCAGCGCCAGGGCATGTTCGTTTACATCATCATAACAGACTGAGTTGAATGGAAAATGAAGGAAACGCGGGGCTGGGTGGGCAAATGACGTGCGAGCCGTCAAAAGTGTGAGCAAAGCAGGGGTTGGCCCCTCTCTGGAGCCATGCCGGAGGGTGTTGGCAGGCAGACGGCAAGGTAACAAGAGAGAGGGTGGGGCGGGTGAGCAGATGGCGAGTCCGGCGTGAAGCGGGACTCGCCGGGTCAGCGTGGCTTGCCTGCCAGATAGCTCGTCAGCCAGGGCAGCCCCTCTTTCTTGCGACTGACGGCGCCGATCAGCTGGATGGGGTGAGCGGGCAGGATGCCGTTGCTGGCGAAATGGAGCTGGCTGCCCCCCTGAGCCAGGTCGGTCAGCATCAGGACATAGGCATCCAACCCATCCTCTGCCAGCCGCAGTTGCATCGCCTGTTCCAGCTCCGCCTGCCGGCTGTGCAGCTGACCCGGATCCATCACGCAGATCTGGCTGACATAGAGCTGGTAACCGGCGATCCGGTACGCCTTCTCGTCGGCGGCGAGCAGCTCGGCCATGGGGGCGTCACCGAGCTGGGTGCGGCGCTCCAGCAGGGTCTGGGCAAATGGCTCCAGCGCCAGATCCGCCAGCGGCAGCAGGGCATGAACGGCGGCGCGATCGCGCGCCGTGGTGGTGGGCGAGGTGAGGCTGAAGGTATCGCTGATGATGGCCCCCAGCAGCAGGCGAGCCTGGGCGCGGGAGAGGGTATGGTAACCCATCAGCTCCAGCAGCACGGTGGCGCTGCAACCCACGGCCCGGATCCAGGCATCGAGCGGCCCACGGGTAATGAGGGTGCCGATGCGGTGGTGGTCGATGAGGCCCTGCACGTCGGCCTCTGCCAGTCCATCCGGCCCCTGCTCCAGCTCGCTGAAATCCACCAGGAACACCTGCTTGTTGGCCACGCTGCCCTGCAGCAGGGGCGGGGCGGCGACGCCGGCGGTTTCCAGAATGAAGCGGGTTTCGGCGATGGGTTCGCCAAGGGCATAGGCCTGGGCAGGGCGGCCCTGGCGATTGAGCCAGTCGGCAGCCACCAGGGCGGTACAGATGCTGTCGCTATCGGGATTCTTGTGACCAAACACGTGGAGCATGGTGCCATTCCTGCGGTTGATGACGTACCTGAGGCAAGATCAGGTATGCGGGGCAAACGGGAAAACAGGGGGTTGCCCTGCTCTGGATTCACTCTATGCGCCGTCCCCGCTCATGGCAACCGGCGCAGGCCGCTCTGCGGCGGGCGAGACCCTGTTGTAAAAGGGGCGCTCACTCCTGCTGCTGAATCGCCTTGGGGCTGGGTAGGGAGGCAGACCAGGGTCGCAGATTAGGGCAGGGAGGCAAACTCGGACAGGGAGACAAGCGGAAGGAGATAGCTGTGTGGCAAGCGCCGGGGGATCGCCCATGGCCGCAAGGTTCACGCTGCAAGAGGTGGATAGGGGGATGGGCAAGCAAAGAGATTAGGCCGTGTCTCGGTATGAGCGAGAGGCTATGAGGCTTCGATCCGGCCAGGCAGGCCGTGACCATTAAAACCGCCAGAAAGTGATCTCTCGGGAGTGAGCTCTCCAGAATGCGGCAATGGCGGCATGGTGATGATGTACCCGCCGCGGCGCCGCAAACCGCCGTCACCAGCAGGCGGGATTACGCGGGGAACCTGATGAGTAAGCCCCGCGTGCAGCTGGCTGACCTTTGCCTCAGCAGGCCAGCAGTTCGCGGGCGTTGGCCAGGGTGTTGTCGGTGATCTGATCGCCCCCCAGCAGACGGGCCAGCTCGTTGAGACGGGCACTTTGATCCAGCGCCTGCATCTGGGTTTCGGTGGTCTTGCCGTCGGTGTGCTTGCTCACCACCATGTGCTGGTGCCCCTTGCCTGCGACCTGGGGCAGGTGGGTGACCACCATCACCTGGGTCGATTCACCCAGCTGGCGCAGCAGGCGTCCTACCACGGCGGCTGTGGGGCCACTGATCCCCACGTCCACTTCATCGAAGATGAGGGTCGGCGTCGAGATCTTGCGGGCGCTGATCACCACGATGGCGAGGCTGATACGCGACAGTTCGCCGCCGGAGGCCACCTTGCCGAGTGGCTGGATGGGCTGGCCCGGGTTGGTGGTGACCATGAACTCCACCCGGTCGATGCCGAGCGGTGACAGGCTGCTCTGGGCATCGGGGCGCACCTCAATGGCGAAGCGGCCGTCCGGCATCGCCAGCTCGTGCATGCTGGCACTCACCTTGGCGCCGAGCTCTTCGGCATAGCGTTGGCGACTCTGGCTCAGGGCCTCGGCGGCCTGCACGAAGGCCTGGCGGGCCTCGGCCAGCTCGTCTTCCATCCCCTCCAGCCGCTCTTCGTCTGAGTTGAGGCGCGCCAGATCGGCGGCCAGCTCCTGATGGTGCAGGGCCAGCTCGGCCGGTTTGACATGGTGCTTGCGGGCCAGGTTGATGGCTTTGGAGAGGCGGCTCTCCAGCTCGTTGAAGCGCTCTGGATCCAGCTCCAGCCGGTCCAGGTAGCTGCGCAGCTCGCTGTGGCTTTCCTGCACTCCTATCAGGGCCTCGTTGAGCATGCCGAGCACGTCGCCCAGCCGGCTGTCCATGGCGACCAGCCCCTCGGCCCGATCGACGACAGTCTGCAGCAGACCGGCGATGGTGGTCTCCTCGTTGTCATAGAGCAGATCCAGACAGGCGCCGCACTCCTGCATCAGCTCGGTGCCGTTGGCCAGGCGCTGGTGCTCCTCTTCAATCTCTTCAAACTCCCCCGGTTGCAGGGCGAACTCGTCCAGCTCCTGCACCTGGTATTCGATGAGCTGGCGGCGGGCCTCCCGTTGCTGCTGCTCGGCCTTGAGCCGGTTGAGCTCGTTCTGCAGCTGGCGCCACTGCTGGTAGTGGCGGCGCACCTCATCGAGCAGCAGATGGTGGCCGGCGTAGCCATCGAGCAGGGCGAGCTGGTAATCGGGTTTGAGCAGCATCTGGTGGGCATGCTGGCCATGGACGTTGACCAGCAGCTGGCCCAGGTTCTTGAGCTGGGTGAGGGGCACGGGCACGCCGTTGATGTAGCTGCGTGAGCGCCCCTCGGCAGAGATGACCCGCCGCACTATGCATTCCCCTTCGTTTTCCAGCTCGTTGGTGGCCAGCCAGGCGCGAGCGGCCGGGTTGCCGTCCAGCAGGAAGCGGGCGCTGACCTCGCTCTTGTCACTGTCCGGTCGCACCATGCCCGCTTCGGCACGCTCCCCCAGGCACAGGCCCAGGGCATCGATGGCGATGGATTTGCCCGCCCCGGTCTCACCCGTGATGCAGGTCATGCCCGGTTGCAGATCGAGTTCGAGAAACTTGACGATGGCGAAGTTGTTGACGGTCAGCTGGGTCAGCATGGTCTCATCCTGTATGGGCCAACATTACTGTGTATGCATCCAGTATATACTGGTTTTCCATACAGTAAAGATGTCGCCGCGGGACGGAATGCAAAACGGCCCGCGCCAGGGACCGTTTTGTGAGGGAGATGGAGTGCAGGGCTGGGGATCAGAACAGCTTGCTGCCCCAGCCGAGCTTGTTGCGCAGCACGTGGAAGTAGCTGTAATCGAGCGGATGCACCAGATGCAGCTTGTGGCTGCTCTTCTTGATGAGGATCTCGTCCCCCGGGTGGACCGCCAGGGTCACCTGACCGTCGCAGCTCACTTGCATGGCGTCGTCCTGATTGTCCGGTGAGACCAGCAGCCGCACCTCGCTGTCGGCGTCCAGCACGATGGGGCGGCTGCTCAGGGTGTGCGGGAACATGGGCACCAGCGTGATGGCGTTGAGCTTGGGGGTGAGGATGGCGCCCCCTGCCGACAATGAGTAGGCGGTGGAGCCGGTGGGGGTGGCCACTATGATGCCGTCCGAGCGCTGGCTGTACATGAAGCTGCCGTCGATGTAGACCTCGAACTCGATCATGTGGGCAATCTTGCCCGGGTGCAGCACCGCCTCGTTGACCGCCAGGTTGTTGGACTTGCGCTCGCCGTGGCGATAGACCGCCGCCTCCAGCAGGAAGCGGTGCTCGCTCTTGTAGTGGCCGCACAGCACCTGCTCCAGCGGCAGCAGGTAATCCTGCGGCGAGAGATCGGTGAGAAAGCCGAGGTTGCCCCGGTTTACCCCGATCACCGCCACGTCGAAGCGCGACAGTACCCGCGCGGCCCCCAGCATGTTGCCGTCACCACCGACCACGATGGCGAGATCCGCCTGCTGGCCCAGTTGCACCAGGTCCATCACGTTCTCGTCCATGATGCCGAGGGCGTGGGCCACCCGGCTCTCTACCAGCACCCGAAAACCGCGGGTGGTCAGGTATTGATGCAGGCCGGTCAGGGTCTGGTTGGCCCCTTCGTGGTGGGGCTTGCCAATCAGGGCGATGGTTTTGAACGGAGAATCCATGGTCTGTCGGGTCTGGGATGAGTATTGGGGGGAGTATACCGCGCTTTGGGGGGGATTTGTCTGCTGCCGGCGTGTCCGCTTGCGCCATGGGGCGGGAAAACGCCGTAAATTGCCTGTCGCTTCACCTCCTTGGCGATAATGGCGCCCTTTTCCCCTTGAAAGCCGGGGATCCATCCCCATAATAGCGCCAACATAGTCGGCCCGTTGCCGTCCGGTCGCGCAACCGGAGAACGGGCCCTCATAAGTAACCCGCAATTGGAGATGTCATGAACCACGAAGAACAAAAGGTTGAAGCGATGGAGCAAGTGGAAGCCCAGCCAGTCGAGCCGACCGATGTAGACAGTGAAGTGACAGCCGAGCAGGCCCGCATTGCCGAGCTGGAGGCGCAGCTGGAAGCTGCCCAGCAAGCCTCTGCCGAAGAGCGCGAGCGCGCCATTCGTGCCGTCGCCGAGATGGAGAACCTGCGTCGTCGCGCGGCGCAGGACGTGGAGAAGGCGCACAAGTTCGCGCTGGAGAAGTTCGCCGCCGAGCTCTTGCCGGTGCTGGACAACATGGAACGCGCCATCGAGCTGGCCGACAAGGAAAACGACGCCCTCAAGCCGATGATCGAAGGGGTCGAGCTGACCCTGAAATCCATGCAGAGCGGCGTGGCCAAGTTCGGTCTGGCGGCGCTGGATCCGACCAACCAGCCGTTTGACCCCAACGCCCATCAGGCGATGAGCATGGTGCCGAGTGCCGACGTGGCGCCGAACACCGTCATCGCCGTGATGCAGAAAGGCTACGAGCTGAACGGTCGCGTGATCCGTCCGGCCATGGTCATGGTATCCAAGGCCGTCGACTGAGTCGGTGCTTGATGCCCAGGCCCGCCGCTTGGCGGGCTTTTTGTTGTGTATCCCTGCGGTGCGTCATGGCCCGGCCATGACAAAAGGTGGGGTTTTTGCAGGGCGGGGCTTGAAGTGGCCACTTGCGACCCCATATAGGATGCAAGGCCACGGCGGCACAAAAAATTTGATGCCGGGAGCTTGAAAGCCAGATTGGCAGGCCCCACCTAGCCGTTAACGCATTAAGGCGAGCCCCTCGCCAGTTTATTCAAAGTATTTGGAGATTCGTCAAATGGGTAAAATCATCGGTATTGACCTGGGTACTACCAACTCCTGCGTCGCTATTCTGGATGGCGACCATGCTCGCGTGATCGAGAACGCGGAAGGCGACCGTACTACTCCGTCCATCATTGCCTATGCCGATGACGGCGAAATCCTGGTTGGTCAGCCGGCCAAGCGTCAGGCCATCACCAACCCGAAGAACACGCTGTTCGCCATCAAGCGTCTGATCGGCCGTCGTTTCGAAGATGACGAAGTACAACGTGACCTGAAAATCATGCCGTACGCCATCGCCAAGGCCGACAACGGTGACGCCTGGGTCGAGGTGAAAGGCAAGAAAATGGCACCGCCGCAGATCTCTGCCGAAGTGCTGAAAAAGATGAAGAAAACCGCCGAAGACTATCTGGGCGAGCCGGTCACCGAAGCGGTCATCACTGTACCGGCCTACTTCAACGACGCCCAGCGTCAAGCTACCAAGGATGCCGGTCGCATCGCCGGTCTGGATGTAAAACGTATCATCAACGAACCGACTGCCGCGGCTTTCGCCTACGGCGTCAACAAGGTCAAGGGTGAGCGCAAGGTTGCCGTTTATGACCTGGGTGGCGGTACCTTCGACATCTCCATCATCGAGATCGACGAAGTGGAAGGCGAGACCACCTTCGAAGTACTGGCAACCAACGGTAACACCCACCTGGGTGGTGAAGACTTTGACAACCGCGTCATCAACTACCTGGTTGACGAGTTCAAGCGCGAGCAGGGCATCGACCTGCGCAACGACCAGCTGGCCCTGCAGCGTCTGAAAGATGCCGCCGAGAAGGCCAAGATCGAGCTCTCTTCTGCCCAGCAGACCGACGTCAACCTGCCGTACATCACTGCCGATGCCACCGGTCCGAAGCACATGAACATCAAGGTGACCCGCGCCAAGCTGGAATCCCTGGTGGAAGACATGGTGAAGGACTCTCTGGAGCCGGTTCGTGTCGCCCTGAAAGACTCCGGTCTGGCGGTTGGCGAGATCGACGACGTCATCCTGGTGGGTGGTCAGACCCGTATGCCGCTGGTTCAGAAGACCGTTGCCGAGTTCTTCGGCAAAGAGCCGCGCAAAGACGTCAACCCGGACGAAGCCGTGGCCATGGGTGCTGCCATCCAGGGTGCCGTGCTGTCCGGTGACAAGACCGACGTTCTGCTGTTGGACGTTACCCCGCTCTCCCTGGGTATCGAAACCATGGGCAGCGTGATGACTGCGCTTATCGAGAAGAACACCACCATCCCGACCAAGAAGTCCCAGGTGTTCTCCACTGCCGAAGACAACCAGTCTGCCGTGACCATTCACGTGCTGCAGGGTGAGCGTAAGCGCGCCAGCGACAACAAGTCTCTGGGCCAGTTCAACCTGGAAGGCATCCGTCCGGCACCGCGTGGTCTGCCGCAGATCGAAGTGACCTTCGACATCGACGCCAACGGCATCCTGCACGTCTCCGCCAAAGACAAGGAGACCAACAAGGAGCAGAAGATCACCATCCAGGCCTCCTCTGGTCTGTCTGATGACGAGATCGAGCGCATGGTACGTGAAGCCGAAGCCAACGCGGCCGAGGACAAGAAGTTCGAAGAGCTGGTGCAGGCCCGCAACCAGGCTGATGGTCTGGTCCACTCCGTGCGCAAGCAGGTTACCGAAGCCGGTGAAGCCCTGCCTGCCGACGACAAGACCAAGGTCGAAGCTGCACTGAGCGAGCTGGAAACCGCCATCAAGGGCGACGACAAGGCCGTTATCGAGGCCAAGCAGCAGGCACTGCTGGAAGCGTCCCAGAAGCTGATGGAGATTGCCCAGCAGCAGGCTCAGGCGCAAGGCGCCGCCGGTGCTGACGCCGGTCAGTCCTCCTCTTCCGCCAAGGCTGACGACGACGTGGTCGACGCCGAGTTCGAAGAAGTGAAAGACGACAAGAAATAAGCCCGACCCAGATGGGCGAAGTCCGCTTCGCCCATCGGCTCAGAATCTGTTCACGGTCTGTCACGAGAGGCCGTCAGCAAGGTAAAGCGCAGCGCAGGAACCGGAGTGTATGTGAATACATGAGGATTCCGAGCAGCACATGAGCCTTGATCACGGCTTCGTAGTAAGAGTGTGAGCAGATTCGTCAATGAATTTACGGGCGTTGGGTAACCAACGCCCGTCTGCGTAACTGCTGATATAGCAACAGGATAAGTATGTCGAAGCGCGATTTCTACGAAGTGCTGGGGGTATCGAAAGATGCCGACGAGCGCGAGATCAAGAAGGCGTACAAGCGTCTGGCCATGAAGTATCACCCTGATCGCAACCAGGGGGATGCCGGTGCCGAAGAGAAGTTCAAAGAGGTCAAGGAAGCTTACGAGATCCTGACCGATGCCAACCTGCGTGCCCGCTATGACCAGTACGGCCACGCCGGCGTGGATCAGAGCCAGGGTGGCGGTGGCCACGGCGGCTTTGGCGGTGGCGCCGATTTCGGCGACATCTTCGGCGACGTGTTTGGCGATATTTTCGGTGGCAGTCGTGGTGGTGGCCGTCGCGGTCCGGCCCGTGGCTCCGACCTGCGCTACACCATGGAGCTGACCCTGGAAGAGGCGGTGCGCGGGGTCTCCAAGGAGATCAAGGTACCGACTCTGGTCCACTGCGAAGTGTGCAACGGCTCCGGTGCTCACACCGGCAGCTCTGCCCAGACCTGCCCGACCTGCCACGGCTCCGGCCAGGTACAGATGCGTCAGGGCTTCTTTGCAGTGCAGCAGCCCTGCCCGCACTGTCACGGTCGCGGCAAGATCATCAAGGATCCGTGCCGCAAGTGCCATGGCGAAGGGCGCTACCAGAAGACCAAGACCCTGTCGGTCAAGATCCCGGCTGGCGTCGACACCGGCGATCGCATCCGCCTCTCCGGCGAAGGGGAAGCGGGGGAGGCCGGCGCACCGGCGGGCGATCTGTACGTACAGGTGCACGTCAAGGAGCACGAGATCTTCGTGCGTGACGGCAACAACCTCTACTGCGAAGTGCCCATCAGCTTTACCGCGGCAGCCCTCGGCGGCGAGATCGAAGTGCCGACCCTGGATGGCCGGGTCAAGCTCAAGGTCACCCCTGAGACCCAGACCGGCAAGATGTTCCGCATGCGGGGCAAGGGCGTCAAGTCCGTGCGCTCCGGCCAGGTGGGGGATCTGATGTGCAAGGTGGTGGTGGAGACCCCGGTCAAGCTGACCGAGCAGCAAAAAGAGCTGCTGCGCCAGCTGGATGAATCCTTCAGCGGTGCCGCCGCCAAGACTCACAAGCCGAAATCGGAAGGCTTCTTCGAAGGGGTGAAACGCTTCTTCGACGATCTGACCAGCTGATGTTCGCGACCCAGAAATCAAGAGCCGGCCCTGTGCCGGCTCTTTTTTTGCCCCAGCTTTAGCAAGATCCCCCGCTTATTGAGTGGATCCCGATGAGGGATCTTCCTCACAACTTCCGCCAATTCCTGCTGTACGAATGTTATCCCGCTCACACTTAAGCTGAAACGGTTTAGCTGATGTATTGAGTTAGCTAAATTGGTTTAGCTATGCTCTCGTCGTCGATAACAACAGGCCCGACCGGGCGACAGATGACAGGTGAGGACGATGACGATGTGCAAGCACAAGTTGGCGCTGGCGGTAGCGCTGGGATTGGGGATGAGCAGCCCGCTGTGGGCGGCGGATGGCGGTATCGAGGCCCGTCTGGCGGCGCTGGAGGCGCGGGTGCAGGCGGCCGAGGCGCGCGCCAACGCCGCCGAAGCGCGGGCCGATGAGGCCCAGAGCAAGGCAAACGAAGCCCGCGAGACGGCCGTGGTGGCCAAGGCCCAGAGCGAGAAGGTGGACAAGCAGACCGCCGGGGCTCAGGGCTTCGAGTTCCACGGCTATGCCCGCTCGGGCCTGCTGGTCAATGGCAATGGCAACGGCGGTCGCGGCGGCCCCTACATCACCCCGGCCGGCTCGGTGGGCGGCGCCGTGGGTCGCCTTGGCAACGAGGATGACACCTACATGGAGGCCAACCTGCTGAAGACCCAGACCTTCGCCGATGGCAGCTGGGCCCGCTACAAGTTGATGCTGGCGGACGGGGTGGAGACCAGCAACGACTGGACCGCCAGCGATTCCAGCCTCAACACCCGCCAGGTGTTTGCCGAGATCGGCGATCTGGCTAGCTTCGACGGTCCCTTCAAGCATGCTGTGCTGTGGGCGGGCAAGCGCTTCGATCGGGACAACTTCGACATCCACTGGCTTGACTCGGACGTGGTGTTCCTGGCCGGCACCGGCGGCGGCGTCTACGACGTGCAGCTGGCTGACAGCTGGAAGGCGAACTTCTCCCTCTACGGGCGCGACTACGGCGACATCAGCGCGAGCGGTCTCTCCGACATCGAGAGCTACATCCTCACCATGAACAACCGCGTCGGCAACTGGCAGTGGATGGTGAACGGCCTGTCGGCCAAGGACAACGAGGCGCGCATCAACGACGGTGGTGCCGGCAGCGAGGCGGCGAACAAGGGGGCGCACACCCTGCTGGCCTACCACGCCGACAGCTTCTTTGGCATCAACCCCGGCTTCTCCAAGGCGGCCGTGCTGTATGGCCACGGCCTGGGTGCCGAGCTCAAGGGGCTGGGTTCCGACAGCGAGCTGCTGGCGGACGCCGATGCGGTGCGAGTCGCCGTGTTTGGCGCCACCGATCTCGCGCCCCGCTGGCGTGTCGCCCCGGCCCTGCTGGCCGAGCAGAGCAAGGATCGTTACGTGAAGGGGGACGAGTACCGCTGGGTGACCCTCAATGGCCGGCTGGCCCAGGTGCTGAGCCAGAACGTCGAGCTGGTCTACGAGGCCACCTGGCAGTACATGGATCTCGATCCCAAGGGCTACAAGGGGCGTCAGGCGGTGAGTGGCGACTTCACCAAGCTCACCTTCGCCCCCACCTTCAAGGCGCAGACCGCCGGCTTCTTCGAGCGGCCCGAGTTGCGGGTATTCGCCACCTGGATGGACTGGTCCTCCGAGCTCGACCACTACGCCAGCACCGATGCCATGGGTCAGAGCAACTTCACCGCCGGGGGCGAGTGGAACTTTGGCGTGCAGATGGAAACCTGGTTCTAGTTCGTTATCCCGATCACAAAAATGGCAGCCGGCGGCGGGATCTGTTGGTTGGCTAAAACGGTTTAGCTGATAATACCAACCAACAAAACAGAGTCCGGGTTTGACTGTCGATCCGATGCAGCAGTGGAGTAGCAAGGTGACGAATCGTGTGTGGGTAATGGGGGATGCGGTGGTGGACTTGATCCCGGAAGGGGGGCAGCACTACCTCAGGTGTCCGGGGGGCGCGCCAGCCAACGTGGCGGTCGGGGTGGCCCGGCTTGGCGGAGAGTCGGCCTTTATCGGCCGGGTCGGCGCCGATCCCTTCGGCCGCTTTATGGCCGACACCCTGGCCAGCGAAGGGGTCGACACCCGTCACTTGATCCTGGATCCGGCCCATAGTACCAGCACGGTGTTGGTGGAGCTCGATGAGGCAGGGGAGCGCAGCTTCACCTTTATGGTGAGGCCCAGCGCGGATCAGTTCCTGACCCCCACCGATCTGCCGGTCTTCCAGGCCGGGCAGTGGCTGCTGACCTGCTCCATCGCGCTCGCCAACGAGCCGGTACGCGGCAGTTGTCTGCAAGCCATGGCGGCCATCAAGGCTGTCGGGGGGCGGGTCTGCTTCGACCCCAACCTGAGGCCCGAGGTGTGGGGCAACCCGGCCGAGATGCTGCCCGTGGTGCGCGAGGCCATCGCCCTCGCGGACGTGGTCAAGCTCTCGCTGGAGGAGCTGCAGCTGCTGAGCGGTCTGGACGATCTGGCTGCGGGGCTCGCCACCATTTCAGGCCCGGCCCTGGTGCTGGTGACCCGGGGGGCGGGGGGGGTGGTGGCCCGTCTGGGTGGCGAGCTGCTGGAGTGGGTGGGGCCCAAAGTGACGCCACTCGATACCACGGGGGCGGGGGATGCCTTCGTCGCCGGATTGCTGGCGGCCCTGGCCGAACGGACCTCGCTGCCCGCTCTGGATGAGCTGCCCGCCATCCTGGCCCGGGCCCACGGCTGCGGGGCGCTGGCTACCACCGCCAAGGGGGCGATGACGGCACTGCCCACCCGCACCCGGCTGGATGAATTTTTGCGATCGGGTGCAAGCGGCTGTTGATCCGCGGCTAGAGCCGCGGGTCGACAGACCCTACTCTCATGTGACAAGGGCCTGCCGACGGCGGGCCATAAGAGGAAGATTATGAATATCAGTGCGATAGCCAAGGATCTGGTGCCCCTGCTCGGGGGCAAGGAGAACATCGTCAGCGCCGCCCACTGCGCCACCCGGCTGCGGTTGGTGTTGGCGGACGACAGCAAGGTGAACAAGGCCGCCATCGACAAGCTGGAGGGGGTCAAGGGGTGCTTCAGCAACGCCGGCCAGATCCAGGTGATCTTCGGCACCGGCCTGGTCAACAAGGTCCATGCGGAGTTCGTGGCGCTGACCGGCGCCGGCACCGCCAGCAAGGCGGAGCTGACCGACCTGGCGGCGGCCAAGCTCAACGTGGCCCAGCGCCTGGCGCGGACCCTCTCCAACATCTTCGTGCCCATCATTCCGGCCATCGTCGCCTCCGGCCTGCTGATGGGGCTGCTCGGCATGGTGCGCACCTATGGCTGGGTCAACGCCGACAGCGCCCTCTTCATCATGCTGGACATGTTCAGCTCGGCGGCCTTCGTCATCCTGCCCATCCTCATCGGGTTCACCGCGGCGCGCGAATTCGGCGGCAACCCCTATCTGGGGGCGACGCTGGGTGGCATTCTCACCCACCCGGCCCTCACCAACGCCTGGGGCGTGGCGGGGGGCTTCAAGACCATGGACTTCTTCGGGCTGGACGTGGCCATGATCGGCTATCAGGGCACTGTCTTCCCGGTGCTGTTGGCGGTCTGGTTCATGTCCCACCTGGAGAAACAGCTGAGAAGGCGCGTCCCCGACGCCCTGGATCTCATCCTCACGCCGTTTCTGACCGTCATCATCACCGGCTTCGTGGCGCTGCTCTTCATCGGCCCCGCCGGGCGGGTGCTGGGGGATGGCATCTCGTTCGGCCTGAGCGCCCTCTATGAACAGGCGGGCTGGCTGGCGGGTCTGGTGTTTGGCGGGACTTATTCGCTTATCGTCATCACCGGCATCCACCACAGCTTCCACGCCATCGAGGCGGGCCTGCTGGCGAACCCTGCCATCGGCGTCAACTTCCTGCTGCCCATCTGGGCCATGGCCAACGTGGCCCAGGGCGGCGCCTGTCTCGCGGTCTACTTCAAGACCCGCGACGTGAAGATCAAGGCCATCACGGTGCCGGCGGCCATGTCCTGCCTGCTCGGCATCACGGAGGCGGCCATCTTCGGGGTCAACCTGCGCTACATCAAGCCCTTCCTGGCCGGTCTGTTCGGCGGGGCCTGCGGCGGCGCCTACGTGGTGGCGGCCAAGGTGGGGATGACGGCGGTGGGTCTGACCGGCATTCCGGGCATGGCCATCGTCCAGCCCATGAGCCTCATCCACTACGTCATCGGCCTGGTGATCGCCTTTGGCGCCGCCTTCGCCGCCTCCTACCTGCTCAAGTACAAGGTGGAGTGATGAAGGAAAGCCATCTCCTCAAGCAGGTTGTCCGGTCCCTGCTGGCCGGCCAGCTCAAGGCAGCGGCCGATCCCCATCGGCCCCGCTGGCACCTGGCAGCCCCGGTGGGGCTGCTCAACGATCCCAACGGCTTTATCGAGCACGACGGGCGCTACCACCTCTTCTACCAGTGGAACCCGCTGGGTTGCGTACACGCCAACAAGGGTTGGGGCCACGTCACCTCCACCGACCTGCTGCACTGGCAGCACGAGCTGCCGGCCCTGCTGCCCATCGAGCCCTACGAGCAGAGCGGCTGCTACTCCGGCTCGGCGGTGAGCGACGAGCAGGGGCGCCTGACCCTCATCTACACCGGCAACGTCAAGTACGCGGACGGTAGCCGCACTGCCTACCAGTGCCTGGCCCGCGCCGACGGCATGGGGGGCTTTGCCAAGCTGGGGCCCGTGCTGGAATTGCCCGCAGGCTACAGCGGCCATGTGCGCGACCCCAAGGTGTGGCACGACGGCCGGCAGTGGCTGATGGTGCTGGGGGCCCGCACCCTGGATGACAAGGGGGAAGTGCTGCTCTATCGCGGTGACACCCTGGCGGCCTGGACCCTGGTCGGCCCCATCGCCGGCAGTGGGCGCGGGGGCCTTGGCGAGTTCGGCTATATGTGGGAGTGCCCAGATCTGTTTGCTCTTGGTGAGCGCCATGTGCTGATCAGCTGCCCCCAGGGCATAGCGCCCCAAGGGGAGGATTATCGCAACCTCTACCAGTGTGGCTGGCTGGCGGGCGACTTCGATGGCACACAGTTCGAGCACGGGGCCTTCCACGAGCTGGACCGAGGCTTCGAGTTCTATGCGCCCCAGACCACCCAGGACAGCCAGGGGCGGCGTCTGCTGTTCGCCTGGCTGGGATTGCCGGAGGAGAACGAGATGAGCCAGCCTACCCTCGGGCACGGCTGGATCCACCAGATGAGCTGCCCGCGGGAGCTGTTCTGGCAGGACGACTGGCTCTGTCAGCGGCCGGTGGCGGAGATAGAGACGCTGAAGGGGGAGCCGACTCGCTTCGAGGGGGCGCCGGGCGAGCTGCCAGCCCTGGCCATCGACTCGGCCTGGCTGGACCTGGCCTTGAGCGGGGAGGGGCGCCTCGGGTTCGGCGCCGTGGCCGAGCTGGTGTGGCAGCCGGGGCGTCTTGTCCTGCGTCGTCAGAACTGGCAGAGCGGGGAGTGGGAGGAGCGATCCTGCCCCTGGCTTGGGGGGAGCATCACCGTCTTGTGCGATCGCTCCAGTCTGGAGTGCTTCGTGGATGGCGGTCGCCAGACCCTGTCTACCCGCTATTTCCCCGGTGAAAACCCAATACTTTCCGCACGTTGTGACGGTGATGACAGCAAAATTTGCCTCGATCACTGGCCGCTGGCGGCCTGCCTTGTACAATAGCCCGGTGTCAGTTTGCCGGGAGGTCAGGTGGAGAAGAAGAAACGGATCACGATTGCCCAGATAGCCACGCTCGCGGGGGTCTCCAAGGCCACCGCCAGCCTGGTGCTCAACGGCAAGAGTGCGGAGTACCGCATCGCCGACGACACTCGCAAGCGGATCCAGGCGGTGGCGGACGAGTGCCACTACCAGCCGAGCATCCATGCCCGCTCCCTGCGGGAGACGCGCAGTTACACCTGGGGACTGGTGATCCCCGACCTCACCAACTTCGGTTTCGCCAGCATCGCCCGGGCCCTGGAGGCCCACTGCCGGGAGGCGGGGATCCAGCTGCTCATCGCCTGCTCGGAGGATGACCCCACCCTGGAGCAGCGGGTGGTGGACAACCTTATCAGCCGTCAGGTGGACGGCCTTATCGTCGCCTCGAGCGGCCACAGCGACGACATCTATGCCCGCATTCACGACCGTCTGCCGGTGGTGCAGCTCGACCGCCACATCGGCGAGTCGCGCCTGCCCATGGTGATCTCGGATGCCTGCAAGGCCACCGCCGAGCTGGTACAGGACATGGCGGCCGGCTGTGGAGAGGAGATCTACTACTTCGGCGGCCTGCTGGATCTCTCCCCCAGCCGCCACCGGCTGGCGGGTTACGAGCTGGGGCTGCACCGCGCCGGACTGGAGGCCACATCAGACCGGGTCCGTCACCGCGACTACCAGCCAAGCTCGGGTTATCAGCTGATGGCCGAGCTGGTGGCCGAGCTCGGCGCGCCACCCAAGGGGCTCTTCACCGCCTCCTTCACCCTGCTCGAAGGGGTGCTGCGCTACCTCAACGAGGCGGGGCTGATGGAGACGGGCATGCGGCTGTGCACCTTCGACGATCATGACCTGCTCGACTGCATCCCCATGCGCATCGACTCGGTGGCCCAGGACTGCCCGGCCCTGGCTCGCGCCGCCTTCGAGCTGATGCAACAGCTTATCGCGGGCAATCCCCCCACCCAGACCGCCCAGGTCATCCCCCCCAGGGTGCGCTGGCGCAGCCGCCGCTAACCCGGAAAGATGAAAAAGCCCCGCCAGTGCGGGGCTTTTTGCTGTGGGGCGAGGGCTCGCCTCAATCCGTGGTGCTGGCGCGCCAGAACACCTGCTTGATGTGAGGGTGGATGCCGAGCTTCACCATCAGGGCGTCCAGCTCGTCGCCATCGATGGAGGTGGCCAGCAGCACCGCGGATATCTCCAGATCCCGCTCGCCGAAGGGCTCGATGTCGAGCTCGCTCAGCGGATAGTTGGCCTGCTCCAGCATCTCTTCCAGCCAGTGCAGCACCTCCTTCTGGTATTCGCGCTGGGTGAGGGCCGTGACGCGGTAGGTCACCTCTGTGTCTGTGTTGTCCACCGGGCGGCGGTTGATCTGGTTCACCAGCGGGCGCAGCAGGGTGTTGGCGGCCAGCACGAACAGGGCGCCGAGGATCGCCTCCATGGCCAGCCCGGCCCCGCTGGCGGCACCGACCGCGGCCACTCCCCACAGGGTGGCGGCGGTGTTGATGCCGCGGATGTTGCCGGATTCGCGCATGATGACGCCGGCGCCGAGAAAACCGATGCCGGAGACGATGTAGGCCACCACGTGCACCACCCCGTAGGTGCCGCCGTGCAGGTCATAGATGCGCTGGGCCAGGTTGACGAACAGGGCCGCGCCCACCGCCACCAGCACATTGGTGCGCAGGCCCGCGGTACGCTGGCGGTACTGACGCTCCAGCCCCACCAGACTGCCGAGCACGAAGGCGAGCAGCAGGCTGGCCAGGGTGTCGAGCAGGGAAATCATGTCCAATTGTTGCCACATTCTCATGGCGTACTCCTTCTGTTGCAGATGGCCTTCCTGAAGGCGGGCGAGGGTTCCCTTGCCTGATCCCCGTGCGTGAAGGCCATCACCTCATCGAAAAAACGCACGGAAAGCCCGACCCGGCCATGCAGGATGGCGGGCTGGGCTGCGAAACGGATTGAAAGGGGCCAGCGTGGCTGGCCCCGGTTATGGCTTGCTCAATTGAGCGCCGGTTCAGGGTCGCGGCGCGGATGCAGCTCCCAGCGAACCGGGTGATGTACCCCCACCTGGTGCACGAACTGCACCAGATAGCGCCGCTGGGGCGGGGTGCAGTGCAGATTGAGCACCAGCTCCCGCCCGCCGCTGCGACCGGGTCGCAGGGACTGCAGGGGGTGCAGGCCCGCCGGTTGCAGGGTGTGGTTCACCAGATCCAGCACCTGCTCCATGTCGGCCCGATCCTCGCAACGGATCTGCAGCCGGTAGTGGTGCTGGCGCTCCTTGCCACGCAGCCAGAGCGGCAACAGGCCGCGACCCAGTCTGCTCAGCAGGGGGTGAGTCCGGTTGGTTACGGACAGGGTTGAAATAAAACGCATAGCAGCCTCCTTGTGGGAAGCAGAAACTATGCAGGCATGGCGGCCATGGCTTTTGGCCAATGGTCACCAGACGTCAAGTGTAAAAAGAGAAGAGGGGAGTGGATTTCCGCTTCTCGCAGGGCTGCGAGCATGCGGCAGAGGATGACCTGCGGCTAGCTCGCGACCCGGGTACCGACGACGAGGGTCGGTCTACAACTGTCACTTGATGAGTTGCCCACTGATGGTCTCCGCTGTTGATGGACGGCCTGATGGTACTCATCCAGAGCGGTGGGGTAAAGCCTCATCGCCCATTTAGCAACATTTAGATACAAGTTCGTCAATAGTCGGGGCCGGCTGGCTACCTCCGTGGCCATAGGAGGGCGGCGAGATGCCCCGCCCCCCCATCTCGCCCCAGATGGCAGGTTTTTCTCTACCTTGGCGCGCCGCTATTTCAGCCCCAGCCGTTTGAGGATCATCGCGGCCGGGCAGAAGCCGGTGAAGGCGCTCTGGATCAGGTTGACCCCGACAAAGACGCTCAGCCAGACAAAGCCCGGGTGCACCCAGGCGGTGAGCAGCAGCGACAGCAACAGCATGCAGCCCGCGACCACTCTTACTCCGTTTTCTACTGTCATGACCTTCTCCTTAGTTAATTTAGATATTGCTAATTTAGTGTCACTTTATACAATAGAACCAAATATCAGCAATTGCTAATTTACTCCCATGAGCCAATTCGACGAGATGAACAGACACGCGACGGCCGCCGCCTCCCTGCTCAAGGCGCTGGCTCATCCCGAACGCCTGATGGTGCTCTGTCAGTTGGTGGAGGGGGAGAAGGGAGTCGGGGAGCTGCTGGCCCGCAGCCAGCTAGGCCAGTCGGCCTTCTCCCAGCAACTGTCGGTATTGAAGCGCCAGGGTCTTGTCCGCTCGCGCAAGGTCTCCCAGCAGATCTACTACTCGCTGGTGAGCGAGGCGGCCGCCGATGTGCTGGCGGCGCTGCAAACCCATTTTTGTCACTCAGAAAATAAGGAATCTTGATGATGGAAAGCCAATGGCTGCTCTCCCTGGGGGGCGGCATGCTGGTGGGGCTCGCGGCCCTGATCCTGATGCTGTGCAACGGCCGGGTGGCCGGGATCAGCGGCATCCTGGCCGGTGCGCTGCAACACAGGGCGCCGTGGCGACTGCTCTTCCTGCTGGGGTTGGGAGCGGGGGCCTGGCTGGCACTGACGCTGGGTTGGGCCAGCATGCCTGCATTCACCGCACTGCCCGCCTGGCCGTTGGTGCTGCTGGCCGGTCTGCTGGTGGGCATCGGCACGCGTTTTGGCAATGGCTGCACCAGTGGCCACGGCATCTGCGGCATGGGGCGGCTCTCCGTGCGCTCCATAGTGGCGACCCTCACCTTCATGGCAACCGGTGTGCTGACCGTGTTTCTGACTCATCATCTCTTCTAGGAGGCTATTGCGATGACCTTGTTGACAAGTCTGCTCGCCGGTTTGCTGTTTGGTCTGGGTCTGGCCATCTCAGGCATGATAGACCCCGCCCGGGTCACCGGTTTTCTCGATCTGGCCGGCGCCTGGGATCCCAGCCTGGGATTCGTGATGGGGGGTGCCCTGCTGGTCTTCATGCCGGGATATTTCTTGCTGGTGAAGCCACGGCGCCTGAGCCTGCTGGGAGAGCCCATGGCTGTGGTGCCTGCCACCAAGCTGGATCGCCGCCTCATCGGGGGATCTGCCCTGTTCGGCATAGGTTGGGGATTGGTGGGGATCTGCCCGGGGCCTGCCTTGAGTCTCATTTCCAGTGGCCAGCCCATGATATTGTTGTTCGTAGCCGCCATGGTGGCCGGGATCTTGCTGGTTGATCGGGTCCTGGTGAAGGTGCGGGAGAAGCGCTGCCACGTTCGCTCCGCCTGAATGGATTGCCCCCGCTGCCGGGGAAGGAGGACTATCATGGAACCGATCCGCTTGCCGGGGGCCATCCTGCTGGCCGTGACCTCTGCGCTTGTCTCTCCCATGACGCTGTCGACGGCATGGTCTGCCGAGGCGAATGGCGAGGCGACCCTGACTCTGGCTCCCCGTCAGGTGACCGACTGGCTCACCCTGGATGGCACCGTCAGTGCCATCCATCAGGGGACGGTGGCGGCCCAGACCGGCGGTCGGGTCTCCCGCATGCTGGTGGATGTGAACGATGAGGTGGTGGCCGGACAGCCCCTGCTGGAGATCAGCGGCAAGGAGCAGTTTGCCGCCGTGACCGGCGCCGAGGCGCGATTGGCCCGGGCCCAGGCCCAGCAGGTGGAAGCCGAGCGCCAGCTCGCCCGCTTCCAGGCGCTGATTGCCAAGGGGGTGATCACCCGCGCCCAGCTCGACAGCGCCCTGGCGAGCGACAGATCTGCCCGCGCCGAGGTGAACGCCGCCGAGGCCGCCCTCACCCAGGCCCGGGAGGCCTACGGCTATACCCGTATCCTCGCCCCCTACGCCGGGGTCGTCACCAAGCGACTGGTGGAGCTGGGGGAGACAGTGGCCCCCGGTACCCCGCTGCTCTCCGGCTTTTCCCTTGATGCCCTGCGGGTGGAGGTGGAGCTGCCCCAGTCCGCGCTGGCCCTCGCCGGCCAGCCGTCGGATGCGCAGGTGCTGCTGCCGGATGGCAGGGCCGTTACCCCCCTCAAACTGACCCGCTTCAACTATGCCGACAGCCAGAGCCACGCCTTTCGGCTGCGCCTCGATCTGCCGCCGAGCACGGCGGGGGTGCTGCCCGGCATGTGGCTCAAGGTGCAGCTCAAACAGGGCGAATGTCAGCTGCTGCAGGTGCCGGAGCAGGCCCTGCTGCGGCAGGGTGAGTTCAGCGGTCTCTACCTGAAGGAAGGAGAGCGCTGGGTGCTGACGCCGGTGCGGGTCGGCCATTGCCAGGCAGGGCAGTGCGAGATCCTGGCGGGCGTCCAGAGCGGCGATCGGGTGGCTCCGGATGGCTGGGCGCGCCAGCAGGCGGTGGCCCATGAGTAACGACGCTCACGACAGCAAGAACAAACTGGGGCCAGCCGGCCGGTTGGCGGCCCTGTTTCAGGGCTCGGCCATCACACCGTTGCTGGCGCTGGTGGGGCTCTTGCTCGGCCTCTTTGCGGTGCTGGTAACCCCCAAGGAGGAGGAGCCGCAGATCGATGTCACCTTCGCCGACGTCTATATCCCTTTCCCGGGCGCCAGCCCCGCCGAGGTCGAATCCCTCGTCACCACCCCGGCCGAGCAGGTGGTCTCCCAGATAAAGGGTATTGATACCCTCTACTCCTTCTCTCGCCCGGACGGCGCCCTGCTGGTGGTGGTGTTCAAGGTGGGGGTGAGCCGTGAGCAGGCCATCGTGGATCTCAACAACCAGCTCGACTCGAACCGGGACTGGCTGCCCCAGGGGCTTGGCGTCGGCCAGCCGCTGGTCAAACCCAGGGGGATCGACGATGTGCCCATCGTCAGCCTGACGCTCTGGGGCAAGCAGCTGGGGGCCGCCGAGCTGACCCGGGTCGCCCACGAGCTGGAGACCGAGCTCAAGCGATTGCCCGGCACCCGCGATATCTACAGCCTGGGCGGCCAGCGCGCCGTGCTGCGGGTGATGTCGGATCCGGCCGCCCTCAGCGCCCACGGCATCAGCTGGGGCGAGCTCAGCCAGCGGCTCGCCGCCGCCAACCAGGCGGGCAACGAGCAGGCCGTGGTGCAGGACAACCGGGAGATCAAGGTGCAGGTGGGGCAGTTCCTGCAAAACGAGCAGGAGGCCCGCGAGCTGGTGGTGGGCCTGCACGATGGCAAGCCGGTCTACCTCGGCGAGGTGGCCCAGGTGGCGCTTGGGGAGGAGACCCCGGTGCAGCGCAGCTGGATGGGGCAGGGTGAGCAGAGCTATCCGGCGGTGACCCTGGCCATCGGCAAGCAGCCGGGGCAGAACGCGGTGGAGGTGGCCAAGCGGGTGGAGGCCCGGGTCGAGAGTCTCAAGAACCGGCTCATCCCGGCCGGCGTCGAGGTGACGGTGACCCGGGACTATGGCGTCACCGCCGAGACCAAATCCAACACCCTCATCGGCAAGCTCATCTTCGCCACCACCGCGGTGGTGCTGCTGGTGCTGGTGAGCATGGGCTGGCGCGAGGCGCTGGTGGTGGGCATCGCCATCGTCATCACCCTGGCACTGACCCTCTTTGCCAGCTGGGCGTGGGGCTTTACCCTCAACCGGGTGTCCCTCTTTGCCCTTATCTTCTCCATCGGCATCCTGGTGGATGACGCCATCGTGGTGGTGGAGAACATCCACCGCCATCGCGGCCTTGGCAAGGGCTCCCTCAGGGACCTTATTCCGGGCGCGGTGGACGAGGTGGGGGGGCCGACCATACTGGCGACCCTGACCGTGATCGCGGCCCTGCTGCCGATGGCGTTTGTCAGCGGCCTGATGGGCCCCTATATGAGCCCCATTCCCATCAATGCCAGCATGGGGATGCTTATCTCGCTGCTGGTGGCCTTTATCTTCTCCCCCTGGCTGGCCAATCACCTGCTCAAGCGCGAGGGGCATGTCGCCCACGGCGAGGCCAGGGCGGGCCTCTTTCACCGGCTGATGACCCCCTTCCTGATGGGGGCGGGTGCCAAAAGAGCGAGACATAAGCTTTGGCTGGTCATTCTGCTGCTGGTGGCGGGAGCGGCCGCCATGCCCGTGGTGCAGTGGGTGGTGCTCAAGATGCTCCCCTTCGACAACAAGTCGGAATTCCAGCTGGTGCTCGACATGCCGGAGGGAGCGACCCTGGAGCAGACCGAGCGCACCCTGCTGGCGGTGGGTCGGGAGCTGGCCAGGGTGCCCGAGGTGCGGGATTACCAGATTTACGCCGGCAGCGCCGCCCCCATCAACTTCAACGGACTGGTGCGCCACTACTTCATCCGCAGTGGCGCCAACTTGGGGGATATTCAGGTCAATCTGGTAGACAAACACGATCGCCATCGCAGCAGCCACCAGATTGCCCAGTCGGTGCGGGCGCCGCTGCAGGCCATCGCCAGCGCGGCAGGAGGCAATCTCAAGGTGGTAGAAGTGCCCCCAGGCCCGCCGGTCTGGTCACCCATCGTCGCCGAAGTGTATGGCCCCACGCCGGAGCTGCGTGAAGCGGCGGCGCGCGCCGTAGAGGCCCGCTTCGTGGCGACGGCGGATCTGGTGGATGTGGACATCTATCTGACCGACCCCCAGCCCAAGTGGCGGCTGGTGGTGGATCGCAGCAAGGCGGCCCGCTTCGGGGTCGATCTCGGCGATCTGGTGGCCACCCTCAACGGCGGCGTCGGCTATCAGGATGCCAGCTGGTTTCATGGTCAGGGCACCAAGTACCCGATACCGATCCGTGTCGAGCTCGCCCCCGGCGACAAGCGGGATCTGGCTGGCATCCTGGCGCTCAAGGTGCGCAGTCAGAGCGGCCAGCTCATCCGGGTCTCCGAGCTGGTGAGCCGCCGTGACGAGGTGGCGCCCAGCTACATCATGCACAAGAACATGCGGCCCATGGTGATGGTGGTGGCCGACATGGGGGGCCATGCCGACAGCCCGCTCTACGGCATGTTTGCCGCCGGAGCCGATATCACTCTGTCCCAGTATTACGTGCAGCAGCCCGACAAGCTGGGAGAGGTGGCGCTGTTGTGGGACGGGGAGTGGAAGATCACCTACGAGACCTTCCGCGACATGGGCATTGCCTACGGAGTAGGGATGATCCTTATCTACCTGCTGGTGGTGGCCCAGTTCCGCTCCTATCTGGTGCCGCTCATCATCATGGCCCCCATCCCGCTCACCCTGATCGGGGTGATGCCGGGCCACGCCCTGCTGGGGGCCCAGTTCACCGCCACCTCGATGATTGGCATGATAGCCCTGGCCGGGATCATAGTGCGCAACAGCATACTGCTGGTGGATTTCATCGAGCAGCAGCGCAGCGCCGGCATGGCGTTCGAGCAGGCGGTGATCGGCGCCGCTCAGGTGCGGGCCAAGCCCATCCTGCTGACGGCGCTGGCGGCCATGATCGGAGCCCTGTTTATCCTCGATGATCCCATCTTCAACGGGCTGGCTATCAGCCTGATCTTCGGCATTCTGGTCTCCACCCTGCTCACCCTGGTGGTGATCCCGCTGCTCTACTACAGCCTGATGTCGCGCCGGGCGGAGGGGGGCACGGCAGATGTGCCGGGCGCACAATGACAGAAGGGCCACCCGGGTGGCCCTTCTCGTTTCACACGTTCAGGGAGGAGATATGCCGGCTGGCGGGGCTCAGCGCCCCTTCATCAGCGGGAAGTAGCGCCGGTCGGCCTGGCTCATGTGGCCGACCACCAGCTCCTGAATGATGAAGTTGAGCAACTCGTCGTTGCCAAGGGTACCCGCCCTGGCGGCGGTCATCAGCTGGTCAGCCTTTTGCAGCAGCAGCTGGTGGTCTTGCTGGTGGCTGGTGAACTCGGGGTAACCCAGCTCGGCCAGCACCTGCTCTTCGAAGGTGAAGTGGTGGCGTGCCACGTCGAACAGATTCTCCATGCACTCCAGAAACAGGGCGGGGTGCTCCTGCTGATCCTTCATGTGCTCCAGCAGCCGGTTGGTCAGCACGAACAGCTGGCGATGCTCGGCATCGATGCGCGGGTGGCCACACTCGTGGCTGCTCTGCCACACCAGCGAGCCCTGTTCCGGATCCAGCCCGGCGGTATAGAGACAGACCCGGCCGCGCCCTCGTCCCTTGGCCTGATACATGGCCTGATCGGCGTGGTGCATCAGGGTCTTGGGGTCGGTGCCATGCTCCGGGTAGAGGGCCACTCCTATGCTGCTGGAGATGCGCAGCTCCTGCTCCTCGTCGATGCGAAACGGGTGGCGCAGGCGCTGGTGCAGGTGGTCGGCCACCGTCAGCGCCTCGTCACCGGTATCGGGCAGCAGGATCACGAACTCGTCCCCGCCCAGGCGGGCCACCAGATCCCGCTCCCGCACGCAGTGGCGCATCCGCTCGGCCACCATGTTGAGCAGCACGTCACCTGTCTCATGACCGAAGGTGTCGTTGATTGGCTTGAAGTGGTCGAGATCGATGAACAACAGGGCGAGCTGGGCCACCTTGCCCTCCATGACCTCCTTCAGCCGCTGCTGCAGCAGGCGGCGGTTGGGCAGGTTGGTGAGCGGGTCGTAGAAGGCGAGCCGGCGCATCATCTCCTCCCTGGCGGCCCGCTCCGTGATGTCGCGGGTGACCCCGAGGATCGCATCGGGCTGGCCCTGCTCGTTGCCGTGCAGGGTGGTGATGGTCTCGGTGGCCACCAGATGTCCCTCCTTGTGACGCAGCTGGGTACGAATGACACAGCGGGTCTGCTCGTGATCGCCGCGTTGCCAGGCGGCGAGGGAGCCGCTCAGCTCGGCGCGCAGCTGCTTTCTGGATGTCTCCGGAATAAGCTGCCTGAGGGGGAGGGTGAGCACATCGGTGGGGTCGTAACCGCTGAGCGGCTGGATGGCAGGGCTGACATAGCGAAAGCGCAGGGTGGTGGTGTCCATGGTCCAGATGACGTCGGCACTGTTCTCCGCCACGAAACGGTAGTGCTGCTCGCTCTGGGCCAGCTCGCGGGTCAGTCGCTGTCGGCCGCGCGCCTCCTGGCGCAGGCGCAGATAGAGGTAGCAGAAGATGCCGAGCAGGGTCAGCAGGGAGAGGGTGATCAGCATGGCCACCGCCACGCTCTTGTCGAGCAGCTGGCGCTGCTGGCGGATCCGCTCCCGATCCGGGTTGTAGAGGAAGTGCTCCAGATCGGGCAGGGCCGACAGCAGGCCGGCATCGAGGTAGTTCCTGGCGATCTGCTGCCAGCGCTCCGGCTGCATGTAGCCGGGCTCGACCAGATCGGGCTGCATCAGCTCCCGGGTGGTGTCGGCCTCGAACTGCAGTAGATCACGGCCGGCGCCGCTCGGGTAGTTGGTCACGATCCAGTCGATCATCTCGGCCGGGTTGTCCATGGCGTAGCGCCACCCCTTGAGGGTTGCCTGCTGGAAGGCATAGACCCGCTCCGGCCGGCTGTTCAGCTCGCGCTCCGAGGTGAACAGGTTGTCACCATAGAAGTCGAAGTCGATGCTGCGGGGGGAGAACACCCGGTAGGGGATGCCCATCTTGGCCAGATAGAAGGGCTCTGTGGTGCTGTAGGCGCTGATGGCATCCGTCTTGCCCGCCAGCAATGCCTTCAAGCCTTGCCGGTAGGGCTGCTTTATCCAGCTCTCCGGCGGCGTGTGGCGATTGAGGTAGATCTGCAGCTCCTGGGAGCCGGGCTCCAGCATCAGCCGCTTGCCCGCCAGATCCGCCGGCTGGCGAATGTCGGGTCGCTCCAGGGTGAGCAGCACCAGTGGCGAGTGCTGCAACATGGAGGCCAGCACCACGATGGGTTGGCCGCTGGCGCGGGCCAGCAGCAGATCGCTGCCGCTGATCCCGAACTGGGCATTGCCCGACATCACCTCGTTGACCACATCGGTGCCGGTCATGGCGGGTCGCAGCGTGACATCCAGACCGGCGGCTCGATAGAAACCCTTGGCCTGGGCCGCGTAATAGCCGGCAAACTGGAACTGGTGTTGCCAGGGCAACTGCACTGTCACCTTGTCAATCACCGCCTTCGACGGCGGTGAAAAAAAGGCGCAAAACATCGCCGAACCAAGCATTGGCAGGTACCAGAGCAGGCGATGAAGGGAGGAATTTACGACGCTCATACTCATTCCTCTCGGGAGACGATGGTCCGTCCTAGAGTCAAACAATTCCTTGTTGCCCGCAAGGGGGCGAAAGGGCGCTATAACAGGGGATGCGTAACAGAAAAAATGATTTCTGTGTCATTCATCACATTTGGCCTTCCTGCTCGTTATTTTTGGCAATTAAGCGAAGAATTACGGAGCCATATGACCTATAAAAATGGTCGCATTTTAGTCGTATTTGATTGTCGATTACCTCAATAAGCGCGAGTGTTTGGGCTCTTTTTAGCGCAATGCGTCAGTCTGTGTCGCCGTATCACGGGATACTTTCAACTTGCTGTCGAAATGTGTCGAAACTGCGATTATTGCGTTATGAGTCAATTATTGGCGGGAGGGGGGAAGCGGATCCTTGCTGCCCGGGTGGTATGATAGCGGTTCTCCCATCCCGATGAGGCCTTCTCATGTCCCGATTGCGTCTGTTGTTGTCCGACTCCCACGATCCTTTGTTCAATCTGGCGGTGGAAGAGTGCATTTTTCGCCAGATGGACCCGCATCAGAGGGTGCTGTTTCTGTGGCGCAACGCCAATACCGTGGTGATCGGCCGGGCCCAGAACCCCTGGAAGGAGTGCAATACCCGCCGTATGGAAGAGGACGGGGTGACCCTGGCTCGCCGCAGCAGCGGTGGTGGCGCCGTGTTTCACGACCTTGGCAACAGCTGCTTCACCTTCATGGCGGGCAAGCCGGAGTATGACAAGAGCATTTCCACCGCCATCGTGCTGGACGCGCTCAAGCGGCTCGGGGTCGAGGCTTTCGCCTCCGGTCGCAACGATCTGCTGGTGGCGACCCCGGACGGGGAGCGCAAGGTGTCGGGCTCGGCCTATCGGGAGACCCATGATCGCGGCTTTCACCACGGCACCCTGCTGCTGGATGCCGATCTTGGCCGGCTCGCCCACTACCTGAACCCCGATCCCAAGAAGCTGGCGGCCAAGGGGATCAGTTCGGTGCGCAGTCGGGTGGCGAACCTCGGCGAGCTGCTGCCGGGCATCGACCATGGCCAGGTGAGTCAGGCCCTGTGCGAGGCCTTCTTCAGTCACTACGGCGAGCGGGTACAGCCCGAGCACATCTCCCCAGAGCGGCTGCCAGACTTGCCCGGCTTTGCCGAGACCTTCGCCCGCCAACGCAGCTGGGAGTGGAACTTCGGCCACGCCCCCGCCTTCAGCCATCAGCTGGACGAGCGTTTCGGCTGGGGTGGGGTGGAACTGCACTTCGATGTGGAGAAGGGGGTGATAGGGCGGGCGCAGATCTTCAGCGACAGCCTGGAGCCGGCCCCGCTGGATGCGCTGGCCGCGCGCTTGCCCGGGATGGCTTATCAGGTGGAGGCCATCGACGAGTTGTTGCGCCAATGGCGCGGCGAGTTCCCGGCCCTGCAGACCGAGCTGGAGGCATTCTCGCGCTGGTTGCTGGCATCGCTGCGCTGACGCTTTTCTCGCCGCTGGGGCGGGTGGATCACAAAATCAAAAGAGGCGCCCGAAAGGCGCCTTTTTGCCAGCCGTTGTCCGCCCTCATGCATGACAAAAAGTAGGGGAGGCCATTAGTTATTGTCGCTGTTTCAAACGGCGACCCAGGGGTATAAGGGCAGCACATTTGCTGTACTAATGGTATAAAAATGAGTGACTTGGTCTATTTGAAAGATGAAGGCGTCAACGCCATCCACCCCGAATTCAAACGTCGTTTTGCCACAGTCAAAGCCAACTTTTTCTCGCGCAACCCCGATCTCTGGCCGGTCTTTCGTGAACCCGGCTTCGCCACCCTCAACGAGTTTCGCGCCCGCGGCCTGGCCCCGTCGGCGCGGCTGAACGCCTGGCCCGATGGTCGCGCCCGTCTCGCCGACTTGTGCGAGACCATGCCGGTGCCGCAAGCCATGCGCACGCCGGGCGAGCCCATGGCGGAGCTGCTGTTTGCCGGCGCCCTCTCCAAAGACTGGGAGAACCCCTCCAGCGTCGAGAACGTGGTCACCATGTCGGCGGATCCCGCCATCTACGGCGCCCAGATGGGCATTTTGGCCAACCCCAATCTGGTCTACTCCGAGTATGCCGGGGTGGCCGAGGAGCTGGAGAAGAAGGTGGTGCGCCAGATAGCGCTGCTGGCGGGTTACGATCCGGCCCGCGCCACCGGCATCTTCACCCAGGGGGGGACCTTCTGTAACCTCTATGGCTACCTGCTCGGCATTCGCAAGAGCCTGCCCGAGGCCAAGCACAAGGGGCTCGGTCACTATCAGGACTACCGCATCATCAACTCCCAGGGCGGCCACTACTCCAACATCACCAACCTCTCCCTGCTCGGGGTCGACATCGAGAACAAGACCATCCGCATCCAGGTGGGCGAGAACAACGACATCGATCTCGACCACCTGGAGCGCACCCTGACCGCCTGCTTTGCCTTGAAACACGTTGTGCCCACCATCATGCTCACCATGGGCACCACCGACACCTTCGGGGTGGATCAGGTGAAACCCGTGGTCGAGCTGCGGGATCGCCTCTGCGAGCGGTTCGAGGTGGCGGTCAAGCCCCACATCCATGTGGACGCCGCCATCGGCTGGTCGATGATCTTCTTCCTGGATTACGACTTTGCCACCAACCCGCTCGCCATCAACGCAGCCACCCTCGCCGGTATCGAGCGCAACGTGAGCCGCTTCGCCGAGCTCAGATTCGCCGACTCCTTTACCGTCGACTTCCAGAAGTGGGGCTATGTGCCCTACACCTCCAGCCTGGTGATGATAAAAGAGCAGGACGACCTCAAGGCGATGGAGAACGACCCGGAGAACTTCTCCTACTTCGAGCGGGACATTCAGGGTCAGACCCACCTGCAGTCCACCATCGAGTGCTCCCGCGGGGCGAGCGGCCTGTTTGGTGCCTATGCGGCCCTCAACTACCTGGGGGTCGAGGGGTATCGCACCGTGCTGGCCCACTGCCTGCAAAATGCCAACTATTTCCGCTTCCGGTTAAGCCAGCTCGGCAACGTCAAGCTGGTGGCCCAGGAGAACCAGGGGCCGAGTGTGGGCTTCAAGATTTACAACCCCGAGTGGGTAAGCGATCCGGAGGCCGAGTTCGCCTTCGAGCTGGCGCGCAGCACGGACCCCGCCTACAAGGCGCGCCTGCAGCGCAACACCGACTATCACCGCAGCCTGTTTACCGGGCGTGGCAAGGTGGGGCTCTACACCAACTGGGTGGAGGCCATCGCCCACTCCGACTACGATGCCCGCGGCAAGTACTCCTATATCGCCGGTGAGAAGGCGGTCTTTATGAACCCGGCCTGCGGCCGCGAGCAGATCGACGCCTTTATCGACCATATCCGCGGCTGAGTGGCGAACGGTATTTAAAGAGAACCGGACAGCAAAACGGCGGGATGATCCCGCCGTTTTTTATTGGCTCCGGTTACTGCTTCTGAAGAGCCGTCACCGTCAGCTTGCCGGCCGGGTTCTCGGCGTGGAAGCGCACCACATCCCCCACCTGCAGATCCTTGAGCAGGGCCGGGTCGGCCACCTGGAACACCATGGTCATGGCGGGCATCTTGAGGTTCGCGATGGCCTCGTGCTTGATGCCCACCTTGCCATTTGCCGCGTCGATGCGGCTGATGACTCCCTTGGTCATCACCCTCTCCTGCATTCCCTCCATCTGCTGCATGTCACCCATCTGGCTCATGTCATGGCCTTGATGGTTCATCATCTCCTCGGCCTGCAGGCCGGTGTGGGTAGCAAGGCCCAGCAGCAGGGTCAGCGTCTTGTAGTTCATGATGGTTTCCTTGTTTGGGTTGTCCGGTTGATCAGGGGGCAGTCGGGGTATCCGTCTGCGCAGTCGTGTGGTCGAGGGTCTTCAGGGTGCGGCTGCGCCAGAGGTAATAGGCGGCGGGCAACACCAGCAGGGTCAGTACCAGGGCGGTCACCATGCCGCCTATCATGGGTGCGGCGATGCGCTGCATCACCTCGGAGCCGGTGCCCTGGCTCCACATGATGGGCAGAAGGCCGGCGATGATGGTGACCACCGTCATCATCTTGGGGCGCAGGCGCAGGGCGGCGCCGTGGACCACGGCCCGGTGCAGGCCGGCCTGGTCCGGTTTGCCGCTGGCCACCAGATCGTCCCAGGCGTGGTTGAGGTAGACCAGCATCAGCACCCCGGTCTCCACCGCCACCCCGGCCAGGGCGATAAAGCCCACCCCCACCGCCACCGAGAGATTGAAGTCGAGCAGCCAGAGGGTCCAGATCCCGCCCACGACCGCGAGCGGCAGGGTGGTGAGAATGAGCAGCACCTCCTGGAAGCGGCGAAACGCCAGATAGAGCAGCAGCACGATAATGGCGACGGTGAGCGGCACCACGTAGGTGAGGCGTTCCATGGCCCGCTCCATGTATTCGTACTGACCTGACCAGCTGAGGGCATAGCCCGCCGGCAGCACCAGCTGCTTGCTAACCTCGGCCTTGGCCTCCTTCACGAATGAGCCGATGTCGCGGCCACGGATATCCACGTAGACCCAGCCGTTGAGGCGAGCGTTTTCACTGCGCAGCATGGGTGCCTCGTCGCTGATGTAGACCCGGGCCACGTCCGCCAGGGCGATCCGCTCCCCCTTGGGGGTGACCAGAGGCAGCAATTCGAGGCTGGCTACCGAATCGCGATAGCTCTGGGGATAGCGCAGGTTGATGGGGTAGCGTTCGCGCCCCTCAATGGTCTGCCCCACCTCCATGCCACCCACCGCGGTGGCGAGCACCGCCTGTACGTCGGCGATATTGAGGCCGTAGCGGGCCGCCTTGAGCCGGTCGATGTCCACCTTCACATAGCGGCCACCGGCCACCCGCTCGGCGTAGACGGAAGAGGCCCCCTCCACCTTGCCAACGATCTGCTCAAGCTGCTGGCCAAGTTGTTGAATGACCTTGAGATCGGGCCCGGCGATCTTGATCCCCACCGGGGTCTTGATGCCGGTGGCCAGCATGTCGATGCGGGTCTTGATGGGGGGCACCCAGGCGTTGGTGAGGCCGGGGAAGCGGATGAGGGAGTCGAGCTCTTCTTTCAGCTTCTCCGGGGTCATGCCGGGGCGCCACTGATCCCGGGGCTTGAGCTGGATGCTGGTCTCCATCATCACCAGATCCGCCGGGTCGGTGGCCGAGTCGGCGCGCCCCGCCTTGCCGAACACGTTCTGTACCTCGGGCACGGTGCGGATGAGCTTGTCGGTCTGCTGCAGGATCTCCCGCGCCTTGCCCACCGAGATATTGGCCGCCGTGGTGGGCATGTACATGATGTCCCCCTCATCGAGCGGCGGTATGAACTCGGAGCCTAGGTGCTGGAGTGGCCAGAAGCCCGCGATCGTGACCACCAGGGCGGCGGCGAGGGTGGTTTTGGGGCGAGCCAGCACGGCGTTGAGCAGCGGGATATAACCCTGGCTCAGGCCACGGTTGAGGGGGTTGGCCTGCTCGGGCAGTACCTTGCCGCGGATGAAATAGCCCATGATGACCGGCACCAGCGTGATGGCGAGCGCGGCGGCGGCGGCCATGGCGTAGGTCTTGGTGAAGGCCAGCGGGTGGAACATGCGCCCTTCTTGCGCCTCCAGGGCAAACACCGGCAGGAAGCTCATGGTGATGATGAGCAGGGAGAAGAAAATCGCCGGGCCCACCTCGATGCTCGCCTCGGTGATGATGCGCCAGCGGTTCTTGTCGGTAAGCTCTTCCCGCTCCATGTGCTTGTGGACGTTCTCTATCATCACGATGGCGCCATCCACCATGGCGCCGATGGCGATGGCGATACCCCCCAGCGACATGATGTTGGCGTTGATCCCCTGCAGGTGCATCACGATAAAGGCGGCCAGAATCGCGATGGGCAGGGTAATGACCACCACCAGCGACGAGCGCAGGTGGAACAGGAAGGCGAGACAGACCAGCACCACCACGGCGAACTCCTCCACCAGCTTGCCGGAGAGGTTGTCGATGGCGCGCTGGATAAGGTCGGAGCGATCGTAGACGGTGACGATCTCCACCCCCTCCGGCAGGCTGGATTCGAGCTCGGCCAGCCGCGCCTTGACCCCGTCTATGGTGTGCTGGGCATTCTCGCCATAGCGCATGACGATGATGCCGCCCACCACTTCCCCTTCGCCGTTGAGCTCGGCGATGCCGCGCCGCATCTGGGGGCCGGTGACTACGTCCGCCACGTCACCCAGCAGCAGGGGGGCGCCGCGCACATTGGTGCCAATCGGAATCTGTTTTAAGTCCTTCACGTTCTTCAAATAGCCGTTGGAGCGCACCATGTACTCCGCCTCCGCCATCTCGATGACGGAGGCGCCGGTCTCCTGGTTGCCCTGCTTGATGGCGGTCTCGATGAGGGAGAGCGGGATGCCGTAGGCGCGCAGCTTGTCCGGATCGACTCGCACCTGGTACTGGCGCACCATGCCGCCGACGGTGGCCACTTCGGAGACGCCGTTCACCGTCTGCAGCTCGTACTTGAGGAACCAGTTCTGCAGCGAGGTGAGCTCGCTGAGATCGTGCTTGCCGGTTTTGTCTACCAGGGCGTACTGGTAGACCCAGCCCACCCCGGTGGCGTCCGGCCCGAGCTGGGGCTGGGCCCCGGCGGGCAGATTGGGAGCCACCTGGCTCAGGTACTCCAGCACCCGGGCGCGGGCCCAGTAGAGATCCGTGCTGTCGTCAAACAGTACATAGACGAAGGAGTCGCCGAAGAAGGAGTAGCCGCGCACCGTGGTGGCCCCCGGCACCGCCAGCATGGCGGTGGTGAGGGGGTAGGTCACCTGATCCTCCACCACCTGGGGCGCCTGGCCCGGGTAGGAGGTCTTGATGATCACCTGCACGTCGGAGAGATCCGGCAGGGCGTCCACCGGGGTCTGCTTGACCGACCAGAGCCCCCAGGCGGTGAGCATGAGGGTCAATAGCAACACCAGGAAGCGGTTGCCGACGGACCAGCGAATGATGGCCGGGATCATGATTTATCCCCCATCTGGTGCTGGCTGTGATCCATGCCTGGCATCTCTTTCATCGGTTCATCTGCTGCCGGTTTGTCTTCCACATGGATCTGGATGATGCGGTACTCGTCCCCCTCCTGCTCTACCTGCAGATGCAGGGTCTGGTCCGGTTTCAGCTGGCTGAGGTCCACGCCGTCGGCCACGGTGAAGTCCATCTCCATGGCGGGCCACTGCCACTCGGGGATGGGCTGGTGGGAGATGCCGAGGGTGCGCCCGGCGAGATCGATGTTCTGCACCTGGCCCTGGGTCCACACCTGCATGGGACGCACCGCCGTCATGCGCTGGAAGTCCGAATCGATGGCAGATTCGGAGTCGAGCAGGAACTGGGCCGAGCTGACGATGCTGTCACCGGCTTCGACCCCCTCATCGATGGCGACCTTGTCACCAAACTGGGGGCCCAGGGTGACGGCCACCGACTTGAAGTTGCCATCCCCCAGCGCCAACACCAGCCGATCCTGGCTGCCGGTGCGGATCACCGCTTCGCTCGGCACCACCAGGCGGGGTTCCCCCTTGCCGGTGCTGATGCTCACCTTGGCGAACATATTGGGTTTCAAAAACTCGTCCGGGTTGTCGAAACGCAGGCGGACCCGCAGGGTACGGGTGCTCGCATCCAGGGTGGGGTAGAGGTAGTCCACCCGTCCCTGCCAGCGGCGGCCCGGGGCATAGTCCAGGGTCATGGTGACCGGATCGCCGACCTTTATCTGGGCGGCCTGGCGCTCGAACACCTCGGCGCTCACCCACACCTGCTTGAGGGTGCTGATGTTGAAGAGGGGCGCGGCGGGTTCCACATACTGGCCTTCCCGCACCTTGAGCTCGGAGACATAGCCGCTGCTGGGGGCATAGATGCGCACCGTCTCCTGCACCTTGCGGGTGCGCTTGAGCGCCGCTATCTGATCCGCCGGTACCTGCAGCGACTTGAGCTTGCCCTCGGCGGCGCGCAGCAGCAGGGGATTGGTGGTGCCCAGCGCCAGCAGGTATTCGTGCTGGGCGTTCACCAGATCCGGGGCGTAGAGATCGTAGATAAAGCTGCCCCTGGTGACCTGCTGCCCCTCGTTCTTGATGGCGAGGTTGCGGATCCAGCCCGCCATCCGGGAGTTGATGGCTTCCAGCCGCTCCTCGTCATAGCCCACGTAGCCGACCGTCTCGATCTGCTGGTGGACGGGCAGTTTCTCCACCTTGGCCAGCCGCACCCCCAGGTTCTGCTGGATCTCGGGGCTGATGGTGACGGTGCCGGGGGAGCCGCCCTGCTTCTCTTCATAGACGGGGATGAAGTCCATCCCCATGTTGTCCTTGGCGGGGCCGTCGCGCTTGTCGCGGGGATCCATGGGGTTGACCCAGTAGAGCGGTGTCTTCTCCTTGGCGGTGGTGCCACCGTCCGTCTGTTTGGCGGCCCAGTAGCCGCCACCGGCGCCGAGGGCGAGCAGCAGGGTGGATAGCAGCAGGGTCCGGCTCATCGCACACCTCCTGTCCGGGACGGGTGGGGCAGGTCGGCGCCGTGGGCAAGAGGCGCGGGGCGGCCGTGTTCGGCCACGGGGCCGGGGATCGGGGCAAATGACATGATACTTCTTCTCTTCTGTCAGAGCGCCGGAGGGGGTGTGCAGGCAAGGCATCACCAGAGTCCGGGCGGCAAACTGGGCGCGGCTGAATGGTCAGCGTGCGCACGGCTCCCTGTGCCATGGCCGGGTCAGCCGGCGACACAGGATCAGGCAAGGTGGGCGGCAACGGGCAAGGGCCGCCCCGAGAGAAGTGCTTTCTAGTGGCGCAGCACCGACAGCATCAGGTGTCGGCGCGGCCAGGAGGGAGGGTGGGTACCGCGGGATCGCAGGAAGGGATCCCGCAGCCAGTTGTCCAGCACGCTGCCAGCCGTCCCGAGGGGCAGCAGCAACAACGGCAGGGCGAGCAGGGTCAGCAGGGCGGCCAGCAGCGGCAAGCCAGGGCTGCTGCTCGAGGTGAGTCCGCCGTGCATCTGGCACTCCTGGCTGGCGGCATCTGGTGCCCCGGCATCCTGGGATGCCCCGTGGCAGGAGAGTCCCTGCATGGCGCTGCTGCTCATGGCCTGATGCTCTTGCGCCATGGCGGCGTTGAGGGCATCCAGCCCGTGCCAGCCGATGCAGAGGGTGAGATTGCAGACGAGTATCAGCCCCAGCAGCAGCCGGGCAATGCGTTCTGTGGGCAATCTCGATGAGAGCATGGGGAAAATCCTGACAATGACTGGGGGCACTGTAAACCTTGCCTTGAGGAGAAGGTCAATGGCCCCGGCCGTGTCAGAGAGGGGCCTGATGAATCGTTAAGCGTCACTTAACGATGGCGTATAGCCAACCCTAATGAAGCCGGCTTCTTCTCTCGTTAGGATGCGTACCGGTCAGAAGTTGCCAGGGCGTCAAACCGGGTGTTTGAGCCGCCTCTCTGGTGAGTCTCCATCCAGTTCATTGTTCGGGAGTAACGATATGCAGCAACGACGGCTGTCGCTGATGCTTGCAGCCTTGCTGAGTCCCTCTGCCATGGCCGGCGGCCTTGCCTTGTATGAAACCAGCGCGGCCAACAGTGCCCTGGCCAACGCAGGGGCAGCCGCCCGCGCCCAGGGGGCGGAGACCATCGCCAGCAATCCGGCCGGCATGACCAGGCTGGCAGGCACCCAGTTGCAGGTCAATGGCGGTGTGGTATATGGCGATCTCGAGCTGGATCTGGAGCAGGGGGGCAACAACGGCGGCAATGCCCTGCAGAGCGCCCCGCTCGGTAGCCTCTATCTGACCCACGCCATCGATGATCAGTGGGTCGCCGGCCTCGGGCTCTTCGGCAGCCACGGGCTGGGGATCGATTATGGCGAGGGGTGGCAGGGGCGTGGCTATGTGCAGTCCGCCAAGCTGACCGGGATCGCCTTTGCTCCCAGCCTGGCGTATCGCGTCGATGACCACTGGTCGGTGGGGGCCAGCCTGATCGCCATGCATGGGGCGCTGGAGGCCTCACTGGACATGACGCCGAACGGTTCAACCAGTCAGGCATTTTCCGACAGCGACTGGGCATATGGCACCTCCTTCGGGGTGCTCTACGAGCTGGATCACGACTCCCGCATCGGGTTGAGCTACTTCTCCGAATTGAAGTGGGAGCTGGACGATCAGCCGTTGAGCCGGCTGAATGGAGCCGGGCTGGGGGTGGAGATGATGATCCCGCAGACCCTGACCCTGAGTGGCTATCACCAGCTCAACCCGCAGTGGGCCCTGCTGGCCAGTGCCAATTGGCAGCAGTGGTCCCGCTTTGGCGAGGTGGATCTCGCGTCGGGACAGCAGAGCCGAACTCTTGATATGCAATACCAGGACACCTGGCACCTGAGCCTGGGCACCCAGTTTGATGTGACGCCGGCCCTGCGCCTGAGCAGCGGCATCGGCTATGACAGCAGCGCCGTGGACGACGTGCACCGCACTGTTACCCTACCGCTGGGCGAGAGCTGGCGCTGGGGTCTGGGGGCCAGCTATCAGCTGACACCAGCCACCAGGCTGGAAGCCAGCTATACCCTGGCCTGGCTGGGCGACATGGCGGTGGATCAACAGGGGGTCGGTCGCCCCCAGCTGTCAGGTACCTACAACAACAGCTACCTGAACTTCTTGAGCATAGGGGTGCAGCACCAGTTCTGAGGCCTGACTCGTCGCGTTGGGAGGTAGCCGGCTATGTGTTCTCTTGCCGGCGAACGGTGACGATAAAAAAGCCCCTCCATGAAGGAGGGGCCGGGTGAGAGGGCGTTGAATGATCAGGCTCGTTTTTCCGAGCGCCGCATGATGAGGCGGAAGAAGAGCGGGATGAAGAAGATGGCGATGAAGGTCGCCGCCAGCATGCCGCCGATGACCGGCCAGCCGAGGGCGTGGCGGCTCGCCGCACCGGCGCCGCTGGAGGTGACCAGGGGCACACAGCCGAGGATAAACGCCAGCGAGGTCATCACGATGGGGCGAAAACGTAGGCGCGCCGCCTCCAGGGCCGACTCGATGAGGCTCATCCCCTCCTCGTGCTTCATCACCGCGAACTCCACGATCAGGATGGCGTTCTTGGCCGCCAGCCCCACCAGCGTCACCAGACCTATCTGGAAGTAGACGTTGTTGGTGAGCCCCACGGCCCAGGTGGCGAGCAGGGCGCCGAACAGGGCGAACGGCACGGCGGTGATCACCGCAAACGGCAGGCTCCAGCGCTCATACTGGGCGGCCAGGATGAGGAAGATCATCACGATGCCGAAACCAAACGCCGTGGCGGCGCTGCCGGCAGCCGCTTTCTCCTGGTAGGCGGCACCTGTCCACTCCAGCTTGGCGTCGTTGCCAAGGGTCTGGGCGGCGATCTCCTCCAGGGCGGCAATGGCCTGACCCGAGCTCACCCCAGGCGCCGGCTGGGCCATGATCTTGGCGGCCGGGAAGATGTTGAAACGCTCCACCAGTTCGGGGCCGGTGGCATCGCGCACCGTCACCAGGCTGGTGAGCGGGATCATCTCGCCGCTGTTGGAGCGGACATAGACGTTGCGGATGTCATCCTTCTTGGCACGGTAGTCCGCCTCGGACTGTAACTGGACCCGGTAGGTACGACCGAACTGGTTGAAGTCGTTGACGTAGACCTGGCCGAAGGTGGCCTGCATGGTGTCGAACACGGCGTTGATGGGCAGCCCCAGCGCCTTGGCCTTCTCGCGGTCGAGATCCAGGTAGACCTGGGGCACGTTGGCGCGGAAGGTGGTGCTCACGCTGGCGAACTCAGGGCGCTGCTTGGCGGCATCGATCAGGCGTTGCACCTCGCCCGCGAAGGCGTGCACGTCGCCGGTGCCGCGGTTCTGCAGATAGCCTTCGAGGCCGCCGGTGGTGGACATGCCCTGGATGGGAGGCGGGTTGAAGGTGGCGGTGAAGCCATCGGCCAGCCCCATCAGGCTCATCCCCTGGAAGGTCTTGGCCAGGGAGAAGGAGTCCTGACCCTCGCCCTGACGCTCTTTCCAGTCTTTCAGGGTGATGAAGGTGAGGCCGCGGTTGCTGATGATGGAGCCGGACAGGATGTCAAAGCCCGAGAAGGTGACCACGTCCTTCACGCTGGGGTTGGCCATGGCCATCTTGTCAAAATCATTGGCGACCGCCTGGGTACGGGTCAGGGCGGCGGCATCGGGCAGCATCACGGAGCCGATGAGATAACCCTGATCCTCGTCCGGCACTAGGGCGCCCGGCACCTTGTGGAACAGCACATAGCTGCTGGCGAGGATGATGGCGATGATGCCAAAGGCCACGCCGACCCGGCGGTTGAGGAAGGCCACCCCGCGCACATAGCGGCGGGTCAGCTGATCAAAGGCATTGTTGAACCAGACGAAGAAGCGGGCCGGCTGGTGGTGGCCCTCTTTGAGCAGGATGGCGCACAGGGCCGGCGACAGGGTCAGTGCCACCAGGCCGGAGATGGCCACCGACACGGCGATGGTGATGGCGAACTGCTTGTACATCACCCCGGTCATGCCGCCCATGAAGGCGACCGGCAGGAACACGGCGCAGAGTACCAGCACGATGGCGACCACGGGGCCGGAGACCTCCTGCATGGCGAGGATGGCGGCCTCCTTGGCGGAGCACTTCTTCTCGCTCATGATCCGCTCGACGTTCTCCAGCACCACGATGGCGTCATCCACCACGATACCGATGGCGAGCACCATGCCGAACAGGGTCAGCAGGTTGATGGAGAAGCCAAGCATCAGCATGCCGGCGAAGGTACCGATGAGTGACACAGGCACCGCGATACAGGGGATCAGGGTGGCGCGGAAGTTCTGCAGGAACAGGTAGACCACCACGAACACCAGCACGATCGCCTCGAGCAGGGTCTTGACCACCTCCTCGATGGAGATCTTCACGAACTCTGTGGTGTCGTAGGGGATCTGGTACTCCACGTCCTGCGGGAAACGGCCCTGCAGGCGATCCATGGTTTCGCGCACCTGATCGGCCACCGCCACCGCGTTGGCACCCGGTTGCAGGTAGGTGGCGATACCGATGGCCGGCTTGCCGTTGGCACGGGCCAGCACGTCGTAGTCCTTGCCGCCGAGCTCGACCCGGGCCACGTCTTTGACCCGGATCTTGGAGCCGTCCGGCATGGCGCGGATGATGATGTTCTGGAACTCCTTCACGTCATCCAGGCGTCCCTTGGTCTGCACCGTGTAGGTAAAGTCGGTGGGGGTGCTGGTGGGCTGGGAGCCGATCTTGCCCGCCGCGAACTGGGTGTTCTGTTCGCGGATGGCGCCGATCACGTCGCTCGGGGTGAGCTGCAGCTGGGCCAGCCGGTCCGGGCGCAGCCAGATCCGCATGGCGTAGTCGGTACCGCCGAACAGGGAGGTGTCCCCCACGCCGGGAATACGCTTGAGCTCGTCGATGATGTTGAGCAGGGCGTAGTTTGACAGATAGGTGGTATCAAACGAGCCGCTGGGGGACTGCAGGGTGATCACCTGCAGGATGGAGGTGGACTTCTTGCGCACCGTCACCCCCTGCTTCTTCACCTCTTCCGGCAGCTGGGCCATGGCGGCCGAGACCCGGTTGTTGACGTCGATGGTCGCCTGATCGGGATCGACCCCGATGTCGAAGTAGACGTTGAGGTTCATCTGGCCGTTGGAGGCGGAGCCGGATTGCATGTAGATCATGTTCTCGACCCCGTTGACCTGCTGTTCAATGGGGGCGGCCACGGTCTGGGAGATCACCTCCGGGGTGGCACCCGGGTAGAAGGCGGTCACCGAGACCACGGCGGGGGTGATCTGGGGATACTGCTCCACCGGGAGCGCGCGCATTGCCGCCATCCCGCCCAGCACTATGATGATCGAGATCACGCTGGCGAAAATGGGGCGTTCGATAAAGAACTTGGAAAACATGGGGGCTCCTTATTTGCCAGCGGCACCCTGGGTGATCTTGGCGTTGATCGCCTTCATCTCCTCGGCGGAAACCGGTTTGACCACGGCGCCGGGACGAGCCTTCATCAGTCCCTCGACGATGTAGCGATCGCCGGCCTGCAGGCCTTTGTCGATCAATACGCCGCTGTCGACCACCGACCCCAGCTTGACCGGACGGGGCACCACCTTGTTGTCGGCATCCACCACCATCACCATGCGGTCGGCCTGAGACTGGACGATGGCGCGGGGCGGCACCACGATGGCGTTCTTGCGGGTGCCCAGATCGATGGTCATGCGCACGAACTGGCCGGGCAGCAGGACCCCGTTCTTGTTGTCGAAGATGGCGCGGGCGCGAATGGTGCCGGTGGCCGGGTCGACCCGGCTGTCGGAGAAGTTGAGCTTGCCCGCCTGGGGATAGACGGAGCCATCGGCCAGCCGGATGTGGGTACGCCAGTTGGTGGCGTCCTTGGCTTCAATCAACCCTTGCTTCACCGCATTATCGAAGTTGAGGCGATCTTGCTCCGAGTAGGAGAAGTTGACGTAGAGCGGGTCGAACTGGGTGATGGTGGTGAGCAGGCCGTTCTCGCCGCTGGTGGAGATGAGGCTCCCCTCGGACTGGGAGCTCTTGCTCGCCATGCCGTTGATGGGGGCGGTGACCTGGGTATAGCTGAGGTTGAGCTCGGCCTCTTTCACCTTGGCCTGGGCGGCCTGGTGGCTGGCGACGGCGGCTTCGTAGTTGGCGATGGTGTCGTCATAGTCCTTGCGGCTCACCACCTGGCGCTTGAACAGCGGGATGATGCGATCGCGGTCGGCGCGAGCCTTGTTGAGGCGCGCCTGCTCCTGGGCCAGGGTGCCCTTGGCCTGCTCCAGCGCCACCTTGTAGGGCTCGGGGTCGATCAGGAACAGCGCCTGACCGGCGGTGACCGGCTGCCCTTCGATGTAGGTGCGTTTGAGCAGGATGCCGCTCACCCGGGAGCGCACGTCGATCTCGCGAAAGCCGGCGGTCTCGCCCACCATCTCGGTGGTCAGCGGGACGTCGGTCAGTTTGACCTCGGCCACCACCACGGGCACCGCTGGCAGTGCCTGGGCACTGGCGGCGGGTTCATCACCACAGGCGGTCAGTGCGCTGGCCAGTGCCAGGGCGATACAGCCGCGCTTGAACATCTCTTCCCTGACGGATTGCACCTTCATCATCACACTCCTGTGGGATGGTGCACGATTGCTGCGCCCACCCTTTCTCTTCATGAACATGGTTAACTGCATGGTTACAAATTTAACTTATTGGATTACTGACAGTTTTTTAATGATAAAGCACGAATATTGAACCCAAGCTGCTCGGCAGTGAAAGTTGTCTGCATCTGGCGGCATGGGGGCGAGGAGCCAGCGACAATCTGTGTCAGCCCGCAGGCCTCTTTCGGCGTGGCGTTGCCCGGATGCGAGGGCTCAGGGAGAAATTATAAGAAGGAAAAAACGGGGGAAGTGGGGGCTTGGTCACAGAGGGGGCGTCAAATGCCCCCTCAGTTTTCGTTATCAGGCGAAGCAGGCCCAGATGGGGGCGTGGTCAGAGGGCTTCTCGATGCCGCGCAGCTCGTAGTCGATGCCGGTCTCGGTCACCTTGTCCTTGAGGGCGTCGGAGGCCATGATGAGGTCGATGCGCAGGCCGCGGTTCTCGTCAAAGCCCTTGGAGCGGTAGTCGAACCAGGAGAAGCGCTCGCACTCGGTGGGGTTGGCGGCGCGGAAGGTGTCGGTCAGGCCGAACCCTTTCAGACGCTCCATCCACTCGCGCTCGATGGGCAGGAAGGAGCACTTGCCATCCCGCAGCCAGCGCTTGCGGTTCGCCTCGCCGATGCCGATGTCGAGATCGGTGGGGGAGATATTCATATCCCCGATCAGCACCAGTTGATCGCCCGGGGTGTGATTGGTCTCGAGGTAGTGCTGCAGATCCTCGTAGAACTTCTGCTTGGCCGGGAACTTGGTCTCGTGATCCTGGCTTTCACCCTGCGGGAAGTAGCCGTTCATCACCTTGATGAGGGAGCCGTCTTCGCGCTCGAAGGTGGCCATGATCATGCGGCGCTGGGCCTCTTCATCGTCGGTGGGGAAGCCTTTCTCCACCTTGACCGGCTTCTGCTTGCTCATGATGGCGACCCCGTAGTGGGCCTTCTGGCCGTGGAACTCGACGTGATAGCCCATGGCCTCCACGTCGGCCAGCGGGAAGGCTTCGTCGTGTACCTTGATCTCCTGCAGGCCGATCACATCCGGCTGATGCTTGTCGATGATGGCTTGCAGCTGGTGCAGACGGGCGCGCAGGCCATTGATATTGAAAGAGATGATCTTCATGTCCGGGATGCTCATGTCATTTTTATAAGTGGCTATTGGACTAGGAATCGGCGGTGGATGCAAGTGAAGGCGAGCTGCCACCTCTGGGGTGGCACGCCTGTTGCGCCTGGGCTCAACGGGTCATCTTCTTGACAAACACCACCACAAACAGCGCCAGGGTAAAGCTGCCGGTGAAGGCCTCGAAGGCGGCGAAGATCCGCGACAGCCCCACCGGGGTGAAGTCCCCGTACCCCAGCGTGGTGAAAGTCACCACGCTGTAGTAGAGGCACTCCAGCAGGAAGATGGCGTTCTGCTCGAAAGGGGCGCCGGGTCGGTAGACGAGGTGGTTGCCGTTGAAGCTCAGGCCAAAGAAGAAGTAGAAGAGGCTGCAGATGAAGATGAGCAGCAGGGAGAAGAGCACCACCCGCATGGGGGCCTCGCCGTAGCCGCAGAAGAGATCGACTATCCAGGAGGTGAAGCGGCGGCCGGACCAGAATGGCAGCTGCAGCCGGCGCATGGTGAGCTCCTGCTGGATGTAGCGGCCGGACATGGTGAAGATGCCCTGGGCTTCCGAGGCCTTGCGCAGATCACGGTAGGTCTCCTCGGCCTCCTTGAACCAGATCCGGGCCTGCGCCGGGTCCCGCTCGCGGCGCCCCTTTCTGTCCTGCATCAGCCGTTTGCCGGTATCCAGGTTGTCGAGGCGGGTGTTGTGCCAGCGGATGCCGAGCAGGTTGACGTCGTCGAGGGTGGCGCAGTGCAGGTTGGCATCGCTCAGATCGGCCTTCATCAGGCTGCCCCCCTTCATGCGCAGGCCGTAGAGATGAGCCCCCTGCAGATTGGCCCGGTAGAGGTTGCACTGCTCCAGCAGAAAGCCGTGCGGCGAGCCCTTCTTCACCAGATTGAGACCGGCCAGGTTGGCGCGGGCCAGTTGCAGGCCGTGGCACAGGCCGCCCTGGTGGACGTAGTGCTCCAGCTCGCGGGCGGTGTGGGGATCCTGATGCTGGCCATGGGGATCGTGCCAGCGGCACAGATCATGCTCCCCCGCCTCTTCGCTGCAGTGGCGGCCATCCGCCACCAGATATCGACACATGGCCATCGCCCGTCTCCTCCCCTTGCCGAGTCAGTATCAGCATAGGCGAGCGGCCGGCGAGCGGGGTCAGCTGAGCTGGGTAAACTCCTGACGCAGCTTGCGAAAACGGTCCTGCTGGGCCGGGTTGAGGGGGATGCCGTCCAGCACCTCCAGGGTCTCCTTGCACTCGGCGCCAAACTCCGGGCTCTTGCGGTTTTTCTGCATCAGCTGCAGCAGCACCTGGATCTTGTTGAGGGCGGCACCGGTATTGGCCGGGGCCCGGCGCAGCGCCTCGCGAAAGTGGCCGAGCGCCTGTTCCAGCTCGCCGGACTGATAGGCCTTGATGCCCAGCTCGTTGAGCTGCTGGTAGCGCTGGCGGCGTTCCAGCACCGTCTTGTCGTCGCGGGTGGCCTGGATGCAGGTGGTGAGCAGTCGATCCTCGTCTTCGGCCAGCAGTGCCTGCAGGCTCTCGGCATATTCAAACTCGCCGAGCTGATAGAGGGCGAGTATGGTCTCGCCCAGCAGGCTGGGGGGCATGGTGGCCGGCTGATCGAGCCAGTTCTGGTTGGCGCGGTAGAGCATCTTCTTGCCCTTGAGCAGTTCCCCCAGGGCGATCTGCACCCGGGCCTGGCAGATCTGCTCGAACACCGGGTAGTTGAACTCCGCCATCATCAACGAGTCGCGAATGCGCGACAGGGCCGAGTTGACCTGCTTTTGCAGGTTGGCGATGTGGTAGATGTCGTTGCTGTTGAGGGCGTAGAGGGTCAGTGCCTGGATATAGGCCCCCAGATAGTGGGGGGTGCGGTGGATCGAGTTGCGCGACAGATCGATGAGGGAGAGCAGCACGTCCTTGGCCTGGGCGTAGTCGTGGCGCAGCAGGCACACCTCCGCCAGCCGGCGGGAAAGCTGTACCGACTGGGGCGAGATGTCCACCGCCCGCTTGAGCTCCTGCTGGGCCTGCTCGTCATTGCCGAGCGCCAGCAGGGATTCCGCCAGCCAGAGGTGGGCCTCCACCATCAGCGGGGTGTTCTTGAGGGTCGCCTGCAGGTGGCTCACCGCCTCCTCGTGCAGACCCAGGGTGTGGCACGCCTTGCCCAGTGTCAGGCGGGCCCAGCTGTTCTCCTGGCCGGCCAGCAGCTGGCGCATCAGGCTGCGGGCCTCCTTGGCCTGGCCCAGCTTGAGCTGGGTATCGGCCTGCAGACAGCGGCAGAAGTTGGCAAAGCGCGGTACCGCATCGGCTCGCTCGGCGCAGGCGGCGAGCAGGGTGGTCAGGTTCTCCTCGGCAAGGGCGCTGAACACGCTCTCCAGCGCCTGACGGCGGGCGAGGGCACGTTTGAGGCGAAACGAGAACTGCTCCTGGGAGAAGGGCTTCATCAGGTATTCGTCGGGCTCGGCCTCCAGCGCGCTCAGCACCATGGCGCGGGAGCTGTCGCCGCTCACCATGATCACCACGCTCTGGGGCGGGATGAGCTTCTGGTCGCGCAGGCTCTCCAGCAGCTGGCGACCGTTCTCGCCAACCCCCAGCTCGTAATCGATGAGGTAGATGTCGAAGGACTCTTTCTGGCAGCGCCGTCTGGCCTCTTCGGCCGAGTTGACATAGGTGATGCGACTGATGCCGATGTTGATCAGCATCGCCTTCATCATCACCTGAAAGGAGCGCTGTTCGTTGACCAGCAGGATGCGCTTCGGTTTGGGTGGGGCTTTTTTCTCTGGCTCGGATTCCGGTGTCTGCATCTGTCTGGTCAGGGCGCTACGGGCGGATAACAGAAGTGTGCCACCAAAGCGCGCAGACAGGCAATTGAACATCCATGCCGCCGCCGTTTTTCCTCTGGCAAGGGGGCGCCGGGCCTGAAAAAAACCGCCGCGGCCCTTGATCCCGGTCAAGCGGGCGCTGGATTGCACTGGCGGCGCCCACGCCGGTTTTTAGACTGAAAAGAGGCGGGCCGCGGGCCTGCCTTCGACCATCCAGTGACCACAAGGAGGAATCAAATGAGTTTGCTCCCAGGCCGTACCAGTCTGTTTGATGACCTGTTTCACGACATGGCCTCCGGTTTCTACATCCGGCCCCTGCACGGGGATCCGCTGCCGAGCCAGATCAAGCTGGACCTCAAGGAGAGCGACGGCGGCTATCTGCTGCAGGCGGAACTGCCCGGGGTGTCGAAGGAGGACATCCACGTGGATGTGCACGGCAAGCTGGTGACCCTGAAGGCGGAGATCCGCCAGCACGACAGCCAGAGCAAGGATGAGCGCACCCTGCGCAGCGAGCGCTATTTCGGCAGCGTATCGCGCACCGTCGAACTGCCGGTGGAGGTGACGCCGGAGCAGGTGGTCGCCCGCTTCGACAACGGTATCCTCACCCTGCAACTGCCCAAGCAGGCGGTGACCCCGGCGCCCCACCGCATCCCCATCGAGTAGCGCCGGCTTGCACACCACGAGGCCCCGCAGTGCGGGGCCTCGCTCTTTTATGGCGGTTGGGGAGCAGGCCGGGGAGAGGGCAGGGATAGCTGGCGGCGACCCCGACTCGTTCCTGATCACAAGGCCGCCCCCGCTCGGCTCCGGCACAGCCCCTCCGGGTGGATTTTTTCAGAAGGGGATTGTGCAAGTGGGTTTCTTTTGATACCACTGAATGCTTTCCCCTGCGGATCAGCCACCATTGCGCGACAAGGAGTTCCCATGCGCCTGCCACCCTTTCCCCCGCTGGTCTGGATCGTGATCCTGGGCACCTTCATGGTGCGCACCAGTTTCTTCATGGTCTGGCCCTTCCTCTCCATCCTGCTCTACCGGGAGTATGGCCTGTCAGCCTCCGGTATCGGGATGCTGCTGGGTGGCGCGGCCGTGCTCTCCTGCCTCATCGGCTTCTACGTCGGCTGGCTCTCCGACCGGCTCGGCCGGCGCACCATACTGCTGCTCGGCTGCGCCCTGTCGTGCGGTGCCTACCTGTTGCTCGGATTCGGCCACTCCCTCTGGCTCATCACCCTCGGGGTGTTTGGCTCGGGCCTCTCCTACGCCTTTATCGACACCCCGGGCAAGGCGCTGATGGGGGATCTGCTGCCCGAGAAGGCGCTGCGGGAGCTGGCTCTGCACCTGCGCTACTTCCTGCTCAACGTGGGGGCGGGGGTGGGGCCCCTCATCGGCGTCATGGTGGGGCTGGGTGCGCGCCAGGAGACCTTCGTGGTGACGGCCGCCAGCTATGGTCTGCTCGGCATCGCCTTCCTGCTCGGCTTTCGCCGCGACTGCGCCAGCCGGCCGGATGCCGGTCTCTCCCTGGGGGCCATGCTCAGGGTGGTGGGGCGGGATCGCGCCTTCATGCTGTTCATCCTCGCCAACCTGCTGATGAATCTGGTCTACGCCCAGGTGGAGTCGCCGCTGATCCAGTACCTGACCCGCGCCGGCGCCCCCGAGGTGGAGACGCTGGTGGCCCTGTTGGTGGCCACCAATGCGCTCACCATCATCACCCTGCAGTTTCCGCTGCTGCACCTGACCCGGCGCTGGCGGGTAAGCCTGCGGCTGCAGTTCTCCATCCTGCTGATGGCATCGGCCCAGGTGATGTTCGCCCTGTCGAGCCCGGCCCTGCTGTGGCCCTGGCTGGTGGCGATGTTCTTGCTGAGCGTGGGGGAGGCGGTGCTGTTTCCGCTCTTCAACGTGCTGATCGACCAGATGGCGCCGGCTCACCTCAAGGGGAGCTACTTCGGCGCCAGCGCCCTGGCCGGGCTCGGTTGGGCATTCTCGCCTATGGTGGGAGGCTGGTTCTTGCAAGTGTGGGGTGGCCCGGCCCTGTTCGCCGTGATGACCGCGATCTGCATGCTGGTGTTTGCCCTCTACGGGATGGGTCGCCGGGAGGCGCGTCCGTCGGCCTCGCCTGCCGGCTGCGAGGATTAACACGCAAGCGCGTTGACGGCGCTCACTGGTTTGCTGTCGCCGAGGGGATGCGGCAATACCCCACCCCATTCCCATCGAATCACGCCGGCTTGAAAGCACGAGGCCCCGCAGTGCGGGGCCTCGTTGTTATGATTGCTGGGTCATGGTTGCCGCGTTATGGCTGCTTGGGAACCAGATAGGGGGCGAACTGGGGGGTATGGCTGGCGGCGAAGCCCTGCTCGGTCTTGACGATGAGGTAGACCGCGAGCCCATGCGCCCTGGCAAAGGCCATCGCCTGCTCCGGCCCCATCACCATGAGGGCGGTGTCGAGGGCGTCGGCCTCGAGCGCAGTCGGGGTGATGACGCTGGCGGAGACCAGCTTGTGGGTGATGGGCTGGCCGCTGGCAGGGTCGATGATGTGGGAGTAGCGCTGGCCGTCGAGCTCGTAGTAGTTGCGATAGCTGCCGGCGGTGCTGAGGGCCATGCCGTTGGGGATCACCACGTCCGAGAAGGCGCCGGGCTGGTCGGACGGCTCGACGATGGCCACCCGCCAGGGTTTGCCCTTGGCGTTGTTGCCCTTGCTGCGCACGGCGCCGGCCACCTCGATGAGGTAGTTGTGCACCCCCTTTTGCTCCAGCAGGCCGGCAATCTCGTCAGAGGCCGCCCCCTCGCCCAGGGTGGAGAGATCGAGGTAGAGATCGGGAATGTCCTTGCCGAGCAGGAAGTGATCCCCCTCTGGGGTCAAGGTCAGCCGATCGATGCCCACCCTCTGACGGGCGCTGGCGATCTGCTCGGCGCTGGGGCGCTTGACCGGACGTTTGTCCGGCCCGAATCCCCACAGGTTGACCAGCGGGCCTATGGTGACGTCGAGCTTGCCTTTGGTGAGATGGCCGGCATCGATGCCCTGCTGCACGATTTTGGCCATGGTGGCGGGAATGGCCATAGGTGGCTGACCGCTGCCCTGATTGAAGCGGGAGATGAGGGAGTTCGGGTCGTAGGTGGAGATCTCGTGGTTCATGCGCGCCAGCAGGGCGTCGACCTCCTGCTGCAGCGCAGGCTCCCCGCCCGGGAAAGGGTCGCTCAGGGTCACCGCATAATAGGTGCCCATGGTCTTGCCCTGAATGCGGGTCTGGGTCGGGGCTGGCTGACAGGCGGTCAGCATCAGCAGCAGGGTTAACAACAGGCCGCGGGGGGCCGGGCGAGCAAGGAGCGACATGCGGGATCTCTCTGGCTAAAAACGGATGGCTCGAGCGCGGGCTGCGAGCCGGGGTCGCCAGCTTAGCCAAGGGCGCGGCGGCGGGCGAGCGTCGGCTGGAGAAAAGCGCGGGAGATAATTAAACAAAGAGTGGTTAATGGGCGGCGCGGCCGGTTTGTCCAGTCAAATAATGGGAACAATCTGGTGACCTGACCCGCAGCTTTGCGCTAAAGACATAGCCGAATGACGACAGTTGAGTAGAATAAGGTCGATTTTGACAGCATGTTTGCCAGCCATGGTGCGAGCCTGCAGGCAATTGTGTTGCCATCTATTGCCAATCAAAGGAGAGGATGATGAAAAAGGCGATTACCCTGCTGTTTCTGAGCACCCTGGCTGCCCCGGCTCTGGCCGATGAGTGCGCGTTGGTCATCGAAGGCAATGATGCCATGCAGTACAACCTCAAGGAGATGAGCGTACCGGCCACCTGCAAAGAGGTGACCGTGACCCTGAACCATACCGGCAAGATGCCGGTGACCGCCATGGGCCACAACTGGGCGCTGGCCAATACCGCCGACTATCAGGCCGTTGCCACCGCGGGCATGAGCGCCGGCGCCGAGAACAACTACCTGCCCAAGGATGATCCCCGCGTACTGGCCCACACCAAGCTGGTGGGCGGCGGCGAGAGCACCAGCGTCACCTTCAAGACCGACGGCCTGGCCGGCAAAGACCTCACCTTCTTCTGCTCCTTCCCCGGTCACTTCGCCATGATGAAGGGCACCTTCAAGGTCGGCTAAGCACGTTGTGCCGACCCAGAAGCCGGGCAGTGCCCGGCTTTTTTGTGGCCGCTTGCCATGCCTTAGGGAACCCTGGCTCTGCGCCGGGAGTTGTGTGCCGTTTTATGATCCGGCGCGGGGTGAGTGGGGAGCATAGCGGGTAAGATAGGCCCCTTTCGGACCTGATGGTCCGCGTGAGAGGAGTCGTTTGTCGTGAGAAACGCCATCAACTGGGTGGTCGGCTGTTGCCTGCTGCTGGTGTGCGCCATCGTGCTGGCGGCAGAGCCGCCGGTGAAGAAGAGCCGCAACGGCATCTGTCATCCCAAGGGCGGCACCTACTACAGCCGCACCAAGCACTACACCCCCTATGACTCCATGCAGGCCTGCCTCGACAGCGGCGGCCGGGCGCCGAAACGCTGATTACTGCACAGAAAAATCAAATCCAAAGTGTGAAATCGGCCAAGTCAAAACATTTGATGTTTTTAGTTGTGCATTTGGCTGATTCAGTCTTTAACCATTCAAAGGCTGCTTTTTTATGCCCTTGTCCTTCAATCAAAATAATGACATTGGGCTCGGGGGCTTTATAAGCACTTTGCAGGAAGAAAGGAAACTTGCGGTCTACGGAGCCAGATACTTGTTGTTGGTGTGGCTCAATTCGAGTGAGGCCATATATCGGATGGTTAATTACAAAAGCGCTAATGGCTTTGAGACCGTACAAATCCTCATAAGGCACCCGGCATTTGAACGTTTTTGGGATAGCGATTTTGTTGTCTTCAACGTATTGAAACTCAATAAGAATTTCTTTTATCTTGGTTTGTAGCTGTTGATTGCTTTTTTCTTCTTCCGAGGTCAATTCTGGTGGAGCCTCGAATCCTTCAAGAGTGTATTGCATAGGATCTCTCATTACAGGAAAGCAATGAGACCCATACTACCCCCTAATATTGATTGCTTTCAATATTAGGGGGTGTTTTTTGAGCGATATTGATGTGAGGCTGTCACTTTAAATAATGGGCTGCAGGGTAAAGAAGGCGATGGCGCTCTTCTTCTGGCAGTCGAACTGGATGCTCTGCTCGCCGCTGATCAGCAGGGTCTCGTTGACCGCCATGGGCTGTCCCGCCGCCGTGAGCTGGCCGCTCAGCAGGTAGCAGAGATAGGTCTTGTCCGCCTCCAGGGTGAGGCTGAGCGGGAAGGGGAGGTTGAGTACCCGCACGTTGGCGCTGAGGCGGGCCGGATCATAGATGAGCCCCAGATCCGTCACCTCTTTTTTCAGCAGCTCGCAGTGGGTGTCGTCATCCCCGCTGAAGTGGGCCGCCTCGAAGGTGGCGTAGGGGTGGCCGTTGAGTACGAAGCCGGCCCCGCTGATGGGCAGCAGGATGCGCTGATAGCCGGGGAATTTCGAGAAGGAGCCGGCCCCCTTGATGGGCGCCGAGCTCAGCCGATAGGCAAAATCGAGCCTGTCGAGGCTGGCGCCGGCAGGGGAGATGAGGATCTGGGCTGTGGTGCCCTGCTTGTTCTTCCAGGGCATTTTCAGCTGGTCGGACTCTTTTATCAGGGTGATCAATGGCGCCTCGGCAGGTGGTGAACGGAGTGAATCTGGTGGCCCAGTGATACCATCCCGCCCGCCGACCCACAAGGCTGCGTCTGTCCGTCCCGCACTGCCCGCCCACTATTTCATCAGTTTCATCAGTCAGGCCAGCCATCGCCCTTGCGTTGGCTGCTTTCCCGTCGCGGCTGTATGAAACGCAACCACTTGTGCAGGGCGGCGAGAGGGCAAAACGGCAGGCTGTGATCCCGTCGCTGTTAAAGCGGCGGCGGCTCGCTACACTGGCGGTTCTGTTGCCCAAGGAGGCCCCATGACTCACAAGATCATTCTGGATACCGATCCTGGTATCGATGACGCCATGGCAATTCTGTTTGCCGAAGCCCACCCCGCCATCGAGCTGCTCGCCATCACCACGGTATTTGGCAATGCCACCATCGAGAACGGCACTCACAACGCCCTCTGGCTCAAGCAGCAATACGGCATGAAGGCGGATGTGGCGCAGGGGGCGGCCGCCCCGCTGCGACGCGAGCCGGTGGGCCCGACCACTGTGGTGCACGGCCCGAGCGGGTTTGGCGACGTGACGGCGGGGGAGGTGACGCTCACTCCGGATCCTCGGCCGGCCTGGCAATACATAGTCGAGGCGGTGAAGGCCGCTCCCGGCGAGATCACCCTGGTCACCATAGGGCCGCTCACCAACCTGGCGCTGGCGCTGCAGGCGGCCCCCGAGATTGCCGGCCTGGTGAAGCAGGTGGTGGTGATGGGCGGCGCCTTCGGCGTCAACGGCCATCGCGGCAATGTGACCCCCTATGCCGAGGCCAACATCCACGACGATCCGGATGCCGCCGACCGGGTGTTCACCGCCCGCTGGCCTGTGGTGATCATCGGGCTGGACGTGACCCAGCAGAGTTTCTTCAGCAGCGCCTATCTGGACGCACTGCGCGATGACGCGGGCGAGCCGGGCCGTTTCCTGTGGGATGTCAGCCGCTTCTACCTGCGCTTCTACTCCGAGCGGATCGGGCTCGATGGTTGCCACGTGCACGACCCGTCCGCCATCGCCTACGTGATCGATCCGACCCTGTTCACCCTGCGTGAGGGGCCGGTGCGGGTCATCAACGACGGCCCTGCTATTGGCCACACCCTGCAGAAATTTGACGGCAAGTCCCACCCCCACGACGAGTGGGCCGACCATCCGGCCCAGCAGGTCGGGGTGGCGGTACGGGATCAGGCGCTGCTGGCACTCTATCGGGAGACGCTGGTGGCCTGGGGTCGCAACCGCTAGAGGGCTCGGCGAGCAGGGTGGCTTGCGGTCGGACTTGAGGTACGGCTGTGATCCGCACCAAACAATCGGGGGCCAGTTGCGGCTTATACTGGCAGCAACCGTGTGAAGAAGGAGAAACAGGATGGCCTGGTTGTCGTTGCTGGTGGCGATTGCCCTGATCTGGTGGTTGATGAAGCTGGGGCGTGGCGCCCTGTTCGAGATCCGGCTTGCCCCCGGCAAGGTGCAGGTCAAGCGGGGCAAGGTGTCGCCCGCGTTCATCGAGCATGCCAAACAGATCCTGCGTCACGAGACGGTGCGCGGGCGCATCCTGGGTCAGCGCGATGGCGATGGGGTCAAGCTGGTCTTCTCCCGCTCCATTCCGGAGCCGGTGGCCCAGCGTTTTAGCAACATCTTCCCCTATGGTGATTACCGGCTGGGGGCAGCGCCGCTCTCCGGCTCCAAACCGCGCAAGGGGTGAGTCGTCACTCACATAGCAAACGGGCCTCCACTGGAGGCCCATTTCGTTATGGTCGGCGCGAGTTATTGGTGCAGGGCGCGCTGGGCCTTGACCGTCTCCGGCTTGATGGCCGCCCCTTCATTGCCCCAGGAGGCGCGCAAGGTGTTGACCAGCTCGGCGATCTGCTGATCGTTGAGGGTCCAGCCGTAGCCCGGCATGTGGTAGCCGATATTGCCCTGGGTGACCGGGGTCTCGGCGCCGTGCAGCAGTACATTGAGCAGGCTGCTCGGGTCCTCGGCCAGCACGGTCTGGTTGCCGACCAGGGAGGGGATGACGTGGTCGTTGCCGCGCCCGTCGTTGCCGTGGCAGGTGGAGCAGTACATGGCGTAATCCGCCTTGCCGCCGGCACTGGCGTAGGCCCGGTTGCCCCTGGCGGCCGGTGCCTCGTCATCCAGCCCGGTCAGGTAGGTGGCGATACTGGCCAGATCCGCGTCGCTGAAGTACTGGCTGCTGTGAGTGATCACTTCCGCCATGGGGCCGCTGACGGCCTGATGCTGGCTGCGGCCGGTTTTCAGCAGATCGATGAGGGCTTGCTTGTCGTAGCGGCTGCCGCGAATGTCGGGGGCATACCAGCCATCCAGGGTGGCGCCGCTCAGGTAGAGGGGATCCGCCTCGGTCAGGGCTTTTTCCTGCATGCCGATCCCGCGCGGGGTGTGGCAGCTGCCGCAGTGGCCGGCCCCCTGCACCAGATAGGCGCCGCGGTTCCACTCTTCACTCTTGCCGGCGACCGGGGTGAAGCGGCCGTCATCGTGATAGAGCCAGTTCCAGCCCCTGAGGGGCCAGCGCATGTTGAGCGGCCAGGGGATGTCGCTCGCCTTGTTGGCAATGGCCTGCGGCTGCACATCCTGCATCAGGTAGTGGTAGAGGACAGTGAGATCCTCATCGCTCATCTTGGCGTAGGCGGTGTAGGGCATGGCCGGGTAGAGTGGGTCGCCGCTGCGGGTGATCCCTTCGCGCATCACCTTGATGAACTCGGGCAGGCTGTAGTTGCCGATGCCGTGGGTCTTGTCCGGGGTGATGTTGGTGGCGTAGACGGTGCCGACAGGGGTGGGGAAACCCTTGCCGCCGGCGAGTGGCTTGCTCGCCTCGCTGGTGTGGCAGGCGGCGCAGTCCCCCAGCTTGGCCACGTATTCACCCGCCGACATGGCGGGGGCGGCTTGCAGGGCGAAGGTGGGCAGGGCCAGCAGCACGGCGCTGGCAGTCAGGGAACGGATCATTTGGCACCTCCCTTGGTCAGGGCGACCAGCTCGTTGACGGCGCGCCACGCCTCGTCGATGGCTGCGTGGGCATAGGGGCTCCAGCCCGCGTCCGAGTTGGCGATGGTGATGTTGCCCACCGGCTGGCGGCCCTGCTCAATGAAGCGTTCTGACTGCTCTTCATCGTCAAACAGGGAGTTGGCGATGTAGGAGTAGCCGTGGGACCAGCGGTTGACCGTGATGGCGAGGATATCCTGCTCATGGTTGAAGCCGGCCTCGCCCAGCATGGCCTGCAGCTGCTCGCGGATCATCTGCTCGTGCTGCTCGAACGGCATGCCGAGGAGCATGGCGCGCCCCTTGCGGGACTGCTCGCGGGCCGACAGGCCGCTGCCCGGCAGGGTCGGCACATAGACCATGTGCAGGCACATGGGCTGATCCGGGTTCTTGGGATGCTCGTAGCCGCCGAGGTCGACCGGGTAGTCGAGCTTGACCCGGCTGTAGGGGGCGGCCGGGGCATAGACCTCGTGCACGCCGAGTTTGACGAACGGCTGCCAGTTTCTGATCACTACCTTGGTGTAGACCAGCGGCGCCTTGACGTTCTGGCGCAGCGCCTCCTTCTGGGGCGCCGGCATCTCGGGCACCAGGTAGGGGATCATCATGTTGTAGCCGGCCATGATGCACTGTCTGCCCTGCACCCGGTGCAGCTTGCCCTCCTTGATGTAGGTGACGTCCACCCCCTGTTTGCCGTCCTTGAGCGGCACGTTTCTGGCCTGCAGCGCCGTGCTGCCAAGGCGCAGCTGCACCTTGTGCTCGGGGCGGTCGAGCTGGCTGTAGTCGAACCTGGCCAGTACCACGTCCTGCATGGTGTGGCCCGGGGCCACCTGCGGGATGAGCTTGCGCACCATCAAGCGGGTGAGGCCGGCGTTGCCATCCGGGAAGTGGAAGATGTAAGGGTCGTCCAGCTCGGCCTGGGATTCTGCATCGAGCGGGGTGAGATCCATGCCGGCAAAGCCCGGCAGGGCGCACAGGCGCGCGTCGGCGCAGGAGGTGGCATCGATGCCGACCGCCTGGAAGTCGTCGGTGCGCTGCTGGAAGAAGGCGATGGCCCGCTCGCTCAGCCCCACCTTGTCGCGCAGGAAGGTGGTGTAGCTGTTGCTCTCCATCCAGGCGTCTTTCTGCTCGCGGGTCATGCCGTGCAGGTAGTCGGTCTTCTCTTCGTGCAGCGCCAGCAGGGCGGCCTTGTCGGTGTCGTCGAACGGGAAGTCGCCGATGAACTCGGCCAGCGGCCGGCCGTTCAGGCGATCGCGCGGGATGTCGTCGGCCACGCTGTGGCCCGGGTCGCCGCTCACTATCTTGTTGACCCCGAAGTGCTTCTCGTCAAAGAAGACGCCGCGGCTCAGGCCCAGATCCGGGTAGAAGGTCTGCTGGAAGCCTTTGGCCAGCTCGTCGATGTTGACCTCGAGCGCCTTGAGCAGCCCCAGCGCCACCGGGCTGTAGACGGAGCGCGGCGATTGCAGGGATTCGCTGCCGCCGTAGCCCAACCGCAGGCCATCCGGGGTGGTGAACTCGTTGCGCTTGGCGTGGCCACCGAAGTCGTCGTGGTTGTCGAGCAGCAGGATCTTTTTGTCCTTCCCGAGCAGTTGCTGATAGAAGCAGGCGGCGGAGAGGCCGCTGATGCCGGCGCCGACGATCACCAGATCGTACTCGCCCTCCAACGGGAGGTGGGCGAAGTCATACTGTTTGCCGTCGCGGGCGATGCTGTGAGCCGGCTCGAAGGAGCCCGGATGGTTGCCGCGCAGGCCGGTGAGAGCGGGCGGATAGACCAGCGTCTTCTCGGCCAGCGCCTTGCCGCCTTCGGCGGCCTGCAGCAGCTGGATGGGGGCGACGCCTGCCGCAATGGCAATGGCGACGCCGTTGAGAAAGTCTCTGCGTGTGATGCTCATGGCAATCCCTGTAAATGAAGAGTCGAATGAGAAGTGGGATAGGGTTGAATTCGTGACTGACGAGTAACGAAGGGGCGCAACCTACCGCTATATCCCGATGGAGTCCATGGCTTTGATAATAACTTATTAAACAAAATGGGGGATCATGTGATGGCCATGGCGGTGAGATGGATGAAATATGCATGTTTGTGAGGCAAAGCCACATCAACACCAAGGAATTAATTGAAATTTAATTTGATTAATTATGGTTAATTTCGAGTCTCACCTTTATTCGGCCATGGTCGACAAACAGGGCCTGATTATCGCCTGAATTTTCACCGCAAGGCCACCAAATGACACCCTTTATCCTTGTGAAATAAAAGGTTAAACGACGAAGTGGTGATTTAATCAACGCCGATTGGGTGAAATTGAGCCAGCCGCTGATTAATTGAGAACGGCCCGACATGGATAAATTCAGCGGCGTCAAGCCATTAACATGCGACATACAGAAATCGCAAACAGCACACAAGTGAAAGATTAATTTTTCATGTTGTTCACATCCCCCCCCGGTGAAATAGAATGCTGCGTTTTTCTTACCACTTTAGCCTTGCGAAGATGAGGACATTGCATGAGACCTTTTGATGTAAAGAGGGGCTTGGGCGCTTTGCTGTTGCTCGCGACTGCCGGCTTGCTGAGCGGCTGCGACATGGCGCTGATGAGCCCCAAGGGGCAAGTTGGTCTGGAGCAGAAGTCACTGATATTGACCGCACTCGGCTTGATGCTGATCGTGGTGGTGCCCGTGATCGTGATGGCAGTGGCGTTCGCTTACAAATACCGAGCGTCCAACACCAATGCCACCTATGCGCCTGACTGGGCCCACTCCAACAAGATTGAAGCGGTCGTCTGGACCGTACCCGTCATCATTATCGCCATCCTGGCGGTGATTACCTGGAAAACGTCCCACTCTCTGGATCCCTACAAACCGTTGGAATCCGAGGTGAAACCGATCCAGGTCGATGTCATCTCCCTTGACTGGAAATGGTTGTTTGTCTATCCGGAGCTGGGCATCGCCTCGGTCAACGAGCTGGCATTCCCGGTCAACACCCCGGTCAATTTCCGGGTGACCTCCGACACCGTGATGAACTCCTTCTTCATTCCCCAGCTGGGCGGCCAGATCTACGCCATGGCGGGCATGCAGACCAAGCTGCACCTGATTGCCAACGAGGCAGGCCAGTACAAGGGCATCTCGGGTGGCTACAGCGGCGCCGGTTTCTCCGGCATGAAGTTCAACGCCATCGCCACCCAGGATCAGGCCGGTTTCGACGCCTGGGTCGCCAAGGTGAAAGCCTCTTCCAAGGCGCTCAACACCATGGATGAGTTCAATACCCTGGCCAAGAAGAGCGAAAACCACCCGGTGGAGTACTTCGCCAGCGCCGATCCCAAGCTGTTCGTCAACATCATCAACAAGTTCATGGGCGACATGAAGCACGGCGAGCACGCTGCCATGCAACACGGCGAAGCATCGGCTGCGATGCCGCATGATGCCTCCATGAGCCACGAAGGCATGGAGCATGACGCCTCCATGAGCCATGAAGGCATGGAGCACGGCGACGCCATGCACCATGAGGCCCAGGGCGAGCAGATGGACCACGCCGGTCACATGCCGGCCGACAAGACTGTGAAAGCGGGTACTAACTGATGTTTGGAAAATTAACACTCGATGCCATTCCGTACCATGAACCCATCATCATGGTCACGATCGCCGGCATCATTCTGGGTGGGCTGGGTATCGCCGGTCTCATCACCTATTTCGGCAAGTGGCAATATCTGTGGAAAGAGTGGCTGACCTCGGTCGACCACAAACGCCTCGGTATCATGTATCTCATCCTCGGCATGGTCATGCTGCTGCGCGGCTTTGCCGATGCTGTGATGATGCGTACCCAGCAGGTCATGGCCTCGGCCGGGGGCGAGGGCATACTGCCACCGCACCACTACGACCAGATCTTCACCGCCCACGGCGTCATCATGATCTTCTTCGTGGCCATGCCGCTGGTGATCGGTCTGATGAACATCGTGGTGCCGATGCAGATCGGTGCCCGTGACGTCGCCTTCCCCTTCCTGAACAACCTGAGCTTCTGGTTCACTGCCGCGGCCGTGGTGCTGATCAACGTCTCCCTCGGGGTCGGTGAATTCGCCCAGACCGGCTGGCTGGCCTATCCGCCCTTGTCGGGGCTGGAGTTCAGTCCGGGGGTCGGGGTCGACTACTGGATCTGGAGTCTGCAGATCTCGGGTCTGGGGACCCTGCTGACCGGCGTGAACTTCTTCGCCACCATCATCAAGATGCGCGCCCCTGGCATGACCATGATGCGCCTGCCGGTGTTCACCTGGACCGCCCTGTGCGCCAACGTGCTGATCATCGCCTCCTTCCCGATCCTGACCGTCACCATCGCCCTGCTAACCGCAGACCGCTACCTGGGTACCCATTTCTTTACCAATGATATGGGTGGCAACATGATGATGTACATCAACCTGATCTGGGCCTGGGGTCACCCCGAGGTGTACATCCTGGTACTGCCGGTGTTCGGGATCTTCTCCGAAGTGGTGGCGACCTTCTGCAAGAAGAAGCTGTTCGGTTACACCTCGCTGGTGTGGGCGACCATCGCCATTACCGTGCTCTCCTTCATCGTCTGGCTGCACCACTTCTTCACCATGGGATCCGGCGCCAACGTGAATGCCTTCTTCGGCATCACCACCATGATCATCTCCATCCCGACCGGGGTGAAGATCTTCAACTGGCTGTTCACCATGTACCGCGGTCGCATCGAGTTCACCTCACCCATGCTGTGGACCGTCGGCTTCATCATCACCTTTACCGTGGGTGGCATGACCGGGGTACTGCTCTCCGTGCCGGCCGCCAACTTCGTGCTGCACAACAGCCTGTTCCTGATCGCCCACTTCCACAACGTCATCATCGGCGGCGTGGTGTTCGGCTGCTTCGCCGGTATCACCTACTGGTTCCCGAAAGCGTTCGGCTTCAAGCTGGATGACGTCTGGGGCAAGCGTGCCTTCTGGTGCTGGATCACCGGCTTCTTCGTGGCCTTCATGCCGCTCTACGTGCTGGGCTTCATGGGCATGACCCGTCGTGTCAGCCAGAACATCGATCCCGAGTTCCACGGCTGGCTGGTGGTGGCTGCCTGCGGCGCCGGTCTGATTGCGCTGGGTGTACTGTGCCAGGTGATCCAGATCGTGGTCAGCATCCGCGACCGCGAGAAGAACCGCGACCTGACCGGCGATCCCTGGGGTGGCCGTACCCTGGAGTGGTCCACTTCCTCGCCGCCCCCCTTCTACAACTTCGCCATCGAGCCGAAGATCAAAGGGCTGGATGCGTTCTGGGAAGCCAAGCAGGACGGTTCTGCCTATCAGCAGCCCAAGCACTATGACCCGATCCACATGCCGAAAAACTCCGGAGCCGGCGTCATCATCGCCGCCTTCAGCACCCTGTTCGGCTTTGCCATGATCTGGCACATCTGGTGGATGGCCATCGCCGGCTTCGTCGGCATGATCGCCACCTGGATCATCCACAGCTTCAATGACGACGTGGACTACTACGTGCAGGTTGACGAGATCGAGCGGATCGAGCGTCAGCATTTTGAAAATCTCAACAAGGTGGCTTAATTCCATGGCGACTGACGTTCTACATCACACTCACGGTGCCCATGAGGATGGGCACCATGATGCCGGCGCCAACAAGGTATTCGGCTTCTGGATCTACCTGATGAGTGACTGCATCCTGTTCGCGACCCTGTTCGCGACCTATGCGGTCCTGGTCAACGGCACCGCCGGCGGCCCGAGCGGCAAGGACATCTTCGAACTGCCGTTCGTGTTTGCCGAAACCATGCTGCTGCTGCTGAGCTCCATCACCTTTGGCTTTGGCATGCTGGCCATGAACAAGAATAAGGTGGCGGCGGTCAATACCTGGCTGTTCATCACCTTCCTGTTCGGTGCCGGCTTTATCGCGATGGAGATCTACGAGTTCCATCACCTGATTGCCGAGGGCTACGGTCCGGATCGCAGTGGCTTCCTCTCCGCCTTCTTCACCCTGGTGGGTACCCACGGTATCCACGTGACCAGCGGTCTTGTCTGGATCATCGTGATGATGGTGCTGGTAGCCAAGAAGGGGCTGACCGATCGCAACCGTACCCGTCTGATGTGCCTGAGCCTGTTCTGGCACTTCCTCGACGTGGTGTGGATCTGCGTCTTCACCGTGGTCTATCTGATGGGGGTCATGTAATGAGTCATTCCGTTGACAATCACGGCGCCAGCCACGGCAGCGCCAAGAGCTACCTGATTGGCTTCGTGCTGTCCCTGATCCTGACCGCAGTGCCGTTCTGGATGGTGATGGACGGTTCTGCCTCCCACACCACCGTGCTGGCCACCGTGGTCGGCATGGCGGTGGTGCAGATCTTCGTGCACTTGGTCTACTTCCTGCACATGAACACCTCGTCCGAGGAGCGCTGGAATCTGGTGGCACTGATCTTTACCGTGCTCATCATCGCCATCGTGGTCGTGGGTTCCCTGTGGATCATGTACAACCTCAACATCAACATGATGGTTCACTGAGCAGGTTGGCAATGATGATGAAGCAATACCTGCAAGTGACCAAGCCGGGCATCATCTTCGGTAACCTCATCTCGGTTATCGGAGGGTTCCTGCTGGCCTCCAAGGGGAGCCTGGATGTGCCCCTCTTCATCCTGACCATGGCTGGTGTATCACTGGTGGTCGCCTCCGGTTGCGTGTTCAACAACTACATCGACCGGGACATCGACTGCATCATGGAGCGCACCAAGAACCGTGCTCTGGTGAAGGGTCTGATCGCCCCCGGCGTATCGCTCTGGTACGCGAGCGCCCTCGGCATTGCGGGCATTGCACTGCTCTACTTTGCGGCCAATCCGTTGGCCGCCTTGCTGGCGGTGCTGGGCTTCATTGTCTATGTGGGGGTCTACAGCCTCTACATGAAGCGTCACTCGGTCTACGGCACCCTGGTCGGCAGCCTCTCCGGCGCCGCGCCGCCAGTCATCGGCTACTGCGCGGTGAGCGGTCAGTTCGACTCGGGCGCCTTGATCCTGCTGGCGATCTTCAGCCTGTGGCAGATGCCGCACTCCTATGCGATCGCCATCTTCCGCTTCAAGGATTACCAGGCGGCCAACATCCCGGTACTGCCGGTGGTGAAGGGGATCCCGGTGGCCAAGCTCCACATCACCCTCTACATCCTGGCCTTCATGGTGCCGACCCTGATGCTGTTCCTCGGTGGTTACGCCGGCTACAAGTATCTGGTGGTGGCCACCGCGGTCAGCGTCTGGTGGCTGGGGATGGCGCTGTCTGGCTACAAGGCGGCGGTGGATGACTCCCTCTGGGCGCGCAAGCTGTTCATGTTCTCCATCGTCACCATTACCTGCCTGAGCGTGATGATGTCGGTGGACTTCCAGCCGGAGGCCGAGCCTGCGGTACTGGTGAGCATGCTGCCCTGATAGTGTGACTTGCCCCCCTAAAATGCATGAAATCCAGAGCCGGGAACCTTCCCGGCTCTGTTATTATGGGGCCGCCCCGTCGGGCACTTTTCCCTTGTGTCGGGTGTGGCAAGCCCAGTGTCGGCCACCCCTTGAGTCTTCCTTTTTCCTGACCTATCGAGGCCATCATGAATGATTTCACCATGACGAGGGGCGAGCGCCGTGCCACCTGGGCGCTCGGCTCCGTCTTCTCGTTGCGCATGCTCGGCATGTTTATGGTGCTGCCGGTGCTGACCACCTACGGCATGTCTCTCGCGGGCGCCTCCGAGGCGCTCATCGGCCTGGCCATCGGCATCTACGGCATGACCCAGGCGCTGTTCCAGATCCCGTTCGGTTTGCTCTCCGACAAGGTGGGCCGCAAGCCCCTCATCGTCGGCGGTCTGCTGATGTTTGCTCTCGGCAGCGTGATCGCGGCGCTGACCCACTCCATCTGGGGCGTGATCCTCGGCCGCGCCCTGCAGGGCAGCGGCGCCATCTCGGCTGCCGTGATGGCGCTCTTGTCGGATCTCACCCGCGAGCAGAACCGCACCAAGGCGATGGCCTTCATCGGGGTGAGCTTTGGCATCACCTTCGCCATCGCCATGGTGACCGGCCCCCTCATCACCCATGCGCTGGGGCTCAGTGGTCTCTTCTGGTTGATCGCCCTGCTGGCGCTGGCGGGCATTGCCGTCACCCTCTGGCTGGTGCCGACCCCGAGCGGTCACCTGCTCAATCGCGAGTCCGGCATGGTGAAGGGTGGGATGCGCACCGTGTTGACCAACCCGCGCCTGCTCAAGCTCAACTTCGGCATCCTCTGCGTGCACACCCTGCTGATGTCGAGCTTCGTGGCGCTGCCGCCGCTGCTGGAGCGCGCCGGTTTGCCCCGCGACAGCCAGTGGCAGGCTTATCTGGTCACCATGCTGATCGCCTTCGTCAGCGTGGTGCCGTTCATCATCTATGCCGAGAAGCGCAGAAAGATGAAGCGGGTGTTCCAGATCTGCGTGCTGGTGATGCTCGTCGCCGAGCTGGTGCTCTGGCAAAGCGGCCTGCAGCTGTGGGGCCTGCTCGCCGGCCTGCAGATCTTCTTCATCGGTTTCAACGTGATGGAAGCGCTGTTGCCATCCCTCATCAGCAAGGAGTCGCCCCCCGGCTACAAGGGCACCGCCATGGGGATCTACTCCACCAGCCAGTTCATCGGGGTGGCCATCGGCGGCAGCCTCGGTGGCCTGCTCTACAGCCTGGGCGGCGGTGCCCTGGTGTTTGGCGGCTGCGCCGCGCTGGCCCTCGTCTGGCTCGGGGTCAGCCTCACCATGGCCGAGCCCCCCTATGTGAGCAGCCTGCGCATCGTGCTGCCGGAAGGGGTGGAGGCCGACACTGCGCTGGAGCAGAAGATCCGCGCCTGCGAGGGGGTGAGCGACGTGCTGCTGGCCGCTTCCGAGCGCTCCGTCTATGTGAAGGTGGACAGCAAGCGCCTGAGCCGGCGCGATCTGGAGTCGCTGGTCGCCGCCTGAGGACACCGACCAGCATGAAAAAGCCCGCCAATCCGGCGGGCTTTTTATTGGGCTCCATTCAGCTGGATTGTGCCCAGCTGTGCTTGGTAGGGCTGGGCTCAGTCGGCCAGGCAGCGCTGCTCGGCGGGCAGGCTCGCGGCATCCCCCAACAGCAGGGTGCTGAGAGCCGCCCGGGCGCAGCGGGAGCTGCTGAGCTGGCCATGCTGATTGCTCTGCTCTACCTGCACCAGGCGGGCGGCGCTGCCAAAGGCGGCCTGCATCTGGCGGGCACCGGCGAAGGGGGTATTGGGGTCGTACTCGGCGCCGAGCACCAGGGCCCTGGCATCATCCGGCAGCTTTATCTCGCCGGCGCCGTAGCTGGTGATGGGCTGGCGCGGATAAGGCCAGTCGGCGCAAGTGTTGAAGCTTTTGGCCAGCAGCAGGGCGCCGGCCCCCTGGAAGGCGGCATCTTCCGGATCCAGCCCCTGCCAACCATAGGGTTCGCTGTTGTCGGTGCAGTGGATGGCGCTGAAGAAGGGCATCTCCTGCAGTTCCTGATAGGGGTTGTCATCGTCCTGCCCGGCGAGGCGGGCCAGCAGGGGGCCGGCGTCGTCCCGCAGCCAGAAAGCGAGCTGATCGTCGCGCTGGCTGCCGCTGATGGCATCGCCCAGCACCGCCACCCAGTTGGCGCGGTCGAGCACATTGCCCTGATTGTCCACATAGCGGCCGTTGTCGCGCACCTGGCGGGTCACCGCCATGCTGCGCTGCAGCGCCTGATCCCCGAAGCGCCAGGCCAGGATGCGGTTGGCATTCTCGGCATCGCGGCGAAAGATGGCCGGGTAGCGGCTCTCGGCGGGAGACATCGGCGAGTCGACCACCAGATTGGCCACGTGGCTCGGATAGCGGGCGGCATAGAGGGCGGCCAGACGAGTGCCGTAGGAGAAGGTGATGGGGGTGATCCGCTCGCGCCCCAGGTGCTGGCGCAGGCGCTCCATGTCCTCGACCACGGCCCGCGAGCCCAGGTGCGGCGCATGCAGCCGCAACGGCTCGTCGCAGCGCTCGCGCAGGGTGGTGCCGAAGGCCTTGCCCTGATCCGCCCCGCTCTCGAGTGCCGGCAGAGCGCCCTTGTCCCGGCTGGCAAAGAGCTGGGCGAGCTGCGCCGGGGTCATGTCTGGCCGCACCCCCTGCTTGTCGGTCAGCAGGCAGCTGCGCAGCTCGTGGCCGAGGGCGCTGTAACCAGCCCCGCGGGGATCCAGGGTGACGATGTCGTAGTGCTCAAGGATGGCGGGGTTGGCGCTGCGCAGCAGGTCGAGCAAAAGGCCGAGATCCGGGGTGGCCGAAGTGGGGCCGCCCGGGTTGTAGAACAGGGTGCCGCGATAGTCGCCGCTGGCGCGATAGTGCAGATAGAAGATATCCAGGGTGTCGCCCTTGACCGTGCGGGTCTCCTGCTTGATCTGGGTGCGGCTGGGCTGGTTCGACCAGGAGGAGAAACGGCTGCTGTCGCCGGAGAAAAAGCCACTGCTGGAGCGCGAGGTGGAGCTTTTCTCCCACTTGCTCTCCTTGATCTGGACCCACTCCTTGTCGTAATCGAGCGGCACCGTCAGATAGTGGCAACTGACCTGACTGGCGGGAATGGCGATGCCGTCCTCCTGCCAGCCCTGGCGCAGCTGTTGGCAAACCTGGCCGGCGTCATAGCCGGCGCGAATATGGCGGGCCTGGAAGGGCTCCTCTTTCTTTTCCAGATTGCAGCCTGCCAGCAATGCCGGTGCCAGCAGGGTCATGAGCAGCGTGTATTTCATTGTCTATTTCCATTCATCTAGCCTGAACCCAGAAATAGTACGGGGAGGGGCCGACCGGATGGCAGCCGGAAGTTGTATGGAAATATTGCAAGGTGTGTCGATTTACATATTTCTGGTGATATTTGGCGGCCTCATTGATCTATTTGAAAATAATGACCGGTAATGTGCACTGTTATTTTATGCGGGATCAATAACGGCGACGCAACCGGTCGGTGCTGGGCAGATGTTGGCGTTACGCGGGCGCGCGCCAGAACGGCTTGTCCCCCAGCACGGTGGCCCTGTGCATCACTCGCCGGGCCGGCAGATAGTCGGCGTTGGCGTAATGCTGGGTGACCCGGTTGTCCCAGATGGCGATGTCGTGCTCCCGCCAGCGCCAGCGCACCTGATACTCGGGCTTGGTGACATGGCGAAACAGGAAGGCGAGCAGTGCCTCGCTCTCTTGCGCCGGCAACTCGGGCAGGCGGGTGGTGAAGCCTTCATTGACGAACAGCGCCTGGCGGCCACTCAAGGGGTGGGTGCGAACCACAGGGTGGCGCAGCGGCGGGTGACGGGCCACCGCCTCCTGCCAGCGCTGGTACTCGGCCGGGCTGGCGCTGTGTCGATGGGCCGGGAACGACTTGGTGAAGTCGTGTTCGGCCTCCAGTCCTGCCAGCAACTGCTGCAGGCGGGGGGAGAGCCCCTCGAAGGCGGCGATGCCGCTGGCCCACAGGGTATCGCCCCCCACCGGCGGCAGCTGCTTGGCGGCCAGAATGGCCAGCGCCGGCGGCGTCTCGATGAAGGTGACGTCGGTGTGCCAGTTGTCGTTGTCCGGCGGGTTGTCGTCGTGGGTGTCGAGCACGATGATCTCCTCGGCCTCCGGCGCGTGGGGATAGACAGGGTGAATGTGCAGATCGCCGAAGCGGTTGGCCAGCGCCCGCTGCTGGCGGGGGTTGATGGGCTGATCCCGAAAGAACAGCACCTGATGGGTCAGCAGGGCCTGCTGCAACTGCGCGAACTGGCCCTCATCGAGCGGCCCGGCCAGGCTGAGGCCGCTGATCTCGGCGCCGATGTGGGGGCCAAGGGGGGTGATATGCAGGGAATTGCTCATAGTCCTTCTCCATGCCACGGCGTCAGGCGACGCTGCAGCGCACGTAAACCAAGTTCCAGAGTGAAGGCGATCAGGGCGATCACCAGAATGCCCGCCAGCACCACGTCGGTGGCAAGAAACTCGCCGGCGGCTTGCACCATGAAGCCCACGCCGCGGGTGGCGGCGATGAGCTCGGCCGCCACCAGGGTGGACCAGCCGACCCCGAGCCCTATGCGCAGCCCGGTGAGCATGTCCGGCAGGGCGCCGGGCACGATGACGTACCAGAGCACCTGCCAGCGGTTGGCGCCGAGCGCCCGGGCGGCCCGCAGCCGCACCTGCCTGGCGCCCTGCACCCCCGCCAGAGTGGCCATGGCGACCGGCGCGAAGATGGCCAGATAGATGAGCAGCACTTTCGATGTTTCGCCGATGCCAAACCAGATCACCATCAGCGGCAGGTAGGCAAGGGGCGGCACCGGCCGGTAGAGCTCGATCAGCGGGTCAAGCATGCCGCGCAGGGTGGGGCTGAGCCCCATGGCGAGACCCACCGTCACACCGCACAGGGTGGCGGCCGCGAGGGCGATGAGGATGCGCTGCAAACTGGCGGCGAGGTGCTGCCAGAGGGTGGCGTCCATGAAGCCCTGCGGCCCGGCGAGGGTGACCAGTTGCTGCAGTACCTGGGCGGGTGGCGGCAGAAACAGCGGGCTTATCAGCTCGAGCCTGGCCACCAGCCACCAGAGCACCAGCAGGGCACCCAGAGTCAGCAGACTTATCCCAAGCCGGCGCGGCAGCGGCCAGCGCAGGCGTATCCGGCGGGCAGGGTCGAGCGGACGGGAGAGGGTGAGGCTCATGCAAACACCTCCCGCTCGGCAAAGACCCGCTCCAGCACGTACTCGCGCTGCGCGATGAAGGCGGGATCCGACTTGATGCTGCGGCAGGGCTCGCCGGCGGCGAAGCGGCTGCCGAAGTCCAGGGTGAGCCGCTCCATGACTCGCCCCGGCGCCGGGGAGAGCAGCACCAGCTCGGTGGCCATGAACACTGCCTCCTCGATATCGTGGGTGATGAGCAGTACCTGCCGGCGCTGCTCGTGCCACAGGCGCAGCAGCAGGGTCTGCATCTGCTCGCGGGTAAAGGCGTCGAGGGCGCCGAAGGGTTCGTCGAGCAGCAGCAGTTGCGGCTGGGTGGCCAGCGCCCGGGCTATGCCGACCCGCTGGCGTTGGCCGCCGGAGAGCTGCCAGACCGGTTTGGCCTGGGCCTCCTCCAGCCCCACCTTGCGCAGCATGGCCAGCGCGCTGGCTTCGCGTTCGCGGCGCGGCACGCCGGCCAGCTGCAGGCCGAAGGCGACGTTGTCCAGCACGTTGCGCCAGGGCAGCAGCCCCTCGTGCTGAAAGACCACCCCCCGCTCGGCGCCGGGGCCGCGCACCGGCCGCCCCTGCAGGCTGATGGTGCCCTGCTGGGCGGGCTGAAAACCGGCGATGAGGTTGAGCAAGGTGGTCTTGCCGCAGCCGGAGGGGCCGAGCACCACCATCAGCTCGCCCGCATCCAGGGTCAGGTTGATGTTGTCGAGGACTCTGCGCCCGGCGTAATCGGCGCAAAGGTGGGTGAGCTGCAGCATGCATGCCTCCTTGTTTTGCGGGGTCAGCGGGCGTGAGCCTTGACGAAGCGGTCGGTCACGTAGGCGCGATAATCGCTGCCGGCGCTCTGCACCTTGCCTTGCTCCTTGAGAAAGCGGCTGGTGTCCACCAGGGTCTGGTTCACCAGCTCCCCCAGCTCGGCACCCTGCTGGCTGGCGCTCAGGTAGCTGTTGCCCCTGACCAGCGCGGGCACGTCCGCCTCGGGTATGCCGCTCAGGCTGGCCAGCTTGGCGAGGTTGTCCGGCTTGGCGAGCCAGCCGTCGGGGTTGGCCAGGTAGTCGCGCTGGGCCGCCAGGGTGCTGTCGACGAAGGCCTGCACCAGTTCGGGATGGGCCTTGGCGAACGCCTTGCGCACCACCCAGACATCCAGGGTGGGGGCGCCCCACTCGCCCACCTGGGCCGAGTCGGTCAGTACCTTGCCGCCCTTGGTCAGCTCGTTGAGGGCCGGCGCCCAGACATAGGCGCCATCGATGTCACCCCGCTGCCAGGCGGCGATGATGGCCGGTGGCTGCAGGTTGACGATCTGCAGGCTGGCCGGATCCACTCCCCAGTGCCGCAGCGCGGCCAGCAGGCTGTAGTGGGTGGTGGAGGTAAAGGGCACGGCGATGCGCTTGCCGGCCAGGGCTGCGGGGGAGGTGAGCCCGGGCTTGACCACCAGCGCTTCCGAGTTGCCGAGCTTGGAGGCGAGCAGAAACACCTCGATGGGCACCTGCTGGTTGACGGCCACCGCCAGCGGGCTGGAGCCTATGTTGCCGATCTGCACGTCGCCGGAGGCGAGCGCCCGCACCACGCTGGCGCCGCTGTCGAACTTGAGCCACTTCACCGTGGCGCCGCTGGTGCGGGCAAAGGTGTCGTCGGCCTGGGCCACCTTGGCCGGTTCGGCCGAGGTCTGGTAGGCCACAGTGACGTCCACGGCCCTGGCTTGCAGGCTGAGCAGGGCGAGCGCCGCCAGCCAGAGGGAATGTCCTTTTCCTGTCATGATATTGCTCCATCGGGGGAATGAAGCGGCAGTTTTCCCATTTATCGGGGCGCTGAGGAAAGACCGAAAATATATGGCTGATGAGATATGGTTCTTAGAAAAAGAACGGCAACCCAATCCGTTTATTCATATATCTCAATATGGCAAGTCGATATTTGAAGGTTGGCAATAGGTGCCGAAAAAACGGCTTTAAATATCGGCAAACCTATACGGATATGGCAATGCTTGCCCATTTATTGAATATCGAACCGGCTTGTTGGGCAGATAAAATAAAACCCGCCGGTTGGGCGGGTTGGTATGGGGCAGGGGATGCCGCTGAGGCAAGACGCGCGCTGGCAACGGGCCGGGTGAGCACGGCCCGCCCGGACTCAACGCTCCAGCAGGGGGGCGGAGCGGTAGCTCCAGAGCCCGTAGGTGCGCAGGGCATCGCGGTAGATGCCGAGCAGCTCGCTGTCGCTCACCTTGGCAAGCTCGGAGAGTGGCTTGTCGGGGTAGCTGACGCTGTCTATCCGGATCCCGGCCGGCCCGCTCTGCCAGCAGGCGATCTCAAGCAATGTCTGGCCCCGGCGCACATGGCTGGCGGAGCTCACCAGGGTGGCGTACTCGATCTGATGGCGGGCGAGGGCATAGCCGCTGTAGAGGGCGTTCTCCACCGTGCTGGTGGCGTAGTTCTCCTCGATGATGCGCGAGCGATCGATCCCCTTTTTCACCAGCCAGTCGGCCATCAGCTTGCCCTCGGTCTGGCGGTTCTGGGACACCCCGCCGGTCAGGATGATGAGGGCCGCCGGGTTGGCCTTGGCCAGCGCCCGGGTGGTTTCCAGCCGGCCCAGCAGGATGTCGTGCATGGAGCCGTCGGGATTGAGGGCATAACCCAGGGTGACGATGGCCCGGTTGCCCGGCTTGGGTGAGCGCTCACCCTGCTCCTTGAGCGGGGTGGCGACAACGCGCTCGACCGTGTCGAAGATGCGCTGCAGATCGGCGGCCCGGCCGGGATTGAGGGTCGCCAGCTTGCTCTGATACCCCTTGGCGGCGGTCTCGTTGTGCTTGAAGGTCAGCCAGGTGGCGAGGTAGCTCAGCAGGTCGATGTCATCGGGCGCCGTGCTGAGGGCCTGCTCGAACAGGCCGATGGCCTTGTCCACGTTGCCATTGTAGATCTGGGCGTTGGCCGCCGAGATGAGCAGGTCGGTGCGATAGGGCTCGAGCTGGTAGGCCTGCAGCAGCAGCTCGGTGACCTGCTCCATGTTGCTGGGCATCTTGGCGGTGAAGCCGGCGGTGGAGATGCGGGCGGGTGATTTGAAGATCTGCCAGGCGTCCGCCAGCAGCTGATCCACCACCTGGCGCTTGCTGATGTACTGGTCGTAATTCTGCTCCTTTTGCAGGGAGCGTACCGGGGTAGCCCAGGCTTCGGAAGGGAGCACGGCAGGCAATGTCAGCAGGCCGGCCAGCGTCAGGGCAATCGCGGTTCTTTTCATCATGATGGCGTTCCACCGAAGGTTGATGGCTCCAGGCCATTCCAGGACCATGGGGCTTTTTCAATAAAAACATAAACTTGGTGATTGGTCAGTGTACCGCGTCGTGGCGTGAAAAAACGTGAACCGCTTCGGTTATCCGGGGAAGGGGGTGGTGTTTGCCCTATTCGGGGGGAGCGAGGTGTGGTTTTCCTGTGAAGTGGCTCAGTTGTGGCGCAATCCTGCCGCGTTTTCGGCGAAAGGGGCCATGACTGTGAAAAAGTTGACGGTGCCAATCGTTTTACCGCTTTTTCTGTGACGGCGATCACTGTACCATCGCCGCCCGACCTGCCACCTGGCGCGCGGCTCCCTGCGTTCTGGTTGGCGTCACCCGATACTCGCCGTCACCCGGAACGTGAATGACCCCAGGATGGGACCCGCCACTAACCTGTAGGTTTGTGGTCTGCGTGTCGCGGGGTCGGCACCTTTCCCGCCCGCTCCCTGCGATGCCTGTCTGCAGACTTGCCGTATGAAACTTCTCTCTTCATAGGTGCAAGATGACGCTGTTATTGAGTCTGGTCGGTATGCTGGCCCTGATGTTTATCGCCTGGCTGGCCAGTGAAAACCGCCGTGCCATCCGCTGGCGGACGGTGCTGGGGGCCCTCGCCCTGCAAACCGGCTTTGCCGCCCTGGTGCTCTACTTCCCCCCCGGTCAAATCATGCTAGGTGCCTTGAGCAACGGCGTCTCCGCCCTGCTCGGCTTTGCCGACAGCGGCATCCGCTTCGTGTTTGGCGATCTGGCCAGCAACGGCTTCATCTTCGCCGTGCGGGTGCTGCCGCTGGTGATCTTCATCAGCGCGTTGATCGCGGTGCTCTATCACTTCGGCATCATGCAGTGGGTGATCCGGGTGCTGGGGGGCGGCATCCACCGCCTGCTCGGCACCAGCCGTGCCGAATCCCTGGTGGCCACCGGCAACATCTTCCTCTCCCAGGGGGAATCGCCGCTGCTTATTCGCCCCTTCCTCGCCGGCATGACCCGCTCCGAGCTGTTTGCGGTGATGACCTGCGGCATGGCCTCGGTGGCAGGTTCCGTGCTGGGCGGTTACGCCGGGCTGGGTGTGGATCTGAAATACCTGATTGCGGCCTCTTTCATGGCGGCGCCGGGGGGCCTCTTGATGGCCAAGCTCCTGGTGCCTGAGCAGCAGCAGGTGAACGATCAGGCCGAGATCACCCTCGACAAGAGCGACTACAGCAACGCCATCGACGCCCTGGCGGGCGGCGCCATGAGCGGCATGAAGATCGCGGTGGCCATCGGCACCATACTGCTGGCCTTTGTCAGCGTCATCACCATGATCAACGCCGGTCTCACCACGGTGGGCGAGTGGTTCGGCTGGGCCGATCTCTCCCTGCAGCAGCTGCTGGGTTACCTGTTTGCCCCGGTGGCCTGGCTCATCGGCGTGCCGGCCAGCGAGATGATGGCGGCAGGCTCCTTGATCGGCCAGAAGGTGATCATGAACGAGTTCGTCGCCTACCTGGACTTTGCCAACATCAAGCAGGATCTGAGCGCCCACACCCAGATCATCATCACCTTCGCGCTGTGCGGTTTTGCCAACCTGGGCTCCATTGCGGTGCAGCTCGGCTCCATCGGCACCATGGCGCCGGAGCGCCGCCACGACGTGGCGAACCTCGGCTTCAAGGCGGTGCTGGCCGCGACCCTGGCCAACCTGATGAGCGCCACCCTGGCGGGGCTGTTCGCTTCCCTCGGCTAAGCGACCCTTGCCTCCATGCACACCTCGTCTCGCCACTGGCGCGGCGGGGTGTCGTTCATCTGGCGCCAGCCACTGACGCCTCGGCACGGCGTGGGCTCGACAGGGGCGGGCGCAGGCGGTAGCGTGATGACGCGCGGCCAGTCCGCGCCCGTTCAGGCATTCATATAACAAGGAATCACACCATGACCCGTCTCTCTCGCGCATTGGCGCTCTCCCTGCTGCTGGTCGGCGCCGCGCCGGCGTTTGCCGCCGCCACCTATACCTCTGATCTGCTGCTGTCGGCGGACTTCAAGGCCACCTGGGCCAAGGCGACCCAGGGCATCAAGAACCTGCCCAAGTGGGTGCGCAGCGGCAACGGCACCAGCTCCCCGCTTGAAGCCGTGGCCGGTACACCGTATCAGAGCGGCTCGGTCTGCAAACCTCATGACTGCGCCAGCCACTACATGCAGCTGCTGGTGGATGCCAAGGCCAAACGGGTATGGGGCGTGCTGATCGACCTGCCAGATAGCGACGCCGCCCGCGAAACCCCGTCCAAATTCGCCCGCTACACCTGGCTCGGCCAGCCGGACAAGGGGATGCAGGCCGCCCTGATGAAGCAGGTGGAGGCCGACCCCAACTGGCAGTAAGCATCAAAAAGCAAAAACCTCTGCCTGGGCAGAGGTTTTTTTATGGCGAAGGAGTGATGGGGCAGGGCGCTAGCGGCTCAGGATCCGCACCGAGCGGATGCGATTGTTGAAGTCGGTCGCCTCCTGCTCGCCGCCCTTGCGGGTGTAGTAGCCACCGCGAAAATCGGTCTCCTCGAAGAAACGTACCACCCAGCCAGCCGGAACGGTGAAGGAGGAGATGCGATTGGCAAAGCCGTAGCGGCCGAGATCCGCAATATCCCGGTCGATGCGCAGGGACTCGCCGCTCTGGTGGGCACCGTCAAACACCAGCAGGGTGCTGGCGTCGTCGCTCTCATCGAGAGTGGTGGTGATGCAGCTCGCCTTGGCCGCCTCGCAAAACAGGCTGTTGTTGCCTTGGCCCTGCTGGCAGCGGCGGCTTACCTTCTGGCGCGCCAGCCACTCGCTGCGCCCCGCATCGGCATAGACGCTGTTGAAGGGGGTCAGGGTACAGATGTGGATACGCCCGCCACCCTGGCTCTGGCCGTTCACCACGATCTTGGGATTGATAAGGATATCGGCGCGGACCGCTGTGCTCAGGGTCAACAGCGCCAGCAGGACAAACAGCTTGTTCATGGATGAGATCTTGCCAGTTCAAGGGGCGGCAAGAATTGCCGAGACGCAACCTCGATGCAAGAGGGGGCGGTGCCCGCTGCGACACTCTTTGCCCGCCATCGACGTAAAGATGAAAGGCCCAAAGCAGAACACCGGCGCAAGGCCGGTGTTCTGAACAGCATGGCGGCGGGCCCGACGGGGCGCGCGGTCAGGGCGGCTTAGGCGTAGAAAGCCTCGACGGTGCCCTTGACGGTGATCAGCATGGGGTTGCCATAGCGGTCCTTGGCCTTGGGGGAGGGGATCTTCACCCAGCCTTCGCTGATGCAGTACTCCTCGACATTGGTGCGCTCCTTGCCGTTCACGCGAATGCCGATCTCGTGCTGGAAGCACTCCGCCACGTGGTGCGGGCTGCGCGGGTTGGCCGCCAGGCGGTCGGGCAGGGCCGGTTTGTTGTCGCTCATTTTATTTACCTGAGTGTGATAAAAAGTGGGTCATTGTAGGCAATGCCCGCCATGGGCTCAAGGCTGGGTTACGTCCCATGGGGGTGGGCAAGGTTTGGCTATAGCTGCAGTTCGGGCAACAGCCCCGCCTGCTCCTGAAAATGGTGGCAACGGCGCTCAACGTCATCTTTATAGCGTGCCAGATAATCCAGCTCGGCGGGATGGTCTGTCTCGACCATGGCTATAGCGGCATCCAAATGGTGGAGGATGTCGCTGGCTATCTTCTGCAAGGTCTGTTGCAGCAGGCGTTCGGGCAGGTCACATGCCTCGGCCATTTCCAGCAACTGCCATGCGTTGATCGCCTCGGGAGCAAATTCGTCGCCTATGGCCATGGCCAGATGCTGGTTGAACTCGGGGTAAAGCCCCACATTGACCAGATCGTACCAAGGGGTGGGCGTCAGCCCTGCTTTTGATACGAAGAAGCTGTAGTTCTTGCCGTGGGCATCGTGATTGTTGACGCAGAGGTTGAAGAGCAGCCATTGCAGCATGTCCAGTCTGGCCTGCGCTGGATTGACGCAGAGAGCGCTAAGGCTGAACAGCCGTGGCAGGCTCACCCCTTCCCGAATATGGGCCACGTCCCGACCATCACCGAAGTTGCGTTCATATTTTCGGGCGACGGGGAACCCCAGCCCCTGACAGGCATCGATCATGTGGCGACGGCGGACCCTCATGCCATCCTCATCAAGACGACGGTCGAACCGTTCCACCAGCAAGCTTCTGTGGGACTTCTCACCCTGACCCACAGTATGCAGTTCGACCCGCGCCACCGGCATGCTAAGCTGTGCGGCCAGCTGCATGGTTACAAATTCATTGATCACCAGATGAGGGTGATGCTCGAACTTGAGGAGGTGGGTTGAACAGAGTTCACCTTCGCCAAATCCTAGCCTCCCCTCGAGTCGCAGCAGGTTGAGTTTGGCCTGCACACCCGCAACCGAGAGTCGGGGGCGGCCATCCCAGACTTCCAGCGGCCAAATCTCGGGTTGATCGAGGCGCAGCATCAACTCCTCTGGTGTGATGGGGCGAAACCGGGTGGGAATGTCGGGCTCTGCGGGTAGGGTGAAGGTGACAGCCCCGGATACATCGCGGCCGATACCGTGGATCAGGGCAAAGAGATTGCTGCGCGAAACGGAGAGCACCTCAATCAGATGATCCAGCCCGCGATTTTCTGGCAGTAAGTTGCCGAGATACGCCCGGATCTGAGCGCTGCTGGCCGAGCCATCCAACGCCAGTGGCGGTGAGAGTGGGAATCCGCGCGCTTGCCACTCTGGCAGATAGCCGAGCTGAAACGAATCCCGGTTGGAGTCATATTCGAGATGGCCGATCAGCTGATTACCCAGCCGAAGTTCCAGCCGATGGTGCTCAGAACCATTCATCATTACCGACCTCTGGTTGGCTGTAGCTGCTCATTACCTGTGATCCCGCTTCTTGCACCAGTTGCAACCTCAGTCCCAGCGCCTTCATCACCTGCAGCAGGGTCGAGAGGTAGACATCCCCCCCTTTTTCAATCTTGATCAGGGTTTTCTTGGAGATGCCGCACAGTGAGGCCGTCACCTCTTGGGTCATCTTGGCTGCTTTGCGTCTCTCCCGTATCGCCAGTCCCAGCGAGGCGGGATCCAGTTCTTTCGTGCCGGTTGGCAACGGTGTATCTGTCATCATGATCACGGAAAAAGTGTAGGTTGTTACACCTTAGCTCATGGTAAGAGCAAACAGCAACAAAAAGTGTACGATGGTGCACTTTTTATAGTCTCAGCGTTGTTTTCGATAAAAAAGTGTAGAAGTGTTCACCTTTTAGAACAGAAAAGGTGGTTAGGGAGGGTCTGGGGGATGATAGAGGGGCCGGGAGGATGTTGTGTGCAGAGCAGCATTGCACTTCACCTTCACTTCACCGAGCGGGGGTAGGGTAGGCTCACGTCTTCAGTTGGAGCTTCACCCTATGCCCACCATCGTCACTCACGCCGCCGTCCCTCTCTGCCTTGGAATTGGATTTGGCAGCAGGATTATCCCGCCACGCCTGCTGCTGGCGGGGGTGGCCATCACCATGCTGCCCGATGCCGATGTGCTCGCTTTCAAGTTGGGGGTCGCTTACGGCCATGTCTTTGGCCACCGTGGCTTTACCCACTCATTGCTGTTCGCCTTTGCCCTGCCCACGCTGGCTATGCTGTTTCACCGCCAGTTAAGGGCCAGCGCCACCACCGTCTGGTCGTTTCTGCTGGTCTCTCTGCTCTCTCACAGCCTGCTCGATTCCCTCACCACTGGCGGCAAGGGGGTTGGCTGGCTCTGGCCGTGGCGTGACGAGCGTTTCTTCGCCCCCTGGCAGGTGATCCGGGTTGCCCCCTTCAAGCTGGAGGCCTATTTCACCGCCCGAGGGGAAGCTGTGATCCTCTCCGAGCTCTACTGGGTCTGGCTGCCAGGAATTGTATTGATGCTGGTGTTGATGGGATGGCGGGTGTGGGGAAGGGGGCGGTAGTGGCTGGGTTGGAAAGGGTTGTTGGATATATCGTGGCTGAGAAAAAAATAAAAACGTGGGCACCAATCTCTTGTGTTCTGGCTATGCAACGTCTTGCTCAGAAAGATGGGTGTCCAAAATTTTTGTTTGCTCGAATGCTTTTGGCATTTACTTTTGCCAGTTAACGCCCTGTTAAGTGGCTGACAACGCAAAGGCCAAACTAAACCAAAAATGCCAAGCGTTGACAGTTCCTTTTGAACCGTTTTTATAAAGCATTTACTTTCATATGCATATGAGGATCGCTATCAATAATCTGAAGATATTTCTTAATATTTCTGAAATCATCAGAATAACACTCCGTAAATGAACAGTAATTACATAAAGCCCTCATTATCAGCACTGAAGCCTCTTCTTTAATATTACAGTTAACTATTGGCTGAAATATGCCTTTAACATCAGGATGTTTAACAGCGTTTTTTGTTTTATTGAGGAAGTTAATGACATCTTTTTCGTTATCGTCAGGAAAAATTTTACGCCTAATCAAGCGAGTAACTTGTTTCAAAGCGGGATCTTTCTGCGTATGCGTTCTAATAAATCCAGCGAAAATTTCTTCAGATGCTCCTGCAAGTGTTAAAGCGGAGCTATATCTTTCTGATAAAAAAAGATCAATCGCACACTGAAGATGCTCTTTTGCAATAAGAAATTTATGATGCTGCATAATTAAAAGCTCCACCTAGTTTATAACCACGCTTATAACTACCAAAAATTTGCGCTGGAAAACTTGCATGAATTTTACAGTAAATCAAAGTTTGGAAACCCATCTCTTGGGCTCTGGCTATGTAACGGTTTGCACAGGAAGATAAGCGTCCTTGTTTTTTCGTACCGCTGAACTAACCAATTTTTCTCCTTCCACCTCACGCTGCGCGCTACAGCAAAGTTGGAGCGCAGCGGGAATTTTGTCCAACTGCAGTGCTTTGTTAAAAGTTGTTACGGCTAATCCACGACGCCACAGCAAATGAATATGCAACGACATCTGACCCATGACCACGCTTTCCTTCCTTTAGCATTCTCGTTACATCAAGCACAATCTGATTTCCATGAGCTATTTCCCCTGTCATAAGCATGATAGTCGTTTCGAAATTTTTCATTAATTGTTGTGTCGACATCATTCTCTTATGATCTTCCGCCGCTTCATGTGCAATAAAGTTTCTAGCTTTTCTTGCTTCATGAATCTTTTCTTCCACCCAATCGGGTAATCCATGCTCGTCAACAAGGAGCTTTATTTTTGCATGCAAAGTGCCTGAGTTGACTAATTTATAAATCTCATAAGAGAACTCACTATCCGACTTTTCGATATCAAATAGATGAGCCAAAGTTCGACAGTTATTTTCGAATTCAGTCGCGTATGCCAAAGCTCGTCCCAGTACAGCATAAACCGCATCAGATTCTTTAGTTCGCTCTGGCATTGGTAATAGTGGATGGATCATATAATTTTAACGTTTGGTTAAGGGGGGGGGGGGGGATTTAGTCGGTCCCACTGTGAGCGTAGCGAGTGATTTAAATAATTTGTTAGGCTCCATGTATTGATACCTATTAATGTTCGTAGAACATATTAATAGCATATATTATACTGGATGAATTTAGTTCAATCGTTATTTGTGCCCATGGCGAGGCTTGCAAGAATAAGCCATTATTAGTGTGGTGCTTTTTTAGCACTATTAATGCAGCAGTTATTTAGTTAATTGCTCGGTAATCAGGATAAAGCAAGTCAATGTCACGAGCTAGATTAATCTAGCTAGTACTTACCATCGTCGCTCTCGAAGAAAAGTTCTATGCTGGTGATTTTTTTGATCATCCGTGGAATCTGCATTATATAAAGTTAGGCGATACTTTGGGGTATATGTTGCTCGTTCATGCGGGTGAAGCCTAGCGTCTCCATGACCGGCGTAGCTTTGCCATTTCCGGAGCGGTAGGTGTGTAGTTAGTTGGCTTGTTAGGTGATTAGTTAATATTGGTTAAGTCCCATTTAGAAAGTTCTCCTTGCATTGGATCGTTAACAATGTCTACATAATCTTCTTTATTCCACTCATATTCTATTCTTCTCTTTTCCTCAACTCTATCCATAGCTAGTTTGGCTATATTGTATTTATTTTTAGCGACATCAAGCCATTGAGTAGATCTGGCAATAAATATAGCTGCGACAATGAGGGGGATAATTTCAAAAATTGGGAAATAAGCTGCCACAGAAAACACAATTGTACCCATAGCAAGCAATAGTACTGCTCTCAAAAGCCAATACGCTGCATCTACTTTATAGTTAAGAATCTTGTTTTGATCAGAAGAAACGTACCTTACTTCATTTATAAATGATTGCTTTTTCTTTTCAATTTTGGTTTTTCTAGTCGCAAATATTTTTCCAACTATCTTCCCTATATATGGGGTAACTAAGTTCGCAGCTACAGATAGAAATACTGAACCAATAGAAGAGATAATCCAAAAAGTTGGTTCCTTTATTAATTCTATGAATTCCATTTTTTGATTCCTACTCCATTCTTCATTTGCACTTAACGCTCCACTCATCTCGTATGTTGGGCTAAAAATCGTAGGTTGGTGCTGAACGAAGTGAAGCCCAACGTTTACCGCGAAATATATCGATCAATCTGTTTTACGGATCTGCCACATCCATATTTATCCCGCTCTGGTTGGCGCAATGATTCTCGCCTGTTGGGCTTTGCTTCGCTCTGCACCAACCTGCAAAAAGCACGCTACCGCCCCTGAGTGACAGCCCCCAGTTTGCTGCTGTTAACCTGCGAGATAGCAACAATCGCAGCCATGGTGTGCTCCCGAGAGAGATTGTCGTTTGGCTATCTTAATGGCGAGGGGAGAGAGTTGAGAAGCGTGTTTTGGTGGGAATCTGTGTTGGATCAATAAATTAGTCATTAAGGCGTGCGCTGTATGAACAACCAGCTTGGCTGGGGATGCACAATTCTCCTCACCCCAGCCCTCTCCCAAGGGGAGAGGGGGGCTTGTTCACTGTTGCACGGTAGCCTCAGGCGGGCACGGTTTTGATCCCCCTCTTATTCGCTGAGGCGAGTCCTCTTGTCCAGGCCGCGAGGCAGGACGCCGAGCGAGCGGCGCTGGGCCATGGACGGCCCATCGGCGCGTGCCGTTGGACAAGAGGGTGAGCCGAAGGAACCCGACATCAGTCGGGCAAATAAGCGGGGGTGGCCTTTCTTTTGGTGACTTTTCTTTGGCCACGCAAAGAAAAGTCACTCGCCCCAGCCCGAAGGGCGGGCGAAACCCTGTCGAGGGCTGCGCCCTCGCGTCCCATGGGGCGAAGCCGCATCAAACGCCTCACCGCTGGCTCGGGCGTTCGGATTAACTCCGCCCGGATCGCGAATGTCCGAATACGCTTCGCTATTCGAACCTACATTCGAACCTACGATTCGATAACGTCGGAGGATTATGGGTTCCCTCACCCTGACCCTCTCCCAAGGGGAGAGGGGACAAAGACGCTGGGAGCGGCAACAAGCAGGAAATAGAAAGGGAGCCTATCAGGCTCCCTTTCCTCAGACACGGTCAATGGCATGTGACCAATGCCGCCCCTTATCGATTGGTCGCGGCCTTCATCCCTTCCACAAACTCTTTCAGACGAGTGAGCATATGTTCCGGGTTCTGGTGGTGGGTCTCGATGATCTTCACCACGGCGGAGCCGGAGATGGCACCTGCGGCGCCAGCGGTGATGGCCTCACGCACCTGAGCCGGTTCGCTGATGCCAAAGCCGAGCAGGGCGGGGGGAGCGTTGAACTCGCGCAGGGTATTGATCAGCCCCTCCACCGGCATGCCGGCCTTGGTCTCGGCACCGGTGACGCCAGCGCGGCTCACCAGATAGGTGTAGCCATTGCCGAGCACCGCCACCTGTTTCAGGGTTTCGGCATCTCCATTGGGTGGGGCGATAAAGATGCTGTCGATACCGAACTTGTCGGCAGCCGCCTTGTAGGGGGCGCACATCTGTACCGGCACGTCGGCCACCAGCACCGAGTCCACGCCGGCCTGCTGGCACTTCTCATAGAAGCCGTCAATTTTGCGCACATAAACCAGATTGGCGTAGACCAGCAGGCCAATAGGCAACTGCGGGTACTTGGCGCGGATGCGGCCGAGCAGCTCGAAGCAGTCGTCCGGGGTGGTGTGGCTGGCAAAGGCCCGCAGGGCGGCACCCTGAATGGTGGGGCCGTCCGCCACCGGATCGGAGAAGGGAATGCCGAGCTCGAGGGCATCGGCGCCCCCTGCGACCAGCGCATCGACGATGGCCAGCGACAATTCGGGGGTGGGGTCACCCAGCATCACGAACGGCACAAAGGCGCCCTGATTGGCTTCATCCAGACGGGAGAAGAGTTGTGCGTAACGGTTCATGACAAGGTTCCTTCTTTCTCGAAAATGTCGGCAACGGTGAAGATATCTTTGTCGCCACGGCCGGAGAGGTTGACGATGAGCACCTGCTCTTTTTCCGGTTCACTGCGGGCCATCTTGAGGGCGTGGGCCAACGCGTGGGAGGACTCCAGCGCCGGTATGATGCCTTCGGATTTGGCCAGCTCCTGGAAGGCGTCCAGCGCCTCCTTGTCGGTCACCGAGGGGTACTCGGCGCGGCCGATGGCGGCCAGGTGGGCGTGCTGTGGGCCGACGGAGGGGAAGTCCAGCCCCGCCGAGACGGAGTAGGACTCCTGAATTTGGCCCTGAGTGTCCTGCATCAGGTAGGAGTGCATGCCAAAGAAGACCCCCTTGCTGCCGTGACCGAGCGGCGCACCGTGTTCGCCGCTCTCGATACCGTGACCACCCGGCTCGACGCCGATGAGGCGCACCGACGGCTCATCGATAAAGTCGGCAAACATGCCGATGGCGTTGGAACCGCCGCCGACGCAGGCGATCACCGCATCGGGCAGCCGCTCTTCCTTCTCGAAGCACTGGGCCTTGGCCTCTTCACCGATCATCTTCTGGAATTCCCGCACGATAGTGGGGAAGGGGTGCGGGCCGGCGGCGGTGCCGAGCAGGTAGTGGGCCGACTCGTAGTTGGCAGCCCAGTCCCGCAGCGCCTCGTTGCAAGCATCTTTAAGAGTGCTGGAGCCGGAGTGCACCGGAATGACGGTGGCGCCCATCAACTTCATGCGAAAGACGTTGGGCTTCTGGCGCTCGCAATCCTTGGCGCCCATATAGACCCGGCACTTGAGGCCAAGCAGGGCGCAGGCCAGCGCAGTGGCCACACCGTGCTGCCCGGCACCTGTCTCGGCGATGATCTCGTTCTTGCCCATCCGCTTGGCCAGCAGCGCCTGACCCAGCACCTGGTTGGTCTTGTGGGCGCCGCCGTGCAGCAGATCTTCACGCTTCAGATAGAGGCGGGTCTTGGTGCCCTTGGTCAGATTGCGAGTCAGGGTGAGGGGGGTCGGGCGACCGGCATACTCGGTCAGCAGGGTCTGAAACTCGGCGATAAAGGCCGGATCATCCTTGGCATCGACGAAGGCCTTCTCCAGCTGGAGCAGGGCGGGGATGAGGATCTGGGGCACATACATGCCGCCAAATTCACCAAAAAACGGGTTGAGCAGGGTCATGGCTTCTTCCTTGTATTAGCTAAATCGAAACATCGAAAATGGTTGCGTTACAGGTTGCGCAGGGCGGAAAAAGCGGCCGCTATCTTGTGCGCATCCTTCTGACCCGGGGCACTCTCCACCCCGGAGTTGAAATCAAGGCCGAGGCAACCGACCTGGGCCGCCTGCAGGGCGTTGTCGGGGTTGAGCCCCCCCGCCAGCATCAGCTTGGCTTTATCGAGATGGGCCAGCAGGGCCCAGTCGAACGCCTGACCGGTGCCGCCGCTCTGGCTGCCTACTTTGGTATCCAGCAGCAGGCGATCCGCAGGATAGTCGAGGGCGGGCAGCGGCTCGCCGCTTTCTTTGCCGAGAGAGACGCCTACGGCTTTCCAGATCTGGCAGCCAGCCGGCAGCAGCGCGCGCAGTCCCTCGATATAGGCGGCGTCTTCATCCCCGTGTAGTTGCACCGCGGCGAGCCCCAGCGTCTCCACCGTCTTGGCGATGGTGGCGGGTTGGGCATTGCGAAATACTCCCACATAGGCGAGCGGCGCACCCGCCATCACGGCGCGGGCGGCGGGAATGTCCACATAGCGCGGGCTTTTGGCCACAAAGATAAGACCCCCGAATACCGCGCCCGCCTGATGGGCGGCGGCGGCATCGTCGGCGCGGGTCAGGCCGCACACCTTGTTCTGGCCCAGTACCAGCTTGCGTACCGCCGCCTCCAGATCCGGCTCGGCCATCAGGGATGAGCCCACCAGGAAGCCCTTGGCATGGTGGCGCAGATCCGCCACCTGAGCGCGATGGTTGATGCCGGACTCGCTGATCACCACCCGATCGCTCGGAATATTTTTGGCCAGCTGTTTGGTGCGGGCGAGATCCACGCTCAAATCCCGCAGATCTCGGTTGTTGATGCCAATCACCGGCGCGCCCAGCTCGATGGCGCGGGTCAGCTCTTCTTCGTTGCTCACCTCGGTGAGCACGCCCAGACCCAACTCCTTGGCGACCGCGAACAGGGCGCGATAGCCCTCGTCGGTGAGCACCGAGAGCATCAAGAGGATGGCGTCCGCCTGATAGTGGCGGGCCAGATAGACCTGATAGGGGTCAATCATGAAATCCTTGCAGAGCACCGGCTGGCTGACGCGGCTGCGCACCCGCGGCAAAAAGGCGAAATCCCCCTGAAAGAACTTCTCGTCGGTTAGCACCGAGATGGCGGTGGCGTATTTGCCATAGATGCCGGCGATGGCCTCCGGGCTGAAATCATTGCGGATCAAGCCTTTGGAGGGGGAGGCCTTCTTGCACTCCAGAATGAAGCGGGTGGAGCCCGCCTTGAGCGCGCCAACGAAATCCCGATCGCTTGGGGTCAGCGCGCTCTGGAAGCTCGCCAGCGGCTGGGCCAGCTTGCGGGCGGCAACCCACTCCTGCTTGGCCGCCACGATTTTGCCGAGAATGGTCTGGCTGATGGAGGCCATGTTCAGAAAAGCATGGGGGGCAATAAGGTCTGACATCTCGTTATCCTTGCGAAGCTGGCTATTGCCCTGCGGGCGTTCTGAATGACTGCTGTGCGACATGGTGGCTGACATCATGCCTCCTGATGGCCCGCTTCCTGATGGCTTAAAGTGGCGAGGCGAGCGGCGAGCTCTGCCGTCTTGCCGCTCGCCAGCACCGCCAGCACCTCGGCCGCCGCGCTCTTGAGATCCTTCGCCTTGCCTGCCATCAGCAGCAGCGGTGCCACGTTGGCGGCAATGGCGGCGTTGTGGGCCGGGGTGCCACGCCCTTCCAGAATGGCGGCGGTGATAGCACGGTTCTCTTCAGGCTCCCCCCCTTGAATGGCGCTGACCGGATAGGTCTCGAGGCCAAAGTCAGCCGGGGTTAACAGAAACTCGCGGATCTCACCGTCACGGATCTGGGCCACCTGGGTCGGGCCGTGGATGGCAATCTCGTCAAGGCCTGCGCCGTGAACCACCATACCGGTTTTCAGCCCCAGTGCCAGCAGGGTTTCGGCGATGGGGCGCACCAGCTCGGGGGCATAGACCCCCATCAGCTGATAGGTGGGGCGAGCCGGGTTGATGAGCGGCCCCAGCACGTTGAACAGGGTGCGGGTCTTGAGGGCTTGGCGCACCGGCATGGCGTGGCGCACGCCGGCGTGATACTGGGGGGCGAACAGGAAGCAGATGCCGAGTTCGTCCAGGCAGCGGCGCGCCTGCGCCGGACTCATGTCGAGCTTGATGCCCATCTTGTCCAGCAGATCGCTCGAACCCGATTTGCTCGAGACCGAGCGGTTGCCGTGCTTGGCCACTTTCAGGCCGCAGGCGGCGGCGACCAGCGCCGAGGTGGTGGAGACGTTGATGGTGTTGAGGCCATCGCCACCGGTGCCGACGATGTCGCAAAACTCATAGTCCGGACGCGGGAAGTCGCGGGCCTCGGCCAGCAGGGCCTCGGCGGCGCCGGCGATCTCCTCCGGGGTCTCCCCCTTGATCTTGAGGGCGGTCAAGAGACTGGCGAGCACGATGGGATCCACTTCGCCACGTACCACCTGGCCGAAGGCGTCGCGGGTACTTTCACGGCTCAGAGACTGACCCTGGTAGAGGGTGTTGAGATGATGATGCATGTTGGTCTCCTTACCGCACACTGCTAACTGGACGGGTGATGTGGGCGAGCGCTTGGGTCAGCAGACGGGCCCCTTCCGAGGTCATGATGGATTCCGGGTGGAACTGGAAGCCCAGCACCCGCTCATCTTGCTGCTCGATGGCCATGGGCATGCCCTGATAGTGGGCAATCACCGTCAGCTCTTCCGGCACATAGGTGGCGACCAGCGAGTGGTAGCGGGCCACCGGCAGCGGGCTTTGCAGCCCCGCGAAGGCGCCGTGGCCGTTGTGCTCAATCAGGGAGCGCTTGCCGTGGACGATCTCGCCTGCCGCGCCGACGGTGCCACCGTAGGCTTCGCACAGAGCCTGATGACCAAGGCAGATGCCGAGGATGGGCACCTGACCACGGGCCAGCTTGATGAGATCAATCAGGCAACCCGCCTCGTGGGGGGCGCCCGGCCCCGGCGAGAGCACCAGCACGGCGTCACCTTCACAGGCGGCGATCTCGCTTATGATGCGGCTGGCCGGCAGGCTGTTGCGGTAGATCCGCACCGGATAGCCGAGGGAGCGGAACTGGTCGACGAGGTTGTAGGTAAACGAGTCGAAGTTGTCGAGCAGGAAGATATTAGTCATGGCTCACGTCCTTATGTTGCTCCTGCTGGGCGCTAAGGGCTTGCAGGGAGGTGCCATGGCTGGCGGCGATGGCGGCCAGCACGGCGGCCGCCTTGGCGCGGGTTTCGTCCGCTTCGGCCTGGGGCTTGGAGTCATAGACCACCCCGGCACCGGCCTGCACATGGGCCACGCCCTCTTTGACAAAGGCGGAGCGGATCACGATGCAGGTATCCATCTCGCCGGCGCCGTTGATGTAGCCGACCGCGCCGCCGTAGCTGCCGCGGCGCTTGCCTTCCACCATGCGAATCAGCTCGCTGGCGCGGATCTTGGGTGCGCCGGTGAGGGTGCCCATGTTCATGCAGGCCTGATAGGCGTGCAGGGCGTCAAGATCGGCGCGCAAGGTGCCGACCACCTTGGAGACCAGGTGCATCACGTGGCTGTAGCGATCAACTTTCAGCAGCTCCTTGACGTAGCGGGTGCCGGGCTCCGAGATGCGGGCGATGTCGTTGCGACCCAGATCCACCAGCATCAGGTGTTCGGCCACCTCTTTCTCGTCCTGACGCAGTTCCAGCTCGATGCGGCCGTCGAGATCCCGGTTGATGCTGCCATCGGGGTTGAAGCCGCGGCGGCGGGTACCGGCGATGGGGTACATCTCCACGTCGCGGCTGGTAGCGCAGAATTTCACCGCGCTCTCGGGCGAGGCGCCAAACAGGGTGAAGCCCTCGTCCTGCACGTAGAACATGTAGGGGCTGGGGTTGGTCTGCTTGAGGCGGCGATAGGCGGCGACGGGGCTGGGGCAGGGCAGGGAGAAGCAGCGGGACGGTACCACCTGGAAGATGTCACCGCGGCGGATAAAGCCCTTGAGCTTCTCCACCTCGGCGCAGAACTGCTTGTCGCTCTTGTCCACGTTCATGCCGCCGACGAGGGCCGGTGTGGCCGGTGCCTGCGCAGGGGCTTGCTGGCAGGCCTGCTTGAACTGGGCGAGGCGCTCGCTCAGGCGGTGGTATCTGTCCTCCACCTGGCTCTCGTCGCTGTCACCGCCAAAGATGCAGGCGAGCAGCGCAGTGGAGCGCGCGATGTGGTCGATGGTGATCAGGGTCTCGGCCACGTAGAAGCAGTAGTCGGGGCAGTCGTTGCTCCCCTCTGGCACTACGGGCAGATCTTCAAAAGAGGCGATGAGGTCGTAGGCGAAGCTGCCCGCCATAAACAGCGCCTCTTTGCCGAGCTGGCAATCAAGCTCTCGCTGCAGGGTGCGCAGCACGTCCAGCACGCTGATCCCCTTGAGGCGGCTGTCTTCATCGAGCGCCCGATCTGAGGCCGGGAAGTCGAGCTGCAGCTCGCCGGCCACCAGGCTTTGGGCAACGGCGGCCGGCAGGCGCTCGGCCAGCAGGCTCTGCAGCTGGGCGCCGTTGTCGTTCAGGCTGCGCACCCGCACGGTGCGGCCACGGCACTCGATGCGCAGGCAGGCGTCCACCAGCAGCAGACTCTGTTTGCCGGCCTTGGAGTCGATCTCCACCGATTCCAGCAGCAGGTTGTTGGGGCGACCCTGGCAGAGCTCGCTGTAGAGCGCCAGCGGGTCGGTCACGTAGGGGGCGTTGAGGGTGAGGGTATCGAATTCACCCAGAGGAAGGCGATGGCTGGCTGTCATAGTGCGTTCCCTTGCGTGTGATGCTGTTTACCGATGTTCATGACGTTGAATTCCTTGAAAATTTAATAGGTCCGGGGTGGTTGGTTCAGGGGCGCCATCGCCAGGTCAGCTTGCTTGTCTGAATTCTCGGTTTCATCACAGGTCCATTTGCCGGATAATAAAAAAGCCCGCTGGGGTCAGCGGGCTTTTTCTTTGGGTTCTTTATTTGCTGTCAGATTTACAGGTACAGCAACGACCACACGCCCGCATGTCAGGGAGTGTGCCACCACCAGATGGTCAGGATGGAAGTCGTTTGCATGATAAAGTCCTGTAAAAAGATGTTTGCAATGAAGTGCCTACAGAAAACGATAAAGCCGCGGCCAAGTCAAGTCGCTTTTTAGCCTTCTTTCACCGAATGTGTACCCATGGTGACCTGACCACGAGAGCGGAATAATCTGATGAGATTCGATCTACACTGCCATACCTCGGCCTCGGATGGGGTGCTGAGCCCCGCCGAACTGGTGCGCCGCGCCGCCGAAAAACAGGTCGAGGTGTTAGCAGTTACTGACCACGATACCCTTGCCGGGCTTGATGAGGTGCGCCGCACCATAGAGAACGAGCAACTGCCGCTGCGGCTGGTGAGCGGGGTCGAGATCTCCACCGGCTGGGAGCATCACGAGATCCATATCGTGGCGCTGGGGGTGGATGAAAAAAATGTGGCGCTCACCGATTTTTTGGTCGGCCAACAGGCTCGCCGCGAAGCACGCGCCCAGGAAATAGGGCGTCGTCTGGAGAAGTGTCTCATTCCCGGCACCTATGAAGAGGCCAAGCAGCTGGCTGGCGACGCAGCCGTGACCCGGGCCCACTTTGCCCGGGTGCTGGTGGCGCGCGGGGTGGCCGACAACATGCAGAAGGTATTCAAAAAGTACCTGAGCCGGGGCAACAAGGGCTATGTGCCGGCAGAGTGGCCCGAGATGGGCGAGGCGATCAGCGCCATTCACGGCGCCGGTGGCCTGGCTGTGCTGGCCCACCCGAGCCGCTACGATCTCACCGCCAAGTGGATCAAGCGGCTGCTGGTGGCCTTCAAGGCGGCCGGTGGCGATGCCATGGAGGTCTCGCTGCCCCAGCAGAGCCCCCAGGAGCGGGCGAATCTCGGCCAGTGGGCCAAAGAGCACGACCTCTATATCTCGGTGGGATCGGATTTTCACTTCCCCTCCAACTGGACCGAGCTGGGGCGCCACCTCTGGTTGCCCAAGGAGGGGATGCCGGTCTGGTTGGCGTATCCCGGTCATTTTGGGCTTACCACTGAGCAACATGCAGAGTTGCTGGCGAGCCGGTAACCGCCCCGGAGTTGCAGGGCGCCAACGGGCGCCAAACAGAGTAAGGTAGTGTCGTGAAGCCCGGCTTCGCGGCCATCAAGCGGGCAGAGATTGCTGCCCCCATTGCGAGAACGAGTCATGAGTCAGCACTTTTACGTACACCCGGAAAACCCCCAGGCCCGTCTGATCAGCCAGGCGGTGCAGATCATCCAGAATGGCGGCGTCATCGTCTATCCCACCGATTCGGGTTATGCGCTGGGTTGCCAGATGGGTGACAAGGGCGCGCTGGAGCGCATCTGCCGCATCCGCCGCATCGATCCCAACCACGACTTCACCCTGGTGTGCCGCGATCTCTCCGAGATCTCCACCTACGCCAAGGTGGACAACAGTGCGTTTCGCCTGATCAAGAACAACACCCCTGGCCCCTACACCTTCATCTTCAAGGCCACCAAAGAGGTGCCGCGTCGCCTGATGAACGAGAAGAAGAAGAGCATCGGCATCCGGGTACCGGACAACAAGATTGCCCAGGCGCTGCTGGAGGCCCTCGGTGAGCCGCTGCTCTCCACCACATTGATCCTGCCGGAATCTGACATGGCGGAGTTTGACCCGGAGGAGATCTTCGACAAGCTGGGCAAACAGCTGGATCTGGTGGTCAACGGCGGTTATCTGGGCGAGCAGCCCACCACCGTGGTGGACTTCTCCGACGACGAACCCGTGCTGCGTCGGCGCGGTGCCGGGGATCCGACCCCGTTTGAGTGATACGGTCGAACCGGTCGCCATGACGGCCGCCCAGCCGCCCGCAGGGGCTGGCGAGGGGGGGCCGTCGGCGCTCTCTCCCATTGCCCGGGTGCTGGGGCAGCCCTATCACGAGCTGCCCCAGGATTTGTTTATCCCACCCGATGCGCTAGAGGTGTTTCTCGATACCTTCGAGGGGCCGCTCGATCTGTTGCTCTACCTCATCCGGCGTCAGCAGCTCGACATCCTCAACCTGCCGATCCTGCAGATCACCGCCCAGTACATGGAGTACGTGGAGCTGATGCAGGGGCTCAATCTGGAGCTGGCAGCCGAGTACCTGCTGATGGCGGCCTGGCTGGCGGAGATCAAATCCCGCATGCTGCTGCCCAAGGCGCCGGAGCTGGAGGACGAAGAGGAGGGGGAAGACCCCCGTGTCACCCTCATCCGCCGGTTGCAGGAGTACGAGCGCTTCAAGGTGGGGGCGGAGCGGGTCAACGAGTTGCCGCGGCTGGAGCGGGAGATCTTTGTCGCCAGCGCCATGGCGCCGGATTTTGGCGATCTCAAACCACTGGCACCCGATGTTTCGCTGGTTGAGCTCGCCCTTTACATGCAAAGTGTGGTAAAACGCGCGACTCATTTTGAACATCATCAGATCCGCCGCGAGCAGATCCCGACCCGGGTGCGCATGGCGGAGATCCTCGCCATGCTCTCGCTGGGTCAGACCCTGCGCCTGGAGCAGGTGCTGCGCGCCGAAGAGGGGCGCATGGGCGTGTTGGTGACGTTTCTGGCGCTGCTGGAGCTCTGCAAGGAGCAGCTGATCTGGATCCTGCAGGCGGAACCCCTGGGGCCCATTCACTTTGCCCTGGCCAGCCAGCATGAGGAGAGCGAGCGTGGCGCTGCCCACTGAACGGTTGCGGCCGATAATGCGAGGAGCGGACCATGGCGCTGCCGGCTGAACGACTCAAGACGCTGATCGAAGCGGCGCTGTTTGTTGCCGGTCGCCCGCTCAACGTCAGCGAGCTCAAGAACAGCGTGCTGGCGGACTACCCGGTCACCAGCCGTTACGTGCAGCTGCTGCTGGCGGAGCTCAAACAGGATTACAGCGAGCGGGGGGTGGAGCTCAAGGAGGTCGCCTCCGGCTGGCGCTTTCAGGCCCGCCAGGATTACGCCGAGGAGCTCTCGCGGCTCTGGAGCGAGCGGGCCCCGCGCTATTCGCGCGCCGTGATGGAGACGCTGACGTTGATCGCCTATCGTCAGCCCATCACCCGGGCCGAGATCGAAGCCATCCGTGGGGTGGCGGTCTCGAGCCAGATAGTGAATACCCTGAAAGAACGTGGCTGGGTGCGCAGCATAGGTCACAAAGAGGTGGTGGGTCGCCCGGAGCTGCTCGCCACCACCCGAGAATTTCTGGATTATTTTAATCTGCAGAGTCTGGAGCAGCTCCCCGAGCTTGATCCCGAACTGCAACCCTCGTTGTCCACTCTGACGTTGGCAGAGACGGGCAGCGATCAACAATCAGGTAACCCCGATGAGTGAAAAACTGCAAAAAGTGTTGGCCCGCGCGGGTCACGGCTCCCGTCGTGAGATGGAGGCCCTGATCACCGCAGGTCGGGTCAGTGTGGATGGCAAGGTCGCCACGCTGGGGGATCGCGTCGAAGTGAACGCCGTGATCCGGGTGGATGGTCACCAGGTCAAGACCCGCGCCGCAGAGGAAGTGATCTGCCGCGTGCTGGCTTACCACAAGCCGGAAGGGGAGATGTGTACCCGTCACGATCCGGAAGGTCGTCCCACCGTGTTTGATCGTCTGCCCAAGATGGAAGGGGCCCGCTGGATCGCGGTCGGCCGCCTCGACGTCAACACCTCAGGTCTCTTGCTGTTCACCACCGACGGTGAGCTGGCCAACCGGCTGATGCACCCGAGCCACGAAGTGGAGCGGGAATACGCGGTGCGCGTGTTTGGCGAGATCACCGAGGCCATGCTGCAGCGCCTGCGCAAGGGCGTGCAGCTGGAAGACGGCATGGCCAAGTTCAACAAGATCAAGCCGGCCGGCGGCGAGGGTCTGAACCAGTGGTTCAACGTTACCTTGACCGAGGGCCGCAACCGTGAAGTGCGCCGCCTGTGGGAGTCCCAGGAAGTGCAGGTGAGCCGCCTGATGCGTATTCGCTACGGCGATGTGAAGCTGGATCGCGGCATCCCGCGCGGCGGCTGGCAGGAGCTCAAACTGCCCGAGGTGAACTACCTGCGCGGCCTGGTCAACCTGCCGCCGGAGACCGAGTCCAAGGTCGATCTGCAGCAGGATGGCAAGGCCAGCCGCCACAAGCAGGCCGCCCAGATCCGTCGCGCCGTCAAGCGTCACAAGGAGATGCAGGGCAAGGAGCCGCGCGCCCGTGCTACTACCGCCCGTCGCAAGCCGCAAGCCTCGACCCGCAACTCCGGCACCGGCAGCAAGTAAGCGCCGCGTCGCACTGTAAAAGGCCCGCCTCTTCGGCGGGCCTTTTCGTTGGCGCCTGCTGCGTCCGTTATTGTTCAATGAGCAAGATTGCTGAATTAATGGGGCCAGGCAGGCGGCTGGTGGAGGCCGGGGTGGTTGCCCGGCGGGGGCGGGCTTGTTAGCCTTCCGGCACTGACACAGGAGATAATAATGAGCAAGGTACTTGATGAGCTGCTGGCGTTGCTGGCGCTCGAAAAAATCGAGGAGGGCCTGTTTCGGGGCCAGAGCCAGGATCTCGGTCTGCGGGCCGTGTTTGGTGGACAGGTAATGGGGCAGGCCTTGTCAGCCGCCAAGCAGACGGTGGCCAGCGATCGCCAGGTGCACAGCTTCCACTCCTACTTCCTGCGCCCCGGCGATGCCAACCGTCCCATCGTCTACGACGTGGAGAACATCCGCGACGGCCAGACCGTCTCCACCCGTCGGGTCAAGGCCATTCAGGGCGGCAAGCCCATCTTCTATCTCAACGCCTCCTTCCAGGTCGAGGCGAACGGCTTTGAACACCAGATCGCCATGCCGGCGGGGGTCACGCCCCCCGAGCAGCTCAAGAGCGAACTGGAGCTGGTGCGCCCCTACGAGCAGCAGATCCCGCCCGCCCTGCGCGACAAGATCATGTGCGAGAAGCCCATCGAAATTCGCCCGGTGACCCTGGTCGACCCGATCCGCCCCGACGTGCACGAGCCGGTGCGCCACGTCTGGTTCAAGGCCAATGGCCAGATGCCGGACGATCAGCGGGTGCACAAATACCTGCTGGCCTACGCCTCCGACTTCCACTTCCTGTTCACCGCCCTGCAACCCCACGGGGTGTCGTACTGGGAGCCGGACATGCAGGTGGCCACCATCGACCACTCCATGTGGTTCCACCGGGATTTCCGGCTGGACGACTGGCTGCTCTACGTGGTGGACAGCCCGAGCGCCAGCGCCGGTCGTGGCCTGGTGCGTGGCCAGTTCTTTACCCGCGATGGGGTGCTGGTGGCGAGCACGGCCCAGGAGGGGGTGATCCGCCGCCGGGGCAGTAACCCATGAGCAGGCAACATGGCCGAAGAGGAACGCCATGATAGTGTCTGACCTGCGCAGTTTTGCGCAGGTCAGACTTTGGGGCTTTACCCCGACTACCCAAACGGCAGAGGAGAAACATCATGATCATACCCATCCTGCGCAGCTTCGATGAAGGCAAGTTGCGCGCTTTCTACCTCGATTACCTGGGATTTCTCATCGACTGGGAACACAGGTTTGGCCCGGGTATGCCGCTCTACCTGCAGGTCTCACGGGGAGACTGGATCATCCACCTCTCCGAGCATCACGGGGATGCCTGCCCGGGGGCGGCCCTGCGGCTCTCGACCGACAAGCTCGATGCATTGCTGGCCGAGTGGCGGGCGAAGGGTTATGCCTATGCGAACCCCGCCATTGAGACCATGCCCTGGGGCTGCCGCGAGCTACAGGTCCGGGATCCCTTCGGTAACCGGCTGGTGTTTACCGAGCCGCTGCCGCCGGAAGAAAACGCCTAATAAAAAGACGGGAGCCGATGGCTCCCGTTTTTTTATCTGCTTGCACTATCAGGCCGCGTCTTGCTCGGCGCTGAGGGCTGGTTCGCCGCTCTGGGCGAAACGGTCGGCCCACAGGGCGATGACGCCGTCGCCGGTGACGTTGCAGGCGGTACCGAAGCTGTCCTGGGCCAGGTAGAGGGCGATCATCAGGGCGATGGAGGCCTCACCGAACCCCAGCATGGAGGTGAGCAGACCCAGCGCGGACATGACGCCACCACCCGGGGCACCCGGGGCGGCAATCATGATGACGCCCAGCATCATGATGAAGGGCAGCATGGTGCCGATGCCCGGAATGGCCAGATGCTCGGAGAGGAACATCACGGCGGTGGCACAGGTCACCAGGGTGATGGTGGAGCCACACAGGTGAATGGTGGCGCACAGCGGCACGGTGAAGTTGGCGATGCCGGCGCTCACGCCGTTGTTCTTGCTGGCCTGCAGGGCGACCGGGATGGTGGCGGCGCTGGACATGGTGCCAAGGGCGGTGAAGTAGGCCGGCAGCATGTTCTTGATGAGCTGGGCCGGGGAGCGGCCCAAGGCCAGACCGGTGCCAACGAACAGCACGGAGAGCCAGAGCCAGTGCATGATGATGGCCATCACCAGCACCACGCCAAAGGTCTTCAGGGTGGCAAACACGGTGCCTTCCACCGTCATCTCGACGAAGACGCCGGCGATGTAGAACGGCAGCAGCGGGATGATCACCTTGGCCAGCAGGCGGTCGATAATGTCGCGGCCCTGATCGGCGACCCGGCGCAGATCGGTGGCCTGGGTGGCGCTGATGCCGATGCCGAACACGAAGGCGGCGGCCAGTGCCGACATCACCCCGAACAGCGGCGGGATCTCCAGATTGATGTAGGAGGTGAGCTTGATGGCGCTCTCGGCGGTGGACTCGGCGGCGCTGGTCAGACGCGGGATCAGGTTGCTGGCCACGGTAAAGGCGAACAGGCCGGCCAGTATGGTGGAGCAGTAGGAGAGGGCGACCGTCTTGCCCAGCAGCTTGCCGGAGTTCTTCGGCAGGCTGGCGATGCCGCTCATGATGAAGAAGAGAATGATGAGCGGAATGGTGAAGGTGATCAGCTGACCTATGACTGTCTTGGCCGTAAACAGCACGCGTGCGACCCATTCAGGGGCGTAGAGACCGAGCAAGAGACCGGCGAGGATGCCGGCAACCAGTTTGAGGACAAGTTTCATAAGTAAATCCAGGTGTTAGTGTCTGATTTGTTATTTAATTTTGATTTTAATGCCGCTTTTTAACACAAAATCCGCATCATGTCTGTCGTAGGTGCGTTAATGTCGAGTTAAATATTGTTAAATGTGATCGTGGTGGTGATAGCCACTGGCCAGGTGAGCGCGAAGTGCTGCGGGTGATTAATTTGGTGCGGCCCTTCAGCTGCGAAGCAGCAGGGCGTGCAGCCAGCGGCCATCCGTCTGCTCGCTCTCCCAGCACTGCTGCAGTTGCAGCGGCAGCGGGGCGATGAGCCGGCGCAGGTCCTCCTCATCGAGTCGGGAGAGGCGAGCTTCGGCTAAGGGAGAGGCGGCTTCAGGCGTGCCGTCGCTGGAGGCCGGCTGGCCACTGGGGTGGGGAAAGGCGCAGTAGAGCGGCCCGGCAGGCTTGAGCAGGCCAGCCAGGTGCGCCAGCGCCTCGCTGAGCTCGCTGGCCGCGAGCAGCGGCAATGCCCCGCGCGCCCAGATGCCGTCATAGGGCACCACGCTGCGCAGCTGATCGATGCGGCAGACCCGCACCGGCTGGCCGCTGCGCCGCGAGGCTACCCTGGCCTGTGCCAGGCGGGCATCGAAGGCCGTCACCACCAGCCCCTGCTGGCGAAAGAAGCAGAGATCGTCGCCTTCGCCGCAGCCCGCCTCCAGCAGATGGGCACCACAATGGAGCAAGGCCAGAAACTGCTGACGCGCGACGGACAGTGGGTCGGCTGAGGGGGTGGCAAGGGACATCGGCGGGCAATGGGGAGACGAACGGGACATGGCGGGCACTTTTTCGGGGACGCTACTCTGTTTCGGGGGCGTGACTATAGCAAATTTGAGCCAATTTGGCGCCGGGGCGCCAAAGGAAGGGGAGGAAACTGGAGAGTGTCTGCGCCGGCACAATGGACCTGTGCTGAGCGACTGTGAGTCAGGTGCGGCGGGTGGCCGGGCCGCCGGACTGGGCGATCAGGGCGAACAGGTTGTCCAGCACAAAGTCGGCCTCCTGGCGCAAGTCGATGCGATCCGGGAAGTGCAGCCAGTTGATGATGTAGCCATCCAGGGTGCAGTGCAGCAGGGTGGCGGCCCGCTGCAGATCCAGCTCCTGCGGCAGCTGGCCGAGGCGCACCGCATTGCCCAGGGTGATCTCCAGATCCCGGAAGAAGTTGTTGGACTGGCTGCGCATGTGCTCGCGCAGTGAGATGGCTTCTCCCTCCAGCGACTCCAGGTTGAACAGTATGGTGAACATCTGCTGATGGGCGGGCTCGGTGCTTATCTTGATGATCACCCCCTTGAGGAAGCTGCGCAGCTTGCCGAGGGGGTCGGGCTCCTGCTCGGAGACGCAGGCATCGAGCTGGTGGGAGAGGGGCTGGCAGAGCTCCTCCCAGAGGGAGACGAACAGCTCTTCCTTGTTCTTGAAATGCCAGTAAATGGCGCCCCGGGTCAGCTCGGCGGCCCTGGCGATGTCGGTCAGGCTGGTCTTGGCCAGGCCTTGTGAGCAGAACAGATCCAGGGCCGTACTCATGATGTGGCAGCGGGTCTGCTGCGCCTCTTCTTTGGTTCTTCTGGCCATCTCTCTGCGCACCTTGTAAAAGTAAAAAAAGTCACTTACATACATTTATGAATGTATGTATATTGCCTCATCTTTCCTATTTTACCAACCGGGTCCTATAAACCCTGTGGTTTTTCATTGATAGACAGAGGCTCAGGTTTTTCATGCATAAACATATTCTCGCACGTTCAGTCGGCCTTGCGCTGCTGGCGAGCGGTCTGCTGACCGCTTGCGGCGAACAGGGCCCCGCCCAGCAAGGACCCGGTGCGATGCCGCCGGCCGCGGTGGATGTCGTCACCCTGCACACGGCGCCGTTGCAGCTCACCACCGAGCTGACCGGCCGCAGCGCCCCGCTGCGGGTCGCCGAGGTGCGCCCCCAGGTGAGCGGCATCATTCTCAAGCGCCTCTTTACCGAGGGCAGCGACGTCAAGGCCGGTCAACTGCTGTACCAGATCGACCCCGCCGTCTATCAGGCTGCGGTGGCCAGTGCCAAGGCCAACCTGGCCAAGGCGCAGGCCAACGAGCAGAGCGCCCGCCTCAAGGCCAAGCGCTATGCCGAGCTGGTAAAGGTGAAGGCCATCAGCAGCCAGGAGTATGACGACGCCGACGCGGCCTGGAAGCAGCAGCTGGCCGAAATCGGTGCCGCCAAGGCGGCGCTGCAGAGCGCCAACATCAACCTCGCCTACACCCGCATCACGGCCCCCATCAGCGGTCGCATCGGCAAGTCTGCGGTGACCGAGGGGGCGCTGGTGACGGCCCAGCAGGCCGACAGCCTCACCTCCATCCAGCAGCTCGATCCCATGTATGTGGACGTGCGCCAGTCCACCGCCGATCTGCTGCGCCTCAAGCGCCAGGTGGCGGCCGGCAAGCTGACCCAGGACGAGCAGAAAGGCGCCCGGGTGAGCTTCCAGCTGGAAGATGGCTCCACCTACGGGGAAGAGGGCTCGCTGCAGTTCTCCGACGTGACCGTGGATGAGACCACCGGCATGGTGACCCTGCGGGTGATCGTCCCCAACCCTCATCAGCTGCTGCTGCCCGGCATGTTCATGCGTGCCACCCTGCAGGAGGGCGAGCGCGCCGAAGGGCTGTTGGTGCCGCAGACCGCGGTGACCCGTACCCCGAAAGGCGGCGCTACCGTGATGGTGGTGACGGCGGACAACAAGGTGGAGCTGCGTGAAGTGCAGCTGGGCCGCATTGTCGGCAGTGACTGGGTGGTGGAATCCGGTCTCAAGGCCGGCGAACGGGTTATCGTCGCCGGCCTGCAAAAGGTAAAACCCGGGGTTGTCGTGGCGCCGGCTGAACAGGGCGCCGCTGCGCCGTCTGCCCAGGCGCCGGCCAATGCCCCGGCCAACAAGTAGGATGGAGTAGTCGCCTCATGGCACGATTTTTCATAGACAGACCCATTTTCGCCTGGGTGATCGCCCTGGTGATCATGCTGGCGGGCAGCCTGGCCATCATAGGCCTGCCGGTTGCCCAGTATCCGAGCATTGCGCCGCCGGCGGTGGGCATCTCCGCCAGCTACCCGGGCGCCTCCGCCAAGACGGTGGAAGACTCGGTGACCCAGATCATCGAGCAGAACATGACCGGGCTGGATCACCTGCTCTACATGTCCTCCCAGTCGGACTCCTCCGGCCGGGTATCGGTCACCCTCACCTTCCAGCCGGGGACCGACCCCGACATCGCCCAGGTGCAGGTGCAGAACAAGCTGCAGCAAGCCATGTCGCTGTTGCCGCAAGAGGTGCAGCAGCAGGGGATCCGGGTCCAGAAGACCTCCAGCAGCTTCCTGATGGTGGCCGCCTTCATCTCCAAAGATGGCGCCATGACCAACGATGACCTGGCCGACTATGTGGTGGCCAACATCAAGGAGCCGCTCAGTCGTCTGGACGGGGTAGGGGACATCACCTTGTTCGGCAGCCAGTACTCCATGCGGGTCTGGCTCGATCCCAACAAGCTAAACCGGGTGCAGATGACCCCGGGTGACGTGCAGACCGCCATCAAGGCGCAAAACACCCAGGTGGCCTTTGGCAAGCTGGGGGGCACCCCGGCGGTGACCGATCAGCAGTTCACCGCCACCATCATGGGGCAGACCCGGCTCTCCACCGTGGCGCAGTTCAACGACATCCTGCTGCGGGTGAACCAGGACGGCTCCAAGGTACGGCTCAAAGACGTGGCCCGGGTCGAGCTGGCCGGTGAAAGCTACGATGCCGAGGCGCTCTACAACGGGCAACCCACCGCGGCGGTGGCCATCAAGCTGGCGACCGGTGCCAATGCGCTGGATACCGCCGAGAAGGTGCGTGGCAAGCTGGGCGAGCTCTCAGCCTACTTCCCGGCCAACATGGAGATCGTCTACCCCTACGACACCACGCCGTTCGTGAAGATCTCCATCGAGGAGGTGGTGCAGACTCTGGTGGAGGCGATCTTCCTGGTGTTCTGCGTCATGTATCTGTTCCTGCAGAACTTCCGCGCCACTCTGATCCCGACCATCGCCGTGCCCGTGGTGCTGCTGGGGACCTTCGGCGTCATGGCGGCGTTCGGCTTCTCCATCAACACCCTGACCATGTTCGGTCTGGTGCTGGCCATCGGTTTGCTGGTGGATGACGCCATCGTGGTGGTGGAGAACGTGGAGCGCCTGATGAGCGAGGAGGATCTCTCTCCGCTCGAGGCGACCCGCAAGTCCATGACCCAGATCACCGGCGCCCTGGTAGGGATCGCCCTGGTGCTCTCGGCGGTGTTCGTGCCGATGGCCTTCTTCGGCGGCTCCACCGGTGCCATCTATCGCCAGTTCTCCCTCACCATCGTCTCAGCCATGGTGCTGTCGGTGATGGTGGCGCTGATCCTGACCCCGGCCCTGTGCGCCACCCTGCTCAAGCCCATCAAGCATGGCGAGTTCGGTGCCAAGCGCGGTTTCTTCGGCTGGTTCAACCGGGCCTTCGACGCCAGCGCCAACCGCTACCAGAGCGGGGTGCGCAAGGTGGTCAAGCAAGGGGTGCGCTACGGCATCATCTACGCCGCCATGCTGGCGGTACTGGCCATCCTGTTCATGCGCATGCCCACCTCCTTCCTGCCGGAAGAGGATCAGGGGGTCATCATGTCCATGGTGCAACTGCCGGTCGGGGCGACCAAGCAGCGCACCGAGGTGGTGCTGGCCGACATGCGCGACTACTTCATGAAGAACGAGAAGGATAACGTCGACTCCGTGCTGACGGTGGCGGGCTTCAGCTTCGCCGGTAGCGGTCAGAACAGCGGCATGGCGTTCATCAAGCTGAAAGACTGGAAGGAGCGCAACACGCCGGATCGCAGCGCCAATGCCATCATCGGCCGTGCCATGGGCTACCTGTTCAGCATCAAGGAAGCCCAGGTGTTCGCCTTCAACCTGCCTCCGATCCCGGAGCTGGGGACGGCGACCGGCTTTGACTTCTTCCTGCAGGATCGGGCCGGCGTGGGCCACGACAAGCTGATGGCGGCGCGCAACCAGCTGCTCGGCATGGCGGCGCAGGACCCGAACCTGGTGCGGGTGCGCCCGAACGGGATGGAAGACACCCCCCAGCTCGACATCAAGATCGACTACGAGAAGGCGCTGGCGCAGGGGCTCTCCATCAGCGACATCAACAGCACGCTCTCCAGTGCCTGGGGTTCTGCCTATGTGAACGACTTTGTCGACAGAGGCCGGGTCAAGAAGGTGTATCTGCAGGCGGATGCCCCCTTCCGGATGAACCCGGAAGATCTCAAGCTCTGGTACGTGCGCAACAGCGCCGGTCAGATGGTGCCTTTCTCCGCCTTTGCCAGCACCGACTGGAGCTTCGGCTCGCCACGACTGGAGCGTTACAACGGCGTGCCGGCGATGGAGATCGTCGGGGAAGCGGCGCCGGGCAAGAGTACCGGTGACGCCATGGCCGCCATCGAGCAGATGGTGAAGCAGCTGCCGGAAGGCATCGGCATCGAGTGGACCGGTCTCTCCTATCAGGAGCGGCAGGCGGGCTCCCAGGCGCCGGCCCTCTACGCCATCTCCCTGCTGGTGGTGTTCCTCTGTCTGGCCGCCCTCTACGAGAGCTGGAGCATTCCGTTCTCGGTGATGTTGGTGGTGCCGCTCGGGGTGTTGGGGGCCATTGTGGCCGCCACCCTGCGCGGGCTGGAGAACGACGTCTACTTCCAGGTGGGCCTGCTCACCACCATAGGCCTGTCGGCCAAGAACGCGATCCTCATCGTCGAGTTCGCCAAGGAGCTCTATGACAGGGGCATGGGGCTGAGTGAAGCCGTGGTGGAGGCGGCGCGCCTGCGCCTGCGTCCGATCCTGATGACCTCGCTCGCCTTCATCCTCGGCGTATTGCCGCTGGTGATCAGTACCGGCGCCGGCGCCAGCAGCCGCAACGCCATCGGTACCGGCGTGATGGGGGGGATGATCAGTGCCACCGTGCTGGCCATCTTCTTCGTGCCGCTGTTCTTCGTGCTGGTGATGCGCTATTTCACCAAGCACAGTACCAAGCAAGCGCGTCTGGCCCATGCCGAGGAGATCAAACATGACTAAGACTCTGATCGCCTTGAGCGTGACTCTGCTGTTGGGGGGCTGTTCCATGGCCCCCGATTACCAGCGCCCCGAGCTGCCGCAAGGCGCCACCTGGCAGAGCAACCAGACGGGGGAGGCGGCCGTCTCCTCCTGGCGCCAGCAGTTCCTCGATCCCGCCCTGCAGCAGTTGATCGCCACGGCCCTCGAGAACAACCGGGATCTGCGTATCGCGGCCCTCAACGTGGAGGCCTACGAGGCCAGATACCGGATCCAGCGGGCGGCACAGCTGCCGACCCTGGCTGCCAATGGCTCGGGTACCCGCCAGCAGGGATCGGACGATCTCAGCAGCACGGGGCAGGGCACCATCAGCAGCCAGTACGGCGCCAACATCGGCATCACCGCCTACGAGCTGGACCTGTTCGGCCGGATCCAGAGCCTCAAAGATCAGGCGCTGGAGACCTATCTGGCGCAAATCGAGACCCAGCGCAGCACCCAGATAGCCTTGGTGGCCTCGGTGGCCAACGCCTATCTCACCCTGCTGGCGGATCAGGAGTTGCTGGCGCTGAGCGAGGCGACCCTGGCCACCGAGCAGGAGAGCTATAGTCTGACCGAGCACAAGTACCGGCTGGGGGCCGCCTCCGAGATGGAGCTGGCTCAGGGCCGTACCGCGCTAGAGAGCGCCAAGGTGAGCCTGGCCCAGTATCAACGGCAGGTGAAACAGGACAGAAATGGCCTGGCGCTGCTGCTCGGGACAGGCGTCCCTGTACTGATGACCGAGCCGGCGACCCTGGCCGAGGTGCAGCTGGCGGCCATCCCGGTGGGTGCCCCCTCCAGCCTGCTGCAACAGCGCCCGGACATCCTGGCGGCCGAGCACAGCCTGAAAGCGGCCAATGCCAATATCGGCGCCGCCCGTGCGGCCTTCTTCCCGACTATCTCGCTGACCGCGACGGCGGGCACCGCCAGCAACCAGTTGAGTGGGCTGTTTGACGGTGGCACCGGTACCTGGACCTTCATGCCGCAGATCAATCTGCCGATCTTTGACGGTGGCAAGCGCATCGCGGATCTGGATGTAGCCGAGGTGAGCACCAAGCAGGCGGTGGCGAGCTACGAGAAGAGCATCCAGACCGCTTTCAAGGAAGTGGCGGATACGCTCGGCGCCCAGGCTGACTATCAGCAGCAACTGCAGGCCCAACAGGCACTGGTGGAGGCGAGTCAGACCTACTTCAAGCTGGCGGAGGTACGCTACGAGAAGGGGGTGGACAGCTATCTCACCCGACTCGATGCCCAACGCTCGCTGTTCAGTGCCAAACAGGGGCTGATCAGTACCCGTCTGGCGCAGCTCAGCAACCAGGTCGCGCTCTACAAGGCCGTCGGCGGTGGCTGGCAAGCTGCCGATAGCGAGGGTGGCAAAGGAAAAAGCTGACAGTAGCCACACTTTCCTCCTTGCGTTATCTTACCGTAACAGGGCGAACCATCAGGTTCGCCCTGTTTGTTTGCTGCAAAAACATATACATATGAAGCTCAAGTGACATAATACGTCGTGTAGACAGCGTTGTGATCGGTATCAGACTCTGGTGGAAGAGCTGAATTTTTACGTGTGCGGCGGGGGGCAATTGTAAGAAAGTGTTACGTGTCTCCATCCGGATTGGCAAAAAGTGGCGGTCTTGTGAGCGCGCTCCGCACTGATGCGTCGCTTGTCACTATTTTTACTTTTGAATCCGGCTGGCAACGACCTTTTTGGTCTCAAAGGAGGCTTTGCTGGTGGTTGGCAGCTCATCTCCTTCTGCTGGAGAGCAGAGAACCGCTACGGGAGAGGGCGTAAATCGCTTACTTTAAGAAGGGTTGTTATGGCTGTTCAAGCGGCCAGGAAAGGCGCTAAAATCCGGACTTTGCCCTTGGGGCATGGCAATGATTGACGGCGGTTTTTTTGTAAACTGGCATGTTCAATGTGCAAGAGAAATCGCACTTTTGTCATCAGGGAGCGGTGACAGAGTTTTCCCAAGCTGGAGGGCGCTATGGCCAACAGCACACACAATCCGGTCAAAAGCAGCAATCTGGGGGCTGTAACCCAGGGGCGGTAGCTATTGTCTTTTTCGTGGTTGGTGTCAGAAATCCGCCATTTGAGCGAGCATTTTCACCACTATGAACAATGGTAACTGGTTCAAAAAGAACCGAATTTCTATTACTTTTCAAGAGCATAACTATGAAGATTCTTGTCACTGGTGGCGCAGGCTTTATCGGCTCGGCGGTTGTTCGTCATATCATTCGGGATACCAACGATTCAGTTATCAACCTCGATAAACTCACCTATGCGGGCAACCTGGAATCCTTGGCCAGTGTCGCAAACAGTGAACGTTATGCCTTTGAGCAGGTGGATATCTGCAACCGCGCCGAACTGGATCGGGTGTTTGCCCAGCATCAACCGGATGCCGTGATGCACCTGGCGGCCGAGAGCCACGTCGATCGCTCCATCACAGGCCCTGCCGACTTCATCGAGACCAATATTGTCGGCACCTACATGCTGCTGGAGGCGGCTCGCGCCTACTGGAACGGTCTGGACGAGGTACGCAAGGCGGCCTTCCGTTTCCACCACATCTCCACCGACGAGGTATATGGCGACCTGCCCCATCCGGATGAAGTCGCCCCCGGTGTAGCGCTGCCGCTCTTTACCGAAACCACTCCCTATGCCCCCAGCAGCCCCTATTCTGCCTCCAAGGCCTCCAGTGACCATCTGGTGCGCGCCTGGCGCCGTACTTACGGCCTGCCGACCATCGTCACCAACTGTTCCAACAACTACGGCCCGTTCCACTTCCCCGAGAAGCTGATCCCGCTGGTCATCCTCAATGCGCTGGATGGCAAGCCGCTGCCTGTCTATGGCAAGGGCGATCAGATCCGTGACTGGCTCTATGTGGAAGATCATGCCCGCGCGCTCTATACCGTGGTCACCACTGGTGCCATCGGCGAGACCTACAACATCGGCGGCCACAACGAGAAGCAGAACCTGGACGTCGTTCATACCATCTGCGATCTGCTTGACGAGATGGTGCCCAAGGCCGGCTCCTATCGCGATCAAATCACCTATGTGGCTGACCGCCCCGGTCACGATCGCCGTTATGCCATCGATGCCAGCAAGATGAGCGCCGAGCTCGCCTGGCAGCCGCAAGAGACCTTTGAATCAGGTATCCGCAAGACAGTGCAGTGGTATCTGGATAACCAGCAGTGGGTCAACAACGTGAAGAGCGGGTCCTATCAATCCTGGATCGAGCAAAACTACGGGGAGCGTGCCTGATGCATATTTTGCTGTTTGGCAAAAATGGCCAGGTTGGCTGGGAGCTGCAACGTGCACTAGCACCGCTGGGCCGTATCACAGCCGTCGATTTTGACTCGACCGATTATTGCGGTGACTTCAGCAAGCCGGCCGGCGTAGCGGAGACTGTGCGCCTGGTGAAGCCGGATGTCATCGTGAACGCAGCAGCCCACACTGCGGTAGACAAAGCCGAGAGCGAGCGGGAGTTTGCCGAGCTGCTCAATGCGACCAGCGTGGCCGCTATCGCCAAAGAAGCGGAGGCATTGGGGGCATGGTTGGTGCACTACTCCACGGATTATGTGTTCGATGGCAGTGGTGAGCGCCCCTGGCTTGAAACCGATGCGACCGCACCGCTGAATGTGTACGGCGAAACCAAGCTGGCAGGGGAACAAGGGGCAGCACTCTGCTCCCGTCATCTAATCTTCCGCACCAGCTGGGTCTATGCCGCCCGCGGCGCCAATTTTGCCAAGACCATGCTGCGTTTTGGCAAGGAGCGCAGCGAAATGTCGGTCATCAATGACCAGTTTGGCGCCCCGACCGGCGCCGAGTTGCTGGCCGATTGTACCGCCCACGCGATCCGTGTAGCGCTGCTCAAACCCGAGGTCGCCGGGCTGTATCATCTGATTGCCTCCGGCACCACCACCTGGTTTGACTACGCCCAGCTGGTGTTTGCCAACGCCAGAGAGGCGGGGGTTGAACTGGCGGTCACGCAACTCAATGCCGTGCCGACCAGCGCCTTCCCAACCCCGGCCAAACGCCCACATAACTCCCGCCTGGATACCAGCAAATTCCAGCGCACCTTCGATCTGGTGCTGCCGGACTGGACGGTCGGTGTGGAGCGGATGTTGACCGAGATTCTCAGCAAGTAAATCACCGGCCAGGGATGTATTGAACACCTCCCTGGCTGGCAGGGATAAAACAGAAAGGAGTGGCCGCAATCCACCCTTTTCTTTTGCAATTTAAAAATAAGAAACAAACATCATGACCAAACGTAAAGGCATTATTCTGGCCGGTGGCTCCGGCACCCGTCTCTATCCAGTCACCATGGCAGTGAGCAAGCAACTACTGCCCATTTATGACAAACCGATGATCTACTATCCGCTCAGCACTCTGATGCTGGCGGGCATTCGCGACATTTTGATCATCAGCACCCCGCAAGATACCCCCCGTTTTGAGCAACTGCTGGGGGATGGCAGCCAATGGGGCCTGAATTTGCAATACAAGGTACAGCCAAGCCCGGATGGGTTGGCGCAAGCCTTTATTCTTGGCGAAGAGTTTATCGGCTCAGACCCCTGTGCGCTGGTGCTGGGTGACAACATCTTCTATGGCCACGACCTGCAGAAACAGCTGGAGACGGCCGCAGCCAAAGAGAGTGGCGCCACCGTCTTTGCCTACCATGTGTATGACCCTGAGCGTTATGGGGTGGTGGAATTTGATAAAGAGGGTACCGCTATCTCTCTGGAAGAGAAACCGTTGGAGCCCAAGAGCAACTATGCGGTGACCGGCCTCTATTTCTACGACAACAGCGTGGTGGAGCTCGCCAAGAGCTTGAAGCCGTCGCCGCGTGGTGAGCTGGAAATTACCGATGTGAACCGTATCTACCTGGAACAAGGCAATCTGTCGGTGGCCATGATGGGCCGTGGTTATGCCTGGCTTGATACCGGCACCCATGAAAGCCTGATTGAAGCGAGTAACTTTATTCAGACCATCGAGACCCGTCAGGGGCTGAAAGTGGCCTGCCCGGAAGAGATTGCCTATCGAAAGAAGTTCATTGACGTAGAACAAGTGAAAAGTCTGGCGGCGCCACTTGCGAAGAATGCCTATGGCCAGTATCTGCTGAAGCTCATCGCCAGAGCTTAATGTATTCATAAGTAGGCTCAGTTTTTTCCTCTCTAGCATCACAAGGTGTGGGTAATCCAATGAATGTAATTAAAACCTCTATTCCTGACGTGCTCATCTTTGAGCCACGCGTGTTTGGTGATGACAGAGGTTTCTTCTTCGAAAGTTTTAATCAAAAAATCTTTGAAGAAGCGGTGGGGCGAGCGATTGAGTTTGTCCAGGATAACCATTCACGCTCGAGTCAGGGTGTACTACGTGGGCTCCATTATCAGCTGGCTCCGCATGCACAAGGGAAATTGGTGCGTTGTGTCGTTGGTGAAGTGTTTGATGTCGCGGTGGATATCCGAAAAGGCTCGCCGACCTTTGGGCAATGGGTAGGCGTCAACCTCAGTGCACAAAACAAACGACAGTTGTGGATCCCGGAAGGGTTTGCCCATGGTTTTCTCACCCTGAGTGAACACGCAGAGTTTCTCTACAAGACTACCAATTACTATCAACCCACTGCTGAACGCAGCATCTTGTGGAACGATGCCACCTTGGCCATTGTGTGGCCAGAGCTCGCGACGTCTACAACCCTGTCGTCAAAAGATGCGCTTGCTGCTGCGTTTAATGATGCGGAACACTGTTGATGATCGCGCTCTTCGGATCTGCTCTTGAACATAGGTATCTTATCCATTATTTGGTGATCCAATAAGGCACTTTCTCGTTATCAGGAAACAGGGTTAGAGAAGGGGATAAGCCGTTTTTAAATGAAAATCTCCATTTATTCAATTTGTTAAATAAATGGGTCAGGTTTTATGACTTGCTCAGAACCCCTTAGATACAATAGCTTCCTTTGTGAATGATGAGTACTGTAATAAATCCAAGGCCGGATTTGCCGATGTTTTGTAGGACGTGTCATGAAGATTGGTGAGAGACTGATCGCCAAAGGGGCGATCGGGCGCGAAGACTTAGAGCGAGCCCTGGAGGTACAACGTCAGGCCGGTGGACGTCTGGGCTCCATCCTGGTCAGGATGGGGGCTGTCTCTGAAGATGCGGTATTGCGATCGCTGTCAGAGCAGTTGGGTTATCCCTGTGTCGAGCCTGCCCACATGCCGGCCCCCTTGGATATCTATCAATGCCTGCTGCCTCTGCCAGTCAGGCTGGAGTGGTGGCTCGATAACGATGCCCTGTTGTGGGAGGTGGACGGTCAGCTGCAGCTGGTTGCAAAAGACCCGTTAGAGATGCAGCTGCAGGATCTCATCGCCTACCTGTTTGTGGGGCGCCCGGTGCAGTACTGGCTGGCTCGAACCCAGGACATCGACACCCTGGTGGACCAAGTCAGGCGTGAGAGTGCCGTCACCGACCTGTTCAGTAACAGCGAGCATTCGTTACAGGCGTTGATCGAAGAGGCGCCGGTCGTGGAGCTGGTCAATAACCTGCTGGCACAGGCTGTCGACAGCGGTGCATCCGATATTCACGTTGAGCCCGAAGAGCTGCGCTTCACGGTACGCATGCGGGTCGACGGCGTGCTTCATACTCATATGGTGCAACCGGCCGAGCGTTACCCGGCGATAGGGTCACGGATCAAGCTGATTGCCGGATTGGATATTGCCGAGAAGCGCTTGCCACAAGATGGCCGTATTACCTTGCGCCTGAGTGGTCAGGATATGGATATCCGTGTCTCGACGGCACCGGGTGTTCATGGTGAGTCGATCGTGATGCGTCTGCTGCCCAAGAACAGGGGAACGCTGTCGTTGGAAAAACTCGGGTTTGAGCCTGACCATCTCAGTTTGCTGCACAGCTGGTTGGCGTGTCCCAACGGGATCGTGCTGGTCACAGGCCCGACGGGCTCCGGTAAATCCACCACGCTCTATGCCGCACTCGAAGCCATGCGCGATGGTAGCAACAAGATCATCACGGTAGAAGACCCTGTTGAGTATCAAGTCTCGGGTGTGACCCAGATCCAGGCGCACAACGAGATTGGGTACACCTTTTCCCGTGCACTGCGTGCCATCTTACGTCAAGACCCCGACACCATCATGATCGGTGAGATCCGGGACCTGGATACGGCGCAGATTGCCATCCAGTCAGCCCTGACGGGTCACTTGGTGCTCTCTACCCTGCACACCAACGATGCCGCTTCTGCCTTTACCCGATTGGTTGACATGGGGCTCGAGCCCTTTCTGGTGGCGGCGTCGGTGCGTGGTGTTCAGGCGCAGCGGCTGGTCCGTCGCCTCTGTGGGCAGTGTGCCGCCGAGGACGACCACCCGCTCTTGCCACAGGGGTGGTCAAGCAGCCAACCGGCGTTTGCTGCCGCCAATTGGAAGAAGGCGGTAGGATGCTCGCACTGTCATCACACCGGCTATCGCGGGCGGTTGGGGATCTATGAGCTCGTTGCCCTGGACGGTGAGTTGCAACAGCTGGTCAACCGGCAGGCCCCCTTGCAGGAGATCAAGTCGCTGATCCGGCAACAAGGCCAGCGGACACTGTTTGAAGATGGTCTGATCAAGGCCAGTAGGGGATTAACCAGCATTGAAGAGGTGATGCGGGTCGCCTATGTGGAACACGACTGATGATTTTCCAATATGAAGGCGTAGACACGCAGGGCAACAGCCTGAAGGGAGAGCTGGACGCAGTCCATCGTCATGCGGCACTGCGCCAGCTTAGTGACAAGGGCGTCATCGTCATTGAGCTCTGCGAGCAGGCGGCCGTGGCTCGCGCGCCCTGGTTTACTCCTCGCCTGACGCGCGCTCAGTTGCTGCAGGCTCTGCATGAGTTGACCACCCTGATCACCTCAGGGGTGACCCTCTCAGAGGGGATCGATGCGCTGATTGAAGGGGGACACCATCCTCAAATTGAGCAGGCATTTCGCACCATGGGCAGAGCTTTGCAGCAGGGGGAGAGTTTTTCCGCCGCCCTTGCCCAGAGCAAGCTACCGCTGCCCGACTACCTGTTTCATCTGGTGAGGGCGGGTGAAGCCACCGGCGAGTTGGGTGAGGCGTTGAGCCGAGCCTTGGAGAAAATGCAGTTTGACCAACGCACCGGCAATGAACTGCGTAATGCCCTGACCTATCCTATCGTGCTGGTGCTGGCAGGCCTGTCGGCGGTCGTGCTGATGTTTGCCGTGGTGGTGCCGAAATTCACCGGTATGTTGGGCCACGGTAAGGTGTCGCTGCCCTGGTTGGCTGACATGGTGCTCTCGACGGGGGAGTGGTTTAACGCCAACTGGGATCTATTGCTCATCGCACTCACTCTCTGTGTGGCGGGCCTAGCCTTGGCACTGCGCTCGCGCGATGTGCGCCAGCGTCTGCTCAACGGTGTGTCACGGCTACCCGTAGTGGGTGAATGGCTCTACCAGAGTGATGTGGCAAGCTGGTCTTATACTCTGGCCGCCATGCTGGGATCCCGGGTCGAGTTACTGCAGGCACTTGAGTTATCGCGCGGTTCGTTTCGCATCCCGTTTCGCCAGCGTGGGATGGGGGAGGTGATCCGCCTGGTGCGCTCGGGCAAGAGCCTGTCGGAATCCCTCGCCGAAACCCGGCTGATCGCTCGCTCCGGGGTCAATCTGGTGCGGGTCGGCGAGAAGAGTGGCCGCCTTGCCGAGATGTTCTCCTCGCTGGCCGCCATGTATGAAGAGAACAGCAAGAACCGCATCAAGAAAGTGCTTGCGTTGATCGAGCCTCTTGCCATTCTGCTGATTGGCTCTATCATCGGCGTCATTATTCTTGGCATCATCTTGGCCATCACCAGCGTGAATGAGATGGCCGTCTAGTCAATCTGAGGACTCTCCATGCAATCACAACGTTTCTCCCGCCATCAAGGCGGTTTTACCCTCATCGAACTCTTGGTCGTGCTGGTCATTCTGGGCATGCTGGCCGGTTTGGTGGGCCCGCGCCTCTTCTCCAATGTGGATAAATCCAAAGTCAAGACGGCAGAGACCCAGGTCAAGATGCTGCGTGGGGCCTTACAAACCTATCGCCTGGATGTGGGTAGTTATCCCACTACCGAGCAGGGGCTCGTCTCTCTGATGAAGGCTCCTGCCGATGTGCCGAGCTGGCAGGGTCCCTATCTGGAAGATCAACTGCCCAAGGACCCTTGGGGCCGTGATTACGTCTACAAGAGCCCGGTCAGCAACCTGCAAGGTTTTGCCCTCTATTCCCTCGGTGCCGATGGCAAGGAAGGGGGGGACGGTATGGATGCAGAAGTCGGCATATTGGAGAAATAAGCATGCCGCAACGGGGTTTTACCCTGCTTGAGCTGCTTGTGGTACTGGTGCTGGTGGGCATGATAGCGGGGATGGTCGGTCCCCGTTTTATCGATCTCGCCGAACGTCTGCGTCATCGCAATGAGTGGCAGACACTGCAGCAACGCATCAATGGTTTTCCAATGGAAGTGCAACTGACCGGACACCCCATGACGCTGCATGAGATGCCATTGACACTACCGGCTGGATGGCAGCTCAAAACGGAGCGACCGGTACGTTATCTGCCCAATGGCGTTTGCCTCGGCGGGCAATTGCAGCTGTTGCAAGGCGACGAGGTTAAGCGCCGGATCGCGCTCACTCCTCCTTATTGCCAATGGGAGGGGCGGGCATGGTGAAGCAGCAAGGTTTTTCGTTGCTCGAGGCCATTGTCGCCTTGACCATACTGGCCGGTGCATCGATGGCGCTGTTTGGGTGGATTGGGGGAAGCCTCAGGCAACTCAACCGCTCGGAGTTCTATATCGAGTCAACGCCAGCTCTGACCAGCGCACTTGAATACCTGAAGTTTCAAGACTTGGCCTCAAGACCTTCGGGTGATTTTGTCAGTGGCGATCTGTTGGTGCATTGGCAGGCGGTTGCGATTGAAAAGGATGTTGCCGGCGTTCAGGGCAGTAACTTCTTGCTCTCGCTCTATGATGTCGAGTTAGAGGTCCGCAAGGGGCAACAGAGCCTACCGCCCCTGAAGACCCGTCTTGTCAATTATCATCGCCTGCCCGGTGTGGCCGAGAGCCAAGATGTCAATTAGCCACCAACGGGGGATGACCCTGCTAGAGTTGCTCGTGGTGATGGTTTTGCTGGCCGTCATCTCGACCCTGCTAATGCAAGGCCTGGCCGTTGCGCTGTCGACCTATGAGAAGGTCCAGCGACGGCAGTATGAAGGCGTGCCACGCATGTTGGCCTCCTCCTGGTTTGTTCAGTCGGTCGCGGCGATGGAGGCCAGGTTGGATGCAGACTCTCAGTTTAAAGGGAATGCGTCGAGCATGAGTGGAATGTCACACTCCGCTCTGGTAAGTCGTAATGGCCAGGTACAGCCTGTTACGTGGCGAATCAATCAGATGCCCGATGGCAGGGTCGCGCTTCAATATGAACAGCCGGGCATTGTCTGGACCTTGGCGCAGTGGCCAGCGGGTACCAAGGCGCAGTTTCTCTATCGCGATCACGATGGCACTCCGCAGACACTCTGGCCCCCCTCCGAGAAGCTGGCTTCTCTGGTACCCGATGGCCGAATACCCTCTGCCGTGCTACTGGAAGTGGCGCCGCCTTCTCGCCCTTCTTTACGTTGGTACGTCTCTCTTACAGGAAGACGTCTTCCCAGAATGGATTATCGAGACTTGTGATGTCGCATCGGCCCATCAACAAAAAAGAGCGGGGCTTTGTGCTGATCGCTGTGCTTGGTCTGCTCATGGTCATGAGTCTTGTTGCGGCCTTTGTCGCGGCATACGCCGAGCAGCGTACACGACAAGCCATCGTGTTGCGTCAAAGCTGGCAGGACAGGCTGGACCAGCAGTCAACCATTGCAACCCTGCTGCATCTGGTGGCTACCCGCCCAAGAGTCGCCCAGGGTTATGCGCTTTCCTCGCCCGGAGATCTGCGTCTGGCCGAGCGAAATGTGCCGGCGCTCGCTGCCGACAGCCGAGTCTATCAGGGGATCGGCAAGAGCCGGTTCGCGATTCAGGATGAAGGGGCGCTGCTTAGCCTGCTCGACCCGGATCGTGACCGTTGGCACGCCCTGCTCAAAGGCAGAGGGCTTGCCCCCCTCGAAGCCGATCGCGTGCTCGACTTGCTTCTTGACTACACGGATCAGGATGACTTGCGACGACTCAACGGCGCAAACGATGCGGACTATCTGGCTAGAGGTTTACTTAAGCCCACTCATCGACTGATGGTTGGGCCAGGGGAGTTTTTCAATTTACTGGAAGCAAATCAGTGGTCTTGGGCTCCATCACTGTTGCCTGTGTTAACGACCCGAAGTGGCCAATTGCTCAATCTTAACTCTATGCCTCTTGAGTTACTTGGGTCATTGAATGGCATTGATAGAGAGACGGCTGCAACGTTGGTGTCACTGCGTCAACAGCGGCCTTTTTCATCTCTGGCCGATGCCAATACTAGAGTTGGTAAACTTCTTCCCCTCACTGATGAGCAGGTTCCAAGTATCGTTTCTATTTATACCCGGTTGATGGTGTGGAGCGGTGATAACGAGTGCAGACAGCAAAAATGGATTGGGATATCATTGTCGCCCTCTTCAACACAGGCGCCTTGGGAAATAGATTATGCCTTTACCTTTGACCATGAGCAGAGTTGTGGAGCGCCTCAGTCGTTGGTGGTGGCACCGTTATTCCCAGCCCCAGTGGCGGGTTGATCGCCTTACTGTCACTACCGAACGATATCCAGGCTGGCGACCACGCGTTATCGTCGCTCGCTCTCTGTGTCTCTATTACTGCTGGGATCTCAACTCAGTCCCTCTCAGCCGTCGTCCTAAAGCGTTGCAGCAACAGGTGTCGCTACACTCACCCTTCTTGTCACCTGGCTATCAGGTGCGTTGGAAACGGGGGATGGCTCAAACCTGGATCTGGGATCAAGAACGCCTACAGCCTCGCTTGCCGCCTCATTTTCAGGGCAGCATTATCCCAGAAAGCCTGCTCTCTCCAGCCGCCGAAGATGGCGATCGCTGGTTGCAGGGCATCGATGGATGTGAATGGCAGCGATGGCGTGATGGCGTTCTGGTCGAGAGCCGCCTGAGCGAATGCCATGATGATACGGCTATCACTTGTGATTACACTCGGCGCCTGCCGTTACAAGGGGCCGAACGCACATGGTTGGTGATGTGTGCGGCGGCGGCTGTGGCCATGTTGCTGCTTGCGGGCCTCATGCTGCAAGGGGGCATGGCACTGCGCCATTGGCAGGCGTTGACACAGCTGGAACAGCAGCTTTCTGCTCAGGATGAGTCCGCCGTTATGGAGCAGCAAGCGCGTCTGAGAGCCGAGCGGCTGCGCCAGCGGTTACTGGCGCAACGAGCGTGGCTGCAGCAAGAGAATACCCCGCTGCTCAATCGGATCTTGGGGCAGATGCCGGCGACGGTAAGTAGTCTCCAGCAACTGACGATCCAGCCAGGTCGTATCGAGATGACATTAAATGACAGCCAACCGGATCCGAGGGGCTATGTAACGCGATTTGATGGGCTGCAGGCGGGGGCCATGGTGCTGCGTAATGTGCAGATCCAACTCAATAGCAATGGGCAAGGCGTTCGCTTTATCGCAGAGATAGACAGAGTCACCCCGGCGGGGAGAACACGCTCATGAGCCTGCAGCAACAATGGCGCCAGCTTTTGGCCGAGAGTAAAGAGCAGTGGCATACCAACGCCAGGGTGCGTTATGGCACCTTGGCGATCGGCTTGATTTTTTTGCTGTGGCTTAATCTGGTGATGAGCGATCTGCGTGCAGACTTGCTGAGTCGTGAAGCCTCGGCTCTCAACCAGCTGGCTGAATATCAGCAAAGTTCCGGTAAAGAAAGCTGGCCCGATCGGCTCGCTCAAGTGCGTCAGGGGCTGGACGCCACTGCCCACCACTTTGGCCGTGCCCAGAGCGAAGCGTTGGCCCGTGCCGATTTGCAGAGTCGCATTGCCGCCCTGCTCAAGGAGAATGGTTTGGTCCAGGGCCAGATTGAGGTCTCGAGCGCGCCAGCCTCTGATGCGGCAACGGCGCTGACGCCGCTCCAGCTTCGGATCAGTGGCAGGGCCAAGGCGTTGGGGCTGCTCAAGGTGATCAACCGGCTCGAACGCGCGGATCCGGTATTGCGTGTGGAAAATCTAACCATTAGCAATCAGGTGGGGGACGAACTGATTTATAACCTCATTGCCACCGTTTGGTTCCATCCCTTCGGAGCAACACCATGATAGTCAGGCAAAAGCAGCTCATCGCATTGGGCCTGACCACTCTGTTTTCCGCCTTGCCGCTGGGTTATTTCACGGCACCGGAAGCGGCAATAGAAAGCAATGTGGCCGCCACGCGCTGGCAGTTACCCACGGCATTGCCCGAGCTCGCCTTGGTTCAACCCGATCCACAGCGCGTAGCGCGATTTTGGCCTGTCGAACCTTCCTCAGGCACCGCCGATGGCGCGCAAAAAGAGCGCCAGGAACGCGCTTTGGGAGCAGAGGTGACCGAATGGCGCTTGATCGCTGTGATCCGTCAGGGGAGTCACCCTCAGGCCCTAGTGCTGAGTCCGAAAAACACGTTGTTGACGGTGTCGGTGGGGGCCGAGCTTGACCCACAGCAGCAGGTCACCCGCATCGAGCCGGATCTCGTGAGATGGACAACCAGTACGGGCAAGCAGGGGACCTTGGTGCTCTACCCCAAGGCACAGGCAGCTCAGGCTAATACAACACAACCCTAATTCATGGCATAAAAATAATATGGATCTTCTGTTTAAATCCGAATCCCGTGCCGGGGATTATTCCCTGACGGCAGTTGCGCCTCGATTCACACTGCTCGCATTTTCTTTAGGTATGTTGGCAGGCTGCACGATCAATACCGACCCGACGGCGCTGCCCAAGCCGATTCGTGAGCCGCAGTCGCAGTCGGTGATAAATGAGACACTGCAGAATGAGCAGGCTCAAGACCCTGCTCAACGTAAGCGAGATCGCTTCGGTGCTACCCCTAACCAACGCCAGAGTGTGCGGGTCATCACCCCTGATGACTCAGCTCTGGGGGAAGGTCTTCAGGGGGATGCCATCAGCATGAATGTGAACAATTTTCCTCTGCCTGCCTTTATTAATGAAGTTTTTGGGAATCGTTTGGGTCTTTCGTTCACTATGACTCCTGAGCTGCAGAAGAAGAACGATCTGGTGACACTTCGCATGAGTGATCCCCAGCCGCCAGCCGTGCTATTCAATACGGCACGCAATGTACTTGCTGATTATGGGGTGGAAGTGAAGTTGCGCGATGGCCTCTACACCTTTAGTGTGGCCCAAACCGTTGCTAATGATGCCTTACCAATTATGGTGAGTGGTGGTGCATTGCCTGATGTTCCCATGTCCCATCGTCCGGTGTTTCAAATAGTGCCGATGAAGGTAGTACGCAGCGATCAGATGGCAGCATGGCTCGCGGAGATGTTTGAGAATTCGCAGTTGAAGATAAAGGATGATCGCGTCATCAATGCGTTGATGCTGCGAGGTCCAGTGGAGCTAGTCAAACAGGCGAGCGAGGCCATATCTCTGTTCGATCAACCCGCGCTCAAAAGTAGCCACAGCTTAGCAATCAGCCCAGTTTATTCAGATGCCGAGCAACTGGGTAATGCCCTCATGAAGGTGCTGCAATCAGAAGGGTATGATGTCTCTGACTCACCACCATTCGGTGGGGTCTTGGTACTGAAGATGAAAGAGCTGCAGCGCATCATCGTCTTTGCCGCCGAGCCTCGCGTGCTCAGCCATGTCCGCCAGTGGGTTGAGGTGCTGGATCGCGAATCACAAGAGAAGGTAGAGAATGGGCTCTTCATCTACCAAGTCCGCAACACCCAGGCCGCTTCTATCGCCACCATGCTGGGGGCGCTCGGTTATGGGGCAAACATTCCGGCTGCGGGGGTCAACAGTAGCAATACCGTGACTGCAACTGGCGAGCAGAGTGGAACTGGTAGCCTTACTGCCGCCTCACCGGCCACGTCTGCACCGACTAGCATAGCCCCCAAGGGAGAGCAGGGGAGCGTTGTGGTAGATGGCAATCGCAATGCCCTTATCTTTAAGGGCAGTGGTCGTGAGTGGGTAACGTTGCGTCCATTATTGGATGAGTTGGACAAGCCAGTACCTTCTGTGATGATCGATGTGTTGTTGGCTGAAGTGAATCTGAATGATAAAGAAGGGCTAGGTGTCGATTGGAGTAACATTCATACCGATTTGGGCGCTAAAGATTTGATTATGGGTACTGCCAATGGAATTGGTAACACTGGCCTTAATCTGACGCTTAATAGCGCTGGCCAGACTCGTGCCAAGCTCAATGCATTTTATGAGAACAAACAAGCTGTTATCCGATCAAGTCCCAAGTTGATGGTACGAAGCGGTGAAGAGGCTCGTATTGAGGTGGGCAATGAAATTCCGGTTGTCACAGGTACCAGCCAGTCAACAGATAACCCCGACGCCCCCATCAACAAGACAGTGCAATATCGTAAGACCGGTGTGATCCTGACCATTAAACCAACGGTACAGGCAAGTGGGGTTGTTGATCTGACAATTAGTCAGGAGCTGTCTGAACAGGCGGATACCTCAACCAGCACCGATGCGTTGAGCCCAACGATCATGAATCGTAAGGTCAATACTGCTTTGACCCTGCGTGATGGGGGGTCGGTGATGTTGGCGGGACTGATCTCCAGTACTAAGGGGGAGGGGGATACCGGGGTCCCCTTGTTAGGGGATATCCCCTGGATAGGTAGCTTGTTCAAATCGAAAAGCAACAGTCAGAATCGCACCGAGCTGGTAGTGATGATCATCCCTTATGTTCTTCGTGATTTTCATGAGGCACAAAGCCTGACTGAACGTTATCAACAGCAACTTGAACTGAACAACGCTCCGACACTGAAGCGCCGTTTCTTGCCCGGCATGGCGCCGAAAGAGAGAGCAGCCGGTAGGTCAGTAAATATAACCATGCCGCTTGATGTGACATCACCGGCACAGTAATCCCGCCCGAGCTTGTTCATGACCAAAGACCCCCTCCAGGATTGGAGGGGGTCTTTTTTTATCTCTCATCGCCCAATTTGCAAGGTATGGATGTTGCTGATGTTGCTGATGTTGCTATAGAGACTGTTATAGGCATGTCCAGGAGAGCAGCTTTATATAGGAAGGGTTTCCAGGTGACGCAGTACCTCCTTGGCGTGCGTCGAGTGTGCTGAGACGCGATATGTATTGTCATTTCGCGCTTGTGTCGGGTGGTTGCCTCAGCGGCTTGCTACAGATGCGGCCTCTTGGATTACTCATCTGCGGGTATTCTCCAAAGGTTACCTGTTGATTGAACGGCGTGATGCAAGCCGCATTGGGGGCCATGGTGCGGTTTGATACAAAAAAATGCAGGTTAAAGTATTGTTGGTTTCGTTTGGGGTGGCTAAGGCAAGCCAACTTGAGGGGGAGAAGAAAAATGCGGCTTTTTTGCTCTTAGTTACTTTTTTGTCATTTTGCAACCAAGTTAATTAATTATCGTGATAGAAGTCTCAATAATGGTGGGCGTGCGAGTCTGTGTAGAGAGATGGCGCATGGTTTCTATTGAATACTCGCATGAGATGGCCCGGATCGCATTGAAACCTTGCTGCTGATTTAGTAATCAGGAAGGGTGTCAAAAGAGGTTAACTTTGTGTGATTTTTCCCACGCTTTGGTGCGTTTGGCGCTTTTCTGCGCAGCCAAGCCGCTGACAGCGCTTGATTATTTTGCTGCGACAGATATGATCAACAGGCTTTTAAGCAATAGAGCCTCATTTTTCCTGTGCTTGATTCTTCTTTCCGGAAAAAGGGCATCAGGCTGGAAAACAGGTTTTAGTCTTACCTGAGGGAGCTCGGGTTAAACTAGTTTAATTTTGGAGAATGATTCTAATGAAAAAGACACTGATTGCACTGGCCGTTGCTGGTCTGAGCTTCAATGCTGCAGCTGTTGATCTGTCCGATGCAGCATCTGTACCGGCTACCTACGCTTCTGAAATCACCCTGCCGGCAGTTCTGACTGACTCAGCTGCTAAGGACCTGGACGTAACTTTCAAGCTGGGCTTCTCTGCTACTGCTGGTGTTAAGCGTTATGTTCGTGTTGACCTGACCAATGCTGTTTTCGAAACCGCAGTTGTTAAGGGCGACCTGGACCTGACTGTTGCTGATGCACTTTCTCTGGATCCGGCTACCAACTCTGTATCCGTTGGCGGCGCCAAGGGTGACAACTATGTTGTTATCGAAATCAGCCCGCTGAAAAACCTGGCTAACGACACCAAGCTGACTCTGGCTCTGGCTGACGTTAAAGCTCTGGGTGGTGACGCTACCGTTCAATATCGTCTGTACGAGACCGGTGTTGATGCCGCTGCTGGTAGTGCAAACACCCTGGCTGCCAAATCCGGCAAGCTGTTCGGCTTCAAGTCTGGTCTGACTGCCAAAGTCACCGTCAAAGGTGCTGACAACAAGATTGACGTGACCCAAGAGTCCAAGTACTTCAACGGCGCCGCTGCTGATGCTGCCACTGACGTTGGCTCCATCTCCGTTGCAGCTACTGCTGCTGTCTTGGCTCAAGACGGTACTGCAGTTACTCTGGCTAAGCTGGTTGATACCGCTAAACTGGAAGTTGCTGGTGACTTCTCTGCCGGTCTGAAAGATGCTGATGGCAAACTGGTTGCTGGTGCTACCGCTTTTGCTGGTATCGCTGCTGGTGACACTACCGTTGCTGCAAGCAAGGCTGAATTCAAGTTTGACCCGGCTGCCGACTATGCCGGTGCTCTGACCTTCACTGTTGATGGCAAAACTGCCATCGAAGCTCAGGACATGACTGTTAAGTTTGTACCGGTTGCCAAGTCTGGTTACACCGTGTCTGCTGTGGATATGGGTGTGATTGGTTCTCTGACCAAGAACGGTTCCAGCGCCATCGCTAACTTGGTACTGGCTCCGGATACCTCCTACACCAACCTGGTACGTATCTCCAACACCTCCGGTATCGCTGGCAAGTTCTTCATCACCGCTATCGCTGATGACGGCAAGAACGTGACCTTCGCTCTGTCTGACGTAGCGGGTCAACCTGCTTCTCTGGATGCCGGTGCTTCCACCCAGCAGATGAAAGTGGCTGATATCTATGCTGCTGCACAAGCCAAAGGCCTGGCTCTGACTGGCGACAAGAAACTGCGCCTGAAAGTAGAAGGTGAAGTAGGTTCCCTGAGCCTGCAGAACTACACCGTCTCCAAAGACGGCAACGCTCTGAACACCATGAACGCATTCTAATCGTTCTTGATGCCAAAGCGTCGAGCGGGCAGCGTAAGCTGCCCGTTTTTTTTGGGCGATTTTCAACCGTCGTCAGTGGATGTCGCACCCCGTTATAGGTAGGGGGATGCTGCGCAAGGATGGATAGTCTCATCTGGCTGGTTATGTTATTATCGCGCCGCCTCGGTTTCAGCCGGGGCGAAGTTTTTTAAAGGAGTCCTCATGATCCGAGATGACAGCATTCATCCGCGTCGTTTACTTGCCTGCTGGTCCCAACGCCATCTTATCGCTACCTTGGTGCGACGCGAGGTTGCCAGCCGATATCGTGGTTCACTGTTTGGCAATTTGTGGGCGTTGTTTACTCCACTCTTTATGCTGGCTGTTTATACCTTTATTTTCAGCGTGGTATTCAAGGCCCGCTGGAGTGGTGGCAGTGATTCTCGCAGTGAGTTTGCTCTGGTGTTGTTTGCCGGCTTGATGGTTTTCAACCTCTTTTCCGAGTGTTTTAACCGTGCCCCTCGTCTGATCTTGGAGAATGTCAACTACGTCAAGAAGGTCGTATTCCCTCTCGACATCCTGCCCTGGGTTGCATTGGGCAGCGCGATGACCAACCTGCTGATCAGTTTTTTGGTGTGGATTGCTTTTTATACGATTGCCTTTGGCATGCCACCTGCCACCGCATTACTATTCCCTATCGTCATCTTACCGCTCGTATTATTAGTCATGGGCATTTCATGGGCGCTGGCCGCCATGGGGGTCTACTTGCGTGATCTCTCACAGTTGGTGGGCGTGATCAGTACCATCCTGATGTTCCTCTCGCCGATTTTCTACCCTGTGGAAGCACTGCCGGAAGAGTATCGTCATTGGCTGAATGTCAATCCGCTTACTCCAGTGATTGCACAGGTGCGTGATGTACTCTACTGGGGAAAATTGCCTTCTTGGGAGTTATATGGCGCGACATTGATTGCTGGAATTGCTGTGATGTACGCAGGATTTGCCTTGTTCCAGAAAACGCGTAAGGGGTTTGCCGATGTGCTCTGACAAAGTCGCGATTGAAGTGCGTGGTTTGAGCAAGTGTTATCAGGTTTATGAGCAACCGGTCGACCGACTCAAGCAGTTTGTGATTCCCCGCTTATCCCGGTTGTTTAGCCGTGCTGCCAGACAGTATTTTCGCGAATTTTGGGCGCTGCGGGAAATTGATTTCACGATTAAAAAGGGTGAGACAGTTGGGATTATCGGCCATAACGGGGCCGGGAAATCCACGCTGCTCCAGCTGATCTGCGGTACCCTCAATCCTTCTCATGGCGAAGTCAACGTCAATGGCCGTATTGCGGCGTTACTTGAGTTGGGCGCCGGCTTTAATCCGGAGTTCAGTGGTCGTGACAATGTCTATCTCAATGCAAGTGTATTGGGGTTGAGCAAAGAGGCTATTGATGTACGGTTTGATGAAATTGCCCGTTTTGCCGATATTGGCGATTTTATGGATCAACCAGTTAAGACCTATTCCAGTGGCATGTACGTGCGTCTTGCTTTTGCTGTACAGGCGTGCATTGACCCTGAAATTTTGATCGTAGATGAGGCGCTGGCAGTTGGCGATATTGGTTTCCAATACAAGTGTTTCAAGCGTATGGAAGCCCTGAAAGCGAAGGGGGTAACCATTTTGATGGTGACCCACTCAACAGGCAGTATTCTGGAGTATGCCGATCGCTGTCTAGTGATGGAAGGGGGACGCCTTATTGGTGATACTACTGATGTGCTGGCCGCAGTGATGGCGTATGAGAAAGGCATGATCCTGTCTCAGGAGCAAGCTGATACGTTAGCATTACCAGATATCGAGAATGATGGTGATTGCCCATCGCAGCTAGTTCTACTTGAAAAGCAAAAGAATGAGGCCAATCTGGCGCTGGGTGAGAAGCGATTTGGTTCTGCCCGCGCGATTATCGCCGGTCTGACCATTGTCAAGGCGGATGGCACACCTTTTCATGAAGAACCCCTTGTGAAATCAGGAGAAACTCTGACGCTGCGTTTTGAACTCTGGTCGAGCCAGAGTATTGAAGATGTAGCATTAGGACTTTCATTGAGTCGGGCCCAAGGTGGTGATATTTGGGGTGATAGCAATATCGCCGCTGGTCACCCCATAACCTTGAAACCCGGTCGCCAACTGGTGACTTATCAAGTGACCTTGCCAATCAATAGCGGCGATTACTTGTTGCACTGTGGTTTGGCTTCTCTCAAGGGAGGGGAGCGTGAAGAACTTGATCAACGTCGGCCGATGCAGGCGATAAAGTTCTGGTCTTCCAGAGAGCTGGGTGGCGTCGTTCACGCGCCTATTACCGTTCTGGCCTGAATTATTCGGAGTTATCAATGCTGGCTGCTTTTCTACCTCCTTATCCTTTTCGTGCCCAAGCTGCACCTTATCTTTGGTGCTATTACCGTTTACTGTGTGAATGGGCAGATGAATCAGCTTTCTTTATCACCGGGCGCGATTATGTCCGAGCTCCCACTGATTGGGAAGGTCGTTGGGAATGCGATCAGGCGGTACAATCTCGGTTGGGTTATTCTTTGCCAGTTAACGCCATGCCTGAGCAACATCACTATGCATGGCTGGATGAGAATAGATTTGATAATTGGCTGAATAAGCTTAATGGGAATCCGATAGAGGCGTTTCGGCGCTTCTTGTGTGAGCGTGATGCTGCTTTTGAGCGTGAACTTGAGGTGTTACTGGACGCTGCTCCGGCTCACCTTGAAGCCATCGTCACTATTTGTAATGTTGCTTCACTTGAGGCGGTCTGTGCTGCCCGTGGTATTCCTGTTATCCATATTGAATTGGGCCCACTGCGTGGGCCGCTGTATCGCGAGACGGGCTATGTCGATTTTCGCGGTGTCAATGGCAACTCTGAGTCAGCACAACGCTATTCCCTCTGTGATGATTGGCAATTGTCACTCACAACACGAGAGCTATTGCATTTTTTCTTGATTCATCCCGAAACTTGCCAAAAATTGCCAGCGCAGACCACTTATGAATGTGGGGCTGTGTTGCAAGTCGAAGACGACTCGAATCTGGTTGCTTATGGCAATGGAATGAGCAATCTCGCACTGCTTGCTGCCGCACGTCAGAAAGTGGCTGCACATGATCTGCTTGTTCGCGCCCATCCTGGCAGTCCATTTGCACTTAAAGCTTCACAGATTAATCTCGATAACTCACCTAATAGCCTATATTTTGTTGCTTTGTGTCGACAGATATTAACTATCAACTCGAGCGTCGGGTTGGAGGCGCTTTTACTTGACAAGTCAATAACGGTCTGGGGTGATAATTCTTACAATTTTATATTGGAAGCGCATGATGATGCTGAACGTATAAACCGTCTCGGTTTCTATCTATTTGGATATTTGGTGCCCCTCTCATTGCAACTAAAACCTGCATATTTACGCTTTCGATTGGGCCAACCTGAACAGCACGATATAATCCTTTGTCATGTGAGTGAATACATGCAACAAGATCACCTTGATCCAAAAATATTTGATGGTTTACCCTCTTCGATTCAAGCTGCTGTTTCTATACAGTTTGCCAATCTTGTTCGCGAGCATCAGGCTGATGCGCGAGCTTGGCAAGAGCGTAATACTGAATTGGTGACCGCGTTATCTGAACAAGCTGCGCTACATGCCAAGCATATATCTGATTATGAAATAGAGATCGCCCGTCAGCATCAGGAATCTCTTTCCGTCATTGAGAGTCAGCAGAAAAGTCTTGATGAGACACAACAGCAAGCAGCAATTGCATCTGAGCAGGCTCAGCTTTCATTCCGTCAGGTCCACGCTCTTGAACATCAACTCCAGCATCAGGAGGATCTTCTTCACGCTTGGCAACAACAAGTGACAACCAGTTTGTCCTGGCGGATAACAATGCCTTTTCGAGTGATGGGCCGGTTGATGCGTGGTGATGTTGTTGCATTACAACATGGCTGGCGACAAGTATGCAGCGAAGGTGGCCGGCGCGGCAAACTGGCGCGAATGATCCGCCCGTTACTGCGTCCTTTGGTTATGCTTGCCAGAGACCCATCGTTATTAATGAAAGGGTGGCGCAGTTTGCGACATCATGGAGTCAGAGAGACGTTACATCGCATTAGCCATGTATTGGGTCATCAGTCTCACTATGTCATGCCTGAGGTTATTTCTCTGGGAGATAAAGATACTGCTGAGTTAGTTATTTTAACGACTACGCATTGTGGTTATCTTGCTGAATTGATGTGTGCAAGTTTGAAGAAAGTGAATATTCAGGCTGTAGTTCAATATCAAATGCCTGAAGAAGGTTACTTGGATATCTTGCATATCGTCATCTGTCCACAGATGTTCCCTGTTTTACCTGGGCAATATATCGCTTATCAACTTGAGCAATCAGTCAGTTCTCGTTGGTTCACTGACGATTACCTTGCTCGTCTGGAGAATTCCCTAGCCATTTTTGATTACTCTTTAAAGAATATTGCCTTTTTGCAAGATAAAGGATTGAGCTATCGCCAGATCTATCATCTGCCAGTGGGTTTTCTTCCGCGCGCGCTTGCCGACTCGGTTCCTGAGACGGTTGATGTGTTATTTTATGGTGACATTAATAATGATAGACGTAGAGCCTATGTTGCGGAGCTAAAAAAGCATTTTTCAGTGAAAATCATCAATAATCTTTTTGGTGATGCGCTGTATGCTGAAATGTCAAAAGCAAAGGTGATAGTTAATATTCATTATTATGAAGGCGCGCTACTGGAAACAACCAGAATATACGAGTGTTTGTCGCAAAATAAAATTATTGTATCTGAAGAAAGTGCAGATATGGATGAGCATTCGGCATTGTTGCCCCTTGTCGATTTTGTATCAATCAATGATATTGATGAAATGGTAGAGCGAGTTCGCCATTGGGTTAACGATGATGTGAGAAGGAGTGAACACTGCGTTCGATTAAGAAAGGCATGTGCAGAGACTCCGGATGTTTTTTCATATTATTTTTTGAGAGCATTTTTAGCTCACGATCTTATTACCTATGAGCAATTTTATACTGCTGTGGGAGATTCCATTAATTTTGATTCAGATATGGTATGTTTAGGACTCCCTGAAACAGTTTCCCGACGTGCGGATTTTGATAATGACAATCATTATGGAATTCAGTATTTCCCTGGTCTAAGACATCGTCTTGGATGGGTTGGCTGTGGTTTGAGTTATAAATTTCTCTTGCATCGCGCAAAAGATATAGGGCTTGAGCGTATAATGATTTGCGAAGATGATATTGAATTTCCTGAGCATTTTTTATCTCGTCTGAAAAGTGTAAATGAGTATCTCAATGAACGAAAAGATTGGGATCTTTTCTCGGGACTGATAGCTAATTTGCATCAAGATACTAATATCTTGGCGTGTACGGACTATAATGACCAAAAATATGTCACGATTGACAAAATGACTAGTACTGTAATGAATATCTATTCAAGAGCTTTCTATGAAAAGCTCTTGGGCTGGGATGATCGAAATCATGATGCAAAAACCAATACAATAGATCGTTATATTGAAAGCCGCAGTGATCTACATGTAATTACTACACCAAAATTTTTAGTAGGACATAAAGAAGAGCTGGATTCCACATTGTGGGGCTTTAATAACAGCACATACCGTGAAATGATCGCGGAAAGTGAAAGGCTTTTGGGGCTAAAGTTAGATGAATTCAGCTCTAAGCAATCGTGATAGTATGAAAAGCAATCACTGGCTCGATGTTTGTCGAGCCAGTGCTATCCTGCTGGTTCTATTATCACATGGCAGGCGCTTGTTGCTTCCCATTTTTCCAAATGCTCAACTTTTCAAGTTTGGTGGTTTTCTCGGGGTTGAGATATTCTTTGTGTTATCTGGTTTTTTAATAGGCTCAATTCTTATAGAAAAGAGTTCTAAAAGTGATAGCCGTTGGCGCTGGATTCCTAAATTTTGGGGGCGTCGTTTTTTACGGACCTATCCTAATTATTTATTATTCTTACTCTTGAATTGGCTGATTATTGACACATGGCGACCTGAATCGGCACCAGAATTATGGCGCTATATGATATTTACGCAAAGCTTATTGTCGCCCCATCCAGGTTTTTTTGGTGAGGCTTGGAGTTTGGTAATTGAAGAGATTTTTTATTTTTTTATACCAATAATAATGCTTTTTACTTGGCAAGGTTCGGCTGTGCGGACATTGTTGATTACTCTCTTTATATTGCTAGTGTTTTCTTTGATAATGCGCATAATATTTGTGTGTTTAGATCCTAGTTTAACATTTAATCAAGTCAGATCGACAGCATTATTACGTCTTGATTCAATTATGATTGGGGTCTTAACCTCTTATCTTTATTATCATGGCAAACTGTGGCGAGATATAACAATTAAGGTTGCACCTTTCTTAGCTTTGTTGCTAATACCCGTTATTATTATCTCGATGCAGCCAGATGAAGTTATGGATGACAGCCTATTATTAAAGGTTTTATTATTTCCAATAGCGAATCTCGCTGCTGCCGGTCTGCTTGTTTTGGGTATGAATTTAAGAGTGAATAATTTATTATATAGATTTGTAAAGCCAGTGGCTAGATGGTCATATTCTGCCTATCTCGTAAATCTATTAGTATTAAGTGCTATGGGCTTCTATTTACCTAATGTGACTGAGGATACCGCTATTTTATATTGGCTTGGTTTTATATTTACTACGCTAATTGTCTCTGCGGTTATTTATAACTTTTTTGAACGCAATGTTTTACTGTGGCGTGACCACTGGATTAAATAGCATGTTTCAATCTTATTTATCTATTTCCGTGGTTACTTATTGCACTGAAAAGTCAATGATAACAAGCACTATCAAGAAATTACAAAGAGCAGTAACTGATGCTGGAGTTGCTAGTTTCTTGATAGTTGTAGACCACTCTCCATCGAGTGATTTTGCTATTCAAAATGAAGATATAAGCAAGAGTTTTATAGGTGATCATGACTTGATTTTTGCACAGTCAAATCCTGGATTTGGTGCTGGCCATAACCGTGCATTACAGACTGATGCTAAATATCATCTTATCCTGAACCCAGACCTTGAAGTTGCTCCAGATGCACTGAGAAATGCGTTTGAATTTATGGAGCAACATCCGGAATGCGGTTTATTGACACCTTTTGCTACATGGGAAGATGGTGAAGTACAACGGCTTTGCAAACGCTATCCAACCGTCTTTGATTTACTGTTGCGCGGTTTCGCTCCTGCGTTCGTGAAGAGGTTTTTCCAGACGCGCTTGGCAAAATATGAGATGGCAGATCAGCTCAATAATCATGACGTGCTGTGGGACCCACCCATTGTCAGTGGTTGTTTTATGCTATTTCGCACAGATATATTGCAGCAGCTCGAAGGGTTTGACCCTCGCTTTTTCCTCTATTTTGAAGATTTTGATATCAGTTTGCGGGCAGGAAAGATTAGCCGGATTGCTTATGTTCCTCAGGTGAAGGTCGTTCATCACGGTGGTCATGCATCCCGCAAAGGCTGGCGCCATATCTGGATGTTTGGGCGTTCTATGGTGACTTTCTTCAATATTCACGGTTGGCGTTGGTTGTAATGGCAGATATCAAAAGTGCAGTCTTGGTCACAGGAGCCAACGGATTTGTAGGTAAGGCGGTTTGTGAACACCTGATTAGATGTGGGGCGAATGTGAAAGGTGCGGTGCGAAGTCACCCGCTTGCGTCTTACCATGTTCAGGCTCCCTCTATGACTGCTGATGCCGACTGGACGGTCCAATTGCAACAGGTGGATGTGGTTGTTCACTGTGCAGCCAGGGTGCATGTGATGTCGGATACCGAGACAGATCCCCTGGCGGCTTTTCGAGCGGTGAATACAGAGGGCACGCTAAGTCTTGCCAGGCAGGCATCCGCCGCTGGAGTAAAGCGCTTCATCTTTATCAGTTCGATCAAAGTGAATGGTGAGCACACCGAACCAGGCAAACCATTTGATGAGAATGTGCAAAGTCCGCCGGAAGATCCCTATGGACGCTCTAAGTATGAGGCTGAGCACGGTCTGATGGCGCTCGCGAAAGAGTGCGGTATGGCTGTCACTATCATTCGTCCTCCTCTTATTTATGGGGAAGGAGTGAAGGCTAACTTTGCCAGCATGATGGCGTGGGTGCGCAAAGGGATCCCGCTCCCTTTTGCCCGTTTGAACAATGCGCGTAGCCTGTTGGCGTTACCTAATCTGTGTGACTTCATTGCCCATGCGATGGCGCACCCTGCCGCAGTGAACCAGATCTTTCTGGTCGCAGATTCTGTTCCTGTATCAACGTCGCAGTTGTTGGCGGCGATTGCTGATGCAGAAGGGGTTGCCTGTCGTCTCTTTTATCTCCCGCCTGGAGTGATAAGAGGGTTTGGTCGTTGTTTGGGGATTGATGCCAAGCTACAACGGATTTATGGCTCTCTGGAAATTGATACCCGCAAGGCTCAGAGCCGATTACAATGGTCGGCACCCTATTCGCTCTCTCAGACCCTATCTCTGATGGCATCTTCCCATAGTGAGTCGTCTTGATGCTGGCATTTGTTTTGTTGTCGATATTTTGTCTGTTTCTTTCAATCACCATGACCGGCCTGCTTAGGCGCTACGCCCAAACCCGTTTGCTTGACCAACCCAATCATCGCAGTTCACATCAGGCGCCCACCCCTAGAGGCGGTGGCATGGCTATCGTAGCGACCTTTCTGCTGGCGGCCCCTTTGTTTATCGCCCTGTTCCCACTGCCCTATGGCATATCCCAGAGCAGCTTCGCATTGATATGGGTTGCTGCCTTTGGCATTGCACTGGTTGGTTTTATCGATGATCACATCTCTCTCAAGCCCAAAACCCGCCTGATAGTACAAAGCATAGCGGCAACTTTGGTGGTATCTGCTGTTGATGGTTTGCCAGAGCTGATCTTCTTTGGTTGGCAGCTGGATCTTGCTTGGTTTGGTTATCTACTGGTCTGGCTGGGGGTGGTTTGGTTTATCAATCTGTACAATTTTATGGATGGCATCGATGGCTTGGCGGCCGGTGAGGCCGTTGTCGTCTGCCTGCTCATGGCGTCATTGCATTATCTGGTTGGGGATGATTGGTTTTCTGCCGGCTTGACCCCGTTACTGGGGATTTCGGCTGCGGGCTTTTTGTGTTGGAATTTTCCGCCCGCCAGGATCTTTATGGGGGATGGTGGCAGTGGTTTTCTTGGTTTGATGCTGGCTTCCCTTATGCTGCTGGATGCCGCTTCTGCCCCCCAATTCCTGTGGGCCTGGCTCGTCATGCTCGGGGTATTTGTGGTTGATGCTACCTGGACGTTACTGAATCGTTATCGTCTGAAATGTCGTCTGAGCGAGGCTCATCGTACTCATGGCTATCAATATCTGGCAAGACGTTGGCAAAGTCATCGAAAGGTGACATTGGCGGCACTTCTTGTAAATTGCCTCTGGCTTGCGCCGATCGCTGTCATGATTGTATTGGGCCAGCTTGATGGTGTGATCGGTCTGATCATTGCCTACTTGCCATTAGCTTTTCTTGCGTATCACCTGAATGCAGGAGTACCAGAATGAAAAATGAGTTTTTACCCGGTAGTAGTTGGCTATTAACCTGCTTGGGTTCACTATCACGAGCTAGCAAACGTGCCATATCTGTCGCTGTGGATATGATTCTTATCACAATTACCTATTGGGGGGCGTACTGGATCCGGCTTGAACATAGCTGGCCAATCGATAATCCCCATCATTGGGCTCTATTGGGGGCAATTATCATAGTCAGTATCAGCGTGTTTGTGCGCTTGGGGCTATATCGCGCGGTGTTACGATATGTTAGTTTTCGAGTGCTCTGGACAATCTTGCTGGGGGCGTTTCTTTCAACCTGTTTCTTCGTTATTTCTGCGTTTTACTTCGATATCTTCCTGCCGAGAACGGTATCGGTTATCTATCTCTCCTTTCTGGTGTTACTGGTTGGTGGTGTGCGGCTATTTTTCCGGGCGTTGCTTAATACTACGCGTTTGGCACGTACCCAAGTGTTGATATATGGAGCTGGCTCTTCAGGGAGGCAGCTGCAAATGGCACTGTTGCAAGGGAATGAGTTTTATCCCGTCGCCTTTGTCGATGATGATCATGCCAAACAAGGGTGCGTTATCCAAGGGTGTACCGTTTATAACAGTACCCAATTACCAACCCTGATTGACCACCATGGGGTACAGAAAATTTTGCTGGCTATGCCGAGCAGTACTAGGGCTCGTCGTCAGGAAGTAATCAATGCACTTGAGCCCCTCTCTTGCGAAGTGCTCTCTATCCCGGGGATGGCCGATCTTGTCAATGGCTCGGCCCGCATAGATCAGCTTGATGAGGTATCCATCGATGATCTATTGGGCAGAGATCCGGTAGAGCCGGTGACAAAGTTAATGGAAGCCAATATCACAAACAAAGCGGTCATGGTGACCGGTGCCGGTGGTTCCATTGGGTCTGAGTTATGTCGCCAGATCTTGCGGTGCCGACCGTCTACTCTGGTTCTGTTCGAGCTATCTGAATATGCTCTCTATGCCTTAAATAAGAATCTGCGTGAACAGTGTCAGCGTGAGCAGATCAAAACAGAGCTGGTGCCGTTACTGGGGTCAGTACAGCGGCAGCATCGCCTAAAGATGGTGATGCAGAGTTTTCGGATCCAAACGGTCTACCATGCGGCAGCTTATAAACATGTCCCGCTAGTCGAGTTCAACATCATTGAAGGAGTGCGCAACAACGTATTTGGAACACTGTATGCTGCACAGGCTGCCATTGAGGCTGGGGTGGAGACATTTGTGCTTATTTCCACCGACAAAGCCGTGCGGCCGACCAATACAATGGGGGCTAGCAAACGAATGGCCGAACTGATCTTGCAAGCCTTGACCCGTGAAAAGCATCAAACCCGTTTTTGTATGGTGCGTTTTGGCAATGTCCTTGGATCTTCGGGCTCTGTGGTGCCGTTATTCAGGCAGCAGATAGATAAGGGAGGGCCCATTACCCTGACTCATCCCGATATCATCCGTTATTTTATGACGATACCTGAGGCTGCTCAGCTGGTAATCCAGGCGGGTGCAATGGGGGAGGGGGGGGACGTCTTTGTTCTCGATATGGGTCAACCGGTGCGGATCATGGAGCTGGCCAAACGCATGATACGCCTTAGCGGTCTGACACTGCGTGATGAGCAGCGGCCCGATGGTGATATTGCCATTGAGGTGACGGGTTTGCGGCCGGGTGAAAAGCTCTACGAAGAGTTACTGATTGGTGACGATGCCAGAGGCACCGAACATCCCAGGATCATGGTGGCGCAAGAGAGCTGGCTGCCCTGGTTACGATTGCGCCCCTTGCTAGCTTCGCTGGATGAGGCCTGTCACCGTTTTGATCACCAACAAGTACGTGACATTCTTATGTATGCCCCTGCAGCCTTTGAGCCAACGGATGGTATTTGTGATCTTGTGTGGTTAGCGAGGCAGCAGCATACGATGACGGAGAACATTGTAAAGCTACCAGTACACAATGTTCATTTTTTGCTGGCTAGAAATTGAGTTACCTGTTTCTATAATGAGGCAACTTGGATGCGATTAGGCCAGGTTGTGGCATTTTACCGAGAATATGCTGCAATTATTACTAATGTTAGTATTCTATTATTTGAAAAAATGGTGACCATTGGGTTTGTTTTTTTTTGCGAGGGGGTAATTAGTCATTTACTCGGTGTGTCATTATATGGGAAATGGCTATATTCGCTCAACGCCGTCATTTTATTGTCATCAGTTACATTGATTGCTGGCTCGGAAGTTGTTGTTCCGGCATTAGTTCGGCACCCTCATTTGCGTTGGAAGATACTATCTTCAGTATTTGTTTTTCGTCTACTTTTCGCTTTGGTTGCTTTGCTTGTCACATTAGTTTACGCAAATTTTATTATCGTAGATCAAGATGTAAGATTAATGCTGATGCTATTGGCACTGGTGCTCATTTTTAATGAACCATTTTCAGTAATCGCCAACTACTATCAAGCCACCACAAATATAGGCATTGTTGTTGCGATTCGTCTTGCAATTTTATTATTAAGGGTGCTTTTGGTAAGCCTCGCTTTTTTATTTTCATCTTTTTTCATTATCTATTCAAGCAGGGCAATAGAAGCACTGTTTTTAGCTATCTCTCTGAGTTGCGTCATTTATTTTAGCGGTGGAATCTGGGACTGGAATAAAAAAGTGGCAGTAGTAATGCTAAGTCGAGGTGGGGCGCTATGGGTACCATTAATGCTGATGCTGATTTATATGAGGATTGATCGTTTCTTCATCGAGCATTACTTAGGGTATGAACAACTAGCCATGTATGGCGTAGCTAGTCAAATGCTCGAGCAGGGCGTACTTGTACTTGGTATAGTTGTGCAGTCGATAGCGCCAATGATGTTATATGGGCGCAGAGTAAAAAAAATACATACGATCTGTTTAGGGTTGTTACTAGTTGCATGTGCCTTGCAATTAATGGGTTGGTTATGGCTACATGAAATTGTCAATTTTATATTTGGCAAACATTATAAACCAGCTGCAGAATTAGCCATTATGATGTTACCTGCGCTTTATTTTTTCGCTGTGGATAGCGTTTTAATGCAACGATTATACCGTGACAAAAAATATTTTTTGATAATGTGCAAGTGGGTATTTCTATTAATTATAAGCATATTCAACTATTGGCTATTACTAAAAGTATTTTGTTCCGGTGACATATACATCGTTTATATAGTTAATGCTTTTCTGATGATGGCAGCGACGATGTTTATATACTTCACTCATCAATATAAAGGTTACGTGTGTAAGGTCGTGCAATGATAACAATAATGACGCCAACTTATAACAGAGCATATGTTTTACCAAGGTTATATGACAGTTTGTGTCAGCAAACAAGGCGGGACTTTGAATGGCTCGTAATCGATGACGGTAGCACTGATGGTACCGCCAAGCTTATTTTTGATTATAGAGTTAAATCTGACTTTTCAATCAATTATTTTTATAAAGAAAATGGAGGGAAACATCGCGCTATAAATGAAGGTGTGGTTCATGCGACCGGTGATTGGATTATTATTGTAGATAGTGATGACTTATTAACTGGTGATGCTGTTGCCAAGCTATATGATGTTATGAATCATATAGGCTCGGAATTTGTTGGGATGTGTTTTAGAAGAGCAACATTATCTGGCAACATAATTGGTATCTCCGGCACAGCATGGAGCAAGTCAATGGTAATGCAGCCCATCATGGCAGGGCATATATTAAAAGGTGACTTGGCTTATGTTTTTCGCACTAATGTTATGCGCGAGTGTCCTTTTCCAGAGTTCCCGAACGAAAAGTTTGTACCAGAGTTATATATATGGAGTAAAATTGCTGATATCGGTAAGATAATTTTTTATTTAGACCAGGTAATATACTTGTGTGAATATCTTCCTGATGGCTACACCTCAAATTTTAAAAAAAATATAAGAAGTAATCCATGTGGTTTTGGTTTGTTTTATCGAGACCAAGTGATCCGAGATACTCGATTGTTCGGCAAGGTCAAAGCATGTATCAGAAGTCTCCAGTGTATTCTTTACTGTTGGTTGAAGAAATAGCATGAAAATTGCGATGATAATCACAGGTCTTGGTATGGGGGGCGCTGAACGACAAGTGTGCGATTTGGCAGATCAATTTATTAGGTTGGGCCACCATATATTAATTATCTCAATGACTGGTGAAATTAGAAATCGCCCACATTCGACAGCAGCAGACATTGTTTCACTACAGATGAGGAAAACTCCATTTAGTGTTTTCAAAGCATACTGGCAGGCGATCAGGTTCCTTAATCAATATAAACCGGATGTGGTGCACAGTCATATGGTGCATGCAAATATTTTTGCTCGATTATTACGGTTATTTGTGTCATTTCCGAAGCTTATCTGCTCTGCGCATAGTGTTAATGAGGGGAGAGGGTGGCGGATATTGGCATACCGGCTTACCGAAATATTGTGTGATCTTAGCACAAATGTAAGCCAAGAGGCAGTTGAGGCTTTTATTAAACAAGGTGCGGTATCTGCAGGGCGAATGAAAGTCATGTATAACGGTATTAACACGGAGCGCTTTTATTTTAACGCTACAGTCAGAAATAAATTACGCTCTCAGCTTGGGATTGATGACAATAACATATTGTTAATTTCGGTAGGCAGACTGACCGCTGCCAAGGACTATAAAAATTTGCTTGTTGCATTTGCGATGTTATCTTCGAGATTCAATAATATTAAGTTGGTCATTATAGGTGAGGGTGAGGAAAAAGAATACTTAACCACAATTGCTAGCGCACAGGGGATTGGCGAGCGAGTTCATTTCTTGGGGCTGCGCTATGATGTTGAAGATTGGATGAGTGCAGCAGATATATTTGTGTTGTCATCAGCTTGGGAGGGGTTTGGTTTAGTTGTGGCTGAGGCTATGGCTACTGAGCGGGTAGTGGTTGCCACCGATTGTGGTGGAGTGAGGGAAGTGGTTGACTCTGCTGGATTTCTTGTCCCCTCTAAAAATAGTCAGCAGCTATTTACCGCGATTGAGCAGGCTATGATGCTCTCGCCGCTTGAGAGAGAGGTGATGACCAAAGAAGCTCGGACTCGGGTTATTAACCATTATTCAATCGAGACTATCTGTCAGCGTTGGTTAAATTTGTACCAGGACTACACATGAGCAAACATCTTTGTATGGTGAGTAATACAGCGTGGTCAATGTGGAATTTTCGCCGCGGGTTATTATCTGCACTTATACAACATGGATATCGAATAACGATTGTTGCTCCACCTGATAATACAGTTTTTTCGCTCTGTGATTTGGGGTGTTCATTTATTCCATTGGTACTATCTCCTAAAGGAGTCAACCCAATGATTGAGCTAAAATTAATATTTGATTTCGTGAGGATATATAGGAGAGTTAATGCGGATTTAATTATCCATTATACGGTAAAACCAAATGTATATGGTTCTTTTGCAGCACGTCTTTGTCGCACACCTACCTTGGCTATAACCACTGGGTTAGGATATGCCTTTATGAATGATGGTTGGGTGCCTAAAGTAGTAAGGTTGCTTTATAAATTCGCTTTTAAATATCCTAAGCTAGTCATTTTCTTAAATGAAGATGATCGTCTTGAATTTGTATCAAGACAGTTGGTAGATGAAAAAAAGACTTTATTGCTGCCTAGCGAGGGTGTTGATTTGAGTTTTTTTCATCCTTCAAAAAAACTTGCTGAAGATGACTCGGTTAGTTTTTTGCTCATTGCGCGGTTGTTATGGGATAAGGGGGTTGGAGAATATGTAGCGGCCGCAAAGCAGATTCACATTAGTCATCCAAACATAAAGTTTAAATTGTTAGGCGATGTTCTGACTGATAATCCACGAGCGATTGGATATGCACAGTTGCATGAATGGATCAATGAAGGCGTGCTGGAATATCTCGGTACTACACATGATGTTAGGCCTATAATAATGGAAAGTGATTGTATTGTGTTACCTTCTTATCGGGAAGGACTGCCAAGAACTATGATCGAAGCTGCTGCAATGGCAAAGCCTATTATTGTTACCGATGTTCCTGGATGTAGAGATGTACTGCTACATGAGAAAACCGGATTACTCTGTCAAGTTAGAAATGTGTCATCATTGACTGATGCAATGATGACATTCATACGGATGACTAAAGCTCAAAGAACCTTGATGGGTAATGCTGGGAGGCAATTAGTCAGTGCCAGATTCGATGAAAAAAAAATTATTGGCATATACTTTGATATATTGGCTCAGCATATCGATGGTGCTCCCCCCGTGGTTGAGAACTAAAATGAGTTTTTCATGATGAATAATAGCTATTATCCATATGGTGGTCGTTGGTATGACCTTGTACGGTTTAATTATAAAATAATGTTCTTTTTTACATCCTTGGTATCAACATTACTACCTGCATTTTTGTTTTGGGGAGGGGGCTTTTGGGGTTTCCTTGATGATGTAAAAATAAACTCACTTTTAGGCATCTTTATAACATGCATTACTGCTGGTTTTTGCCTGAGTCGAGTACTTTGCTATCCTGGAGTTAATGCCTTATCTTATATGATTCCAACAGTAACCGCAGTGTATGGGATATTATTTAGTGTGTTGCTGCTGTTCCGCCTTGAGTATAGTAGGCCAGTAATTATAAGCTCGTATATATTGGCTCTAGTATTTTGCTGGCTTATTTATTACTTAGGGGAACGATCTGGTAAGGTTAAGTATTCGATCATCCCTGTTGGCAATTATCAGAAACTGTGTGCCTTGACTGATGTTGAATGGAATATTCTTCAAAAACCTAATTTTTCTCTGTTTTGTGGTAATGCAGTAGTTGCTGACTTTCACTCATCTGATTTGACAAGTGAATGGCAAAAGTTATTAACAGATTTCGTTTTGTTAGGAATACCAATCTATCATAGCAAAACTATATATACGTCATTAACAGGCCGAGTGAGCGTTGAACAATTATATGAAAATGACTTGGGTTCCGCTATCCCATCGTTGTTTTATTTCTTTCTAAAAAGACTTGCCGATCTCTTGATTGTTATAATTTCACTCCCCTTTTTAATGCTGGTACTACTTATAGTAGCAATATTAATAAAGCTGGAAAGCCCTGGCCCTGTTTTCTTTAAGCAAAAGAGAGTTGGGCTTGGTAATAAAGATTTTGTAATGTATAAATTCCGTAGTATGCATGACAGTTCATTATTAGATAATGCGTGTTTTGCTCAGGAGGTTGACAAGCGGATTACTCGTTTTGGCCATGTCATTCGTAAATATAGAATTGATGAACTCCCGCAATTTTTTAATGTTCTTAAAGGGGATATGAGCTTGATTGGTCCACGACCTGAACAGCGTTTTTTTGTGGAGAGGTTTGAGTCTGAATTACCATTCTATATGTATCGTCATATGGTCCGTCCTGGTATAAGTGGATGGGCTCAGGTGATGCATGGCTACTCAGCTGATACAGATAGTACTCGTATAAAATTAGAATATGATTTTTATTATATTAGGAATTTTTCTCTTTGGCTTGATCTATTAATATTAATTAAAACTATTAAAACAATGTTGTCAGGGTTCGGGGCTCGTTGAGTATATGGACATAATATATGGGTAGTTTATATTGGATTTTATTATCATCGTACTGGTTTCTAGGCATGCATTTTTTCATGCACAACCCCGGTGGGGCCGGGCTCTATCTGCCGTTCAATGCCTGGGGCTGGATCTTCGCCAGCCTGGTCATCGGGTTGGGGCTGTGGCGGGTAACGCTGCAGCAGCGGCTAGTGTTCTCCTCGTTGCAGAGCTGGCTCTGGCTCGGGGGATTGTTGCTGCTGCTGCCCATGGCCTATCCCGGCTTTGAACTGAAAGACTACGCCATTCCCCGTTTGCTGGGGTTGTTCGCCGGTTTGCTGTTTCTGTTCTGTCTCTATCAATGGCAACTGGCGCGGGTATCCCGAGACCGGCTGCTCTATCTGTTGCTGGGGGCGGTGGCCATCGAGGCGCTGCTGGGCCTGGTGCAGTACTACCTGCTGGTGCCGGGCAACTGGATCGGCTATGACACCCACGTCAACCGCCCCTACGGTATCTTTCAACAACCCAATGTGATGGCCAGTTTCATGGCGACCGGGCTTGCTCTGGCCAGCTGGCTGGAGCTGCGTGGCAATCCCCATGTCTGGCTGCGTGGGTTGCGCTACGGGGTGATCCTGGCGGCCAGCCTGCTGTTGGTGGTGCTGCAATCCCGGGTGGGGCAGTTGGGGGGCTTGCTGGCACTGCTCCTGCTGGTACCCGAGCTGCGTCGTCATCGTCTGCTGGCCAGGGTGCTGGCACTGGTCGCGTTCGGCATCTTGCTGGGGGTTGCCTCCCAATACTGGATTGACGGCCTCAGGCGTGGGCTGGAGGCCTATCAATCCGGCGGCATGCGCTCCATCTACTGGCCCTATGCCGCCAAGCTGATTGCCCAGTCTCCCTGGGTGGGCTGGGGCTATGGCAGCTTTGAAACCACCTTTTTGCACCACTACATGGCCGACAAGGCGCTGAACCCGGCCATGGTGCAGATCGAATACAACCTCGATCACCCCCACAACGAGTTCCTCTACTGGGCGGTAGAGGGGGGGATAGCTCCCATGCTGGGCATGCTGCTGATGGGCGCTGCCCTGCTGTGGCGGGCGAGCCGGGCCGGCTGGCGCAAGGGCACAGCCCTGCTGGCGCTGGTGACTCCGATCCTGCTGCACACCCAGACCGAATACCCGCTTTACCACGCCATCGCGCTCTGGTGGGCCTTGCTGATGCTGGTGTATGTGCTGGACGCGGAAGTGGAGGAGGGGCGACTGGAGGCGGGGCATGCCAGCTGGCGCGAGCATGTCTACCGCCCCTGGCTGTTATTGCGTTTTACCGCCATTGCCATCCCCCTGCTGGTGGTGCCCTTCATGTTGACGGCGCTGCACACCGCCTGGGTGGTGACCAAGTACGAGCGCGGCGGCTACAAGGAGCCGACCCTGCTGCTGGATGTCATCAATCCCATGGCCTGGTTGACCCGGGTCGAGTTTGACGTCAACTCGGTGCGGCTGATGGTGGGCTTGCAGGCCAACAATCACGCAGAGCTGGAGGCGTATTTAGAGTGGGGTCAGGCGTTTGTACGCCACACGCCGCGAGCCAACATCTACGCCAACATGGTGATCGCGCTGGATGCGCTGGGACGCAAAGAGGAGGCGCGGGCCCTGCGCCGCGAGGCGCTGGCGCTCTACCCGGGAGATCCCTTGCTGACCGGCTCGGCCGCCACATCCGTGGCCACGACGCTGGAGCGTAAACCCTCGGCCTGATAGCGGCTGTCGAGGCCATACCGGGCGGGCAGGCTGCGCGATGTTTCATCAACTGCCCTATCGCCTCGCAAAAATGGCGGCCGCTGCTGGACGGCAGAGGCGCCATGGCTAAGATAGTGGCCTCAACGTCTTGTTCAGTAGGGAGTATGAAATGGAGTTAGTGCTTGGCCCGTTGGAGGCCCGCGTGATCGGCTGTCTGATCGAAAAAGAGATCTGCACCCCGGATCAATACCCCCTCTCTCTCAATGCGCTGGTCAACGCCTGCAACCAGAAGAGCAACCGCGAACCGGTGCTCGAGCTGTCAGAGCTCGACATCCGGGCCGTGGTGGATGAGCTGATCCGCAAGCGGCTGGTGGTCAATACCGCCGGTTTCAACGCCCGGGTGCCTCGTTACCAACACCGCTTCTGCAACACCGAATTTGGCGAGCTGAAGTTCACCGCCCAGGAGCTCGGCATTATCTGCGAGCTGCTGCTGCGCGGCCCGCAGACACCGGGTGAACTGCGCTCACGCACCAACCGGCTGTGCAGCTTCGATGACGTGACCGAGGTGGATGCGGTGCTGGCGACCCTCATCGAGCGTGGCCCCTATGTGGTCAAGCTGCCGCGCGAGCCGGGCAAGCGGGAGTCCCGTTACGCCCACCTGTTCAGCGGCGAGGTGGATCTGCAGGCGCTGGCCGAGGCGGCCCCCGCCGGCAACTATGCATCGCCGGCGGCGGACCGGTTGAGCGCGCTGGAAGAGGAGGTCGAGAGCCTCAAGGCGCAGCTGCAGGCGCTGGCCGAGCGTCTGGCCCGGCTGGAAGGCTGACGTCAGAACAGGATCTTTTCCAAGAGGCGCTACGGCGCCTTTTTTATGGCCGCGTTTCCCCGTCAGGGCCGCGGGGGCGGCAATGACGGGTTGTCTGCGTCCCGTCGTCATGGTCGGCCCGACCAGCAGGCGCCAGCTTTTTTGCGTTATTTCGCGCTTAAGGGTCGAGCCGCAGTCGCTTTCCCGTTAAAATTCCGCTTTTGCACCGGCCCGTGAGTCTCGATGTCTGCGTCCACTCTCTCTTCAGATTGTTATGCCCTGCTTGGCGAGCTGCAGTTGCAGCGCACCGCCAGTACCCGCTATTTGCAAGAACAACTGCCATCTGGACAGACCCTGCCGGATCGGCTCGGTCAGTTGCAGCAGCAGGGGCTGGTTCGCCAGCGCGGGGAGCAGCAGTGGAGCCTGACGGCAGAGGGAACCCTGGCGTTGATCCTGGCGGTGCGCCGCGGCGACTGCCCCATGCCGAACTGGGCACGGGTGCCGTCGGTCACCGGTCAGGAGATGGCCCAGGCGCTGGTGCGCGAGCTCTGTCTGGGGGAGGCCGGGCAAGTGCCCGCTTACTATCTGGCGGCCGACCTGCTGAGTCTGCTCGATCTGCCCGACGCCCAGCTGCTGCTGGCTGGCTCGAGCCCGCAGTGGCAGCGGTTGCTGATGCAGCACTTCGCCCTGCAGACCCTGCTCGATGCCGAGCCCCAACCGCAGTGGCCGCTCACCCCGCTTGCCCAGTACTGTGCGCCCGAGCTGGCCAGCCTGACCGAGGGCTTTGCCGCCGAGTGGCAATGGCTCTGCGGCGAGCCGAGCGGGGAAGCGACCACTCACTGGCCCGCCCTGCAACAGTTGGCGGAGCAGGAAGACGAGCAGCCGCTGGCAGAGCGCCTGCTGGCTGCGCTGGGGGCCTGGCAGGCGTCAGCGGGCGCGACGGGCGCGGGTCAGTGGCCTGCCACCTTCAGTGCCCTGCTCTGGCTGGGCTGGCTGCAGCAGGCGGATCCCGTGCTGGCCAGCGAGCAGCGCAAGAAGTGGCTGCGCACTTTGGCCAATCAGTTCCCCCTGCTGGCCGATCTGCTGGGACAGTGGGCAGGGGAGCGCCACGGCCAGGCGGTCGGGCTGTTCGACACCCTGCAACTGCCGCTGGAGGAGCTCCATTGGGGTTACCTCTGGCTCGATCTCTGTGCGCTGGCCCGGCACGGCGAGCAGAGTCCCCAGGTGGCCATCCTGCACAAGTGGGATCTCTCCCACGTGCTGGAGGCCGCGCCCCGCCACCGCTTGATGGCCTTCTGCCAGGATCTGCTGCGCCTGCTGCTGGGGCAGGGGGCAGAACGCGCCCCGCTGCAGCAGCTGCGGGCCGCCGGGCAGGATGAGCAGGGGAGTGCGCCTGAAGATGAGGAGAAGGCTCCCGCCTCGGCCAGCTGGCTCAACTGGCTGCAGGGACTGGGCCGCTCCAGCGGCGTGCGCAAACCGCAGGAGCGGCTGGTCTGGCTGCTTCACGCCGAAGGGCCCGAGCTCGAGTGCAAGATCCAGAAACAGAGCACCAAGGGGGAGTGGACCGCCGGTCGCAGGGTCGATCCCGCCCTGCTCTCCACCCAGTACGCCGCCCTGCTCGACGAAGAGGATTGGGCGCTGGTGCGCACTCTGCCGCGCAACATGGGGCGGCTGCCGCGCGAGGTGTGGGCGCCGCTGGCCAACCACTCCCGTTTGTTCAATGCCCGAGGGCAGAAGCTGCAGCTCGCCATCACGGCGCCACTGCTGCAGATCGTGGCCACCGAGCAGGGCATGGGGGCTGTATTGAGCCCGGCCGCGGCCGCGCGAGGGGCGCATATACTACCGCTTGCGCAGGATCTGTGGCAGCTCATCCTCACCCCCCAGGCCCTGCAGGATCGCCTGCCGGCGCTGGAGGCCATTCCCGACCTGCCGGCCGAGGGGCTGGCGGAGCTGCAACGCACCCTGGATGCCATCCCGGATCTGCCCTGGCACAGCCAGGTGGCGGGGCTGCATGGCAACGCCGAGCTGACGCCCTGGCCCGGTGTGGCCTCGGTGCAGCTCGACTGGCAGGATGGCCAGCTGGCGGTCAGGTTGGTAACCCGGTTCGAGGAGCTGCCGCCGCTGCCCCTTGGCAAGGGAGAGGCCATCGTGCGCCAGGGGATCAAGGATGATCACTACTGGCAGCGGGATCTGGCGGCCGAGCGGGGCGAGGCCCAGCTGCTGCGCAACCAGTTGCCCATCGAGCTGCCGGGCAGCGAATGGCGGCTCGAAGGGGAGCAGGCACTGGCGCTGGTCAACGCCTTGCCGGAGCTGGTGGATGCCGGCGTGGTCATTCACTGGCATCAGGACAGCGCGCGTTTGAAGAGCCTCGATGAGGCGGCGCTGAGCCTGCGCATCGAGCGGCGTCAGGACTGGTTCCAGGTGGAGGGGGCCCTCTCCCTCGATGAGCACCAGATCCTCGATTTGCGCTTGATCCTGCGCCAGCTGACGCCGGGCCAGCGCACCGTCCAGCTCGACGAGAAGACCAGCCTGATGCTGAGCGACAAGCTGGTGGAGCGGCTCACCATGCTGGGGGCCATGCTGGATGACGAGCAACGCATCAACAACAAGCTGGCCTATCCGCTCACCCGTCTGCTCTCCGTCATCACCACCGAGGGGGATGCCGCCTGGCAGAACCTTCAGCAGGAGTGGCAACAGGAGGTGGCGTGCCCGGACGAGTTGATGGGGCCGCTGCGGGACTATCAGAAGGAGGGGGTGCGCTGGCTGGCGACCCTGGCCCATCACGGTTTCGGTGCCTGTCTGGCCGATGACATGGGGCTGGGCAAGACATTGCAGGCCCTCATCGTGCTGCGCATGCGCCAGCATCTGGGGCCGGCCCTGGTGGTGGTACCCAAGTCAGTGGTCACCAACTGGCAGGAGGAAGTAGCCCGCTTCGCCCCCGAGCTGGAGGTGGTGGTGTTCGACAACCCCGCCGAGCGGGAGGGGATGGTGCGCGAGGCCAAGGCGGGGCAGATCATCCTGCTCAACTACGGCATGCTCGGCAGCCTGGCGGAGGCGCTCAAGTCGCGCCGCTGGTCCAGCATGGTGCTGGATGAGGCGCAGCAGATCAAGAACGCCGGTACCCAGCGGGCCAAGCTGCTGTTCCAGCTCGACGGTGATTTTCGGCTCGCCCTCTCCGGCACCCCCATCGAGAACCATCTGGGGGAGCTGTGGAGTCTCTTCACCTTCATCAATCCGGGGCTGCTGGGTAGCCTCGGCGAGTTCAAGCGCCGCTTTGGCAAAGCGGTCAAGGATCCCCAGCACATGGCGCTGCTGCGGGCGGTGATCAGCCCCTTCATCCTGCGCCGGCTCAAGCACCAGGTGCTGACCGAGCTGCCGGACAAGACCGAGATCATCCACCACATCAGCCTCTCCCCGGCGGAGCGCCAGCTCTACGAGGCGACCCGGCGCGAAGTGGTGCAGCAGGTGCAAAGTGCCGATGGCCGCGCCCTGATGCACGTGTTGAGCGGCCTGACCCGGCTGCGCCGGCTCTGCTGCTCGCCCCAGCTGGTGATGCCGGAGTGGGCCGAGGCCAGCAGCAAGCTGGACGAGGCGATGGCGCTGCTGGAGGAGGCCATCGACGGCGGTCATCGGGTGCTGGTGTTCAGCCAGTTCGTCGATCTGCTGAGCCTGCTGCGCACCCGCATCGAGCAGCGGCAGTGGGATTATTGCTATCTGGATGGTGGCTGCTCGGCCAAGGCGCGGCAGGACTCCATCCTGCGCTTTCGCCACGAAGCGGTGCCGCTGTTTCTCATCAGCCTCAAGGCGGGGGGCACAGGGCTCAACCTCACCCAGGCCGATACCGTGCTGCACCTCGATCCCTGGTGGAACCCGGCGGTGGAGGATCAGGCGAGCGACCGGGCCCACCGCATGGGGCAGACCCAGCCGGTGACCGTCTATCGCCTGGTGTGCGAGCAGACGGTGGAGGAGAAGATTGTCGCCCTGCACGACGAGAAGCGGGCGCTGGCCGATGGCCTGCTGAGCGGCCAGTCGGAAGTGCGCGGGCTGGATGTGGAGAGCCTGCGGGCCCTGCTGATGAGCTGACGAGGGGCTGACACGGCGCAAGAAACAAGGGGGAGCATCCTGTGATGCTCCCCCTTGTTGTTGGGCGATACGTGTTGTGAGGTGAGTGGGTTGTGCCTGGTGGACAAGGGCCCCTTAGCCCTGATAGAGGTAGAGGTGGAGCCGCTCTATGATGGGCTCGCCGCCAATCTTGCGATCCCGCCTGGCCTGGCGCAGCTTGGGCGGATAGTGGCCAAGATGGGTGACGGCCGGCTGGCTGTCCGCGCAGAGCAGCAGTGGCAGGCTTGCCTTGATCTGCTGCTTGCGGGGCTCCCGATCCAGCCAGAGCAGGTTGATCATGGGGTGGGTCTTGACCGGGCGGCGGATCCTAAGCTCTGCATCCGCCGGCAGGCGGCGGATATCGTAGACCTCCTGATCCACCATCTTGCTCCACTCCTCGTTGTCCGACAGCGCCGGGACATAGCGGCGGCTGCGCTCCAGCATCTCCAGCACCTGCTCGCGGCTGAGGCGGTTGATGCTCTGCTTGTCGGCCCAGGTAAAGCCCAGCGAATGCAGGTCACCCTCCAGCAGGGTCAGCTTGCGATAGACCTGCAGGGTGATGACCCCGGGCAGCGCCCTGTGCACCAGCTCGAACTTCTCGTCCCGGCTGCCCGCCTGCTGTACCAGGGCCTTGAAGGTGAGCTTGCACTCATTGATCTCGTCGATCAGCGGTCGCAGCAGCGGGGCGCTGGCGGCGGGCAAGCGCAGCCAGCCCGGCAGGCGATGGGTGGCCTTGGTGGAGCAGCCGGCGCGGGCACTGTGATCCCGATAAGCGGCCAGGGTGGCGGCCAGCGCCTCTTCACCATCGAGGTAGCCCACCGTGATGGTGTCGATGGGCTCGTGCTCCGCTCCCTGCGCGACGGCGGGCAGGGGATAGACGTGGGCTTCCAGCAGCTCCAGCTGCGTCAATTGATCCGCCAGCCTGGCCAGCGCCTCTTCGAGCCGCTCCATCTGTTGGCGCAAGGCGGCGGTGGGGGTGAATGTCTCCATCGGCATATCCTGTGTCGCCCTTGCCGGCCATGGGGCGGGAAACGGCAAGGCGGTAAAGGTACTGTATAAATAACCATATCAGCCCTGTGTATGCGTGCCAAGTGGGGCGAGAGGCGGGCAAGGCGATGGGTCACTGGAAGGTAACTGTGGTGTATCAACGTGTTAATTGAAGATCAACGAAAGATCTCTTCATTAACAATTGAATGTAAACAGCCGGTTGACCCTGCTTTTTGCCAAGGACGGGAGTGCATAGCCAGCAGAGGAAACTGCATAGTTAGAAGGGAGCCATGCAGGAGAATATGCTGCAGCCTTTCATCAGGCCCAGAAAATGTTTGTTAGTCTTTTATAATCAGTATCTTATGATTATCTCACTGCGGACATCAACCATTAGTTTTACTAATGTCTGCTATCAAAATTCGTCAATTGAGTCGGCCATACCCCCTGACTAAGCTTTGCGCAACAAATTTGCACCCGCGCAGACACCCTACAGAGGAGCCATATCATGGCCAACATGACTTATACCGCCGCCGGTTACCAGCATTCCAGCCAACTGAATCTGGTTGCTCGCGTCAAAATGACCGTACTGACCTGGCTGGAACGCAGCCGCAGCCGTCGCCAGCTCTCCGAGCTGCCCGAATACCTGCTCAAGGACATCGGTCTGAACGAAGCCGATCGTTATCAAGAGACCACCAAGCCGTTCTGGCGTGGTTGATCTGCCGGGCAAGGATGCCTCGTTTTTTTGCTGATCCACGGCCGCAGACCGCCGCCGTCACGGGTTGATGGATTGCCCTGTTCATCAGCTGCTTCATGCTGATCGCCTTACCCCATTTCTTCCCTCACGGCTCTGTGCCGCTCTCTCTCTGTTCCCTACGCCCCGATCCTGCTCCACACTCAAACTTGTAACATTACTGTTTGAATTTGTTTAAAAATTGATTTTAAGCCGAAGCGCCTTGCGTATAATCCGCCCATAGCGTTCCTGACAAAAGGGTGAGATGGATGATTCCCCAGCATGACTTTTTGGCCCTGACCCGCCGCCACGAGTGGCAGCTTGAGCCCTTTTCCTATGCGTTGGCCAATGGCGACAGGGTGAGTGTCTGGGATACCGGCGTGCTCTGCCTCGAGCCCGCCTTCGGGGCCGGTGAGCAACCCGGTGGGCGCAAGGATATCGTGCTCTCCTGCGGCATTCACGGCAACGAAACCGCGCCCATCGAGATCTGCAACCAGCTGCTGACTCGCCTGCTCTGCGGTGAGCTCAAGGCCCGCCATCGGGTACTGTTCCTGTTCGGCAACCCGGCAGCCATGAACCTGAGTGTGCGGGAAGTGGAGGAGAACATGAACCGGCTCTTCTCCGGCGCCCACAGCAAGGGGGAGGGGCTGTGCAACCAGGAGCGGATCCGCGCCATGCGCCTCGAGCAGTATGTGAGCCGCTTCTTTGCCGACGAGGGGAGGCCTCGCTACCACTACGATCTGCACACCGCCATTCGCGGCTCGCGCCACGAGAAGTTTGCCGTCTACCCCTTCCCCCACGAGCGGCCTCACTGCAAGGAGCAGGTACAGTTTCTCGGTGCCTGCGGCGTGCGCACCATTCTGCTCTCCAGCGGCCCCACCACCACCTTCAGCTATTACAGCTCCCATCGCCATGGCGCTCACGCCTTCACGGTGGAGCTGGGCAAGGTGCGCCCGTTTGGCGAGAATGACATGACCCGTTTCATCGAAACCCGGCAGGCGCTGCAGGATCTGGTGACCCGGGATGAGGTGGAGCTGGAGCCCTGGCGAGCGGATGACTTCACCATCTTTGCCATCGATCGGGTGATCAACAAACGCTCGGAGCAGTTTCGTTTCCTGTTTGCCAGCGATGTGGACAATTTCACCGAATTTCCCCAGGGTTTCGTGCTGGCCGAGGATGGCGAACTGCGCTACACGGTAGAGAAACTGCGGGAGGCGGTGGTGTTCCCCAACGCCAACGTGGCCATCGGCCAGCGTACCGTGTTGCTGGTGGTGCCGACCCGGCTGTGGGAGTAACCCGGCGCGACCCCTGATGACAATCTCAGGCTGCCGCCGGCCTTGCCGGCCGTGCAGCTCGGAGCGGGAGCCCCTGATGCTCCCGTCCCGCCCTGACAGGGAGCCCGACGTGGCTCCCTGTTTCGTTTTCTTTCAGCCGAAAAATCCAGCTTCTTTCTGAAATTAAAGAAGTTTCTACTGGTCTTACCTGGCTAAATCTCATTGCCCTTTGGTTAACAATCTATTTACATTCAAAGGGTCACCTCATGGTGGTGACGTTGACAACGGCAAGGAGCCAGTTATGACCCATGTCGACATCCCTTTCCTTCGTTACCTCGATGAGGAAGGGCGCCCGGTCGCCACACTACCGACCTGGCTGGACAAGGCGATGCTGCACACCTTCTACCGAAACATGGTGATGGTGCGCAGTTATGACAAGAAAGCGATCGCGCTGCAGCGAACCGGCAAGCTCGGCACGTTTCCCTCCCATCTGGGGGCCGAAGCGGTCGGGATAGGCGTCGGGCTTGCCATGCAGTCGCAGGATGTCTACGTGCCCTACTACCGGGACATGCCCACCCTCTATGTGCGGGGCGTGCCCATGGAGAAAAACCTGCAGTACTGGGGTGGGGACGAGCGCGGCAGCGTCTTTTACAAGGCCGACGGTGAACTCTCCGAGGATCTGCCCATCTGCGTGCCCATCGCCACCCAGATCACCCATGCCGCCGGCATCGCCGCGGCCTTCAAACTGCGCAATCAGCCCAGAGTCGCCGTGGTGACCATCGGCGATGGTGGCACCTCCAAGGGTGACTTCCTGGAGGGGCTCAACTGTGCCGGCGTCTGGCACCTGCCCATGGTGATGATCATCAACAACAACCAGTGGGCCATCTCGGTGCCGCGCAAGCTGCAGTCGAGCGCCCCCACCCTGGCCCAGAAGGGGATAGGGGCCGGCGTGCGTAGCCTCCAGGTGGACGGCAACGACGTGGTCGCCGTTTATGAGGCCACCCGCAGCGCCGTCGAACGCGCCCGCAGCGGCAAGGGGCCGACCCTGATCGAAGCGGTCAGTTACCGGCTGGGGGATCACACCACGGCCGACGATGCGACCCGCTATCGGGAAGCGGCCGAGGTGGAAGCCGCCTGGGCCAAGGAGCCGGTCAAACGGCTGCGTCAGTTCATGTTTGAACAAGGCTGGTGGGACGAGCAGCAGGAGCAGGCACTGCTGGCCGAGGCGGCCCGCGAGGTCGAGCGCGCCGTGGCCGTTTATGAAGGAACGGCGGCGCAGGCCCCGGAAACCCTGCTCGACTATCAGTTTGCCGAGTTGCCGAAGGATTACCGCACGCAGCGCCAGCGCATCATCGCCAAAGGCATGCAGCAGCACAGCGGGGAGGAAGCATGAGTGATATGACGTTGCTCGAGGCCGTCAATCTGGCGTTGCATCACGAGATGGAGCGGGACCCGGATGTGGTGGTGCTCGGCGAGGATGTGGGGGTAAACGGCGGGGTGTTTCGTGCCACCGTGGGCCTGCGCGACAAGTTCGGCTTCAAGCGGGTGATCGACACGCCGCTGGCCGAGGGGCTGATCGCCGGGGTGGCGGTCGGCATGGCCACCCAGGGGCTCAAACCCGTGGCCGAATTCCAGTTTCAGGGGTTCATCTTCCCGGGCATGGAGCAGATCATCTGCCAGGCGGCGCGGATGCGCAACCGTACCCGGGGCCGCATCACCTGCCCCATCGTCTACCGCTCCCCCTATGGCGCCGGTATTCACTCCCCCGAGCACCACAGCGAGAGTGTGGAAGCCCTGTTCGCCCATATTCCCGGGCTGCGGGTGGTGATCCCTTCCAGCCCGAAACGGGCATATGGCTTGCTGTTGTCGGCTATCCGTGACCCGGATCCCGTGATGTTCTTCGAGCCCGATCGCATCTATCGCTCCATGAAATCCGACGTGGTGGATGACGGCATCGGCCTGCCGCTGGATGTCTGCTTCACCCTGCGTCCAGGCCGCGACCTCACGGTCGTCGCCTGGGGGGCCTGCATCCAGGAGGTGATGCGGGCTGCGAACCTGCTGGCGGAGCAGGATATCCAGTGCGAGGTGCTGGATCTGGCCACCATCAAGCCGCTGGACATGGAGAGCATACTGGCATCGGTGCGCAAGACCGGCCGCCTCTTGGTGGTGCACGAGGCGTGCGGCAGCTTCGGAGTCGGTGCCGAAATCGTGGCACGGGTCACCGAGGAGGCGCTCACCTCCCTCAAGGCACCGCCCAGACGGCTTACCGGGGTGGACGCCGCCGTCCCCTACTACCGCAACGAAGAGTATTACCTCATCACCGAGCAGGACATTGCCGATGCGGCTCATCAGCTGATGGAGAACCAGTGGCTATGAAATTTTTCAAATTACCGGATCTGGGTGAAGGCTTGGCCGAAGCCGAGATCGTCGAATGGAAGGTCAGCGCCGGCGATACCGTGAGTGTCGACCAGGTGTTGTTATCGGTAGAGACGGCCAAGGCGCTGGTGGATGTTCCTTCGCCGGTAGCTGGGGTCATCGCCAGGCTGTGTGGTGCCGAGGGGGACATTCTGCACATAGGTGCGCCGCTGGTGGAGTTCGAAGGCGGCGAGGATGACGGCACCGTGGTCGGCAAGGTCAACGCTCATCAGCAGCATATCGAGGATCACTTCGTGGTGGGCGCCATCGCCCCCGGCGGCGCCCTGGTGCAGGCCATGCCGGCGGTGCGCCTGCTGGCCCAGAAACTGGGGCTCGACATCGAGCGGATCAAGGGCAGCGGCAGTGCCGGCATGGTGACCGAGCAAGACGTGCAGCAGGCGTTCGAGGCCCAGCAGAGCAGTGGCAACGAGTTCCTCAAGGGGTCGCGCCGGGCCATGGCCAAGGCGATGGAGCTCTCGCACCAGACGGTGGTGCCGGTCAGCATCACCGACGAGGTGGACTTGCGCCACTGGCGCCCCGATGAAGACGTTACTGTAAGGCTCATCAAGGCCATCGGTGTAGCTTGCCGGGCCGAGCCCTCCATGAATGCCTGGTTTGACGGCGACACCCTGTCAAGACGGCTGTTCAGGGAGGTCAACGTGGCCATTGCGGTGGATTCCAAACATGGGCTCTACGTGCCGGTAATGGAGAACGTGGCCGAGCGGGAAGGGGCTGATCTGCGCCAGGGGCTGGATCGCATGATCGCCGACGTGAAGGCGCGCGCCGTACCGCGCGAGATGCTGCAGGGGGCGACCATCACCCTCACCAACTTCGGCGCCATCGCGGGCCGCTATGCCAGCCCGATCGTGACGCCGCCCCAGGTGGCCATCATTGGCGCGGGCAAGTTGTTCGAAAAGGTGGTGTTCATCCATGGGGAGGCGCGCCCGGTCAGAGCGCTGCCACTGTCGATGACATTCGACCACAGAGCCTGTACCGGCGGCGAGGCGGCACGCTTCCTCAAAGCCCTGGTTCAGGCACTGGAAGCACCTACGCTGTAACGTTTGTGCCCTGCCGTGGCAGGGCACAAATTGTTTGCGTAATCCCCAAAGCCACGTATAATCTCAACCAGCTTGAAAGGGCGATAGTTATGTCAATGAATATGATGTTTTACATCTTTTCCTGTTGTTCATAAGTTAATCCCGTTTTTTGAGCTTTATCCGCTGAAAAGCATAAGTAATTATTTTGAATACAGGTTTAAAGATATGTCTAACATGATCACCGGTACCGTTAAGTTTTTCAACGAAACCAAAGGTTTTGGCTTCATCCAGCAAGAAAACGGCCCGGACGTTTTCGTTCACTTCAGCGCCATCCAAGGTAACGGCTTCCGTACCCTGGCTGAAGGTCAGCGCGTACAGTTCTCCGTGACCCAAGGTCAAAAAGGCCCGCAGGCTGAGAACGTAACTGCTCTGTAATTCTTACAGAATTTAAGAAAGCCGTGGTGCCTTTGGGTTCCACGGCTTTTTGTTTATGGGCGTTTTTCACCGTCCGTCGGTGTGAGGCGTGACCTTCTACTTCTGCATGTTGTGCCGACTATGCTGCCATCCCTTCTGCTTGCCGCCACTCTGATAGCCTCCACCGATCAACAGGGGCCGAACCTCGTTGAGAAAGAGGCCATGGCCGTGTGCCAGCAGTTTGTGCAGGTGCGGGTGGGTGCTGGCAGGCTTCCGGACGAGATCAGGGCGCAGCCGTTGCCGCAACGGGCGGGGGAGTGGATGGTCGATGGCAAGATAAAAGGACCCGAAGGTCCTTTGCTGTTTGCCTGTCTGTTGCGTCAAGGGAAACGCTGGGAGCTGCTCAACTTTTCGCTGTGGGCTCCCAAGGCGGTCAAAGCGGTTTGAGTGCCACCAGCAGGTGCTGCAGGTGTTCCACCATGGTCATGCCAAAGGGCGTCAGATAGCCGCCATCTTCCGCGCTGATGAGTCCCTGCTGATGCAGGCGAACTGCCGCCTGGCAGAGTTCGTCGGACATGTCGCTGCGCAACTTGATCCCCAGGCTCATGTTGGCCGGATCAAAGCATGCCAGTATTTTCAAATCGTTTACAAACTCGCTGGAAACCTGGTCGATCCCGATCATGAATGCACTCCTTACGCTAAAGATGTATGCAAACTAGCACTCCCGGATCCACTTTAGTGGGCGCTGGCTCAAACTATTGGGCTTTCTCTCTCCCTGGCGTGCTCGAACGCTGCTTTTTTGGCCGTCATCTGGTGAATAAATTGAGAATTGTTTGAGTCCGGCTTTGCGGCGTCAAACATGATAGGATAGGGCTTCCTTTGTCTATCTGGCCGATATTGTCTGTCGGCCCCCGGTTCAAGGCGCATTCCATGGTCAAGATCACACTGGTATCCCTGCTGCACACCCTGGGTTCCCGTTTTTCCGTCTACCCGGCCTCCCTGTTATTGCCGCTGCTCGAACAACATGAAGGGGATGTCTGGCTACCCGCCTGCAAGGGGGCTGATGTCGCCGCCCTGCATCAGCATGGCAAGGGCGCAACCGCCCAGAGTCTGGCACCGCTGACGGCTGCCTGGTGTGACTTCGCGACCGGTGAAGAGGGGGCGACGCCTGAGCTGGATGCGCTGGCCAACTACGACAGCGAGATGATGGACAACCTGCAGATGTACTGGCACAGCCCGGCCAAGATCAACAGCCCGATCACCGACAACCTGTTCGAGCTGCGCCGCGAGGTGGTGGAAGAGGCTCATGGCGGCAAGCTGGCCGATGCCTGGGACAGCGCGCAGCAGGCTCGTCTTGCGCAGATCCTGGCGGGGGCTAGGGCCGGTCGGGATCAGCTCTGCTTCGTCGAAGTGGAGGCGGCCTACTGGCTGCGCCAGCGCCTTGGCGAGATGGCGGAGATCGACCTGGTGACTCCTGAGCTCGGGTGAACCTGCTCAAAAATCGGTGACCGATCTCTCATACTGGACAAGGCGCCGGCAAGATGTGAACATGGCGCCCTTTATTGCACAAGAGACTTGACCGATGAGCTATGAACTGAGCGACACCGAGCGCAATGCTGCGCTGCAACTGAACGCGGACTACCGCTTTGATCACTTCATCAGCAAGCTGGTCGAGCACGAAGAGCTGTTCGTTCTGACCGACGAGCACGGCGTCATGATGCTGACCACCGACGATGAAGACTGCATCCCGGTATGGCCGCACCCGGAGTACGCCAAGGCGTGGGCCGAAGGCGAGTGGGCCGACTGCAAGCCGCAGTCCATCACCCTCAAGGTGTGGCTGGAGCGCTGGATTGACGGCATGGAGCAGGATGAGCTGTGCGTGGCCGTCTTCCCGACGCCGGATCAGGAAGGTATCGTGCTGGAGCCGGCCGACGTGGCCGACGCCATCGCCCAGAAGCAGGCCAAGCGCGGCTAAGCGCCTCCTGCCTCAGCAGCAACCTAGGTTGCAAAAAAGACCCCGCCACTGTGCGGGGTCTTTTTGTTGATGGCCTTGGCACACCCTGGCAAAGAGGCAGGCTGCGCAGGCCCCCTATTTCTGCTGATAGGTGGTGTCAACCAGGGTGACGGGCGGGAAGGGCTGGCCTGCCTTGATGGCTGCCCGGGTCTGCGCCTTGGTCTCTTCATCAATCCAGAATAGACCGCCGTAGCTGTAGCCACTGTTGCTGCCGTCCAGCGGCCAGTAGAGCAGCTCGCTCTTGGGCGTCGCCGGCAACTTGGGCAGTTTTATCCAGCGCCAGGCCCCCTCCCGGGTGTAGGGCACCTGATAGGCGGGCACGAAGCTGGCCAGTTCATAGAGTCGCTGCTGGATCTGGCGCGACAGCGCCGCCTTTTTGGCGAAGTCGAACTCCTTGTCGTACTGCTCCACCAGGGCTGTGATGGCGTCGTCATTTATGTTCATGATGTTGTTGGTCTGCGGCTTGTTGGCGTTGACCTTGTGGAAATATTCCCAGTAGGCGGGATAGCGGCTGGTGCTCCAGCCCATCCAGGCGCTCTGGTGTTTCTTCTCCAGCATCGATTTGAAGCCGGCCGAGGCATCCATCAGGTTGAGCTCGAGGTTGAGCCCCGCCTTCTTGGCCTCTTCGCGCAGCAGGGTGAGGCGCTGGGCGTGCTCCGCCGTGGTGTAGGTGATGCTCAGAGTCAGCGGCTGGCCCTTGTCGTTTTGCAGGGTACCGTCGGGGCCGGGCTTGGTGAAACCGGCCCTGGCGAAGTACTGGCGCGCCAGCTCGGGGTCAAACGGGCGGGCCTTGAGCGCCGTGTTGGTGAACTCCCCCTGGCCTGAGCCGTAGCTGTTGAGGCGTTGGTAGTCTCCCCGCAGCAGGGTGGTGAGCATCTTGTCGAGGTTGAGGGCATGCTGGATGCCGAGCCGCACATTGAGGTCGCGCAGCAGCGGGTTGGCGGTGTTGAGATAGAGCCCCATGGGGGACTGGGGGGTCTGGTTGTAGAACCAGAGTCGCTCGATATAACCCTGCTCGAACTCAGGCGTCCTGGTCTTGTCGTGCCACCAGTTGGGCATGACCAGCGGGAAGGTATCCAGCTCGCCGCGCAGGAAGTGCTGCCAGGCGATGTTCTGATCCCTGAGCACCTTGAGCTCTATCCGGTCCGGGTTGAAACGGTGCTGGAAGTAGCGCTCGTCATTGCCCCACCAATCCTTGACCCGCTCGAAGGTGACCGACTTGCCCTTCTTCACCTCGCCAAGCTGGTAGGGGCCGGTCACCGGCAGCACCTTCCAGTTGTACGCCTTAACCCAGTCGGCGGTGATCTTGATGGCGTGGCTGGGGGCCGGGGTGAAGGGGAGGGATTCCAGCAGATCCTGGCGACTCTTGGCACTGCCGCTGGAGATGGCCAGGGTGTGGTCATCAAACTTGGTGACGTCGCTTATCTGGGTGCTGTAGTAGTTGTTGTACCAGGGGTCGTTGATCTCCTTGCTGCGCAGCAGCTTGAGGGTGAACAGCCAGTCATCGGCGGTGACCGGTTGGCCATCAGACCAGCGCGCCTTGGGGTTGATGCGCAGATAGAGGGTCTTGTGGTCGGGCCCAAAGGCCCATTCGTTGGCCAGCATGGGCATGGGATTGCCGGTGACGGGGTGGGTACTCAAGAGCGGCAGGTTGGTCTCCCGCACATAGCCGGCGAAGCCGCCGTTGGAGTCCGGACCGTACACCCGCAGGGTCAGCGGAAAACTGGTCATGAAGCCGCGAAAGGTGCCGCCCCGCTTGGCGGCCGGATCCGCGAACACCGGATCCGCGTTGTTGCTCTCCCACTTGAGGTCAGCGGGCAGGGTGGCGCTCCAGCCGTAGTGGCTCAGGCAGAGGGTCAGGGTGATGGCACTGGTGCGCAGAAGGCGCGGGATGATCCGGGGGCCGGCGGTGACTGTCGATGGCATGTCCTTGCTCTCCTGATGGCTGCGTCCTGCAGGCCATATGTTGATGATGCGAGCCCCGTTGGGGGCTGGCTCATCATGAAAAGTTTCTCCGCCCCGGTCAATGGCGACGGGTAAATAAGCGTCAGGCGGCGGTCTGCGATTTGAACCAGCGCAGCCGCCCGCCCAGCAGATGCACCACGAACCCCAGCAGCACCAGGGCCGAGCCCAGCCACTGCAAGGGGGTGGGGTGCTCGTCCAGCAACAGGGCCGCCGCCACCATGCCGACGCAGGGCACCAGCAGGGAGAGGGGGGCCACCTGCGCCACCGGGTAGCGCATCAGCAGCCGTCCCCACAGGCCGTAGCCGAGCCAGGTGGCGACAAAGGAGAGATAGAGCACGCACAGGATCCCCTGCCAGCTGATGTTGAGCAGGCTGCTGGCCATCAGCTCAGGCCCCTCGAACAGCCAGGAGAGGGCGAAGAAGGGGAGGATGGGCACCAGCCCGCCCCAGGCGACCAGGCTTGGCAGAGACGTCTTGTAACGCAGGCCGATCTGGCGATTGATGACATTGCCAAGGCCCCAGCAGGCGGCGGCGCAGAGGGTCAGCACGAAGCCGAGCAGGGTGAGATTGCCCTCGCCATGGGTGGCAATGAGGTAGAGCCCGGCCCCCGCCAGCGGCAGGGCCACCCAGTGGTGGGGTTGCCAGCGCTCCCCCAGCCAGATCATGGCGAACAGCAGGGTGAACACCACCTGGGATTGCAGTACCAGCGAGGCCATGCCCGCCGGCATGCCGAACTTCATGGCGCAGAACAGAAAGGAGAACTGCCCCAGGCTGATGGCACCGCCGTAGGCCAGCAGCCAGCGCCAGGGCATGGCGGGTCTGGGGACCAGCAGGATGGCGGGAAAGACCACCCCGACGAAGCGCAGCGCCCCCAGCAGCAGTGGCGGGATCCCCTCCAGCCCCCACTTGATGGCGACGAAGTTGAGCCCCCAGCAGAGGATGACCAGAGCGGCCAGAAACTTGTCCTTGGTGTGCATGTCACGTCCTTGAAAGAGTGGCCCTTGCCAGGCGGTGGCCAAAAGAGGACGAGCATACCCCAGCCTCGGTGGGCGCCGTCAAGCGGCCAGGCGGGGGAGCAACCCGGCAACGGGGGGCAAGGTGCGATTCAGGCGGTGACGCAGTGCACTGTGATGCCGCGCGCAGTCAGGGTGGATCGCATGGTGACGGGCAAGGCGTCGTCGGTGACCAGCACGCCGATCTGGTTCGGCGTGCCGAGCGGGCTCGGATGGATGGCGCCAAACTTGCTGCTGTCGGTGATGACCACATTGGTCACCCCCTTGGCCAGCACGCTGTTGACCACATCCGCCCGCATCATGTCGCGGCCGGTGAAGCCCACCTCGGGGTGAAAGCCGTCCACCCCGATGAAGGCCTTGGAGAAGTGCACCTGCTCGATGCACAGCCGGGTCAGCGGCCCCACCACGCTCTCGCTCTGATGCTGGAACAGACCGCCGAGCAGCACCACCTGGGCCTGGGTGTCGCGCAGCAGATGGGCGATGTAGCTGCTGATGGTGATGATGGTGACCCGTTTGTGCAGGGCCAGATGACGGGCCAGCAGGGCGTTGGCGCTGCCCCCCTCGATAAAGACCGTCTCGCCATCCTCCACCAGCTGGGCGGCGCGCTCGGCGAGGCGCTCCTTGAGCAGGTAGTTGATGTTCATCCGGGCGTCGGGGTCGTCGCTCTCCAGCGCCATGGCCGAGCCGTGCACCCGCTTGAGCAGCCCCTGTTTTTCGAGGGCGGTCAGGTCGTTGCGCACCGTCACCTCCGAGACCCCGGTACGTTGGGAGAGCTCGCTCACGCTCATCTTGCGGGCCTGATGGACCAGGGTGAGGATCAGTTGGTGGCGTGGGTTCATGGGACCTCGCTGGCTGGCAGTGGATAGCGGCAAGCCACCTCGCGGGTGGCTTGCCGGTCATAATGGGGCACAGCTGCCCCTGGTGGGGCCCGTCAGAGACTGTGCTCGGTGCGGGCGATGATATCATCTTGCGCATCGGGGGATAAGGCGGTGAAGAAGGCCGAATAGCCCGCCACCCGCACCACCAGATCCCGATACTGGTCGGGATGGGCCTTGGCGGCCAGCAGGGTTTCCCGCGAGACGATGTTGTACTGCACGTGCCACCCCTTGTGTACCTCGAAGAAGGTGCGCAGCAGGCTCATCAGCTTGGCCTTGTCCCGCTCGCTCTCGAGGCTGGCCGGGCTCAGCTTCTGGTTGAGCAGCACGCCGCCGAGGATGGCCGGGGTGGGCAGCTTGCCGAGGGAGTTGAACACCGCCGTGGGGCCGAGGCGATCCGAGCCCGACGCTGGGCTGGCCCCTTCCGCCAGCGGGGTGCGGGCGTGGCGGCCATCCGGGGTGGCCATGGTGGCCGCACCGAACGGCACGTTGGCCGAGATGGAGGAGGTACCCGCATAGTAGGTGCCGCCGATGGGGCCGCGGCCGAAACGGGTGTTGTGCAGCCCCTTGAGCTCGTCGATGTAGCTCTGGTAGGCCTGCACCAGCAGCAGGTCGACCTCGTCCAGATCGTTGCCATATTTGGGAGCTGCATTGGTGAGGCGCTGGCGCAGCTGCTCGCCCTCAAGCCCGGCAAAATCCTGCTCGAGCGCCTCGGCCAGCTCGCACTGATCCACCACCCCCTGCTCGAACACCAGTTTCTTCAGCGCCGCCAGGCTGTTGCCCAGGTTGGCGATCCCCACCTGCAGGCCGGAGACCCAGTCATAGACGGCGCCCCCCTGCTTGATGGTCTTGCCGCGCTCGATGCAGTCATCCACCAGGGCGCTGCAGAGGATGTCGTGGGCCTGGGCCTCCAGCACGCTGTCGACCACGCAGTCGATCTCGATGGACTTGCGGGTGAAGTAGCGCACCTGCTCGTCCCAGCGGGCCATCACCTCGTCGAAGTGGTCGAACGAGCCTTGCCGCAGCGACTGGGGCTGGGGCAGGAAGACCTTGCCGGTGGTGGCGTCACGGCCGCCATCGAGCGCCGCCAGCAGGATGCGGGCGAAGTTGATGAAGCTCATGCCGGTACAGCGATAGCCCCACTTGCCGGGCACCGCGGTCTCGATGCAGCCGATGGCGGCGTAGTGGTGGGCATCCTCCTCACTCACCCCGAGCTTGATGAACTCGGGGATCACCACCTCGTCGTTGTTGAAGGCGGGCATGCCGAAGCCGCAGCGGATCACCTGGATGCAGGCGTCGAGGAAATCCTCGCTCATGCCGGCGTGGTAGCGCACCGAGAGGTTGGGTTGGGTCGAGCGCAGCTGGCCGCAGGACTCCAGAATCGTGTAGGAGAGGCCGTTGACCGCGTCGTGGGCTTTGCCATCCCGCCAGTTCTGGCCGCCGATGGTGACGTTCTGGTAGAGCGGGCTGCCGGCGGAGGCCTTGGAGTGGGTGCCGGAGCGGATCTTGTTCACCTCCAGCAGCTTGAGCCAGCAGCCCTGCAGCAGCTCGATGGCGCGCGTGCGTGGCAGGGATTCCGACAATTCCACCTCGCGGCGATACCAAGGGTAGAGGTACTGGTCCATCCGGCCAAACGATACTGAGTGGCCGTTGGACTCGATCTGCAGGATGAGCTGGATGAAGTAGCACAGCTGCAGCGCCTGCCAGAAGGTCTCGGGGGGTCGGTGGGCGATGTGGGCGCAGTTGAGGGCGATGGTCTCAAGCTCGCAGCGGCGCTCTGGGCGCGGCTCCTGCAGCGCCAGTTCGCGGGCCAGCGCGGCGTAACGCTCGATGTGCTGGCTGACGGCATCGAAGGTGATGGCGACGGCCTGCAGGAACTGCTCGCGCTGCAGATCGGCCCAGTCAGCCAGATCGAGCCGGCCGCGCCGCTCGGCCACCCTGGCCTTGAGGCCGTCGAGACCGAGAGCAAGCAGCTGCTCATAGTTGACCGCGAGGTGCGCATCCCCCGAAGTCATGTTGCCCTCGGCCTTGATGATGCCGCTCTCCAGCAGCCCCTTCTGCTCGTCGGTAAAGAGGCCGTAGCAGCGATCCTGCACCGTCTGGCCGCGCCAGAAGGGGGTGAGGGCGTGGATGGCCAGCTTGTCCGCCTTGCTCACCGCAAAGCCGGCGCCGGGGCGGTCAGCCAGCTCGTCGATCTCCTTCTCGATCCAGCCCACCGTGTATTCGGGAAAGAGCGGCGCCGCCCGCACCTGGCTCGCCTGGTTGCCGACGATGAGCTCGTCGTGCTTGATCCAGATGGTGCGCTTCTTGAGGTGGTGGGCCAGCGCCAGGGCACGGCGCACCGGCAGCGGCCTTGCCAGGTGGGCCTGATAGGCCTCTGTATAGTGGCGGGCACGTTCGGTGCAGACCGGCGGCTGGACGATGTGGATCAGGCTCTCCTTGTGGGCGCGGATCCGCGGGGGCAGGGTGGTGAGGTCGAGCTGGGTCATGGTCTTATCCTCTGGTCATAGGGCAGTGAGTGGCTGATGTCATGGGGTCTTTCTAGCCCCGGGTTAGCGGGGTCAGCCCCTGCACACGGGCACACTCATGGGCAAAGGCGAGCAGTGCCGGGTCATCGAGTGGCTGGAGGGGGGCCTGATAGGGTTGGTCGAGCAGGGCGTACTTGCCCGCGCCCAGGGTGTGGTAGGGGAGAAAGTGGATCTCCTGTACCGTACCGAGGCTGGCGGCGGCCCGGGTGATGGCCTCGATGGAGGCGTGGTCGGCATTGAATCCGGGGATGAGCGGCACCCGGATCTGCATGGCTACGCCGCGCTCGGCCAGCCGCTTGAGATTGGCCAGAGGCAGGGCGACCTTGCCGCGGGTCCAGTCGAAGAAGCGATCCTCATCCACCTGCTTGAGATCCGCCAGCAGCAGGTCGAGGTGGGGGAGGCTGGGTTCAATTTGGTGCCAGGGCACGTGCAGGCAACTTTCCACCGCGGTATGCAGCCCCTCGGCCTTGCAGCGGGCCAGCAGGCTGGCGGCAAATGCGGGCTGCATGAAGGGCTCGCCGCCGGAGAGGGTGACCCCGCCGCCACTGCGCTCGAAGAAGGGGCGATCCCGCAAGATGGTGGCCATCAGGCTGTCCAGACTCTCCTCCCGGCCGCACACCTGCAGCGCTTCGCTGGGGCAGAGGCCGCGCAGCCGTTCCACATCCTGATTGCCGAGGGATGTGCGGGTGAGCTGGACACCCTGGCTGTCACGCAAGATTGCCGGGCAGGCGTCGCTGCAGAGCCGGCATCCCTCGATGCATTGGCGCCGGTCGAGTAGTATGTCCGGCTTGGGAGAGCGGCTTTCCGGGTTTTGACACCAGCGACAGGCCAGCGAGCACCCCTTGAGAAACACCAGAGTGCGAATGCCGGGGCCATCGTGGGTTGAATAGCGTTGCAGGTCGAAAATCATACCGCCTCCTTTTGTTTTTGCATTCTATTTTCTTTCGTTCGAAAGTTGATTTGATTTTGATCAACTAAATTGCGGATGTTATCTCGCTAGAATGGCGACAGATTGCACATCCCCTTAAGGAGTCAGAGATGGAGCTTTATCTCGATACTGCCGATGTGGCTGCGGTGCGCCGCTGGTCACGGATCCTGCCGCTGGCCGGCGTCACCACCAACCCGTCCATTACCGCTGCCGGTGGCATGCCGCTGGCCGAGCTGCTGCCCGCTCTGCGGGAGGCGCTGGGTCCCAAGGCGCGGCTGTTTGCCCAGGTGATGGCCAAAACCGAGACCGAGATGGTGCGCGAGGCATTTGCCCTGCGTGAGCTGGACCGGGACCTGGTGATCAAGATCCCGGTATGTGAAGAGGGGCTGGCGGCCATCAAGACCCTGACGGCCAACGGGGTGCCGACCCTGGGCACGGCGGTCTATACCCCGCTGCAGGGCTGGCTGGCGGCGGTGGCGGGGGCCGAGTACGTGGCGCCCTACGTCAACCGGCTGGATGCCCAGGGGGGCGATGGCATCGCCACCGTACAGGAGCTGCAACAGCTGCTGGCGCTGCACGCGCCGAACAGCAAGGTGCTGGCGGCATCGTTCCGCACCCCGCGCCAGGCCCTCGACTGCCTGCTGGCGGGTTGCCAGTCCATCACGCTGCCGCTCGATGTGGCCGAACAGCTGCTGCGGGTGCCGGCGGTGGATGCGGCGCTGGCGAAGTTTGACCAAGATTGGCAGCGAGCGTTTGCCTGAGCCTGTTTGAAGGCCGGATGATGAAGGGGCGGCAGGCGGGCTAAGCTAGAAGAGAGGGCCCGCTGTGACGGGCCGCTATCGATGGCTGACCGGAGGTGCCCCATGAGCGACCATACCCTGCTGCCCCACGGTGAAGATCTGCGCCGCGCCGTGCGCTGGCTCAGCGAGCACCATCAACACGACATCCGGGCCATCGAAGAGGCCTGCATCCGCTTCGATCTGTCGCCGCTGGATGAGGAGTTCCTCATCCAGCACTGCACCGAGCGGCCGCGGGAAGGGGGGGCCAACTAGACGAAGTTGGCGAGGTTGATGCCGAACTCCTTGGGATCGACCGTGCTCTCGATGGTCTCCTGCACCCCGTTCTTGGCAAGATCCAGCCACTGCACCTCGAGGTAGTGGCGCTGGGTTCCGTGATAAATCACCTTCACCACCGGCTTGAGCGGCTCATGGGGATTGCGCTGCATGACAATGGCCAGCCGCTGGTTGGAGAGCTGCACCAGCGTACCTACCGGATAGACCCCCATGCACTTGATGAACTTGGTAACCAGTTCGGCATCGAAGTGGTGGTTGATCCCCTTGAGCAGAATGCGAAAGGCCTGGGTCGGCTGCATCCCCTGCTTGTAGACACGATCCGCGGTGACGGCGTCATAGACATCGACGATGCCGCTCATGCGGGTATAGAGCGAGAGCTGCTCGCCCTTGAGCCGCTGCGGGTAACCGGTGCCGTCGAGCCGTTCGTGATGGTTGGCGGCCACCTCCAGCATGGTGGCGGTGATGCCGGGGGTGTTGCTCAGGATCTCGTAGCTGTGCACCACGTGCTGGCGCATGACAGCGAACTCCTCGTCGGTGAGCTTGCCCGGTTTGTTGAGCACCTCGTCCGGGGTCATGATCTTGCCCACGTCGTGCAGCAGGCCGCCCAGGGTCAGCTCCTTGAGCACGCTGCGATCCAGGTCCAGATAACGGCCAAAGTTCGCCAGCAGGATGGCGACGTTCATGGAGTGTTCCATCAGGTAGGCATCCTTGGCGCGAATGCGGGCCAGACAGAGCATGGCGTCGCCGTGGGTGAACATGGTGTCCACCATCTCCTCGGCCACTGCCGCCAGCGGCGTGATGTCGATGGGCTCCCCCGCCTTGAGGTGGCGGATGAACTTGCCCTGCAGCTCGCGAGCCTCCTGATAAAGCCGGCGGATCTTCAGCTCGCGCCCCTCGCCGTTGCCACTGCCGGAGGGACGCGGTGAGCTGGTCGCAGAGACGGCGGGCTGGGGGGAGATGACCTGCTCGATGCCGGGCAGCTTGCTGCGGGCGAGATCGACCCGCACCGTGAGTACGCCGCGCCTGACCAGATCGTTGATCTGCTGACGGGTGGTCACCAGCCCCATCTGGGCAATCTCCATGCCGCCGGTCTGGCTGGTAATGGCGATCACGTACATGCCGGGTTGCAGCTGGTTGACGGGGATAACGGGATGAGGAGTGTGCGACTTCATACGGCTTCCTGACATTATTATTATGCGTGACGTTAGGCCCTCTGTTGGCAGTCTAACACCGGCGCCGGGGTTCGTCATGGCGACATGCTGGCCGGCCTTGGCGCTTAGTGCTGGAGTTGTCGGCCCCGGCCGATATAATGACGCCCCTTTCTTGATGGACTCTGAGGTTGTGCATGCGGCTCGATAAATTTCTTTGCGATTGTTCCGACTTGACCCGCTCGCTGGCGGGCAAACTGATCCGGCAGGGAGAGGTGATGGTGGACGGCATCGTGGTCAAGCAGCCCGCCTTCCACATCAACGAGCAGAGCCAGATTGAATTCGACGGCGTCACCCTGACTCTGGATCAGCGCAACCGCTACTTCATGCTGCACAAGCCGGAAGGGTATGTCTGCTCCAACGAGGATCCGGATCATCCCACCGTCTTCTTCCTGATGGACGAGCCGGCCATGGGCAAGCTGCATGTGGTGGGGCGGCTCGATCTCGACACCACAGGTCTGGTACTGGTGACCGATGACGGCCAGTGGTCCCATCGCATCACCTCTCCCCGTCACGAGTGCGCCAAGACCTATCACGTCTGGCTGGCCGATCCGGTGAGCCCGGATGCCATTGCGCTGTTTGCCGAAGGGGTGCTGCTGCGCAGCGAGACCGAGAAGACCCGGCCGGCCCAGCTGGAGATCCTGGGGGAGTGCGAGGCGCGCCTCACCATCCACGAGGGCAAGTACCATCAGGTGAAGCGGATGTTTGCCGCCATCGGCAACAAGGTGGTGGGGCTGCACCGGGAGCGGGTGGGCGATCTGGTGCTGGACGACGATCTGGCGCCGGGCGAATATCGCGAGCTGACCATCGACGAAATCGCCCGCTTCTGATCGCCAGGAGTCAGTGGCCGCTGGCTCCCAGCACCAGCACTGTCCCCAGGGTGGCCAGCAGGGTGCCGGCCCAGGCGGCGGCGGACGGCCGCTCGCCCGAGTGCCACCACAGCAGTGGCAGCAAGATGACGGGGGTGGTGGAGGAGAGGATGGCCACCATGCCCACATCCCCCTGTTTCAGGGCCACCAGGATCAGCGTCATGCCGAGCGCCATGGCGAGGAATCCGTTGAGGGCTATCATGCCGAAGATGCGACGGTTGATGGGATGCAGCGGCTTGCTCAGTGGCAGCCCGGTCATGCGCAGGGCGCAGTGAGCCAGCAGGGCGCTGCCCATCCTGACGCCGGAGGCGCTCACCGCATCGACGTCGCCGCCCATCATCACCGGTTTGGCGATGATGGCGCCCAGGCTCTGGCAGAGGGCGGCGGTCAGCCCCAGCGCGACCCCGGCCGCCAGGCTGCCCCGTATTTTCTCCCATTCGCTGCCGCTGCTGCGCCGACCAAACAGAATGGCCAGCATGACGCCGACAAACACCAGCATGGCGCCGGTCAGCCGGGAACCGGTCAACTGCTCGTTGAACAGCCAGAGCCCGAGCAGCGCGGAAAACAGCGCATGGCAAGAAAACAGCAGACCGCTGCGACGGGGACCCAGCCGGTTCATGCAGGCGTAGAGGGCGGTATCGCCGATGAAGATGCCGATGAGGCCCGAGATGGCCAGCAGGGGGAGGGCACTGCCCGAGAGGGTATGCCAGCCGCCGGTCAAGAGACTCATGCTGCCGAGCATCAGGCTGACCAGGCACATCCGCCAGCGGCTGTAGGCAAATGGCCCCAGATGGCGAGCTGGTTTGACGGAAATCAGGGCCGCCACTGCCCATAAACTGGCCGCTGCCAGCGCCAGCCACTCATACCCCATAAAAACTCCTGAAAAAAATAGCCCGAGAGACTCCATCTCTTGGGCAAGCCCGATACAATACGGGGCGTCTTCGGGGATAACAAGCGCGGCATCATGCATTCGTATCCAGGCGCGCCGCCGGCCTTCCCCCTTTCCTGAAATAAGTGCATTGAACGAGGTTTATGTCATGGTTTACCGCTTAGTACGCCGGCCGGCACCACGCTGGCTCTCCCCCTTGCTGCTGGGGCTGCTGCTGACCCCGCCGCTGCAGGCGACCACGGTATCCCAGGATCCCGCGTTGTCGGATCGCCAGACCCTGGTCAAGGGCAATGGCGCCGAGCCCGAATCCCTCGACCCGGCCCAGATCCGCTCCGGCTTCCCCGGTGAAGTGGTGCTGGTGGACCTGTTTGAAGGGTTGGTGAGCGAGGATGGTCAGGGCCGGATCGTACCGGCCCAGGCCCAGCGCTGGGAGACCAGTGCAGACGGACTGGTCTGGCGTTTCTTCCTGCGACCGCAGCTCAAGTGGTCCAACGGCGAGCCGCTCACAGCCGCCGATTTCGTCTATGCCTGGCGCCGTCTGCTGGACCCCGCCCAGGCCTCGCCCTCTGCCGGCCTGCTGCTGGCAACCGGCATCAACAATGCCCAGTCCATCTACGCAGGCGCGCTCGATCTCAACACCCTGGGGGTGGAAGCCGAGAGTGAGCAGATCCTCAAAGTGACGCTGGAGCGGCCGGTTCCCTACTTCCTGCAACTGATAAGCCAGCGCCCCTTCGTGCCGGTCAACGAGAAAGCCATCAGCCAGTTCGGCAAGCAGTGGACCCAGCCCGGCAAGCTGGTCAGCAACGGCGCCTACAAGCTGGTGAACTGGGTACCGAACGAGCGCATCGAGGCGGAGCGCAACGTGCAGTACTGGGATGATGCCCATACCCGGATCCAGCGGGTGACCTATCTGCCGCTCGCCTCCCAGCATGCCGAACGGCTGCGCTACGAGGCGGGGGAGATCCAGCTCACCAACAAGGTGGCGCTGGAGTATTACCAGAAAACCAGAGAGGCAACCCCCGAGCGGATCTGGGGTCTGCCGCTGCTGGGTACCTACCTCTACACCTTCAACCTGCGCCGCCCTGAACTGCAGGACGTGCGGGTGCGCCAGGCATTGGCCATGACCATCGATCGTCACCTGCTGACCGAAAAGGTCAGCGGGCAGGGCGAACAACCCGCCTGGTCGCTGCTGCCAGGCATGCCGGGCTATGAGGCGCTGAGCTCCCCCCTGGCCCTGCAGGATCAGCCGACCCGGCTGGCCAGGGCGGCCGCGCTGCTGGCCCAGGCCGGCTATGACAGCCAGCATCCTCTCAAGCTGACGCTCACCTACAACACCTCTGAGAATCACAAGAAGCTGGCGCTGGCCGTCGCATCCATGTGGAAGCCGCTGGGGGTCGAAGTGACGCTCAACAACATGGAGTGGAACGCCTATCAGGTGGCCAAAGACAGCGGCGATTTCATGCTGGCCCGCTCCTTCCTGTTTGGGGATTACGTGGAGCCCTCTGCCATGCTCAACAGCTTCCGCTGCCAGGATCCCCAGAACGAGAGCGGTTACTGCAACCCCGCCTTCGACGGCCTGCTGCAACAGGCGGCCGATACCCTGGATGGCAATGCCAGGAGCGGGATCTACCACCAGGCAGAGCAGTTGCTGATGGACGAGATGCCGGCCATCCCCGTCTATCACTACAACCAGATGCGACTGGTGGATCCCACCCTGCGCGGCCTGCCGGTGCAGAACCTGAAGGGGGCGATCGCCACCAAGGATCTCTACTTCAGTCAGCAGTAAGGAGCTTGCCATGAAGATTGCCATTCTTTCCGACCTGCACGGCAGCCTGAGTGCGCTGGAGCAGGTGCTCGACCAGCTCGCCCCCTGGCAGCCGGATCACTATCTGCTGCTCGGCGATCTGCTCAATCACGGCCCGCGTAACCCGGTGCCACCTGGCTATGCTCCCGCGGCCGTGGCCGAGCGGCTCAATGGGCTGGCCTCCCGCATCATGGCGGTACGTGGCAACTGTGATTCGGAAGTGGATCAGATGCTGCTGGATTTTCCCATCACCGCCCCTTACAACCAGCTGCTGGTGGACGGCCGGCGCTGGTTCGTCAGTCACGGCCATCTCTATCAGCCTGCCGAGGTGCCGCTGCCTGCCGGCAGCCTGTTCATCAGCGGTCACACCCATCTGCCCGTGCTGCAGCGGGAAGGGGAGCTGGTGTTGATGAACCCGGGATCCATCTGTTTTCCACGCGGCAACCTGGCGGCAAGTTATGGCCGCTACGAGGATGGGGTGCTCGGCATTCACGCCTGTGCGGACAGCGAAGTGCTGTTGCAGCTGGCGCTGTAAAAAAGAGAAGGGGGGATGGTTGTGCTGCGGGGCAGCCTGTCGTCGTAACGGGGGAGGTCAGGCCTTGATGCCGATGGAGCGGGTACCGGAGCGGGTATTGCCCTTGGCGTCATAGGTCAGGGAGTTGCGATCCCGCAGCTTGCTCAGGTAGCTGGCCAGCCGGCGGTTGGAGACGATGCTGAGCTCGAGCAGGCGCCCGTTCAGATCGTTCTGTTCCTGGCAGGCATCGAGTTTTTCACGCAGTACTCGCATCTGCTCGGGATAGGTATTCAGTTGCTGTTTCAGGTCGGGCAGCAGGGCCATGGCCTTGTCCAGCTCTTCAATATCGGCAAGCAGCTTCTGCTTGCGCTCTGCCAGCTCGGGCAGCGCCAGTGCCTGGTGCTGCTTGAGCAGGTTGAACTCCTCCTCCAGCAAGCCCTGCATCTGGGAGAGGTAGTCGTCTTGGGTGTGCAGCAGCGAAGGTAAATCCATCATCCCAGCAACTTGTCGAGGTTGGATTCAAAACTGAACATCTTCTTGGCCACAGCTTCGCTGTCGACCCGATATTCACCATTGGCCACGGCTTTCTTCAGGCTCTCGACCCGGCTTTCATTGCCGGTGGAGGCTGAGTTGAGGTTCTTCTGCATCTGTTGCAATTGCTGCGCCTCGCTGGTCAGAGAGACGGAGTCGGTCTTGACGGCCGCCGCACGGTTGTCGGAGGACGAGGTCGCTGGTTTGGTGCTGGCACCCTGGCTGCTACCGGTATTTTGCAACCGATTGTTCGCCAAGTTGTTGATATTGTTAATAGCCATAGTGTTTACCTTCGCCTGCTTTGCTGTTCGCTTACCTGTTTATCGGTGGCTGCCGTCATAACTTTAGAAAAAAAGTGATCCGAAAATACTCAGAAGGTGACCACCACGGAGCCAACTGCGTTGACTTTTCCCTGCACCGTTTTGCCTGACCGGATATTGACGAGCCTGATCATGTCTCCGAAGCTGCCATCTTGCAAGGCTCGGGCCATGGTTTTGATTTGCATGCTGCTATTTTCTGCGCTGAGGGTCACCTGGTCACCCTTGCAGACGACGCAGACCTGGCTGAGCCGGATGGGCTGGCCCGGCTTGAGTTCCCGTTTGCTGCGAACGCCGATGAAGGCTGTAGTATCGCTGAGATAGTCGCCGCGGATCAGGGTCTGATCCTGGTAGGCCTGTGTCAGCACGCTCTCGCTGAGGATGTCGCCCTTGGCCACCGGCGTGGAGACGGTCACATACGGCTTCTGTATGCTGATCCGCACCGGCAGGTAGAGATCCCAGGGTTTCTCCTCCTCACATTTGAGGTAGACGGTGGTATTGCGGCGGATCTCCATCTTGGCGGGCAGGGTGATGGACAGATGCTCTTCGCAGCGGCTCAGGGGAAGACGTTCATCGATGGAAGCGGCCTGTACCTGTGCCTGGGCGTCGAGGGGGACATCGAGCTGGCCGAGCACAAATTCCTGCGCCTTTTCTTGCAAGTAACTGGTCACCTCGGATGCCGTGGCGTGAGAAATGCCGCAAAACAGCAGTAAGGTGAGGAAAAGTCTACTAATCATTTTCGCTCGCAGGCCGATAAGTTGTTCACGTATATCACCATATTTAACTATGCTTGCTTCAGAATTCGTTCGTAGTGACATCGACAGTCTGACGCAAGCCAACACGCATGCATGATTAATGCCAAGCGTTTTTAGGGAGTGTTTATGGCCAGTATCCTGGACTCGGTCAACCAACGTACCCAGCTGGTGGGGCAAAACCGGCTGGAATTGTTGTTGTTTCGTCTCAACGGACGTCAAAGATTTGGCATCAACGTATTCAAGGTACGTGAAGTGTTGCAGTGTCCTCCCTTGACCGTCATGCCCAAGCTCAACTCCTGCATTCGCGGGGTGGCTCACATTCGTGGCCAGACGATCTCCGTCATCGATCTGAGCATGGCGATGGGCAAGCGTCCTATCGAAGATCTGACCAAGTGTTTCATCATCATTTCTGAATACAACCGCTCCATTCAGGGCTTTCTGGTGCACTCGGTCGAGCGCATCATCAACATGAACTGGGAATCCATCCTGCCACCGCCGAAAGGGGCTGGGCGCATCAACTACATGACGGCCGTCACCGAGGTGGATGGGGAGCTGGTCGAGATCCTGGACGTGGAGCGCATCCTCAACGAGATTTCGCCGGTGTCGACCGAAGTGAGCCAGGAGCTGGTGGAGGCCAGCGTAGAACACCCGACCCTGGGACGTCCGGTGCTGGTGGCCGATGACTCTTCCGTGGCCCGCAAGCAGGTGCAGCGCGCCCTCGAAGCCATCGGGGTACAGTGCGTGCTGGCCAAGGATGGACGCGAAGCGCTCAACATGTTGCTGGAGATGTCCAAAAACGGTCCCATCAAGGATCAGATCGCCCTGGTGATCTCGGACATCGAGATGCCGGAGATGGATGGATATACTTTCACGGCAGAGATCCGCAACAATCCCAATCTCAAGGACTTACATGTTATTCTGCACACATCCCTCAGTGGGGTGTTCAATCAGGCCATGGTGCAGAAAGTTGGTGCGAACAATTTCATTGCCAAATTCCAGCCGGATGAATTGGCCAAGGCCGTACAAGGCGCACTCTAATCAAGAAGAACAAACTGCATGAAGACACTTTCGGACGACTTATACAAACAATTCAGCAATTTTCTGGCGGTACAGAGCGGAATCGTGCTGGGTGACAACAAACAGTATCTGGTCAAGAGTCGGCTTTCACCCTTGATGACTCAGTTTGGTATTGAGAGTCTGTCTGATCTGGTTACTCGAGCGATGAGTGTGCGTGAGCGTGACCTGAAAATGGCAGTGGTTGATGCCATGACCACCAACGAGACCCTGTGGTTTCGCGATACCTATCCCTTCCAGCTGCTGACCGACAAGATCTTTCCCGAACTGGGCAAGAGCGGTCGGCCCATCAAGATCTGGTCTGCGGCCTCTTCCTCCGGACAGGAGCCCTATTCCATCGCCATGACGGCGCTGGAACAGCAGATGAAGAAGCCCGGTACCTTGCCAGGTGGCGTCCAGATCGTGGGGACGGACATCTCGACCACCATGCTCAATCAGTGCAAGGAGGGGGTATACGACAGCCTGGCACTGGCCCGTGGTTTGTCGCCCGAGCGCAAGAAGCTGTTCTTCGAACCCCATGGTGACAACAAGATGCGGGTGGTGGAGCGTGTCAGAAAATTGACCACCTTCCGCCCCTTGAACCTGCTGGAGAGCTACAGCCTGCTTGGCAAGTTTGACATCATCTTCTGTCGCAACGTACTCATCTACTTTGCCCCGGAAGTGAAGTCGAAGATCCTCAACCAGTTTGCAGCCAGCCTCAATCCTGGCGGCTACCTGATGTTGGGGGCTTCCGAGTCGCTGGCCGGTTTGACCGACAGGTTCGAGATGATCCGCTGCAACCCCGGCATCGTCTACAAGGTTAAATGATCCCCGCTTAAATCCTTCCTTGGCACACCTTTTGCTAATAATTTCTCAAGCAGGAGGTGTGCTATGGCAATTTCATTCGACAAGGCATTTGGTATCCATCAATACACGCTGAGCGTTCGCTCCAAGCGTGCCGAGGTGTTGTCCAGCAACATTGCCAACGCGGATACCCCTGGCTTCAAGGCCAGAGACATCAACTTCTCGCAAGCATTGGAAGAGGCCCAGCAACATCAGGGCTTCGGCCTTGCCACGACCAGCGAGAAGCACTTTGCCCTGCAGATGGATGCGCCCGGCGTGACGCAGTACCGCAATCCCCTGCAGCCGGATACCGGTGATGGCAACACGGTGGACGTGCAGCAGGAGCGCAGCGAGTTCTTGCGCAACAGCCTTGAATACCAGACCTCCCTTGAATTTATGAACAGCAAGATCAGTGGCCTGCTGAAGGCCTTGAAAGGAGAACAGTGATGAGTTTGTTCAAGGTCTTTGACATTGCAGGCTCGGCCATGAGTGCACAGTCTGTTCGACTCAACACGGTAGCCAGCAACATGGCCAACGCCGACAGCGTGAGTTCCAGCGTGGAAAAAACTTACCATGCCAGGCGGCCAATCTTTGCCGCCCAGCTGGATCAGGCCATGTCGGACAAACAGGCGTCGGCCGGGGTTGAAGTGAAGGGCATTGTCGAGAGCGATGCCCCTCTGCTCAAGGAGTACAACCCCAACCACCCCATGGCAGACAAGGATGGCTTCATCTTCAAGCCAAACGTCAACATGGTGGAAGAGATGGCGGACATGATCAACGCCTCGCGCAGCTATCAAACCAACGTGCAGGTGGCCGATTCTGCCAAGAAGATGCTGCAGCAGACGCTCAACCTCGGCAAGTCCTGACAGGGGGACGCATAAATGGCAGATACAACCAGTGGTGTGAACGGTATTGGCTATACCTCCACCCAGACCACGGGCACGACCACCACTCCGAAGAAGGAGCTGGATCAGGAGTCGTTCCTGAAGCTGCTGACCATGCAGCTCTCCTATCAGGATCCGTTTAAACCGGTGGACAACGCCCAGATGCTTTCCCAGATGACGTCCATGTCGACGTCCCAGGGGATCAGCAGCCTGTCGAACCAGATTGGCAGCCTCAATACCTTGATGACCTCCAGCCAGGCGCTGCAGGCGTCGGCACTGGTGGGGCAAAACGTCTTGCTGCAGAGCAACGTCGGCTACCTGGAAAAAGATGGTTCTTTGCCGGGTGTGGTCGCAGTGGGCACAGAAAACAAGTATTCGAACGTCAAGATCACCATCGAAGACGAGAGCGGACAGGTCATCAAGGAGTTTCCGCTGGAAGGTGACCAGAAGGGTAACGTCGAGATTGTATGGGATGGCAAGGACAAGAACGGAAACCCGGCCAAAGAGGGCAAATACACCCTCAAGGCCAACGGTACCGTGGACGGTAAGTCGGAGAGTGTGCCGATCTTTGCCTACGGCAAGGTCGACAGCGTGATCCTGGGTTCGGCAAGCAATCCGACCCAGCTCAATTTGAAAGGCCTCGGTACAACAAGCTTGAACAGTATCTTGCAGATTGCAGGTACGGTGAAAACACCATCAACCACCACGCCAACAGCATCGATCTAAGGAGCTGGATATGTCATTTAACAATGCCTTGAGCGGTGTCAACGCGGCACAAAAAGATCTGAACGTTACCGCCAACAACATTGCCAACGTCAATACCACGGGCTTTAAAGAGTCTCGTGCCGAGTTTGCGGACGTCTACGCCAACTCCATCTTCGTCAATGCCAAGACCCAGGTCGGCAACGGTGTGGCAACGGGGGCGGTGGCGCAGCAGTTCCATCAGGGGGCGCTGCAATTCACCAACAACGCCCTTGATTTGTCCATCCAGGGCAACGGCTTCTTCGTGACGTCGGACGGTCTGACCAACCTGGATCGTACCTTTACCCGGGCTGGGGCCTTCAAGCTGAATGAAAACAGCTATATGGTCAACAATCAGGGCAACTATCTGCAAGGTTATGAGATCAACACGGATGGGACACCCAAGGCGGTCAGCATCAACGCCACCAAGCCGATTCAAATTCCGGATCGGGCGGGTGAGCCCAAAATGACCGAGCTGGTGGAAGCCAGTTTCAACCTGAGTATCGAGTCGAAAACCAAACCGACGTCACCCGCCGCGTTTGATCACACCAACTCCGCCACCTTTGCCCACTCAACTTCCGTGACGATATATGATTCGCTGGGGGCCCCCCATGTGATCACCAAGTATTTTGTCCGCCACGAGGATCCGGCTGCCCCGGGAACGCCGCTGACACCGGGTACCTGGAGCATGTACATGTATGAGGGGGACAAGCCCATCGACATCGCTGGTGGTTCACCCAGCCCGGCCACAGGCGTCCCCACCGGCGTCCAGATGACGTTTACCTCCGGCGGCAAACTGGATACAGCGCTGACCGTTCCGGCAGATCCGATCAAAACCGTCACGCTTGGTACTGCGGCCGGGATTATCACCAATGGTGCCGACCCCACCCAGACACTGGAGATCCGTCTCGGCGACGTGACGCAATACAGCTCGCCTTTTAACGTCACCAAGCTGACCCAGGATGGCGCCACTGTCGGTAATCTGACCAAGGTGGAGATCACGCCGGATGGTATTGTGTCGGCGACTTACAGCAATGCGACCACGTTGAAGGTTGCCATGGTGGCACTTGCCAAATTCGCCAACTCGCAAGGATTGACCCAGGTTGGCGATACCTCCTGGCGCCAGTCTCTGCTCTCTGGCGATGCGCTGCCAGGCACCCCCAATTCGGGCACCCTGGGCAGCATCAAATCCTCTGCGCTGGAGCAATCCAACGTGGATTTGACCTCCCAGCTGGTCAACCTCATCACGGCGCAGCGCAACTTCCAGGCCAACTCCCGTTCGCTGGAAGTGAACAGCTCCCTGCAGCAGACCATACTGCAGATCCGTTAAGTCTGGTTGCATGCACGACAAGGGGCGCTTCGGCGCCCCTTTTTATTGCCTGTTGTTGCGGGTGATTGCGGCGGTAACTGACAAGCTTGATGGGGATTGGCATTCAAATTGCAGTTCCTCTGTCAGAGTCATCAGTTTGACGGAGGATCCCATGGATCACCTGCTATACATCGCCATGTCCGGGGCCAAGGAGAGCATGAACAGCCTGGCTGTTCGAAGCAACAACCTGGCCAACGCCAACACCACCGGCTTCAAGTCTGACTTCGAGCAGGCGCGCAGCATGCAGGCGTTTGGCGAAGGGCTGCCCACCCGGGTGTTCGCCATGGCGGAGCGGCCGGGACAGAACCTGCAGCACGGCATGCTGATGACCACGGGTCGGGATCTTGACGTTGCCGTCGACGGTCCGGGCTGGATTGCGGTGCAGGATCCCAAGGGCGGCGAAGCCTATACCCGCATGGGCAACTTGCAGCTCAGTGCCACCGGCAATCTGCAGACCTCCACCGGCCTGAACGTGGTGGACGACGGCGGTCAGCCCATCGTGCTGCCGCTGCCGATGGAGAAAATCGAAATCAACCGGGACGGCACCATCAGCGGCCGGCCGGAGGGGGCCGCCCCCAACCTGCCGGAGGAGTACCAGCGCATCAAGCTGGTCAACCCGGCGGCCGATGCGGTGGAGAAGGGGCAGGATGGCCTGTTCCGTCGCAAGGATGGCCAGAATGAAGCTGCGTCGGCCAATGTGGGCCTCATCGCCGGCTCCCTCGAGGGGAGCAACGTCAACGTGGTCGATGAAATGACCAACCTTATTCGCTTGCAACGTCAGTTCGAAACCCAGGTCAAAATCATGAAGACCGCGGAAGAGAATGACGAGGCCCAAACCCAGCTGCTGCGTATCAGCTAACCAAGGAGTTTTACATGAACCCTGCACTCTGGATCAGCAAGACCGGGTTGGATGCACAGCAGACCAATATCTCGGTTACCTCGAACAACCTGGCGAACGCCAGCACCGTGGGTTACAAAAAATCCCGGGCCATCTTCGAGGATCTGCTCTATCAAAACATCAATCAGCCGGGCGGTCGCTCGTCGGCCGACACCGAGCTTCCCTCCGGCCTGATGCTGGGGGCGGGTGCCAAGGTGGTGGCCACTCAGAAGAACCACAGCCAGGGCAACGTGCAGACCACCGACAACTCGCTGGATCTGATGATAAGCGGCCGCGGCTACTTCGAGATCCAGCTGCCGGACGGCAGCGCCGCCTATACCCGCAACGGCCAGTTCACCCTCAACGATGAAGGGACCATAGTCACGCCGGGCAACGGCTATCCGTTGCAGCCGGAAATCCAGATCCCCGAAAACGCCCAGAGCGTCACCATAGGGGAAGATGGGCAGGTCTCGGTACAGCTCAAGGGGGATGGCGCCTCCCAGGTCATCGGCCAGATCAATACCAGCGACTTCGTCAATGCCTCCGGCTTGCAGCCGATGGGGGAGAACATGTTCGTCGAGACCCAGTCCAGCGGTGCCCCGATTCAGGGGGTGGCCGGCACGGACGGGCTTGGGGTGATCAAGCAGGGCATGCTGGAGACCTCCAACGTCAACGTGACCGAAGAGCTGGTCAACCTGATCCAGGCCCAGCGGGTGTACGAGATGAACTCCAAGGTTCTCTCGGCGGTGGACGGCATGATGTCCTTCCTGATCCAGCGAACATAAGTAGGAGGCGCACCATGAAAGCCATATGGATGCTGGGACTGATGGTGTTGGGGGGCTGCAGCAGCACCCCCAATACCCCCAAGCCCGATGATCCCGAGTTTGCCCCCGTCTACGGGGAGTCGGAGCCGGTCTCGGTCAGACCGACCGGGGCGATTTTCCAGCCCGATCAGGTCAACGGCATCTACTCGGACATCAAGGCCCACAAGGTGGGTGACATCATCACCATCGAGCTGGCCGAGTCCACCTCTGCCTCCAAGAAGGCCAATACCCAGAGCGGCAAGGACAACAAGCTGACGATGAACACGGCGATGCTGGGTGGCGTGCCGGTAACGGCCGGCCCCTATGATCTGTCTGCCTCCCTTGGCCAGAATGGCGCTTTCAAGGGACAGGCCAAGGCGGATCAGAGCAACAGCCTGCAGGGCAACATCTCCGTCAGCGTGGCCAAGGTACTGCCCAACGGCAACCTGCTGGTGCGCGGCGAGAAGTGGATCATGCTCAACAACGGCAATGAATATATCCGGATCACCGGCATGATCCGCCCCGAGGATGTGACCACGGACAACAGCGTCTCCTCCCAGAAGGTGGCCAATGCCCGCATCCATTACGGTGGTACCGGCGATCTGGCCAACAGCCAGGAACAGGGGTGGCTCACCAGCTTTTTCAATGGTCCCTGGTGGCCGCTCTAGGAGGTGTTATGAAGTCGCTCCGTCTTGTTGCCCTGTTTTGCTGCCTGTTGCCCCTGGGGATGGCTCATGCCTCCCGGATCAAGGACATCAGCTCGGTGGAAGGGGTGCGCAGCAACCAGCTGATCGGCTACGGCCTGGTGGTGGGTCTGCCCGGTACGGGTGAGAAGAGCAACGCCTTCACCGAGCAGACCTTTCGCACCATGCTGAACAACTTCGGCATCAAGGTGCCGGACAACATCAAGCCCAAGATCAAGGACGTGGCGCCGGTGGCCATCCATGCCGATCTGCCCCCTTTTTCCAAACCGGGGCAGACCATAGATGTGACCGTATCGGCCATCGGTGAGGCCAAGAGCCTGCGTGGCGGCACCCTGCTGCAAAGCTTCCTCAAGGGGCTGGATGGCCGGGTCTATGCTGTGGCGCAGGGCAGCCTGGTGGTTGGCGGGCTGGGGGCCGAGGGGGCTGACGGCTCCAAGGTGGTGGTCAATACGCCCACCGTCGGCCGCATCGCCAACGGGGCCACCGTGGAGCGGGAGGTCCCGAACTCCTTCAGTCAGGGGGATACCATCACCTTCAACCTGAATCGTCCCGACTTCACCACGGCGCGCCGGCTGGCCGACGTGGTCAACGATCTGGTCGGCCCCAACACCGCGCAGGCGCTCGATGCCACCTCGGTCAAGGTCTATGCGCCGCGGGATCCGGGCCAGCGGGTCTCCTATCTCGCCACCATCGAGAACCTGGAGGTGGACCCGGCCACCGAGGCGGCCAAGATCATCGTCAACTCCCGTACCGGCACCATCGTCATCGGCAGCCAGGTGCGGCTCAAGCCAGCGGCCATCAGCCATGGCGGCTTGACGGTCACCATCGCCGAGAACCAGCAGGTCTCCCAGCCCAATCCGCTCTCGGGCGGCCAGACGGCGGTGACCAACAACTCCACCATCAATGTGCAGCAGGAGCAGGGGCGCATGTTCAAGCTGGATACCGGGGCGACCCTGGATGATCTGGTGCGGGCGGTGAACCAGGTCGGGGTGGCACCCGGCGACCTGATGGCGATCCTGGAGGCGCTGCAGCAGGCTGGCGCCATCGAAGGCCAGCTGGTCATACTGTAATCAACAAGCGGCAAGGGGTTGCCACGGGCGGCAATGAGGTAAGCAAAATGGCAGAGTTAGATAACAACGGCGGCGTGAATCTGGGCATGGTACAGGATATCCAGAACCTGGATCGCCTGCGCCAGTTGAGCCAGAGCAAGGAGGGGAAAGCGGATGCGCTGATGGCCGCCTCCCGCCAGTTCGAGTCCATTTTCACCCAGACCCTGTTCCAGAGCATGCGCCAGGCCAACCAGGTGCTGACCCAGGACAGCCCCTTCAACAGCAGCTACACCCAGTTCTACGAAGGGATGCTGGATGAGCAGCGGGTCGCCGACATGTCGAGCAAGGGGGGGATAGGCTTGGCCGCCATGGTGGCCAAGCAGCTCTCGCCGGAGACCTTCACCCATCATGACGGGCGGGTGCTCAAGATGCCCCAGCGTACCGAGCGGGTCTACAAACCCTATCAGCCGCCCACCTCCACCGCCAACGATCTCATCTCTGCCTCAAAAGTTGGCAAAGATTTTGCTGAGAAAGAGATGCAAGGGGATACCCAGCCTCAGGCAGCGCTGCATCGTACCCGCCGAACCGTACCGCCCATGGGGCCGGCGGCAGAGGCACACGGCATGCGCAGTCACAAGGCGCTGGACGATACCGCACAGGTGTTCGACTCCCCTGAAGAGTTTGTCGACCGGCTGATGCCGCTGGCCAAGAAGGCGGCCGCCAAGCTGGGGTTGAGCCCGGCGGTGCTGGTGGCGCAGGCCGCACTGGAAAGTGGTTGGGGTAAACGGGTGATCAAGAACGGGGAGGGGCAAGTGACCCACAACCTGTTCGGCATCAAGGCCGACCCGCGCTGGGAAGGACCCAAGACAGTGGTCAGCACTCTGGAATATGAAAAAGGAGTGGCGTCGCGCCAGAAGGCCGCGTTTCGCTCTTACGAGTCGTTCGAAGAGAGCTTCAACGACTATGTCGATTTCCTGACATCGGGCTCCCGCTACAAGGGGGCACTGGCCAAGGTGGACAGTCCGGATCGCTATTTCGAAGCCTTGCAACAGGCCGGATACGCCACCGACCCGCACTATGCCAGGAAACTGAAACAGGTATTGCGCAGTGATGCCATTGCCGGCTACTCCGCGACCAACACGACAGAAATGGGGCTGTAAGTCATGGCAAGCGATCTGCTTGGAATTGGTACCTCGGGTGTGATGGCCCAGCAGCGGCTGCTGCAGACCACCAGTAACAACATCGTCAACGTCAATAGCCAGGGCTATGTGCGTGAACGTACCCTGATCTATACCAATGCCAACGGACTCGGCACCGGGGACATGCTGACCGAGCGGGTCATCAACGCCTATGCCCAGGGGGAGGTCAGACGCGACACCTCGGCCTTCTATGCCTCTTCCACCCGTTATCAGCAGCTTGCCAACACCGATACCCTGCTGGGGGACACCAGCAACAGCGTCGGTGCCGCCATCAGCTCCTATTTCGAAGGATTCCATACCGCCAACGAAGCACCCGCCGACATCTCGGGCCGCAAGACCACCCTGAGCGGGCTGAGTGGCATGGTGAACCGCTTTCATACCCTGTCGGCCCAGCTGGACAAGCAGACCGACACCATCAACACCACCATCGGTGACGAAGCCAAGCGAGTGAACAGCCTGATCAACAGCATCAACGATCTGAACCAGGCTATCATTCGCACCCAGGGCACGCCGGAAGAGAACCTGATGCTGTTCGATCAGCGGGACGAGGCCATTCGCCAGCTCTCCGAGAAGATGGAGATCCGCACCGTGCCGCAGGACAACGGCAGCATGCTGGTCAACATGAGCACCGGCCACTCCCTGGTGCTCAACGGCAGCGTTGCCCAGCTCAGCGTGGTGCCGGGTAATCCCGATGCCCGTGAGTCCGAGTTGCAGCTGGTCATGGACCCCAACAAGGTCGCCCTCAATGACAAGGACATAGGCGGCGGGATAGGGGGGCTTTTCTCCGCCCGCAACGATCTGGAGCCGGCCAAGCGCGAGCTGGGTCAGCTGGCGGCCGCCATGGCGGATGCCATGAACCAGCAAAACAGGTTGGGGATGGATCTGGACAACGAGCTGGGGGGGGATCTCTTCTCTCTCGGCACGAGCGATGGCCTGCCCTACAGCCAGAATACCGGCAACGCTACCGCCAAGGTGAGCTTCGTGCCCGGCAAGGGGACGGAAGTGACCACCTTCGACTACGAGGTGCAGTTCAGCAGTGCCACCGGCTACGAGGTGTTTTCGGTGGACAAGGATGGCAACCGCACCTCGCTGGCCACCGGCACCACGCCACCCGCCACCGTGCAGGTGGCGGGGCACGGCATCCAGTTCGATCTCTCCGGCACGCCGGCGGCGGGGGATAAGATCTTGCTGCAACCCACCAAGCGGGCGGCTGCCGGGCTGGACCAGCTGGTGACCCGGGCCGAAGATCTGGCGCTGGCATCGCCGCTCAAGGCGGATAAAGGCAAGGACAACTTCGGTTCGGGCGAGATCAAGCTAAATGGCATCACCAATACCGGCGCCGGTTCCGGCTTTGGCACCAACAGCCTGGATCCGGCCTCACCCCAGGTGGTGAAGATAGACGTCAGCGGCAACTACCAGGTCTATGCCGCGGACGGTACCACCCTGATCGGGGTTGCCCCCGCCGCCAGCAAGGGGCAGAACCTGATGGCGGCCCTCGAGAATCCGCTTGGTGGCCCCAAGGTGTATGCCACTCCGACCCAGACCCCGGGTTATGAGTTCAGCATCACCGGCCAAGTGAAGAGTGGTGACAACTTCACCCTGAGCTACAACACCGACGGTTTTGCCGACAACGCCAACGGCCTGGCGCTGGCCGAACTGCAGAACAAGGATCTGGTGCGCAAGAGCAGCAACGCCGGCACCAGCAACGACAAGATGACCTTCAACGAGGCCTACTCCAGCCTGGTGACCGGGGTGGGCAACACCACCAGCCAGGCCAAGAGCCAGCTCAAGGCCGATGAAACGAAATTGACCCAGAGCAGGGAGATTTTCGAGAGTGTCTCCGGCGTCAGTCTGGAGGAGGAGGCGGCCAACCTGATCCGCTATCAGCAGTCCTATGCCGCCTCCGCCCAGATCGTCAGCACCGCCAAGACCATCTTCGACACCCTGCTGTCATCAGTGAGGTAACCCGATGCGTATCACCACCAACATGGTCTATGACCGCAACATCACCTCGCTGAACGGCGCCAACGAGCGGCTGAGCACGGCTTATGAACAGCTGATGACCGGCAACAAGTTCAAGACGGCGGGGGAGGACCCTTCCGGCATGAGCCAGAAGTTGGCGCTGACCAAGGAGATCGATCTCTTCAAGCAGTACGGGGTCAACGGCAGCCTGCTGGAAAACAGCCTGGGCCACGAGGAGACGGTGCTGACCGCCCTCAACACCGCCATGACCAGCGCCCAGACCCTGATCCAGAAGGCGAACGACTCGGCGGTGGGGTACGAGGATCGCCAGGCCATCGCCAGCGAGCTGGAGGGGCTGCAAAAGCAGATGTTCGACCTGATGAACAGCAAGAACTCCCAGGGCGAATATATCTTCGGCGGCAACCAGAGCAAGACCCAGCCCTTCATTCAGGATGCCAGCGGCAACTACATTTTTCAGGGGGATACCGGTCAGCGCAAGATCCAGGTGTCACCGACGGTGCAGATTGCCGCCAACGATTCGGGCTTCAACCTGTTCGAAATCGTGCCGACCCGTCGTACCAGCAGCGCGGCCAGCGCCAATATTCAGGTCGGGGTGGCCGATCAGGGCCACTTCGACAGTTTTTACCGCAACAATTACGACCCTTCGCTCGCCAGCAACCAGTACACGGTGAACACCATCGCCGGCACGCCGGATACCTACGAGATCCGGGATGGCGGCGGTACCCTGCTGCAAAGCGGCGACTATGTGGCGGGCAACAAGATCCCCTTCAACGGGCTGGAGCTGACTCTGTCGCTGCCGGCGGGGGGCGCGGCGCAGAACTTCGTGCTGGATCCGCCCCAGAACAACAACATCCTGGATGGCATGTCCGATTTCATCACGGCGCTGCGGGATCCCAACATCACGCCGGATACCTTCCAGCTGAAGGTGGCGGATGCCACCGCCCACATGAAAAATGCCCGTCTGAACGTGGATCAGGGGCTGGGGGAGATCGGCGGGCGCATGAACGGGCTGGAGCAGGTGATGGGTTCGAACGAAGGCTTGAGTACCCTCAACCAGCAGGCGAGGGCCAAGGTCTCCGAAGCGGATCTCTATGAGGTGATCGCCACCCTGTCGAAAGAGGATGCGGCCCTGAGCGCCACCCAGCTCTCCTTCAGCAAGATCAGCAAGTTGACCCTGTTCGACTACATCCGCTGAGCTTTTTTCATCGCTTGCGGCCCCGGCTGGCCGCAAGCGATGGTTGCCGTTCCAGTCCCTTTTTTTCGCTTTTTTATCCTCATTCAACTCCCCTTGCCAACCAATTGTAACAAGCTGTTGCCATAGGCCATTTAGCCCCTTGCCCCGGGTTGACTCCTATTGAGCGTTCGATAATCATGCTGCCCGCACAACAGAGGGTTGTGCGACTATTTGCAGCATCTCGTTAGGCGAGGCTCCTGTATAAACACAGGCCACTGATCTCACGACGTCCAGAGACGCCCAAGATCAGGACAGTTTTCATCGGATTAAGGTGTAAACCCAAGTGGCTTCCGGCATGCCGGATACGTTATGCAGTGCTAAAGCTGGTACGTGGGGATGATGACACGCCGAACGGCGTCATTTCCTGCCTATTACTCGTCAATCAAATTGCTGTTTTCTTTCAGACGGCGACGGATCACCGTTCGCGCTCAGGCTTGCCTGAAATCACATGAGGTCATTTGTGATGAAGAAAACACAGACATTACTCAATCGTCACCAACTGCTCGATCTGGCCGCCCTGCAGGGCTGGCTGGAGCACAACCTGGACCCGGTGCAGCGCGCCGATCAACTGCTGACCCTGCGCCCGGAAGAGCTCAACTGCATCTTCGATACCTTGCCCATCAACGAGGGGGCTGCACTGCTCGGCTCGCTGTCGGCGGAGTGTGCCGGCCGGCTGCTGATGCGACTGCATGTCAGCATCGTCAGCCTGTTGCAGGGGGCCATGCCCCGGCGCGACATGCTGGCCATTCTGCGCCGCTTGGGCAGCAGTGATCGCACCATGCTGCTTGCTCGCTTCCCGGAGCAGGTACAGTCCACCTTCTACTCCCTGCTCGACTGGCCGACCGAATCGGTGGGCGCCAACATGCGCCACGAGTTTCTGGCCATCGGCGATCAGGAGACGGTGGGCAGTGCCAAGCAGCTGATCCACGATGCCTGGGACAACGCCCAGCTGTTCCAGAACCTCTATGTGGTCAACAACGACAAACGCCTGCTCGGCAGCATCTCGCTCAAATCCCTGCTGATTGCCGACCCGCAACTGCCGGTGAGCGAGCTGATGGACCGGGAGGTGGTGCGCATCAACGCCCGGGCGGATCAGGAGCTGGCCGCCCGCCTGCTGATCGATCGCGACCTCTCGACCCTGCCGGTGGAGGATCAGGGCAAGCTGGTGGGCATCTTCCACGTCGACGATGCCGCCGACATCCTGGAGCTCGAATCCACCGAGGATGCCGAGATGCAGGGTGGCTCCTCGCCGCTCGATACCCCCTATCTGCAGGCGACCCCCTGGCAGCTGTGGCGCAAGCGGGTGGGCTGGCTGCTGATCCTGTTCGTGGCCGAAGCCTATACAGGTACCGTGCTGCGGGCCTTTGAAGAGCAGCTGGAAGCCGCCATCGCGCTGGCCTTCTTCATCCCGCTCCTGATCGGCACCGGCGGCAACAGCGGCACCCAGATCACCACCACGATCGTGCGTGCCATGGCGGTGGGGGAGGTGAGCCTGCGCAACCTCGGCACCGTGCTCAAAAAAGAGATCTCCACCGGTCTGCTCATCTCGGCCGCCATCGCGCTGGCGGCCTGGGTGCGGGCCTGGAGCCTGGGGGTCGGTCCCCAGATCGGCATGGTCGTCACCCTGACCATCATCGCCATCGTGCTGTGGAGCGCCACCGTCGCCTCTGTGATCCCCATGGTGCTGCGTCGCTTCCGCATCGACCCGGCGGTGGTGTCCGCCCCCTTCATCGCCACCCTGGTGGACGGCACCGGTCTTATCATCTACTTCGAGATTGCCAAGCTGCTGTTGCCCGAGCTGCAGTAAGTCGCCATCCGAAAACGCAAAAGGCAGCCCATGGGCTGCCTTTTTTGCATCCGTCGCCCGCGCTCAGCCGAGCTGGAACAGCAGCGGCCAGCCCTGCTCCTGGCAATAGCGATGCTCTTTTTCCAGATTTTGCATCAGCAATTTGTTCTCCTCGCACCAGTCGAGCGGCAGGGTCACCACCAGCTGATCGCCTTGCGCCGCGACCTTCCACTCGGGCAGCAGGTTGTCCTGACGCCTGTGGTGGGCGGCCACCGCGAGGCGCAGGATGCGGATGCAGCGCAGCACCGTCTGCTCGTCGTGGTTGGGCAGGGCGGGTAGCTCGGAGAGTTTGAGCCCCTTGCGCTGGAAGCGCACCAGGGCCGCCAGCAGGGCCTGATCGTCCTGGTTGAAGCCGGGCAGATCGGTGTGCTGCAGGATATAGGCGGAGTGGCGGTGGATGCCGCTGTAGTTGATGGCAAGGCCAATCTCGTGCAGCCGCGCCGCCCAGCCGAGGATGGCGCGATAGGGCTCTACCGGCAGTTGCCATGGCACCTGCAGGGCATCAAACAGGGTCAGCACGCTCTGTTCGACCCGGGCGGCCTGCTTTCGGTCCAGCCGGTAGTGGGTGCCGAGGGCCTGGGCGGTGCGCTCGCGAATGTCGTGGTGCTGCAGCCGCTCCTCGAACTCGTACAGCAAGCCCTCGCGCAGGGCACCGTCGGAGTACTCCATCCGCTCGATGGGCAGGGAGGTGAAGAGCCCGATCAGGATGGCGACCGCGGCGGCAAACACCTCCTGGCGCTCTTCGGTGAGGCCGGCCAGCTTGAGATCGCCGACCCGCTTGTGGGCCAGCATCTCCCGTTTGAGCTGCTCCAGCCCGGCGAGCGTGATGCTGCCGTCGGTCCAGCCCTCACCCTGCAGCACATCGCGCACGGTGCGGATCGATCCCGAACTGCCGAGGCAGCTCTGCCAGCCCAGCTTGCGGTACTGGTTGATGATGGGGGCGAGCTGGTGTTGAGCCTCCAGCACGGCGGCGTTGAAGGCTTTTTCGCCGAGCTTGCCGTTGGCAAAGAAGCTCTGGGTAAAGCTGACGCAACCCATCTTGCGGCTGGTGAGCGCCTTGTGTTCAAACCCCTCGCCGATGATGAGCTCGGTGCTGCCGCCGCCGATGTCCACCACCAGCACCTGTCCCTCGATGTGCTGGGTATGGGCGACCCCCTGATAGATGAGGCGCGCCTCCTCCTGACCGCTGATGATCTCGATGGGGTGGTTGAGCACCTTGGCCGCCTCGCTCACAAACTCGCGGGCATTGCTGGCGCGGCGCAACGTGTAGGTACCGGCGATGCGGATCTGATCCGGATTGATGTTGGTGAGCCGCTCGGCAAAGATCGACAGGCAGGCGAGGCCGCGAGCCATCGCCTCCGGGCTCATCAGCTTGTGGGCATCCATCCCTTCGGCCAGCCGCACCCGCTCCTTGATGCGATCGACGATGCGAAAGCGCCCCTCGCTGAGATGGGCGATCACCATGTGAAAGCTGTTCGAGCCGAGATCGACGGCGGCGTACAGGCTATTGTCCATTGTTTGACTCTATGCGTTTGAGGTAGTCGTAAATCGCGACCTGGGAGCGAATTTTGCGGCGGTTGCCCCGCTTCACGTATTCGTTCTTCTGGTCGGCATCGATGACCCGCGCCTTGCAGGTGTCACTCAGTTGTAGCTCGAGAATATCCAGGATGCGCTGCTTGAGTCGCTCGTCGTAGATGGGGGTGCCCACCTCGATGCGACCGTCGATGTTGCGGCTCATCCAGTCGGCGCTGGAGATATAGAGCTGGGGGTTGCCCCGGTTGTGGAACACCATCACCCGCGGATGTTCGAGGAAGCGGTCGATGATGCTGATGACCCGGATGTTGTCGCTAAGACCCGGCACCCCGGGGCGCAGGGCGCACATGCCGCGGATGATCATCTGGATGGGCACCCCGGCCTGGCCGGCGGCGTAGAGCCGGTTGATGAGATCCCTGTCCACCAGGTTGTTGATCTTGAGGGTGATGCCGCTTGGCTGCCCCGCCTTGGCGTTGGTGAGCTCGTTGTCGATGAGCCGATAGAGCTGGCGCCGGCTGTTGATGGGGGAGACCAGCAGGTGGTTGAACTTGTAGCGCCGGTAGGGATACTCGATGTATTCGAACACGCTCTCCACCTCGGCGGTGATGTCCGGGTGGCGGGTCAGCAGGGAGAAGTCGGTGTAGATCTTGGCGGTCTTCTCGTTGAAGTTGCCGGTGCCGATGTGGGCGTAACGCACCGCCTCGCCATGTTCGTGGCGGGTGATGAGGCAGAGCTTGGAGTGGATCTTGAGGCTTGGCACCCCGAATACCACCTTGACCCCCGCATTGGTCAGGATATTGGCCCAGTCGATGTTGGCCGCCTCGTCGAAGCGGGCGCGCAGCTCCACCACCACGGTCACCTTCTTGCCGTTGTTGGCGGCGTCGATGAGGGAGTGGATGATGCGCGACTTCTTGGCCACCCGGTAGATATTGATGCGAATGGCGCTCACCGCCGGATCGAACGCCGCCTGGCGCACCAGCTCGGTGAAGTGGTGGAACTTGTGGTACGGGTAGTAGAGCAGTATGTCCTGCTTGGTGATGGCGTCGAAGGCGTTGACGAAACCGTCGAAGTCGCGGCAATCGAGCGCTGGCAGCTTGGGGTTCTCCAGATAGTCCCGACCCACGTTGGGGAAGCCGATGAAATCCTTGAAGTTGTGATAGCGCCCGCCCGGCATGATGGCGTCGTAGGAGCTGATCTGCAGCTTGAGCTTCAAGAAGCTTATCATGGCTGCCGGCATCTCCCGCTCGTAGACGAAGCGCACCGGCATGGCGGTGAGGCGCTGTTTCAAGCCATCACTCATCTTGTCCACCAGGCTGAGGTCGAGCTGGTCGGAGAGGTCATACTCGGCATCCCGGGTCAGCTTGACCGCGTAGGCGGCAATCTCGTCGTAATCGAAGAAGCCCTTGAAGATCTCGTCCAGACAGAAGCGGATGACGTTGTCCAGGATGATGATCTGCTTCTTGCGGCGGGTGCCCTCCGGCGGCAGCTGGAAGAAGCGGGGCAGATCGTCGGTCGGCACCTCCACCAGGGCGTACTGGATCACCTGGCCGTTCTTCTTCATCTCGATGGCGAGATAGGTGTACTCGTCTTTCAGGAACTTGACCGGGTTGACCTCCTTGTTGAGTAGGATCGGGATGATGTGGCGCAGCACCTTCTCCTTGAAGAAGACCCGCAGCCACTGCTGGATGGATTCGGAGAGCTGGTTCTCGTTGACCAGAAAGATGTTGTGGCGGGCCAGCGCGATCAGCAGCTCCTTGTAGGTGTTGTCGAACGCCTCGCCGAGCGCCATCACCTTCTGCTGGATGGCCCGCAGCAACACCTTGGCCTCGTCGTCGCCGCCGTGCACCTCGTTGATCAGGATGCGGCGCTTGACGTCCGATACCCGTACCTTGAAGAACTCGTCCTGGTTGGAGGAGAAGATCCCCAGAAAACGGACCCGCTCGATGAGCGGGACCGTCTTGTCCATCGCCTCTTGCAACACCCGTTCATTGAATGAGAGCCAACTCAGCTCCTTCTCTTCATACTGCTTGTCGGTGCTCATGTGATGCCTCTGTGGTCAGGTCGCGTCTGCGCGGCAGTTATGGCGTGGAAATATGACAGATTGATGACCATCCGCTCAGTCGATGAAGGCCTGGTCGATGTCGACCACCAGATCGTCGGAGAGGGACTCCAGCGCACTGATGAGATCCCCCAGTTCGAGCCGGGGCGGCAGCGCCACCAGGGCGTGGGCGTAGAAGAGCGGGGCGCCCGAGTGGGGGGCGGGCTCGCAGCCGGTGGTGAGGTCGGCCACGTTGACGTTGAGCTGGCGCAAGATGCTGGCCACCTCGTGGACGATGCCGGCCCGGTCGTTGCCGGTGACGCTGACCATCACCTGCCGCTCTGGCTCCTGGCTGAGCTGGCCTTCGGCGAAGCTGACGGTGAGGCCAGGCAGCATGGCCAGTGCCTCGCACAGGCTGCGGTAGTGCTCGTCAGGCACGCTCACGTGCAGGATGCCGGCAAACTGTCCCGCCAGCTCGCTCATGGAGCTGGCCAGCCAGTTGCCCTGCTGGTGACTGATGACGTCCGCCAGACTCTCGACGATACCGGGCTTGTCCGCTCCGATCACGGTCACGACCAATTGCTTTTGCATCCTGCTCTCCTTGGAATTGGGTTTCTCCAGCATTGTGCCTGCTGTCACAGGCCATATGAAGCCCTGCTGGCAGCAAAAATGGCGAAAAAGCGCGGCGAAGAGGGGGCTGACGCCATTTCTGCACTGCCTGCGCCCGCGGCAGCGTGGTAGAGTGATGCCCCTGTTTTGTATTGTGAAACTAGCTGGCTCTGGTGAGCGGGATGTGCGCGTATGAATAGCCTTGTCGTATCGGGATTGGTGTTGTTGGTGCTGCTTCTGCTGGCGATCTTCTGGAGCAGGGGCAAGAAGGGCAAGGCGCTGCCCTATGAGCTGCAGGAGACCCTGTTCAGCCCGGCGGAGCGATCCTTCCTCGGTGTGCTGGATCTGGCGGTGGGCGACCAGGCCCGGGTCTTTGCCAAGGTGCGGGTGGCCGATGTGCTGACGCCGGAGGCGGGGATGGGCAAGAGCAAGTGGCAGCAGGCCTTCAACAAGATCAGCGCCAAGCACGTGGACTATCTGCTCTGCCACCCCTCGGATCTCTCCTTCATCTGCGCCATCGAGCTCGATGACAGTTCCCACCGTCATCAGAAGCGCAAGGCGCGGGACAGCTTCCTCAAGGCCGCCTTTGACAGCGCCGGTCTGCCGCTGCTGCAGATCCCGGCAAGCAGCCACTATCAGGTCGAGGAGCTGCGCGAACAGATCCTGCCGCTGCTGAACCGCAGCACGGATCTGCCGCAAGAGGATCTGCTGCCGGGCGAGCGCCGCGAACCCACCTTCAGCCCTCTGCAGCTGGACAGGGTCGAGGTGGAAGAGCCCCACCATGGTGGCCGAGCCCCGGCCGTGGCCCCCATCAAGGCCATCGTATCGCCACGCAGTGTGCCGCTGCCGGCGGCCGACGCCGAGCTGGTGGACAATCTGTTTGCCGAGGTGGAAGAGGACGAAGACGAGGCTCCCCATCAGGTGCCGCACTGCCCCCGTTGCGATGCGCCGCTGGTGGAGCGGGAAGCCAAGAAGGGACCCCATGCCGGCCGCCTGTTCCTGGCCTGCAGCCGCTTCCCAGAGTGTCGTTACGCCGCGCCCCACACCCACGCTCGTCATTGACCATCCCGCCTGCTTGCGGCCCGCTGCGGGCCGCAAGCAGGCGCTCCCGCACCTGTTCCTCCCCTCCTCTATGTTTGCCCGCGGCCTGCCCGCGTTACCCAAAAAAAGTGTCGACAAAATTTATCTTGTGGCGCCGTTGGGTCGATAAACTTAGGTGAAATGCGACAAATTTTGACAATGCGTCGGAATTTTGGCACTTTGTGCATCCTGCATAAAGTGCGTGGCTTGACCACATAAGCACAATAAAACAATAAGTTACGTCGAGAATAGAGGGATGGATATGATGGCAATGGGAGTGTTGATTGTTGACGCCGATGCGCAGCGGCGCCAACAGTTGGGGACAGTTCTCTCGTTCATGGGGATCCCCTGGCAGGAGGTTGCCGAGGGTGATCTGGAGGTTGCCATCGAGTCATCCGGCCCGCTGCAGGGGGTTCTGACCGGTGCCCTCAATGGCCGGCCGCTGGGCGAGCTGCTGACCGGTTTTCCCCGGGTGCCTTTCCTGTCGCTGGTGGAAGCCGACTTCCCCAACAGCAACTTCATCGGGGTGGCTGAGTCCCCCTTTACCTATGAATCCCTGACCCGCCACCTCCATTTTTGCCAGGCCTTCGTCTCCCTCCACCCCCGTCAGCAGACCCACGACAAGGGGCAGGCGCTGCTGCGCCTGCTGGTGGGCAAGGGCAAGGGGATCCAGGAGGTGCGCCGGCTCATCAGCCAGGTGGCCGAGACCGATGCCAACGTGCTGATCCTCGGCGAATCGGGTACCGGCAAGGAGGTGGTGGCGCGCGCCATCCATGAACTCTCGGCCCGAAGCGCGGGCCCCTTCGTGCCCATCAACTGCGGCGCCATCCCGGCCGAGCTGCTCGAGAGCGAGCTGTTCGGTCACGAGAAGGGGGCCTTCACCGGTGCCATCGCCGCCCGGCGCGGTCGCTTCGAGCTGGCCCAGGGGGGCACCCTGTTTCTCGACGAGATCGGCGACATGCCGCTGCCGATGCAGGTCAAGCTGCTGCGGGTGCTGCAGGAGCGGATGTTTGATCGGGTCGGCGGTGGCAAGCCCATTCAGGCGGACGTGCGCATCATTGCGGCTACCCACCGGGATCTGGAGGCGATGATCCGCACCCAGGTCTTCCGTGAAGATCTCTACTATCGCCTCAACGTCTTCCCCATCGAGACCCCGCCGCTGCGGGATCGGGCCGACGACATCCCGCTGCTGCTGCAGGAGCTGCTTAATCGCCACGCCGAGCTGCACCAAGGGATGATCCGCCTGACCCAGCGCGCCATGGAGTCCCTGATGCAGTACCCCTGGCCGGGTAACGTGCGCGAGCTCTCCAACCTGCTGGAGCGGCTGCTCATCCTCTACCCGCAGCAGATCGTCGATGTGGCCGACCTGCCGAGCCGCTATCGGCTGCTGCCCTGCGAGCCGCGGGACGAGCGGCTGACCGAGATGGACGAGCGCGATGCGCTGGCCGCGGTGTTCCAGGATCCGCCCGAGCTGGATCTGCCCGCCAGCCACGCCCGTGCCATGCAGCTGCCGGAGGAGGGGGTCAACCTCAAGGAGATGCTGGCTGACCTGGAAGTGGAGCTGATCCGCCAGGCGCTGGAGTCCCAGGACGGGGTGGTGGCCCGCGCTGCCGACCTGCTCGGCATGCGCCGTACCACCCTGGTGGAGAAGATGAAAAAATACGGAATGAGCAAGGAAGCATAAGGGTCAAAGCCTTGACGCCTAGCTTCAAGGCTTTGATTTTATATATAATTTTTAGTGGCATGGAAATTGAATAAGCTGACTCAGTCGCCAGTTTGAGGTCAGCTTTATGACAGCCCAGCCGCAAGAAACCCCGCTCCAGTCTCACGAGGTGAGCCAGCTTTACGCCATCTTCACGGCGCTGCCCACCGGTGTCTTGCTGCTCGACGGCGAGGGCCGGATCACCCGCGCCAATCCGGCTGCCAAGGCGCTGCTGGGGGAGCCGCTGGAAGGGCAGGCCTGGCGCCAGATCATCGACCGCTGCTTTCAGCCCCGCGAGGATGACGGCCACGAGATCTCCCTGCGCGATGGGCGCCGGGTCCAGCTCTCGACCCAGCCGCTGCCGGATCAGCCGGGCCAGCTGGTGTTCATCAACGATCTGACCGAAACCCGCCAACTGCAAGACCGCATCAACCACATGAAGCGGTTGTCGGCCCTTGGCAACATGGCCGCCTCGCTGGCCCACCAGATCCGCACGCCGCTCTCCGCCGCCATGCTCTATGCCGCCAACCTGGCCAACCGCACCCTCAAACCCGAATCCCGCAGCCAGTTCCAGCAAAAGCTGATGGCACGCCTGCAGGATCTCGAGAAGCAGATCAACGACATCCTGCTGTTTGCCCGCAACGGTGACAACCAGGTGGTGACCCCCACCTCGGTACAAGGACTGCTGGCTGAAGTGCAGGCGGGGGCCGAAGCCTTCTGCGCCCAGCAGGGCTGCGAGCTGCACATGGAGGCGCCGGAGCCCGATCTCTGCCTGCTGGCCAACAACAGTGCGCTGGCGGGAGCCGTCAACAACCTTATCGCCAACGCCCAGCAGGCGGGGGCAACCTCCTTGCTGGTGAGCGCGGTGCGCAGTGGCGCCCGGGTGGAGCTGCGCATCCTCGACAACGGCAAGGGGATGCCCGCTCACCTGCTCAGCCAGATCTTCGAACCCTTTTTTACCACCCGATCCCAGGGCACAGGCCTTGGGCTGGCGGTGGTGCAATCCGTCGTCCGTGCCCATCAGGGGGAGGTCAGCGTGGCCTCGGTTCCTGGCGAGGGCACCTGTTTTACCCTGTCGTTCCCCCTGCATCAGCAGGCGGTGCAGCTCGGAGGTGTCGCATGAGCCATGTTGAGCGTCAGCGCCATCCGGCAGGGATCAATATCAATGCGGCCAGGCTGGCTGTGGTGGGAGGTGTAGCATGACTCAGGCCCGGATCCTGGTAGTGGAAGATGACAATGGCCTGCGCGAAGCGCTGATGGATACCCTGTTGCTCGGCGGCTATGAGTGCCGCGAGGTGGACAGCGGCGAGCGGGCTTTGCTGGCCCTGTCGCGCCAGAGCTTCGACATGGTGATCTCGGATATCCAGATGGGGGGGATGGACGGCCTGACCCTGCTGGCCAACATTCGTCAGCAATATCCCCAGGTGCCGGTGCTCCTGATGACCGCCTACGCCAACATTGACGGTGCGGTGCGGGCCATGCGCGAAGGGGCCATCGATTACCTGGCCAAGCCCTTCTCCCCCGAGGTATTGCTCAATCAGGTCAGCCGTTATGTGCCGGCCCAGAAGGTGGAGAAACGGGCCGTGGTCTATGGCGATCCCAAGACCGCCGAGCTGTTCCAGCTGGCGACCCGGGTGGCCAGAAGCGAGGCCACCGTGATGGTGACCGGCCCGAGCGGGACCGGTAAAGAGGTGCTAGCCCGCTACATCCACGACAACTCCAGCCGCGCCGAACAGACATTCGTCGCCATCAACTGCGCCGCCATTCCGGAAAACATGCTGGAGGCGACCCTGTTCGGCTACGAGAAGGGGGCCTTTACCGGTGCGGTGCAGGGCTGCCCCGGCAAGTTCGAACAGGCGCAGGGGGGGACCCTGCTGCTCGACGAGATCACCGAGATGGATCTGGGGCTGCAGGCCAAGCTGCTGCGGGTGCTGCAGGAGAAAGAGGTGGAGCGGCTCGGCAGTCGCAAGCTGATCCCGCTCGATGTGAGGGTCATCGCCACCAGCAACCGGGATCTGAAAAAAGCGGTGCAGGATGGCCTGTTTCGCGAGGATCTCTACTATCGCCTCAATGTCTTCCCGCTGCGCTGGACGGCGCTATGGGAGCGCCCCGGCGACATACTGCCGCTGGCGGAACACCTGCTGGCGCTGCATGCCGGTCAGCAGGGACTGCCGACGCCGCAACTGACCGAGGCGGCCCGCGAGCGGCTGCTGGCTCACCCCTGGCCCGGCAACGTGCGCGAGCTCGACAACGTGGTGCAGCGCGCCCTTATTCTGAGCCCCGACGGCCTCATCGGCTGCGAGCACCTGATCCTGGAAGAGGTGGAGGAAGAGGAGATCCGCCTGGTCGGCAACGAGCGCAGCAGCGGCAGCGAACACCTGGGCAGCGAGCTCAAGCAGCAGGAGCACCAGATCATTCTCGACACCCTGCAGGATTGCAACGGCAGCCGCAAGGCGGTGGCCGACCGGCTCGGCATCAGCCCACGCACCCTGCGCTACAAGCTGGCCCAGATGCGCGAGGCGGGGATCGACCTGCCAGCCTGAGGCCATTCCGGGCCCGACCATGGGCCGCAGTGCGGGAGGCATCATGGTCTTGCCGGCCCGCCTCGATTATCATGGGGCCTCGGCGTTATGAGCCCGATTCCTCTGTGCATCGCAGCACAGGGGTCGGCGCCTTTATAAGGGACCCCTATGATCTCTCATCGAAAACTGGAAAGCGTACTCAACCATCTGCTCGAACCCCACGCCATCAAGGATTACTGCCCCAATGGCCTGCAGGTGGAGGGGCGTGAGCGCATTCGCAAGGTGGTGACCGGCGTGACCGCCAGTCAGGCTCTGATCGACGCGGCCGTGGCTGCCGATGCTGACGCCATCCTGGTCCATCACGGCTACTTCTGGAGTGGCGAGCCAGCCCAGATCACCGGCATGAAACAGCGCCGCATCAAGACCCTGCTGACCCACGACATCAACCTGTTTGCCTACCACCTGCCGCTGGACGTGCACCCCGAGGTGGGCAACAACGCCCAGCTGGCCCAGTTGTTGGGCATCAAGGTGCGCCGCGGCCTCGAGCCCTGGAACAGCAAGAGCGTCGCCATGGTGGGCAAGCTGGAAGAGCCCATGAGCGGGTCTGACTTTGCCAAGCTGATTGCCGAGCGGCTCGGCCGTGAGCCGCTCCATTGCGGCGACAGCGGCCCCGAGCTTATCCGCTCGGTGGCCTGGTGCACCGGTGGCGGTCAGAGCTACATCAATCTGGCGGCGGAGCAGGGCATCGATGCCTTCATCTCTGGCGAAGCCTCCGAGCAGACCATCCACACCGCCCGCGAGATGGGCATGCACTTCTACGCTGCCGGTCATCACGCCACCGAGCGTTACGGCGTCAAGGCGCTGGGGGAGTGGCTGGCGACGGTGCATGGGCTGGATGTCACCTTTATCGATATCGACAATCCGGTGTAAACCAGTCCACGATCTTGCTGCGAAACCGTGATCAAGGCTCATGTGCTGCTCGCTTATGTGCAGCAAAGAGTGCTCACGTATGTCCATACGCTCCGGTTCCTGAGCGGCTTGTGACCTTGCTGACGCTTTCTCGCGACAGGTCGTGAACAGCTTTGAATTAATGCAGCTATTGTTCGGGTATGTAGAAATGACAAGGGAGGCCAAAGCCTCCCTTGTTCTATTTTGCATGTTGCGGCTAACCGTTACTCGCTGGCATAACCCGCGGGACCGAGCAGGGCGCCGTCGAGCAGGGCGGCCCCCTCCAGCATCTGCAGCCTGCCTTCACAGAACCACTGCACCACCAGCGGGTAGATGCTGTGCTCCTGCACCTGCACCCGGGCCGCCACCTCCTCGGCCGTGTCCCCTTCGAAGATGGGAACGCGCGCCTGCAGGATCACCGGGCCGCCGTCGAGCTCTTCGGTGACGAAGTGGACGCTGGCGCCGTGTTCGTCGTCACCGGCGTCGATGGCGCGTTGGTGGGTGTGCAGCCCCTGGTACTTGGGCAGCAGGGAGGGGTGGATGTTGACCATCCGCCCGGCAAAGTGCCGCACCAGGTCGGCACTCAGGATCCGCATAAAGCCGGCCAGCACCACCAGGTCGGGCTGATAGTCGTTCATCAGCGCCAGCAGGGCGGCGTCATACTCCTCCCGACTGGCAAACTGCTGCTGGGCGAGGATGGCGGTGGCCACCCCCGCCTCTTTGGCACGTACCAGACCATAGGCATCGGCCTTGTTGCTGATGACGCCGACCACCTCACCGGCAATCTTGCCGTCGGCGCAACTGTCGAGAATGGTCTGCAGGTTGCTGCCGTTGCCGGAGATCAGCACCAGGATGCGTTTCATGGGGGAGGTCATTTGGCTGTTGATCCGGTCATTCATTGAATGATGACCTGCTCCTCACCATCGGCCGCCTTGGCGATATGGCCGATATGCCAGGCGTTCTCACCTTCTGCCTTGAGCAGGGTCAGCGCTTTTTCCAGCTGATCCGCCGGCAGGGCGATGATCATGCCGACGCCGCAGTTGAAGGTGCGGTACATCTCATGGCGGGTGACGTTGCCGGCCTCTTGCAGCCAGCTGAACACCGCCGGCCACTGCCAGCTCTGCTCGTCGATCACCGCCTGGGTGTTGGCGGGCAGCACGCGCGGGATGTTCTCCCAAAAGCCGCCACCTGTGATGTGGGACAGAGCGTGGATCTCGCACTCCTTGATAAGCTTGAGCACGGGTTTCACGTAGATGCGGGTCGGCTCCAGCAGGGCGTTGGCCAGGGTGGTGCCACCCAGCGGCTGCTGCACGTCGGCCTTGGAAACTTCCAGGATCTTGCGCACCAGCGAGAAACCGTTGGAGTGGGGGCCGCTGGCGGCCAGGGCGATCAGGGCATCCCCTTCGCCGACCTTGCTGCCGTCGATGATCTCGCTCTTCTCCACCACGCCGACGCAGAAACCGGCGATGTCGTAATCTTCCCCTTCATACATGCCCGGCATCTCGGCGGTTTCGCCGCCCACCAGGGCGCAGCCGGACTGCTCGCAGCCGGCACCGATGCCGGTGACCACGGCCGCGGCGGTGTCCACATCCAGCTTGCCGGTGGCATAGTAGTCGAGGAAGAAGAGGGGCTCGGCGCCCTGCACGATGAGGTCATTGACGCACATGGCCACCAGATCGATGCCCACGGTGTCGTGCTTCTTAAGGTCGATGGCGAGGCGCAGCTTGGTGCCCACCCCGTCGGTGCCGGAGACCAGCACCGGCTCCTTGTAGCCCGCAGGGATTTGACACAAGGCCCCAAAGCCGCCAAGACCACCAAGGACTTCAGGACGACGAGTGCGCTTTGACACGCCCTTGATACGTTCAACCAGTGCATTGCCGGCATCGATATCCACGCCAGCATCCTTGTAGCTCAGTGAGGTTTTGTCAGTCACGCGTATTCCCCGTCATATAAAGAAGTGGAGGGTAAAATTCGGGGCGTATTCTAACAGTGGCGGTGAAAAACTAGAAAGGAAATCGTTTGCGCGTTTTTGCGCGGAAATGCTCTACAAGCGGTGGCTTTTGTTGTATGATTCCGCGATTTTTTTGCGGCAGTTAGAGGAGATAATAATGAAAGTCGTTGAAGTCAAACACCCCCTGGTCAAGCACAAGATCGGTCTGATGCGTGAAGGCGATATCAGCACCAAGCGTTTCCGTGAACTGGCCAAGGAAGTGGGCAGTTTGTTGACCTACGAAGCGACCTCTGACTTCGAAACCGAGAAGGTTACCATCGATGGCTGGAATGGGCCAGTGGAAGTTGACCAGATCAAGGGCAAGAAGGTCACCGTGGTGCCCATCCTGCGTGCCGGTCTTGGCATGATGGATGGCGTGCTGGAGCACATGCCGAGCGCCCGCGTCAGCGTGGTCGGCATCTACCGCGACGAAGAGACCCTGCAGCCGGTTCCCTACTTCGAGAAGATCGTCAGCAACATCGAAGAGCGTCTGGCGCTGGTCATCGACCCCATGCTGGCCACCGGCGGCTCCATGATCGCCACCATCGACCTGCTCAAGAAGAAGGGCTGCCAGTCCATCAAGGTGCTGGTGCTGGTTGCCGCGCCGGAAGGCATCAAGGCGCTGGAAGCCGCTCACCCGGACGTGGAGCTGTTCTGTGCCTCCATCGACCAGGGCCTGAACGAGAAGGGCTACATTGTCCCGGGTCTGGGCGACGCCGGCGACAAGATCTTCGGCACCAAATAAGCCTCGATCGCCTCATCGCGCGCCAGCAGGCGCGCAAACGGAGCCGGCACCCCGCCGGCTCCGCTGTTTCTCCCGCCCCGGCTTGCTGCCATGCGCGCCTTGCCGCTACCATAAGCACCATCTCCCATTTCGAGACTCCTCTCATGCTCAAACGTGTTGTGACCGCCCTCTGCTGCGGCTTGTCATTCATGGTGTCGGCCGCCCAGGTGACCGATCTCTATCAGGGCAAGGCGCCCACCAGCGGCGACATGGCGGCGGCCCAGTCCCAGGCCCTGGGCGAGGTACTGATCAAGGTGACCGGCAAGCGCGACATCCTGACCCAGCCGGCGGTGGTCAAGGCACTGACGGCCCCCGGCGAGTTCGTGCAGCACTACGGTTATCAGGACGTGGGGCCGGTGAAGTTTCTCAAGGCCGATTTCGATGTGGCCAAGGTCAATGCTCTGGTGGCCGAGAGCAAGTTCGCCCTGCTGGGCCCGGCCCGGCCACAAGTGGCCATCTGGCTGGTGATCAATGAAGGGGAGCGGCGCATTCTGCCGGATCAGTCCAGCGATGGCTGGGCTGCCGCCCTGCGTACCCAGGCCCAGACCATGGGGCTGCCGGTCAGCATTCCGCTGATGGACTTGGACGACAACATGGCGGTCAACGCCACCGACGTCTGGGGCCGCTTTGCCGATCCCATCCTCAAGGCGAGCCAGCGTTACGGTGCCGAGATGGTGGTGCTGGGCAAGCTGACGCCCGATGGCAAGGAGGAGGGCAAGTGGAGCATCGACTGGGGGCTCTACGGCCCCAAAGCGGGTGGTGAGCTGAGCGAACTGACCAAGGGCGAGGGCGCCGGTACCCAGGCCGAGGTAGCGCAGACGTTCGCCGATGCCCTGGCAGGCTGGCTGGTGCAGAACTACGGGGCGCGCATCTCGGGGGTGGCCTCCAGCCAGACACTGGTGGTGGAGGGGTTGTCCGGCATCGACGGCATGATCACGGTGCAGAAGATGCTGCAGGGGATGGCCAGCGTCACCAAGGTGGAGATTGGCAAACTGGAGGGGGACAAGGTGACCTTCAACCTGAGCCTGCAAGGGGACAAGGCCGAGCTCATCCGCGGGCTGCAGCTGGAGAGCCGGCTGCGCCAGCTGGCGGATACCCCGGAGGGGCTGAGCTACCAGTGGTCGCAGCCCTGATCCTGGCCAAGGATCCTGACCATTCGGCCGTGAGGCATGGGCGCTCTCCTGCTAGGGCTTGAGTGCGCCGGCCAAGGAGTAGCCGCTTTCGTTAGCAATGGTCGCAGCCTGGATCCTTTATGAGGATCCACACCGCCCGGCATCGTCCGGGCGGTTCTCTATCCGCCTTTGCGATGATACACTTGCCCGCAAATGTCACAGTCAAAGCCCAACGAGTGAAGCAACCGGCCCAACTGTCTTTAGCCGTACAACTACCGGATGATGAAACCTTCGTCAGTTTTTATCCCGGCAACAATGCTCATCTGATCACCGCCCTCAAAAATGCGGCCATTGGTCAGGGCTCACCTTTCCTCTATTTCTGGGGGGCCAAGGGATCGGGCCGCTCCCACCTGCTGCACGCCACCTGCGCCGAGGTCAATGCCCGCGACGCCGCAGCCGCTTATCTCTCCCTCGATCAGTTCGAACAGCTGGATCCCAGCATGCTCGACGCCCTCGAAAGCCTGCCGCTGGTCTGCCTCGACAGCCTGGAAGCGATCGCCGGCAATGCGCTGTGGGAGCGGGCCCTGTTCGATTTTTACAACCGCTGGCAGGAGAAGGGCGAGGGTACCCTGGTGGTGACCGGTTGCAGCGCGCCGCGCAAACTGGGGCTGCAACTGCCGGATCTCGCCTCGCGGCTGGACTGGGGAGTGAGTTTTCACCTCGACGAGCTGGACGATGAAGGCAAGCTCAGTGCCCTGCAGCTGCGTGCCGAGCTGCGGGGCTTCAAACTGCCCATCGATGTGGGCCGCTTCCTGCTCAACCGTCTCTCGCGCGACATGCGCACCCTGCTCACCACTCTCAATCAGCTCGACAACGCCTCCTTCCGTGCCAAGCGCAAGCTGACCATCCCCTTTGTCAAAGAGATCCTCGAGCTCTGAGCCCTTCGGGTGTACTTGAGCGCGAGCGGCGCCGAGGCAATGAATAAAAAGAAACCCCGGCCAGTGGCCGGGGTTTTGCTATCTCAAGGACTCTCTCAAAGAGTTCTGCCTATCAGTGGAACTGATCTTCTTCGGTCGAGCCGGTCAGCGCGGTCACCGAGGATTGGCCACCCTGAATGACGGTGGTCACCTTGTCGAAGTAACCGGTACCCACTTCCTGCTGGTGTGCCACGAAGGTGTAGCCCCGCTCGGCAGCGGCGAACTCGGGCTGCTGCACCATCTCTACATAGTGCTTCATCCCTTCGCCACGGGCGTACTGGTAGGCCAGCTCGTACATGTGGAACCACATGTTGTGGATGCCCGCCAGGGTGATGAACTGGTACTTGTAACCCATGTCGGACAGCTCCTGCTGGAAGCGGGCGATGGTGGCATCGTCCAGGTTCTTCTTCCAGTTGAAGCTCGGCGAGCAGTTGTAGGCCAGGATGCGATCCGGGAACTGGGCCTTGATCGCTTCGGCAAACTTGCGCGCCTCGTCCAGATCCGGCTTGGCGGTTTCGCACCACACCATGTCGGCGTAGGGGGCGTAGGCCAGACCGCGGGCGATGGCCTGATCGATGCCGGCACGCACCTTGTAGAAACCTTCGGCGGTGCGCTCGCCGGTCAGGAAGTCCGCATCGTAAGGGTCTGCATCCGTGGTCAGCAGATCCGCCGCGTTGGCGTCGGTACGGGCGATCACCAGGGTGCTGGTGCCGCACACGTCGGCCGCCAGACGAGCCGCGACGAGCTTCTGCACCGCTTCCTGGGTCGGAACCAGCACCTTGCCGCCCATATGGCCGCACTTCTTGACGGAGGCGAGCTGATCTTCGAAGTGGACGCCGGCGGCGCCCGCTTCAATCATCCCCTTCATCAGCTCGAAGGCGTTCAGCACGCCGCCGAAGCCGGCTTCCGCATCCGCGACGATGGGCAGGAAGTAGTCGATGAAGCCCTCGTCCTGCGGCCCGACCTTGTTGGCCCACTGGATCTGGTCGGCACGGGCGAAGGAGTTGTTGATGCGCTCCACCACCGACGGTACCGAGTTGGCCGGATAGAGGGACTGATCCGGATACATGGTGGAGGAGAGGTTGTTGTCTGCTGCTACCTGCCAGCCGGAGAGGTAAATCGCCTCGATCCCCGCCTTGGCCTGTTGCACCGCCTGGCCGCCGGTCAGGGCGCCGAGACAGTTGACGTAGCCCTTCTTGGCGCCGCCGTGGATCAGCTCCCACAGCTTGTCGGCGCCACGTTGGGCCAGGGTGTGCTGCGGCTGCAGGCTGCCGCGCAGGTTGACCACGTCCTCGGCGCTGTAGCCGCGCTTGATCCCTTTCCAGCGGGGGTTCTGTGCCCAGTCTTTCTCGATAGCCTGGATCTGTTGCTCACGGGTCAGTGCCATATCAGTTCCCTCTTTCATTGATTTCACGTTTCCATTGACTTGTTATTGGCGAGCCCCTTGCGGAGCCCGTGATTCAGAGCCGCTCGTAACCGGGCAGCGTCAGAAAATCGATCAGGGTATCGGCGCAGGTGATCTCTTCCATCAGGGCGCTCGCCTCGGCGAAACGACCCGACTGCCAGCGGGCTTCGCCCACCTCGCGTTTGACCACCTCCTGCTCCTCGGCCAGCATCTGGCGGAACAGATCCTTGGTCACCACCTGGCCGTTTGACAGGGACTTGCCGTGGCGGATCCATTGCCAGATGGAGGTGCGGGAGATCTCGGCGGTAGCCGCATCTTCCATCAGACCGTAGATGGGCACGCAGCCGTTGCCATTGATCCAGGCCTCCAGATACTGCAGGGCAACCCGGATGTTGGTGCGCATGCCTGCCTCGGTGCGCTCGCCCTCGCAGGGTGCCAGCAGGTCGGCGGCTGTGATGGGGGCATCCTGCTCGCGCAGCACGCCGATCTGGTTCTTGGCGCCGGCCGGGATGGTGGCGTTGAACACGGCCATGGCGGTGTCGGCCAGGCCCGGGTGGGCCACCCAGGTGCCATCGTGACCGTTGTCGGCTTCACGCTGTTTGTCGGCATGTACCTTGGCGAAGACCTGCTCGTTGACGGCGGCATCCTTGGCCGGAATGAAGGCGGCCATGCCGCCCATGGCCAGCGCGCCGCGCTTGTGACAGGTCTTGATCAGCAGCCGCGAGTAGGCGGAGAGGAACGGCTTGTCCATGGTCACCACCTGACGGTCCGGCAGGACGCGATCCGGGTGGTTCTTCAGGGTCTTGATATAGCTGAAGATGTAGTCCCAGCGGCCGCAGTTGAGGGCGACGATGTGATCCTTCATCTGATAGAGCAGCTCGTCCATCTCGAACACCGCCGGCAGGGTTTCGATCAGCACGGTGGCCTTGATGGTGCCGCGGGGCAGGCCAAACTTGTCTTCGGTCCAGGCGAACACCTCGCTCCACCAGCGTCCTTCCAGGTGACTCTGCAGCTTGGGCACGTAGAAGTAGGGGCCGGATCCCTTGGCCAGCAGCGCCTTGTGGTTGTGCAGGAAATAGAGGGCGAAGTCGAACAGGCCGCCGGGAATGGGGGCACCATCAAAGGTGACGTGTTTCTCCGGCAGGTGCAGACCGCGTACCCGGCAGATGAGCAAGGCCGGATCGGCATTGAGGGTATAGGATTTCCCCTCCGGGCTCTGGTAGGCAATGGTGCCATTGACCGCATCGCGCAGGTTGATTTGACCCTCGATCACCTTGTTCCAGGCGGGGGCCAGCGAATCTTCGAAGTCCGCCATGAACACCTTGACGTTGGCGTTGAGGGCGTTGATCACCATCTTGCGCTCGACCGGGCCGGTGATCTCAACACGGCGATCCTGCAGGTCGGCAGGAATGCCGCGTACTGTCCAGTCGCCGGCGCGGATGTGGGCAGTCTCAGGCAGGAAGTCCGGCAGCTCGCCGCCATCGATACGGGCCTGGCGTGCCACACGTTGTTTCAACAATTCGTCCCGTTGGGGAGCAAAGCGTTCCACCAGTTCGGATACCAGGGCCACCGCGTCCGGCGTCAGAATTTGCGCGTAATCGGGATGCATTTCGCCCTGGATGCGCAGACGGGCGCTACAGTGGGTCTGGGCCGGTGCCGACATAGTGTTCACTCCTTTGAGAATTACATTTTGAACTAATTAACTACGACTAAAGTCGATCCCTGTTTTTTCAATCTTCCCGTAACAACGGGATAACACGATTCATAAGGTGCGAAATATTGCTCTATTCGTCAACAGCTTTTTTAAAACGCCCGTTTTGGTCATGATGTTAACTATATGTTTTAAATGGATTTGTTTGATTAGCGCAAAAACTCTATGCAGATGGTTATGCTCTTGTTTTCCACCCCTTCGCGGTGGCCCCATATCGGGGGGAGAACAGTCGATGGGATGTAACTTATTACGTAATAAAATTACAAATGCAAAAACAAATCCCGACCTCACTCCAAGCTTTTAAAAAACGTGCGTATGAAATGCGTTTGAGTAACCCAGCAAGCGCTTGGTGCCCTCTGGCATTGGGTGAAGAACGGTTGTTTAAAACTTAAATTGCTCAGTGGGGCCGAATGGGATCCGGTGGCAGCAGAGTGAGAAAGTGATGGGCAATAACGTAGGTTTGTATCACCTCGGGGGATGGCGTGTGCAGGTGAGGGGAGGGATGCTGGTAGCAGATATGACTGCAGCTATTTCGTTACGCAGGATATTGTTGTTATTTATATCAGCGGGCCATCCTGGCCCTCAAAGGAGGTATCAAGGGGAGATGATCCCGAGTGTCGCGACCCTGATCTCCCGTGACAGGAAGGGTTGACGCCAGGGTTGACGGTTCAGTAGTCATCGTCCGGCGCCGCCAGATCGACGATGTCGAGCCGTACGACGGGGCCATGCTCGGCCACATACTGGTTGGCACCGGTTTCGGTGGCCGGCTGGGGCAGGGGAGAGTGTTCGGGTTGTGTTTCAACTGCTTGCGTCATGGGTGCTTGCCTCACTGGATTGCAAGCCGGTTGGTGATTCCATCACCCGGGTTTCCACCTCCCTGTACGAATTGCCGGCGGAAAAGTCGCGTATCCTAGCGATACTCTCGAAAGGTTTCAAGCGGTTCTGAATAAAATCCGTACCGCAACTGACTGGTGACTCTTTGAAGGAGAGGGCGTGACACGAGAGGCTAACGGCGAGCGGCGGGTTGAAGATCGGGATGACGGACAAAAAAATAGCCCAGTCGCTGGACTGGGCTATTTTCGGGGAATGATGGTCGGCGTGAGAGGATTTGAACCTCCGACCCCTGACACCCCATGACAGTGCGCTACCTGGCTGCGCTACACGCCGACAAGGTCAGTCTGTGCTGACGGGGAGGAAGTCTAATGTTCCGCACCTTTGGACGCAACTCCTTTTTTATCATAGAGATGCTGACTGCTTCTTTATTGCTCAGCACAGATGGAACTTGGGGGCGCCAGCGGGATTTGGCATAATCGCCGCCCCGCCGCGGGCATGGATGGCGGGACCCCTGCCACAGAGATCGGCGGCACGGGGCCGTGATACCGTCTTTCGCCGACAGCATGATCTGTCGTCATCAACCAGTCAGAGAGGAGCAGGGCGTGAAACCATCGGACGTTGCAGCACAGGCGAGCCAGCACGAGCAGGATGAACGTTGGATGCGCCATGCCATGGCGCTGGCCGCCAGGGCCGAGGGGATCGGCGAGATCCCGGTGGGCGCCGTGCTGGTGCTGGGGGATGAGATCGTCGCAGAGGGTTGGAACCGCTCCATCAGCGAACACGACGCCTGCGCCCATGCCGAGGTGATGGCGCTCCGGGCTGCTGGCGAACGGCTGCAAAACTACCGTCTGCTCGACACCACCCTCTATGTGACCCTGGAGCCCTGCTGCATGTGTGCCGGTGCCCTGATCCACAGCCGGGTCAAGCGGGTGGTCTATGGCGCGCGGGATTTGAAGACCGGCGCGGCCGGTTCAGTGTTCGAGATCCTGCAGGACCCGCGTCACAATCACAGGGTCGAGCTGACCGGCGGCGTGCTGGCAGAGGCCTGCTCGGCCCAGCTGTCAGATTTCTTCAAGCGTCGCCGCGCCGAGAAAAAAGCCGCCAGATTGGCATTGCAACAAACCCCGGCCGCCGACGATTGAGGCGCATTGGCGCAAGCGGCACGCTCCAGCGGCGCTTGCGCTGCATTTTTAACTTTATAAAACAGTCGTTTGCCATCTTCTTCATGGCATCTTTGATGCCGCTTTCTTGCCTGCAAATAAGCCCCGTTCACGGGACCTTCATGTAACAAAACTGTCATGCAACCGCCATATAATGCCGCCAAGCCTAGCTCACATTGAGGTTTTGCATGTCATCGGAATCGTTGCACCTGGTTATGGCGGGGAGCAGAAAGCGCCGTATCAAGGATAAGTTGGCCAAGTACGGGGTGACCACGGGCGGAGCCCTGGTACTGGTCGCCCTGTTGCTTATTTTCTTCTATCTGCTCTATGTGGTGAAACCCATCTTCAATGGCGCCTCCATGGAGCCGACCGCATCGTTTACCCTGCCCATTCAGGGCAAAACTGCCTGGATCGGAGTGGAGGAGCAGAACGAGATCGGCTATCGCTTCAGCGACCAGGGCCAGGTCAACTTCTTTGCCGTCCAGAATGATGGCAAGGTCAAGGTGGGCCAGTCGCTCGGTCAGGCACAGGTAAAGGGTGACATCACCGCCGTCGCGCCGCCGTCGCCGGGCCAGAAGCTGATGGCTTACGGTTTTGCCGACGGCAAGGCCCAGGTGGTGCAGCCCGCTTTCAAGGTCTCCTATCCCAACGACGTGCGGGTCATCGCACCCAGTCTGCAGTACCCCTTCGGCGAAGAGCCGGTCGTGGTGGACCCTGCGGGCAAGGCGCTGTCGCTGATGGTATTTGAAGCCACCAAGGACAAGATGGCCACCGCGGCCGTGACCGCCGATGGTCGCGGCGTCATGATGGTGATGAGCGGTGAGGAGAACTTCCTCTCCGGCGAAGTCGAGTGGAGCGCCCAGAACTACAGCATCCCCTCCCTGCCGCGCCACGTGGATCAGATGTTGCTGACCCCCAACCTGCGCATCCTGTTCGTGCGCGAGGGCAATCGCCTCTCGGTCTACGACATTCACAACCTGAACGACATCTCCCTGCGCAACGTGCTGGAGATCAACGCCCCCGATGCCAACGTGACCCGGGTCGAGCTGCTCTCCGGCGCCTCCTCCCTGCTGGTGGGCAACGACAATGGCGTCATCTCCCAGTGGTTCGAAGTGGCCCGGGATGGCAAGCGCCAGTTCACCCAGATCCGCGACTTCAAGGGCGATGGTGCCGTGGCGCAGCTGACCCCCGAACATTTTCGCAAGGGCTTCATCAGTGCCGACAAGAGCGGCACCATCAGCTTCTTCCACGCCACCGGCGAAACCAAGCTGCTGAGCGAGAAGGTGGAGGGCGGCGCCCTGTCGGCGCTGGCCATCTCACCCCGTCACAACGTGCTGCTGATGCAGCAGGGGGACGCCTTCAAGCTGTTTGCGGTGGAAAACGAACACCCCGAGGTGACCTGGTCGGCGCTCTGGCAACAGGTGTGGTATGAAGGCTACCCCGAACCACAGTACGTGTGGCAGTCCACCTCCGCCAGCAACGACTTCGAAGCCAAGCTGAGCCTGGTGCCGCTGGTGTTCGGTACCCTCAAGGCTTCCTTCTATGCCATGGTGTTTGCGGTGCCGCTCGGTGTCGCCGGCGCCATCTACACCGCCTACTTCATGTCGGCGGGGCTGCGCAAATACGTCAAGCCGACGGTGGAGATCATGGCGGCCCTGCCGACCGTTATCCTCGGCTTCCTGGCGGGTCTGTGGCTCGCCCCCATCATCGAGGGGGCGCTGCCCGGCGTGGTGCTGCTGCTGATCTTGCTGCCGATGGGGATGCTGTTGACCGCCCTGGTTTGGAACTACCTGCCGGAGCGCGGCAAATCCTGGTTGCCGGAGGGGTGGCACGCCATCCTGCTGATCCCGGTGCTGCTGCTGATTGGCTGGGGCGCCTTCGCGGTGAGCCCGCTCATCGAGAACGCCTTCATGCACGGTGACTCGCGCATCTGGCTGACCCACGACATGGGCATCAAGTTTGACCAGCGCAACTCCCTGGTGGTCGGCATCGCCATGGGCTTTGCGGTCATTCCCACCATCTTCTCCATCGCCGAAGACGCCGTCTTCTCGGTGCCCAAGCACCTCACCCAGGGCTCCCTGGCCCTCGGTGCCACACCGTGGCAGACCCTGAGCCGGGTGGTGATCCTCACCGCCAGCCCGGGCATCTTCTCGGCGGTGATGATGGGCCTTGGCCGCGCCGTGGGCGAGACCATGATAGTGCTGATGGCCACCGGCAATACCCCCATCATGGACTTCTCCATGTTCCAGGGGCTGCGCACCCTGGCCGCCAACATCGCGGTGGAGATGCCGGAATCGGAAGTGGGCAGCTCTCACTATCGGGTACTGTTCCTCGCCGCCTTCGTGCTGTTCGTGTTCACCTTCTTGTTCAATACCCTGGCCGAGTTCATCCGTCAGCGGTTGCGTGAAAAATACAGCTCCCTGTGATGGGCTGCTCTGTAAGGATCGAGGAATCGACAATGGGTAAGTGGTTTAAATCGGGGGCCCCCTGGATCTGGATGACCGGCGGCGCCGTCAGCCTGAGTCTGGTAGCGGTACTGGGTCTGCTGCTGCTGATCGGCTGGCGTGGTCTGGTCTACTTCTGGCCCCACCCCATCTATGAGTGGCAACTGGAAGACGCCCAAGGCAACAAGAGCGTGCTGATCGGCGAAATCAACGACCGCGAGCTGGTGCCGGTCGAGCGGTTGCGGGCCGCCGGCCTGCCGCTGGCAGGGGAGGAGCGCGAGCTGCTGACCCGCTATCTGGTCAAGACCGGCAACCGCGAGTTCGTCGACCTGGACTTCCGCTGGGTGCTGGAGACCGACATCAAGTCCCAGAGCCTGCCGGCGGAGCTGGCCATGGTGGAGCGTGCCACCAACGGCAACTTCTACGGCTATATCGTCGCGGTGAAAGAGGATGGCCGCGAGCTCACCTCGGATCTGCATCCTGCCCTGCAGCGGGTGCTGGCGCGGGCCAACGGCCTCTCCGAACAGGCCGACGATCTGCAAAAAGGGGACATCGGCAGCATCAACTATCAACTGGAGCGGCTGCGCCTGAAAGAGCGCAAGGCCGAGCTGGACGACAAGCTGACCGATCAGCTTAAAGCTGAGCTGGCGAGCGAGCGTCAGGCCCTCAACGATCGTTATCAGGTGCTGGAGAAGGAGCTCTTCTCCCTGCGTGCCCAGGCAGACAGAGACAGCATCACGGTCAAGGACATGCGTGGCGAGCTAGTGACCATGCCCATGTCCAAGGTGCTGGACGTGGTGTGGCCCAACGACATGAGCCTGCCGGCCAAGGTGGGTTACTGGTTCCACCAGATCGGCAAGTTCGTCTCCGACGATCCGCGCGAGGCCAACACCGAGGGCGGGGTGTTCCCGGCCATCTTCGGCACCGTCTTCATGGTGTTCCTGATGGCGATCATCGTGACTCCGCTGGGGGTCATCGCAGCGGTCTACCTGCACGAGTACGCGGGCAAGAACAGCCTGACCAAGATCATCCGCATCGCGGTGATCAACCTGGCGGGCGTGCCCTCCATCGTGTACGGCGTGTTCGGTCTGGGCTTCTTCGTCTACACCCTCGGTGGTTCGCTGGACCAGCTGTTCTATCCGGAAGCGCTGCCGAGCCCGACCTTCGGCTCCCCTGGCGTCATCTGGTCTGCGCTGACCCTGGCCATCCTGACCCTGCCGGTGGTGATCGTCTCCACCGAAGAGGGGCTGGCCCGGATCCCGAGCACCATCCGCCAGGGGTCCCTCGCGCTGGGGGCCACCCAGGCCGAGACCCTGTGGCGCATCGTGCTGCCCATGGCAAGCCCGGCCATCATGACCGGCCTCATCCTGGCCATCGCCCGCGCGGCCGGTGAGGTGGCGCCGCTGATGCTGGTGGGGGTGGTGAAACTGGCGCCGACCCTGCCGATGGACGGCAACTTCCCGTACCTGCACGTGGAGCGCAAGTTCATGCACCTGGGCTTCCACATCTATGACGTCGGCTTCCAGAGCCCCAACGTCGAGGCGGCGCGCCCGCTGGTCTACGCCACCTCCTTCCTGCTGGTGACGGTGATCGTCGGCCTCAACCTGACGGCCATCGGTATCCGCAACCACCTGCGTGAGAAGTTCCGCTCTTTGGAACATTGATGACGATGAGCCTGATGGGCATCCGCAACCATTTGCGTGAGAAATTCCGGTCGCTGGAACATTGATAGACCAGCACCACAGAGACGGGCAGGGAACGGGGTTCCCTGCCAGCCAAGCGTTCCGGCCGCGGGCAATGAGAGTGCCCGCCGCCACCGACAGATTTTGAGGTAACAGATGATCAACGTAACGACCGCAGCGACCCAGCATACCGCGACCGACCTGCTCAACCTGAGCCCGGAGCAGACCGCGCTGGAGGTGAAGGATCTCAACCTGTACTACGGCAACAAGCAGGCGCTGTTCAACGTCAACATGAAGATCCCCAAGGGCCAGGTCACCGCCTTTATCGGCCCCTCCGGCTGCGGCAAGTCCACCCTGCTGCGCTGCATCAACCGGATGAACGACCTGGTGGAGATCTGCCGCATCGAGGGCGAAATTCAGCTGCATGGCCACAACATCTATGACAAGAGCGTCGATGTCTCCGCCCTGCGCCGTCAGGTGGGCATGGTGTTCCAGCGCCCGAACCCCTTCCCCAAGTCCATCTACGAGAACGTGGTCTATGGCCTGCGCCTGCAGGGCATCAACGACAGACGCACTCTGGACGAGGCGGCCGAGCGCTCCCTGCGCGGCGCGGCCCTGTGGGACGAGGTGAAGGATCGCCTGCACGACAACGCCTTCGGCCTCTCCGGTGGTCAGCAGCAGCGTCTGGTGATTGCCCGCGCCATCGCCATCGAGCCGGAAGTGTTGCTGCTCGATGAACCCACCTCGGCGCTCGACCCCATCTCCACCCTCACCATCGAGGAGCTGATCAACGAGCTCAAGAGCCAGTTCACCGTGGTGATCGTGACCCACAACATGCAACAGGCGGCGCGGGTCTCGGATCAGACCGCCTTCATGTACATGGGCGAGCTCATCGAGTACTCGGACACCAACACCATCTTCACCACCCCGGCCAAGAAGAAGACCGAAGACTACATCACCGGTCGTTACGGCTAAGGGATGCTGGCGATAGAGATGAGCAAGATGAGCATCAACAAACAGATTACCGGTCAGTTCAACGACTAAGGCGTGTTGGTGCAACAAGGGTTATGGGGATGAGCAAGATGAGCATCAACAAACAGATTACCCGTCAGTTCAACGACTAAGGCATACTCGGAGCATCAAGGATTATTGGTATGGACAATATGAACCTCAACAAACACATCTCCGGTCAGTTCAATGCCGAGCTCGAGAGCGTGCGCAACCAGGTGCTGGTGATGGGCGGGCTGGTGGAGCAGCAGCTGACCGACGCCATCGCGGCGATCCACGATCAGGATCTGGACGCGGCCCGCAAGATCGTGGCCAACGACCATAACGTCAACGCCATGGAAGTGGCGATCGACGAGGAGTGCACCCGTATCATCGCCAAGCGCCAGCCCACCGCCTCCGACCTGCGGCTGGTGATGGCCATCATCAAGACCATCACCGATCTCGAGCGCATCGGCGACGTGGCGGACAAGATTGCTCGGATGCTGACCGACAACGCCAACAAGCCGCAGCCGCCGCTGGTGTCGCTGGAGAACATGGGCCGACGCACCATCAAGATGCTGCACGACGTGCTGGACGCCTTCGCCCGCATGGATCTCGATGCTGCACTGGCGGTCTACAAGGAAGATGACAAGGTGGACCGGGAGTACGAGTCCATCATTCGCGAGCTGATGACCTACATGATGGAAGATCCGCGCACCATACCGCAGGTGCTCAACGTGCTGTGGGCGGCGCGAGCCATCGAGCGGGTCGGCGATCGTTGCCAGCACATCTGCGAATACATCGTCTACTACGTGAAAGGCAAGGACGTGCGCCACACCAAGGCAGACGACCTGGGCACCCTGCTGGGGAAAGGGTGAGTCTGAAATGAATAAAAAGGCGCTTTGAGCGCCTTTTTTGTTGCCTTTTCAGTCAGTGCAAGATATCGCCACCCGACTGGCGCTTTTCTGCTAGAATATGCCCCCTGTGTGAGTCCCGGATCGACTCACGGTCCGGTCTCCCGGACCCAGTTTGCCGTCTTGTGCTAAGGCGGGTGTAGCAATAGGTTAATCATGAGTTTTGCCGATAGTTTATTTTTCCTGATGCTGCTGGTTGCCGGCAGCGTGTTCTTCTCTCTCTCCGAGATATCCCTCGCCGCCTCCCGCAAGATCAAGTTGCAGGTGATGGCCGATGAGGGCAACCGCCATGCCGAAAAGGTACTGGCACTGCAGGCCCAGCCGGGCAACTTCTTCACCGTGGTGCAGATCGGGCTCAATACCGTCGCCATCCTGGGCGGTATCCTGGGCGAATCCGCCCTGAACCCGGCCATCAAGGAGCTGGTCTCCGAGTTCTATCAGGGGCCCTGGCTGAGTGAAATCAGCTCGGCGACCTCTTTCGTGTTCGTCACCGGCATGTTCATTCTCATCGCCGATCTGATGCCCAAGCGCCTCGCCATGACCATGCCGGAGCGGATCGCCGTGGTGGTGGTGCGTCCCATGCTGCTGTGCGTCACCCTGCTGATGCCGCTGGTGTGGCTGTTCAACGGCATGGCCAACGGCCTGTTCCGCCTGCTGCGCATCTCCATGGTGCGCAACGACGAGATCACCTCCGACGACATCTATGCGGTGATGGATGCGGGGGCTGAGGCTGGCGTCATCCAGCGCGAGGAGCATCAGCTCATCGAGAACGTGTTCGAGCTGCAGTCCCTCGGTGTCACCTCGGCCATGACGGCGCGCGAGAGCCTCATCTACTTCACCCTGCAAGAGGGCGAGGAGAGCATCAAAGCCAAGATTGCCGAACACCCCCACAACAAGTTCCTGGTGTGTGACCACAACCTCGACAGCATCAAAGGCTTCGTCGACTCCAAGGAGCTGCTGATCCGGGTCATCAGCGGCCAGAGCATCGATCTCAACAGCGGCTCCCTGGTGCAGAACGTCATCATCATCCCCGACACCCTGAACCTCTATGAGGCGATGGAGTACTTCAAGAACCATCGCGGCGACTTTGCGGTGGTGATGAACGAGTACGCGCTGGTGGTGGGTATCGTCACCATGAACGACCTGATGAGTACCGTCATGGGCGAGTGGGCCACCCACGTGGTGGAAGAGCAAATCGTGCAGCGGGATGAGAACTCCTGGCTGGTGGACGGGGTGACCCCCATCTCCGACGTGATGCGTGCCTTCGACATTGAGGAGTTCCCGGAAAACCAGAATTATGAAACCATCGCCGGCTTCATCATGTACATGCTGCGCAAGATCCCCAAGCGAACCGACTCGGTCAAATACGCCGGTTACAAGTTTGAAGTGGTGGACATCGACAGCTACAAGATTGACCAGCTGCTGGTCACCCGGGTAGAGGCCACGCCGGCCGACAAGCCCGCTCAGGAATCGTAAAAGGAGCTCGTTAGCAATCATGAAGATGCAGTCTCATTCCCGTGCGCTGGCCTGTGTGGCGCTCGCCCTGGCACTCGGTGCCTGCAGCCAGAGCGCACCGCGCAAGGCCACTCCCGTCGACAAGCCGTCCGCCCCCAAGGCAGCCGTGGTCATGCCGCAGCCGGATCCCGATGCGGTGGTGCAAAGCGCCGTGGCGGAGCCGAGCCCGGTGTTCGACGAGGAGTATCACGGCCCGGATCAAGGGTCGCTCGAGTCGGTAACCGCCCTGTTTGCCCGTGGCTACGTCGAGTCGGCCATGCGCGAGACCATGCTGGCGGCGGTGCACAGCGACTACCCGCTGCTCGGCATGCGAGACGTGCGCCTGACCGATCCGGTGGCCAAGTTCCTCACCTCTGCCCAGGCCCGTACCACGGCCCACGACTACCTCTATGCCGGGGTACAGCGCCGGTTGGGCCGCCCGCTCAGCCCCGCCCAGTGGGAGCAGATCTGGCAGGGGTATCCCCAGCAGGGTCGGGTTTCCGACTGGGTCAAACAGACCAAGCGGGTACTGGCCGGGCGTTGAGCCACCAGTTCATCTGTTGCCACAAGAGGCCACCTTAGGGTGGCCTCTTGCTTTTCTGCCTTCTGCGTTTGTGGTTTTGCGGTGATGCCGGTTGCCGTCGGGCGGGCTTTGCTTTATCTTGATTTGGCCATCTAAACATCTATATGTTTTTATGGCTGATTTGTTCAGGGTGACGATGACGACGGGTTGCCGCGCCGCCGGGACAGGCGCAACGGATAAAGCGTACGGATCCGCACAACAAGACAACAACACAACAAGACAACAACACAACAAACAAGAGACGAGACAGATGGATACGCAGGCATTGTGGATACTGGATGGCGGCATGGGGCGGGAGCTGGCACGGCGGGGTGCGCCGTTTCGCCAGCCGGAGTGGTCGGCGCTGGCCCTGATGGAGGCCCCCGAGACGGTGCGCGAGGTGCATCAGGCCTATGTGGCGAGCGGGGCCCGGGTCATCACCACCAACAGCTATGCGTTGGTGCCGTTTCATATCGGTGAGGCGCGTTTTGCGGCAGAGGGGGGGGAGCTGGCGGCCCTGGCCGGTCAGCTGGCCCGGGAGGTGGCTGACGAGCAGCCGGGCCGCGTGCAGGTGGCTGGCTCCTTGCCGCCGCTGTTTGGTTCCTATCGTGCCGACCTGTTCGACGCGGGCCGGGTGAGCGAGCTGGCGACCCCGCTTATTCGGGCGCTCTCCCCCCACGTGGATCTCTGGCTGGCGGAGACCATGAGCCTCATCGCCGAGCCGCTGGCCATCCAGGCCCTGCTGCCCGAGGATGGCAAGCCGTTCTGGGTCTCTTTCACCCTGGAAGACGAGGCGCCGGGTAGCGAACCGACCCTGCGCTCCGGCGAGCGAATGGCCGATGCGGTCTACGCGTTGGCATCGGCCGGGGTAGACGCCATTCTGTTCAACTGCTGCCAGCCCGAGGTGATTGAAGAGGCGCTCAAGGTGGCCGTCGCCGCTTTGCAAGAGCAGGGTCGCACCGATATTCGGCTTGGCGCCTATGCCAACGCCTTCCCGCCCCAGCCCAAGGAGGCGACCGCCAACAATGGGCTGGACGAGATCCGCACCGATCTGGGGCCGCTGGATTACCTTGGCTGGGCCGAGCGCTGGCGCGCTGCCGGGGCAAACCTCATCGGCGGCTGCTGCGGCATCGGTCCCGAGCACATTCAGGCGCTGGCCAGCCGGCTGCGTTAAGGAGCGCCCATGAAAGAGAGCAAGATAGGCCTCTGGTCCCTCACCGCGCTGGTGTTCAGCTCCATGGTGGGGGCGGGCATCTTCAGCCTGCCGCAGAACATGGCCGAGGTGGCCGGCGCGCGCGCCGTGCTGATCGGCTGGGCCGTCACTGGGGTCGGCATACTGGCGCTGGCCATGAGTTTTCTCTATCTGTCGCGTTTAAGGCCGGAACTCGATGGCGGCATCTACAGCTACGCCCGGGCCGGTTTCGGGGATCTGGTGGGCTTCTTCTCCGCCTGGGGTTATTGGCTCTGTGCCACCATCGGCGTGGTGGGCTATCTGGTGATCGCCTTCGCGGCCCTGGGCAGCTTCGTCGACACCCCGGAGCGGATCTGGTTTGGCGAGGGCAACACCTTGGCGGCTTTTGTCGGCGAGTCCTGCATCCTCTGGGCGGTGCACCTGCTGGTGGCTCGCGGCGTGCAGCAGGCTGCGCTGTTCAACCTGGTGGCGACCCTGGCCAAGAGCCTGCCGCTGCTGCTGTTCATCCTGTTTGCCTGCTACTGGTTTGACCCGGCCACCTTCGCGGCGGATCAGCAGGGCAGTACCCTGGCGACGCCGGTCTCCGAGCAGGTGCGCAACACCATGCTGATCACCCTCTGGGTCTTCACCGGCATCGAGGGGGCGGCTGTGCTGTCGGCCCGTGCCAGAAATAGGCGGGACGTGGGCACGGCCACCGTGCTCGGGGTGGTGCTGGCGCTGCTGCTCTATGTGCTCATCTCGGTGCTGGCGCTCGGGATATTGAGCCGCCCCGAGCTCGCGGCCCTGCCCAACCCCTCCATGGCGGGACTGATGGCCCAGATGACCGGCTCCTGGGGCAAGCTGCTCATTAGCGCCGGCCTTATCGTCTCGGTGCTCGCCTCCTACGTGAGCTGGACCCTCTTCTCGGCCGAGGTGCCGTTCAGCGCGGCGCGCCACGGTGCCTTCCCGGCCATCTTCCGGCGCCAGAACCGCAACGGCACCCCCATTGCCTCGCTGTGGCTCACCAGCCTGACGGTGCAGGGCTGCCTGCTGCTGGTGTGGCTGCTCGGCAAGGGCTACACCAACCTGCTGCTCATCTCCACCTCCATGATCCTGGTGCCCTATCTGCTGATCGGCCTGTTCCTGCTCAAGCTCTCCTTGCGTAGGGAGGGTAATGGTCTGATGCGGGTAGTGGCGCTGGTGTCGAGCGGTTACGGCCTCTGGCTGCTCTATGCCGCCGGGGTGGAGTATCTGCTGCTCTCCTTGTTGCTCTACGGGCCGGGTCTGCTGCTGTTCCTGTACAGCCGGCGCCAGCTGGGGGCCGAGCAGCCCCTGAGCGGACGCGAGCGGCTGCTGGCCGGGGTGACGCTGCTGAGCCTCATTCCCGCCGTCTGGTCTTTTGCCCACGTCTGAGTGAGGTGGTGACCCAATGCAAGAGAGCGCCCAAGGGGGCGCTCTCTTTTTGTCTGCTGATTGCTTGCAGTGCGTGCTCAGCGGCTGGCGGGGCCAGCCGGCTTGCCAAACAGCACCGCGAGCTTCTGTCGCCAGGGCAGGCCCCTGGCCTCTTGCAGCATGTCGCGCCACTCGTGGAAGGTGAGGGTGAGCGGATTGAAACTGTGGATGGGCTTGGTGATGCCGAAGCGACACGGCTCGCCTAAGTCTTCTTCCACGAAGGTACCAAACAGCCGGTCCCAGATGATGAGCACCCCGGCGAAGTTGCGATCGATATATTTGGCGTTGCTGGCGTGGTGCACCCTGTGGTGGGAGGGGGTGTTGAAGATCCACTCCAGCCAGCCGAGCTTGCCCACCACCTGGGTGTGGACGAAGAACTGAAAGCCCAGGCTCAAGAGCACGGTGGCCACCACCGCCTCGGGCGGGAAACCGATGAGGATCATCGGGATCCAGAACAGCCACATGCCGGAGACCGGGTACATCAGGCTCTGGCGAAAGGCGGTGGAGAGGTTGAGCCGCTCCGAGCTGTGGTGCACCACGTGGGAGGCCCACAGCCAGCGCACATGGTGGCTCGCGAAGTGGAACAGCCAGTAGCAGAGATCCTGCAGCAGGAAGAGCAGCAACAGGCTCCAGACGTTCAGCCCTATGTCCATCAACCGCCAGCCCCAGAGGATGTCGTAGAGGTAGGCGATGGCGATGGCCGCCAGCGCGTCGCCCCCTTGATGCATCAGCGCCAGGGTGGCGTTGGCGAAGAGATCCCTCCACTGGTAGCCGGCGCTGGGAAAGGCGGCGCCATGCTTGCGCAGGTAGAGCATCTCCCAGCCGATAAAGGCCACAAAGATCGGCGAGAGGTAGAGCAGGAGCAGTTGCACATCCATGTCGGGTATCCAGTCAGAGCAATTGCTCTCCAGCATAAAGGATGAATGCAAACTTTCATTAACATTTTGCTGCAGTGGGTGTGTTCATCTGGAGCTTGATGTGACATATGGCCAACGGCGGCCCATCAATTGGTATGACGACTCCCTGAGCGGCGGGTGCAGTGACTATGCTTGATGAGGCTTTCTACCTCTGGAGTGGCAGATGATGCGGCTGTGGTGTTGTTTGTTGATGGGGGTCTGCCTGCTGGCGCAGGCCAAGACCCGGGTCGAGATCCTGGCCGATGCCAACTATCCCCCCTATTCCTGGCAGGAGGGAGAGGAGGTCAAGGGGATCTATGCCGACATAGTTCGCAGCGTGACGGCCTCCATGGATGGCTACGAGGTGGTGATCAAGGCCATGCCCTGGCGACGGGGTCTGAGCATGGTGGAGCAGGGCAGCGCCTTCGCCATCTTCCCGCCCTACTACCAGCCAGACGGTCGCCCCTGGATGTGGCCCTACTCCCAGCCATTGCTCGACGAAGAGCTGGTGGTGATGTGCGGCGCCGGGGTGGCCGTCAACACCCCGCAGGCGCAGTTCCCGACCGACTACTATGGCCTGCGCTTTGGCATGAATGCCGGTTTTACCATCGGCGGCGCCCCCTTCTGGCAGGCGATCAAAGAGCAGAAGATCGGGCTGGAGGAGGTGAAGAGCAACCGGGAGAACCTGCTCAAGATCGTGCGCGGCCGGGTGGACTGCACCGTCAACGACCGGCTCTCGCTGCTCTATGAGCTGCTCAGCATGATCAAGGGCAACCAGCTGGCAGTGGCCGATATGTCCCAGCTCAAGCAGGGGCCCGTGCTCAGCCGGGAGCAGGGTTTTCTCGGCTACAGCCGCAAGGGGGAGTTCGACTTCAAGGAGGACTTTGTCGAGCAGTTCGACAAGCATCTCTACGAACTCAAAAAGCGGGACGGGATCCGGACCATAGTGGAGCATTATCTGGGAAAGTCCCCGCGCTGAACTGATGATGGAGCCGGTCAGATTCAGCCTTCTCGTCGTGTCGGCCAAGCAACAGAGGGACTATGAGTCCCTCTGTTGCTTTTATAGTCAGCCTGATCTTGCCCATATGACAACCGCATTCCCTCATCCCTCACCACCATCTGGCGACTGGTTTGTTTGAAAATTCAATGTAACCTGTTGTTTTCAAATGGTTGATGAGGCAGTTATGCAGTGGGTGAAGAGAGGGGCTGTGATCGCCCTGTTGTGGAGTGGCGGAGTGTGGGCCGATCCCGCTCAGGAGCTGGTCAGTCTGCTCAACAGCGAGCAGCAGGCGGAGCAGCTGCAGGCTCAGATGCAGGCACAGATGATTCCGCTGATCATTCGGGGCGCCGGTGAACATGCACAGGAGCTGGCCCAGCACCGCGATGTACTGGAGGCCTGGTTTGCCCGTTATCTCTCCTGGCCGGCCATGAGTGCCGAGGTGGCCGCCATCTACCGCAAACATTTCACCGAAGCTGAGCTCAAGGATCTGATCGCCTTCTATCAGAGCCCGGTCGGGAAGAAATCCCTGGATACCATGCCCGCCATCTTTCAGGAGAGCTCGCTGGTAGGTAAATCCCTGGCCGAGCGCAACATGCCGGCACTGCAAACCATGCTGGATGAAGCAAAGCGCAACGAGGCAAAATAGATATTGTCGGCAGGGCATCAACGCAAAGAGGGAGCCATGGGCTCCCTCTTTCTTTTTGTGCGTTATCCCTTAGAGCACCTGGCTCAGGAACTGGCGCAGGCGCGGGGAGGGGGGATTGTCGAAAAAGTCCGCCGGCTTCTCGTCCACCAGCAGCTCGCCGCTCTCCATGAACAGCACCCGATCCGCCACTTCCCGGGCAAAGCCCATCTCGTGGGTAACCACCACCATGGTCATCCCCTCGCGGGCCAGCCCCTTCATCACGTCCAGCACCTCGCCCACCATCTCGGGGTCGAGTGCGCTGGTGGGCTCGTCAAACAACATGATGCGCGGCTGCATGGCGAGTGCCCGGGCGATGGCCACCCGCTGCTGCTGGCCGCCGGAGAGCTGGGAGGGGTAGCTCTGAGCCTTGTTGGAGAGCCCCACCTTGAGCAGCAGGGCTTTGGCTCTGTCCTCGGCGTCCTTGCGCGACAGCCCGCGCACCTTTTGCGGTGCAAGGCAGATGTTGTCCAGCACGCTCAGATGGGGGAAGAGGTTGAAAGACTGGAACACCATGCCCACCTCTTCTCGCAGCTTGTTGACGTCGCCGGGCTCGGTGAGACTGATGCCATCCACCACGATATTGCCATCGTTGATGGTCTCCAGTTGGTTGAGAGTGCGCAGGAAGGTGGATTTGCCCGAGCCGCTGGGGCCGACGATGACCACCACTTCCCCTTCGGCCACCTGGGTGCTGACGTTTTTCAGGGCGTGCACCTCGCTGCCGTAGAACTTCTCCACTGAGCTTGCCTTGATAATCGGATCAGTTGCTGCGCGCATATTTCACCTCCAGACGGCGTACAAGGAAGGAGAGAGTGCCGGTCAGCACCAGATAGAGCAGGGCCACGGTGAACCACACCTCGAACGGGCTGAAGGTGGAGCTCACCACCTCCCGTCCCGCCTTGGTGAGATCGGTGATGGAGATGACCGAGACCAGCGAGGAGTCCTTGATCAGGTTGATGAACTGGCCCGCCAGCGGCGGCAGTACTCGCTTGAAGGCCTGCGGCAGGATCACGTAGCGCATGGTCTGGGCCGAGGTCATGCCAAGGCTGCGACCCGCTTCCATCTGCCCCTTGTGGATGGAGCTGATGCCGGCCCGCACGATTTCCGCCACGTAGGCGCCGGTGAAGACCGCCAGTGCCGCCACCCCGGCGGTGAAGCGATCCAGATTGAGTACAGTGCCGATAAAGAAGTAGACGATGAAGATCTGTACCAGCAGCGGGGTGCCGCGGATGAGCTCCACATAGGTGATCGCCAGGTTGCGCAGGGCCGGATTGGGGGAGAGCCGTGCCAGCCCCGCCAGGGTGCCGAGCAGGATGGCAAAGATGCCCGCTACCAGCGAGAGCTTGATGGTCATCCAGACGCCCCAGGCGATGGGGCCGGCGGTCCAGCTCAGCTGGGTGTCGAGGGTGTCGCCGCGAAAGACGGTATCCCCCTGCGCCACCTGACCACCGCTGACGGCGATGGGCTGACGCTGGTTGGGATCGAGATCGTTTTGCAGGAACAGCTTGCCCTTGTCGGCCTCGGTGGTGCCGGCGACCACGGTGCCGTCGAACTCGGCGTAATTTTTCTGCTCCGCCTGGTAGGCGATGTATTGGGGGATCCGCTCCCAGCGCCAGGTGTAATCCACCGATTGCACGGCCTTGTAGATGCCGAACAAGGCGGCCAGCACGATCAGCAGGAAGACGCCGTGCCAGAGCAGTTGATTGGGTTGTTTTTCCATCTGTCTTGTTGGGTTGTGCACTGTCGCAACCTCGTTGTAGTTATTGTGTGGGGATCTGCGTGAAGGGGCGGCGGGCCGCCCCTTGCGAGGTTACTTGAGCTGATCAAGCCAGGCGGTGGATTCGAACCACTTCTTGTAGAGGCGGTCGTAGCTGCCGTCGCCCTTGATCTGGCGCAGGTAGTTGTTGAACCAGTTGAGGGTGTCCTGATCCCCCTTGCGGATGGCCCAGGCCAGCGGTTCGAAGGTGAACGGCTTGTCCAGATGCACCACGGCGCCCTTGTTCTGGGTGGCGAAGATGGCGTTGTAGGGCAGGTCGTAGACGAAGGCGTCGACCTTGCCGTTGATCACTTCCAGCTTGGCGTCATCCTGGGTTTCAAACTGCAGCAGGGTGGCTTTGGGGATCAGACGCTTGACCGCCTGCTCGCCGGTGGTGCCGAGCTTGACCGCAATCTTGTATTTGGGGTCGTTGAGGTCGGTGAAGGACTTGATCTCGCCAGCCTTGTCCTTGCGCAGGACGATGGTCTGCCCGACCACGATGTAGGGGTCGGCGAAGTTGACGCGCAGGTTGCGTTGGGGAGTGACGGTCATGCCGCCCATGATGACGTCGAACTTGTCGGTCAAGAGCGCGGGGATGATGCCATCCCAGGCGGTGTTGACGAACTCCACCTTCACGCCCATCTCCTTGGCGACCATCTTGGCCAGATCCACGTCAAAGCCGATGTACTGGCCCTGCTTGTTGGTCATCTCGAAGGGTTGATAGCCAGCGTCGAAACCGACCCGCAGCACGCCGCGCTCCAGTACGGCATCCAGGGTGGAACTGGGGGCCGCGTTGGCCAGCCCGCACAGCAGCAGGGTAGAGAGAATGAGTTTTTTGATCATAAGTGACGTCTCTGTCAAAAGTGTGTTCAGCCTTGAACCTGATCCCGTGCGACTCCGTGGCACAAGAGACTGCTGCATCCGGCAACAGGGCAAGACAGGATTATTGTCTTGATTGAGGCGAAAGCCCCATATGGGATTCTATTCGCCACCAGCTGAGTGAAAAATGTACCAAATGCCGATTGTGCCAGATGACTCAATAGGTTAGTGGCGCATTTTCCCCGTGGCGACACTCATAAAATCACACGAAAACAACATATCTATCTAATGGGGCGGGTTCAAGCCCAAAATGTATTCAGCACATTTTGTTACAAGGGGACCCGCCGTCAGCAGTGCCAATTGCTGCTCAGCCGGATGGCGTGCGCCCACAATCAGCTTCACATAAGTGGTAAAGGGAGTTGGCAGAGAGGTGTGGGTGGCAGGCGCAGACCGACGGCACCTGCGAGCAAATCAAGGGGGGGGGGGCAAGAGGCCTGCCGGCCGGGGTGAGTCAGGCCGTCTCGCGAGGGCGGGGGGCCTGCGCCTTGAGGAAGGGGAGCAGCAACAGGGCGGAGACGCCGGCCGCCACCGAGATCACCACGAAGAAGCCCTGCCAGTGCCAGATCTCCATCACCTTGGCCAGCGGATAGCCCGACAGCGCCGCCCCCATGTAGGCGAACAGGCCGACGAAGCCGGTGGCGGCCCCCGCCGAGTTCTTGTGGGAGCACTCCGCCGCTGCCATGCCGATCAGCATCTGGGGGCCGAACACGAAGAAGCCGATGGTGAAGAAACAGGCCGCCTGCATCACGTAACTGAAGAAGGGCATCAGCCACAGCGATCCCACCGAGAGCAATATCCCCACCGCGAAGATGAGGTTCATGGGCCCGCGGTTGCCGTTGAACAGCTTGTCCGATCCCCAGCCCGCCACCAGGGCACCGATAAAGCCCCCCACCTCGAACATGGAGATGGCCGAGTTGGCGCTCATCAGATTGAAGCCGCGCTGCTCGGTCATGTAGAGGTTGCCCCAGTCGTTGATGGCGGTGCGCACCACGTAGACCAGTACGTAGCAGCAGGCCAGCAACCAGATATAGGGGTTGCCGATCACGTATTTGCGCAGGATCTGGCGATGGGAGAGGCCGGCATCCTGGGTCTGCTGGGCCAGCTCCATGGCATCGTTTCGCCACTCGCCCACCGTGGGCAGTCCCATGGCGCTTGGGGTATCCCGCAGTCGCCAGCAGAGGAACAACCCCGCCAGGATGGCGATCAGGCCGGGCACTATCATGCCGTAGCGCCAGCTGTGCTGCAGGGCGAGGGTGCTGACGATGAGGGGAATGAGTGCGCCACCCACGTTGTGGGCCGTGTTCCAGGCCGACCACCAGAAGCCGCGCTCGCTGCGTGAGTACCAGCTGGTGAGCAGCTTGGAGCAGGGGGGCCAGCCCCAGCCCTGGAAGAAAGCGTTGGTCACCCAGAGGGCGGCGAACAGCCACAGCGACGACGAGAGCCCGAACAGTATGTTGATGACCCCGGTCGCCATCAACCCGAGGCCCATGAAGTAGCGTGGGTTGGCGCGGTCGCTGATGATGCCGGAGAAGAATTTGGAGCAGCCGTAGGTGATGTAGAACAGGGTCCACAGCATGCCGATGTCGGCCTTGTTCAGCATGCCGCTGGCCAGCATGTCCGGCATGGCGAAGTTGAAGCTCTTGCGGGTGAAGTAGAACACCGCATAGCCAAGATACATGGTCAGCAGTATGTGCAGCCGCCAGTGGCGATAACAGGCGTCGATCTCGGCCTGATCGCGGATGAGGGGCTGGGGCGGTGCGCTTCTCATGAAACTGAGCATCAGGCGGTCCTTCCCTGCAGCAGGCTGTTACTCATGACTCTCCTCCCGTTTGCGGCCGGGCAGGGTCACGGTCAGCTGGGTGCCGTGTACGCAGGAGAGTTGCAGCGAGCCCCCCAGTGCCTGCACCCGCTCGCGAATGCCGAGCAGGCCATAGCCCTGGGGCGTGCGGTGTTCGGGCAGACCGCAGCCATCGTCTTCCAGCAGCAGAGTCAGTCGCTCGCCCTGGCGGTGGGCCCGGATGGTGACCGAGCTGGCGTTGGCGTGTTTCACCACGTTGTTGAGCCCCTCCTGACAGACCCGAAACAGGGTGACCCGCTGGGCATCGGAGAGGCCGGCGTCCGCCAGCTGCCACTCAAGCCGGGTGACGATGCCGCGGCGCTCCAGCTCCAGCTCCCGCAGCAGGCCGCGTACCGCCTGCTCCAGGCTCATGTCGTCGAGCTGACGGGGGCGCAGCCGGCCGAGCAGGCCGCGCACCGCGTCGTAGATGCCCAGCGACAGCGTCTCGATAAGGGCGCTGCTCTGGCCGACCCCGGCATTGTCCGGGGCGAGGCGGCGCACTATGCCGGCCTGGGTGCGGATGGCGGTGATGGTCTGGCCGATGTCGTCGTGCAGCTCGCGCGCCACCTCTTTGCGGATGCTCTCTTCGGTCTCCAGCAGCCGTTCGGTGAGTTGGCGATTGTGGGCGAGCTGGCGGGTCAGCGCCTGGTTGAGCTCGCGCTGGCGCTGGATGCCGGCGCCGAGCAGCAGGCCGGTGAGGCTCTGGGCCAGCAGGGAGAGCAGCAGATCGAGGGGGTGATCGTGCCAGGCCTGGCCGGCCATCAGCGCCACCGTGTTCATCAGGGTGGCGAGCAGGGCCCCTTGCCAGCCGTAGCGCCAGGCCATGGCGATGATGGGAATGGCCAGACAAAACGGGGTGAAGCGCACCAGCGAGTCCGGCAGGCCGAGCTGCAGCCAGAGGCTCAGCACGAACAGCAGCAGATACCAGACCAGGTGGCGAAAGCGCCAGTCCACCGGTTGATCCACCAGCGCAGGGCCGAGCGGCACCCAGGTGGCGCGGGTGAGGTAGTGCCAGATCAGCATGCAGGTGGAGGTGAGGGTCAGCCCGCCGGTGAGGGTGAGCAGCAGGGCGGTGAGGCCATCCTCGCCGGCCAGATGCCAGAGCAGGGATTGCAGCCCGGCCGCCACCGTGACGGTGGCCAGCAGCACCAGCAACTGCTGCCAGTCGTTGCGCACCGGTTGGCGGCGGGCGATGAGCAGCGGCAGCAGGGTGAGCAGGCTGCCCGCCTGAATGAGCGGCCACAGCGGCAGTCCCACCTCCTGGTTGAGCCAGTAGAGCAGCAGGGATTCGCACAGCAGCAGCGGTGGCCAGTAGGCGAGCGGGCTTTGCAAGAGCAGCCCCAGCCGCAGGCCGAAGGGGAACAGCAGGGCTGCCAGCATGGGGGAGCCCGCCAGATGCAGGCCAATGCTCCACAGGCAAAACCAGCCGGCGGCAAAGATGAAGCAGGCCGCCAGCGAGATGGCGACATAGCTGGCCAGACGAGCGATCACCAGCTGTCCAGCATGCGGTGGGCCAGCTCCACGTTGTTGCTGACCTTGAGCTTGTCCATCAGGTTGGCGCGGTGCACGTGCACCGTCTTGGGGGAGAGGCCGAGCTGCTCGGCGATGGCCTTCACCTCCAGTCCCCGCGCCAGCAGCTGCGCCACCTCCCGCTCCCGATTGGTGAGGGGATCCTGGCTGTTGCAGGCGAGCTTTTGGGCGATGTCCGGGGTGAGGTAACAGCCGCCATGGGCGGCGGTGCGCACCGCGGCGATCAGCTCGTCCGGGCTGCAGCGCTTGGAGAGGAACCCCTTGGCGCCGGCCTGCAGGGCCTGCTCGATGAGGGCCGGGCTGTCGTGCACCGACAGCATCACCACGGCCAGCCCCGAGGGGAGGCGCTTGAGCAGGTCCAGCCCGGATTGATCCGGCATGGAGATGTCGCACACGCACAGCTGTACCCCGCTGCCGGGCAGCCCCGCCAGCGCCTCGGCGGCGGAGCCGAATTCGGCCACCACCCGCAGATCGGGTTCGAGGTTGAGCAGTTGGGCAAAACCGGAGCGGACGATCTGGTGATCGTCGATGAGGGCAATCTTAATCATGATGTCAGCCTGAAATCTGCGGCCAGGGTGCTGGCGCGGCCAACAAGATACCTGCCCCCTCGCCCCGGCTCAAGTGAAAGCGGGGCTGGAGGGCAGGATCGGCGCCACTTCTGCGGCAAAGCTTGATCGGGATCAGCTGCAGGGGCACGCCAGGCGCCGTCATGCAGGCCGGCGCGTGCCCGGGGTGGCTAGCGGTGCAGCTCGCCGGCACGCTCCGGCTGGTAGACCACCTCCAGGATCTCCACCTGGATGGTGCGACCGGCCGGGCCCGGCCAGGCGATGCTGTCACCCACCTTGAGCCCGAGCAGGGCACTGCCGACCGGGGCCAGCACGGAGATCTTCGACTCGTCTCCCTGTACGTCCCGCGGGTAGACCAGGGTCAGGCAGAATTCGTTGCCGCTGCTCTGCATCTTGAAGCGCACCGTGCTGTTCATGGTCACCACGTCCGGCGGCATGTCGGCCGGTTCGCGGATCTCGGCGCGATCCAGCTCCTCCTGCAGGGCCAGGTGCTGGGGATGGTTGCCGAGCAGCTGCTCGATGCGATCGAGATCCAGGCTGGAAATCACGAGATGTGGCTGTTTCATAAGATATTCCTTATCAATGGGTCTGATGGCCAGGATGACGGGCAAGCTGGCCGAAAAAAGAGTGTGCGATACGAAAAAACAGATCGGGAATGCGATGCCCCCAACGACTCGCTGTCAGGGGCGAGGGCGGGGGCTCAACGGGGTGTGAGCAGACTTGACAAAATCATGAGCGCTTTCATGGGGATACCATAACCATTCTGAACTGCTTTGGCAATTCTCCTGACAAGCTTGTCAGGGCGCCTGGTAATCGTACTGCTTGATGATGCGCGCCAGGCTGCCGTCGTCGCGCATGGCGGTGATGGTCTGGTACCAGCGGGTCGCCTCGGCGGTTGGAAAATGGGGGCTGGCAGCCAGGTACAGGGGAGAGTGTTGCAGGGTTTCGCCGCGCACCAGATCCGCCACCGGCAGGCCGGCCTGCTGCTGGTTGTAGCGGGCGCTGTTCCAAGCCACCGCCCAGCCCTGGATGCGGCCGAGTGCCAGCTTGTCGGCATTGTGGATCTCCTCGGCCACCAGTGCCTGTTTCACCTGCGGATAGGGTCGCAGCAGGCTCTGGCCAAAGGAGCCGCGCATCACGCCGACGGTGAGGCCGGGCAGGGCATTGATGGTGAGGGGGGTCGGGTGGTACTGGCGATGGCTGACCAGCACGAAGGCCTCGTCCATCAGGGGGGCAATCCAGAGAAACTGAGGGTCGCGCTGGGGGCTGCGCACCGGCGGCACCAGCAAGACATTCCGGCGATAACGGGCCTGGCTGAGGGCGCGGGCCAGCGGCATCAGCTCGATGGTGAGCGGCTCCTTGAGCCGGCGGGCGGCCTCTTCCAGCACCTCGATGACCATGCCGCTCGGGGCGCCCTGATTGGAGCGGATCACATAAGGGGGGATCTCGGCGGCGATGACCACCACGGCCCGGGCCGGCAGGGCGGAAAAAAGCAGGGAGCAAAACAGCAGCAGGAGAGCGGAAATTCGCATGGCAGACCTGATCCGGGATGAGTACACAGAGTGTACCACCCCGTCGGCACAAGTCAGCCCACCCTGTTCGGGGCGTCCCGTCAGTCGAAGAAATCTCGCAGATCCAGAGTCTGGTAGCCCTCCAGCTGCTGCCAGGGCAGGGCTTTGGGCAGGGGTTTGAGGGTCACCTCCATCCGGTAGCTGCGATAGCCGTCGAGACTCGCCGACTCCACCACCAGCGGCAGCTGCCAGCGGCTCGACCAGAGGATGCGGGTGCGCTGCTTGCCCTCGCGCTTCTCATACCAGCGGGCCTGCTCGGGAGCCGGCTCGTCGAGGGGGGTCATCTCCTGCAGCAGGGCCGGGTTGATGAGGTGGCGGATCCTGGGCCAGTCGGGCTTGAAGGCCACCTGGCCATACTCCTCCTCCGGTACCTCCACCAGCTGGTTGTGCCAGTTGTCGGCGTAGCGCAGCTGCAACTCATCCTGCTGGTTGCGGGTCACCCAGCGCGCTGCCATCTGGTGGGTAAAGTGCTTGTGGCCCGGGGTGGCATCGTGGGCGGCGTGGTAGGCACGGGCCAGGGGGAGGGGAATGAGCCGCTGGCTCCACACCTGATCGCCGACCCGCAGCCACTTCTCCTGCCACTGACTCTCCTTGCTGATGCCATCGCTGCTGGTCACCCTGTCCTGATAGCGGATGCGGGCAGCCAGATCGGGGACTTCATCGGCAAGGAGGGAAAAAGAGAGGCTGCTGGTGAGCAGCCACAAGGGTAATAAATATCGCATCATGCCGTCTCGCTCGAGCGAGCAGGGCCCGGCACCTGGCCGGGCCCTGCCGTTTACAGACCGAGCGCCTCCTTGAGCTTGCCGAACACCTTGGTGTTGTCGAGGGTTCCCTTGAAGCGGCTGCTGCCGGCGCCGTCGGCAAACAGCATCACATCGCCGCCGCCGTGAGTCTCGGAGCCCAGCTTGACCCCGGTCTCTTGCAGGTAGTCGTCCGCCATCACCTGATCGCTGGTGAGGGTGGGGCGCACGTCGGCGCGGTTGGGGCCGTTGCCGAACACCAGGGTAGTGAACGGCTTGCCATCCACGTCGTTCTGGGTCGAGCCGTCGCCGTTTTTCACCAGATCCAGCACCTTGTTGCCCTTGGCGGAGTAGCCGTTGATGGTCATGGTGTGGTCATGGTCGGCGGTGACCACGATCAGGGTATCTTTCAGATCCACCTTGCCGAGCGCCGTCTTGACCGCCTCGTCGAGCGCCACCGCGTCGGTGAGCGAGCGCTTGGCATTGGTGCCGTGCAGGGCGTGATCGATGCGACCCCCTTCCACCATCAGGAAGTAACCCTGACTGTTCTGGCTGAGCAGATCGATCGCCTTGGCGGTCATCTCAGAGAGGGAGGGCTGGGTGCTTGCCGCCCCCTTGGCGACCCGGTCCAGCTCGTAGTCGAGGTGGGACTTGGCGCTGAACAGCCCAAGCACCTTGCCCGAGTTGACGCCAGAGAGCTCATCTTTGGTGGTGACGTAGTGGTAGCCCTGGGCAGTCAGCTCGGCGGTGAGATCCCGCCCGTCGGCGCGACCACCCTTGTTGCTGGTGCTGTTGTAGGGCGTCCAGTGGTTGGCGCCGCCTCCCATCAGCACGTCGACCCCATCCCCCAGCGCGGTGTTGAAGCCGGCACCGCCCGGTACCGCCTGCTCGGCGATGGCGTAGGCGGCGTCCCGGTGGCAGATGTGGGAGTAGGTGGCGGCCGGGGTGGCATGGGTCAGCTCGGTGGTGGTGACGGCTCCCACCGACTTGCCGGCCGCCTTGGCCAGTTCGAGAATGGTGGGCACCGGCTTGCCGTTGTCGCTGGTGCAGTTGTTGATACCCTTGTTGCCGTTGACGTCCTTGGACGGCGCGACGGCCTTGGTGTCGCTGCTCATGGCGATCACCTCGTTGTTCATCTTGACCCCGGTGGTGTAGGCCGCCATGGAGGGGGCCGAGTCGGTGGTCTGGGCGTCGTTGGAGAAGGTCTTGATGCGGGCGCTGCGGGCCAGCTTCATTATCTCCAGATTGCCCTCTTCCCCCACCTTGTAGAGGCGGGTGGCGGTGAGCACGGTGGGGCCCATGCCGTCACCGATAAACAGGATGACGTTTTTGGCGTCGCTGGCCTGTGCCTGGGCCGCGCCGCCGAGGGCGGCCAGCAGAGCCGTGCTGATGAGGGTTTTATGCAGTTTTTGTTTCATGGCGCTTTTCATGGGAATGCTCCTTACAGCCCGGCCGCAGCCTTGACCTTGCCGAACACGGCGGTGTTGTCGAGTGAGCCGTGGAAGCTCTCCGCTCCCTGGCCGATGGCGCCGAGGAAGACGTCGGTGCCGCCGTGGGTCTCGTTACCTATCTCGCCTACCTTGACCACCACCTCCTGGTGATAGTCGTTGGCGGAGACGGTGGCGTCGTCCAGCGGTGCCACGCTGCTGCGCGGACCATCCACCCGGTTGTAGCCGTTGCCAAAGCCGATGATGGTGTAGGGCATGCCGTCGGCATCCTTGCTCGGCTCACCGGTTTCATAGTTCTTCACCAGCCCGAGTACGCCGGGATTGTCGGCGGTGGTCTTGCCGGTCCGCTTGGCGTAGCCGTTCAGCACCAGCGTGTGGTCATGGTCGGCGGTGACCACGATCAGGGTGTTTTTCAGCTCGGGATCGGTTTTCTTCACCTCGTCGATGGTCGCCTTGATGGCGTTGTCGAAGGCGAGGGTGTCCTGCAGGGCACGCTTGGCGTTGGTGTCGTGCAGGGCATGGTCGATGCGCCCCCCTTCCACCATCAGGAAGTAGCCCTGTTTCTTGTCCTTGAGCTGCTTGATGGCGGCCAGGGTCATCTGGGTCAGGGAGGGCTCGCTGGCGGGTCGGTCCAGGTCATATTTCATGTGGCTTGAGCCAAACAGCCCCAGCAGCGGCTTGCTCGCATCGGCCTGGTTCAGCTCGTCCAGGGTTGCGGCAAACTGATAGCCCTTGGCCTTCATCTCGTCGATGAGGTTGCGGCCATCCTCGCGCTTGCCCTTGTCGGCCTTGGGCAGGAAGAAGCTGCTGCCGCCGCCGAGTACCACGTCCACACCCTCTTTGAGAGCGCTGTTGTAACCGGCGCCGCCAGGTACCAGCTGGGCGGCGATGTCCGCTTCCAGATCCCGGTTGCAGAGGTGGGCATAGGTGGCGGCCGGGGTGGCGTGGGTCACCCGGGTGGTGGTGACCACGCCGGTGCCGCGGCCGGCGGCCTTGGCCAGCTCCAGCAAGGTGGTGACCGGCTTGCCGGCGCTCTTGCTGCAGTCGTTCTCCTGGGTGGCATCGCCGTCCATGCTGATGACACCGTTGTTGCTCTTGACCCCGGTCATGTAGGCGGACATGGAGGGGGCCGAGTCGGTCACCTGGGCGTCGTGGGAGAAGGTCTTGATGAAGGCCGTCTCCGGCAGGGTATCGATGGTGAGGCTGCCCTCTTCACCGACGCCGTAGATGCGGGCGGCGGTCAGGGTGTTGAGACCCATGCCGTCGCCGAGGAAGAAGATCACGTTCTTGGCACCGGGCTCTGGCGCACTGCTGTCGTTGTTGGAGTTGCAGCCGGCGGCCAGGGCGGCGCCGATCATCAATGCAAGTCCTGCCATCTTTCTCATTGGGGTTCGCTCCTTGTAAAACCTGAGCGCAGCCTAGAGGTCGCAGATGACACTTTTAGTGAAACTGGATGACAATCCGATGAAGGTGTTGCGTGAATGTTATGTTGTATCAATCACTTATCTATCAATAGCCGGGGCCGGTCACATCAGCTGACGAGGGGAGGGGGCTGGCGAAAATCTGGCCGGTTTGCCGGCTGGCGGCTAGAATGGCCTGTCAAATCGGGGCGGGTGCAGGTAAAATGCGCCCCCTTGCGACGCCCTGCGTCCGCCATCGCCCGCCGCTCGCGCCACCGCAAGCCCGCGCCCGCAGTCCCTAGATGAGAGTAACGGATATGTCCATCAACTGGTTCCCCGGCCACATGCACAAGGCCCGCAAAGAGATTGCCGAGGTCATGCCCCAGGTCGATGTCATCATAGAGATGCTCGACGCCCGCATCCCCTTCTCCAGCGAAAACCCGCTGGTGCCCGAGCTGCGCGGCGATACTCCGGTGATCAAGGTGCTCAACAAGGCGGATCTCGCCGACCCCGAGATCACCGCGCTGTGGGTGGCCCACATGGAACAGGAGAAGGGGATCAAGGCACTGCCCCTGACCCAGCAGGAGCCGGAGAAGATCAAGCAGTTGCTGACCCTCTGCCACGAGATGCTGCCGGAGCGCAATCTGGAGCTGCGCGGCGTGCGCGCCATGATCATGGGCATTCCCAACGTGGGCAAATCGACCCTGATCAACACCCTGGCGGGGCGCATCATAGCCCGCACCGGCAACGAGGCGGGGGTGACCAAGTCCCAGCAGCGGATCAAGCTCGACAACAACGTCATCCTGACCGACACCCCTGGCTTCTTGTGGCCCAAACTCAACCCGCCCTCCTGCGGCTATCGGCTGGCCATCACGGCCGCCATCAAGGACACCGTCTATGACTACGCGGACATCGCCATGTTCGCCGCGGACTACTTCCTCAAGGCCTATCCGGAGCGGATCCAGGCGCGCTATCAGATTGACGCGCTGCCCGAGACCGAGATCGAACTGCTGGATCTGATTGCCCGTCAGCGCGGCTTCATGCGCAAGGGGGGGCTGTCGGATCTGCACAAGGCGTCCGAGATCCTGGTCAACGAGTTCCGCTCTGGCCTGCTGGGCCGCATCTCGCTGGAGACCCCGCAGATGGTGAGCAGCGAGATTGTGGAGGCCGATGCCGAGGCCGAACAGAAGGCCAAGGAGAAGGCGGAGCGGGAAGAGGAGCGCCAGGCGCGGGCCCGCCGCAAGTACGCCAAGAAGCGTCAGCGCTGACCGGCGTTGTGCCAGGTATAAAGAAGAGGCGACCCGGGGTCGCCTCTTCTCGTTATGGCGTCCTGGAGTGAGGGGGAGGCCGACAGGCAACCGGCATCTGCCCGTCATCATGGCCAAAGAGTCCGTGAATCAAGGGGATAAGCCAGGCGCCGAACGGTGCCGTGCTGCACCGCACCAGCAGCATTCGATAAAACCTTGCGATCCTGCTTTCAGTGCCGATTGACAATGGCATTGGCGGTGGCATGATGCGCTCGCATTTTGACTCTCCTCACGGTTTTACCCATGACCATATACACCCGGCCAGTGCTGTTATTGCTCTGTGGCCTGTTGCTGCTGACCCTCTCCATCGCGGTACTCAATACCCTGGTACCGCTCTGGCTTGCCCATGAACAGCTGCCGACCTGGCAGGTGGGCATGGTCGGTTCCTCCTATTTCAGCGGCAACCTGCTGGGCACCCTGCTGGCGGGCACCTTGATCAGGCGCTGCGGCTTCAACCGCAGCTATTACCTGGCCTCCGCCCTCTTTGCCGCCGGTTGTGTCGGGCTCGGCATTACCCTTGATTTCTGGAGCTGGCTCGGCTGGCGATTTATCGCCGGTATCGGGTGCGCCATGATCTGGGTGGTGGTGGAGAGCGCGCTGATGTGCAGCGGCAACGCGCACAATCGGGGCCGTCTGCTGGCCGCCTACATGATGGTCTACTACCTGGGCACTGTGCTCGGCCAGCTCTTGGTCAGCAAGTTGCCGACCGGCCTGATGGAGGTACTGCCCTGGGCGAGTGGGCTGATCCTGGCGGCTATCCTGCCGCTGTTGTTCACCCGCATCGTCAGTGAGCGCAGCGAAGCGCAGGGCTCAACCCGGGTCTGGTCCATGTTGCGGCTGCGTCAGGCACGGCTCGGGGTCGATGGCTGCATCATCTCCGGCATCGTGCTGGGGTCGCTCTACGGCCTGATGCCGCTCTATCTGAACCATCAGGGGGTGAGCGATGCCGGCATTGGTTACTGGATGGCGGTGATGGTGAGTGCCGGCATCCTGGGGCAGTGGCCGGTGGGTCGGCTGGCGGACAGGTTCGGCCGTCTGCCGGTGCTGCGGGTGCAGGTGCTGGTGGTGATCCTGGGGTGCGGGGCCATGCTCGGCGGCGTGGCGATGGGGCCGGCGCTGTTCATCTTGGGCGCCGCCGGGTTTACCCTCTATCCGGTGGCCATGGCGTGGGCCTGCGAGAAGGTCGAGCACCATCAGCTGGTGGCCATGAACCAGGCGCTGCTGCTGAGCTACACCATCGGCAGTCTGCTTGGTCCGGCCTATACCGCACTCCTGATGCAGCACCTTTCGGACAACCTGCTGTTCATCATGATCGCCGGCGTGGCCTTGCTCTATCTGCTGATGCTGCTGCGCCCCATGGGGAAACACTCGACACCGGTGGCCCACGCCTGAACTGTGGTCGGCGGCAGGGCACCATCCTCGCTTCCCGATAGGGGGCTGGATGGTACGCCATATAAAGCAGAGGCGGCCCCAGGGCCGCCTTCTTGCTGTCTGCAACGGTAGCCAGTTAGATATTCATGGAGAGGAGAGATTAACGAAGAGATAAACGGCTAGCCGTAGCGCCTGTTCGCCTCTTCAAACAAGGACATATGCAGCGGGATCAGCTGTTGCCAGTCACGCCGGTAGCCGCCGCCCGGTACGGCGGCAATGGGCAGCCCGTGCCGTTGTGCGCAGTCAAAGACCATGGCATCGCGCTGGCGCACCCCCTCATCACTTAATGCGAGATAGCCGAGTTCGTCGGCATGATGCACGTCCACGCCGGCCTGATAGAGGATGAGATCGGGGGCGTAGAGCCGCAGCGCCAGATTGAGCGCCTCTGCCAGCGTGCTGAGGTAGGCATCGTCCTCCATGCCGCTTGGCAGGGGGAAATCCATGTGGGAGGCGGGCTTGTGGCGGGGAAAGTTGTGCTCTCCGTGCAGGGAGAGGGTGATGATGTCGCGCCGACCCTGGCACAGGGCGGCGCTGCCATCCCCCTGATGGACATCGAGATCGACGATCAATACCTGTTCGCAGCGTCCTTCGTCCAGACAGGTCTGGGCGGCGATAACCAGATCGTTGAACAGGCAAAAGCCGCTGCCAACGTCCCGGTGGGCGTGGTGATAGCCACCGGAGATCTGCAGGCCGCAGCCTTGCACGAGGGCGTGTCGGCTGGCGGCAAGGGTGGCCCCCACCGAGCGCAGGGTACGTTCAATCAGCACGGGGGACCAGGGAAACCCCAGCTGGCGAATGGCGCCCGCATCCAGGGTGCCGGTGAGGGCCGCGCCCACATAGGCCGCATCGTGCACTCTCTCTATCTGGGTGCGACTGGCGGGCGCGGCCTCTGCCAGCGGATAACCCAGGTTTCCCAGATGTTCGAACAGCGCCTGGTATTTGGCCAGCGGAAAGCGATGGCGCTCTGGCAGGGTCAGGGCGGAGTAGAGGGGATGATGGAAGATGCGCAGTGACATGAAGGCTGGGCCTTGGCAAATAGGCAGATATGAAAAAGGGGAGCCAGGCTCCCCTTGTCATGCCCGATAATTCGGGACGAACAGATGCAATTACTGCTGCTGGATCACCCAGATCTGGAAGGCTTTGCGGGTCTCCGCATCGGCCTTGTTGTACCAGTTTTGCAGCTGTGTCAGGGCTTCCGGATTGCTCTGGGCCTTGCTCGGGGCGACCTGAACCGGGGCGCTGTTGGCGGCCATGACGGCAGCGGTGGAGACGGCGACAGTCTTGGGCTGGTTGAACGCCTTGCCCATGTTGATCAGCTCCTGCTGATAGTCACGGGTCAGCTGGAAGCCTTCCACCTTCGGCAGCACGAACTGCTCGGTGGTGACGACCTGGCCGCTGCTCTTGTCTTTCAGCGCGACTTTCTGTTCCTTGACGAACTGGTTGGCTTCGGATTCGTTGCGCGGCTTCTTGTAGTCCAGCACCAGTTTCTGGTTGTCGGCGGCGGTGAAGTTGATCACCAGCGGCTCGGCGGTGACCAGCTTGGTGTCGCTGCGGCTGGAGTAGTTGCCTTCGAAGGCGACGACCAGTTGGTGCTTGCCGGCTTTGATAGGATAGGTACTCGTCTTGTCGAGCAGTTTGGGATTGATGGATTGGCCATCGATCAGCTGCACCACATAGGGGTTGTTCACTTCCAGTTGGGCATCGGCCAGGGCACTACCTGCCCACAACAGACCAGCCAGGGCTGGCACCAGAACAGTCAGTTTCATTTCATCTCCTTGAACAGTCAGGCGAGTGCCCACTGAAAAACAGGGGCTCATTTTTGCAGGTTTGCCAGAGGGCGGCAATAGGCGTTTATGGCGCCCCTGTCGCGTCTGGGCTCGCGCTTTCCCGATGCAAACTCATCGGGCCAGTGGGGTTGGCTACCTTGGCCAACCCCGTCGCTACTCAATCCGGCGTCGAAATGGTGGCAGGGCATCGAGCAGCCCCTTGCCGTAGCGTTTGGTCAGCAGACGGCGATCGAGAATGGTGACCCGGCCTCTATCCGCCTCTTTGCGAATGAGGCGACCACAGGCCTGGATGAGCTTGCGCGACGCCTCCGGCACCGTCAGCTGCAAGAAGGGATTGCCCCCCCGTTTCTCGACCCACTCTGCGGTGGCCTCTTCCACCGGCGAGTTGGGGACCGCGAACGGCAACTTGGTGATCACCAGGTTGGTGAGGTAGTGACCGGGCAGATCCAGCCCTTCCGAGAAGCTGCCGGTGCCAAACAATATGCTGGCCTGGCCGCCATCGCATTTTTGTTTGTGCAGGGTGAGCAGGGCGTTGCGGGAGGCTTCCCCTTGCACCAGCAGGGAGAGCCCCTTGGCCCGCAGACCCACCGCCACCTCGTTCATCTGCCGGTAGGAGGAGAACAGCACCAGGCTCGCCTCCTTGCCGGCCAGCAGACGGGGCAGGATGCTGACGAGCTCCTGGGTAAAGGCGGGGGCGCTGGGCTCGTGCTCCATCCTGGGCAGATAGAGTTCGGCCTTCTGGTAATCGAAGGGGGAGCGCAGGCGCAGATAGCGGGTACCGTCGTGCTCTTTGAGCCCCACCTGGTGGCGGAAATAGCTGAAGGAGGAGAGGGCGGTCAGGGTCGCCGATACCAGCACGGCGCCAAGACATCTGGACCAGAGCCACTCCTCCAGCAGGTAGCCCACCTCGATGGGGGAGGCGTGCAGCCAGATGTCGCCGTCATCGCTCTTGACCATCCAGCGGGCCAGCGGCGTCTTGCCTTCTGCCACGTGCCGCCCCAGCATCTCCCACAGGGCGCAGAAACCCTCCAGCCGCTGCAGATAGAAGCCGCTCTCCGCCAGCAGGGGTTCGGCATCCTTGCGACGGATCTCGCCATCCTTCAGCGCCTCGCCGATGGCGCCCTGCATTCTGTCCAGCGCCCGCAGCGCCTTCTTGCTCGCCTCCTTGAGGTTCTCCGCCAGCATGGGCAGGGGGTCGGGCAAGACACCATCGGCGAAGCGATGGTGTTTTTCTTCATTGAACAAGCGGTCGTTGGCTGCGAGCCACTGCTCCAGCGCCTTCAGATCCGGCTGCAGGGAGGCCAGCGCGTCCTGCAGCTTGAGCTGGGGATCGAGCAGGCTCTCCTTGTTGAGGGTTCTGGCCAGCTTGCCTGCCCCCTGCGCCAGCTTCTCCAGCCAGCGGCGTGACCCCTTGACGCTGGCCGAGGCGGCGCCGTGATCCCGGGCTATGGTGGGCAAGTGATGGGCCTCGTCCAGCACATAGAGGCACTCGTCCGGCGGCGGTAGGATAATGCCGCCCCCCATGGTGAGGTCGGAGAGCAGCAGGGCGTGGTTGACCACCAGCACATCGGCCGCATCCATGTCGTTGCGGGCGCGGTGGAAGGGGCAGTGCTGATGATGAGTCAGCGCCTTGTTGCAGGTGTGGCGGTCGGCGGCGATGCGATCCCAGCAGTTATCGTTGATGGGTTTGGGCCAGTTGTCTCGATCACCGTCCCACTTGCCTTCCGTGTAGGCCTGCCACAGCGCCTGATAGCAATCCTTGTCGGCGTCTGACGGCTTGTGTTTGCTGAGGGCTCCGAAGTCGAACTCGAAGTTGGCCATCTCGCTGCCACTGGCGGCCTGCTCCAGCAGGTGTTCGCAGCAGTAGCGCTGGCGCCCCTTGACCAGCATGAAACGAAACGGCAGCTCGCTATGGCGATGATAGAAGGGGAGGTCTTTGTGGATCAGCTGCTCCTGCAGCGCCACGGTGGCGGTGGAGATCACCAGCTTCTTTTGAGTAAGGCGAGCCACCGGGATGGCCCCCTGAGCATAGGAGAGGGACTTGCCGATACCGGTGCCGGCTTCGGCCACCAGGATGCGACGCTGTTTGTCATACTCCCCGGTCAGCGTCTTGGCTATCTCGGCCACCAGAAAATTCTGCTCCTTGCGCGGCACAAAACCGGGTAAACCATCGGCTATTTGCCGATAGGTATTGCGAATGGTGGTTTTGAGACGGGTAGACAGCATGAAGAAAATGACCGTTGCACAGGGTGAAGGAAGACAGGATACCTGCAACCGGCAACCTGGGTCGAGGTGTGTGGCAACGCACAGATCCGACCTCTTCTTCTATTTATAAGGCGAGTCGTCGTTATTGTGTGATAAATCACCAATTCGGACGAATTTTGCCAGCGGTTATCGCTGTAAACGTTTTCCCATGGCGTGCAAACAATGTGGGATTTAGGTCACAATTTTTCCGCTATGACTATGCTTTTCGTAAAAAGTTCCAAGTTTTTTCATTGCGGATTGGAAAACCCGGTGCTAGTCTCGGCGCCATAGTGATGCAAAGTACATCGCTAACACAGGGAATAACAACGACTTAGTGTTTAATTACAGTAGGCATTGGAAACTATGAAAAAGACAATTCTGGCTATTGCTATCCCGGCTCTGTTTGCATCCGCCGCTAACGCTGCAGTGGTTTACGACAAAGACGGTACCACTTTTGACGTATACGGCCGTGTTCAGGCTAACTACTACGGTGACCACAACAAGGCTGTTGGTGCAACTGACGACGCCTATAAATTCGATACTAAAACTGGTCAATCAGTTTTCGTTCCCGGCACTGCTGCTAGCTACCAAGATGTCGATGGTGAGCTGGTTGGTTCTTCCCGTCTGGGTTGGTCCGGCAAGATTGCCCTGAACAACACCTGGTCCGGTATCGCCAAGACCGAGTGGCAAGTTTCTGCTGAAAACTCCGCCAACAAGTTCGATTCCCGCCACATCTACGTTGGTTTCGACGGCACCCAGTACGGTAAGATCATCTTCGGTCAGACCGATACCGCGTTCTACGACGTGCTGGAACCGACCGATATCTTCAACGAGTGGGGTGACGTAGGTAACTTCTATGACGGTCGTCAAGAAGGTCAGATCATCTACTCCAACACCTACGGTGGCTTCAAAGGCAAACTGTCCTATCAGACCAACGACGACAAGGCCGTCAAGGTTACTGACGTAGGTCAGGGCATCAAAGAAACTGCTGTTTATGGTCCGAATGTAAAGCGTAACTACGGTTATGCCGCTGCTGCCGGTTATGACTTCGACTTCGGTCTGGGCCTGAACGCCGGTTACTCTTACTCCGACCTGGAAAGCACCACTTCCAGCGCTTCTGGCGACAAGAAAGAGTGGGCCTTGGGCGCACACTACGCCATCAACGGATTCTACTTCGCTGGTGTTTACACTCAAGCTGACCTGAGCTATGACCACACCACCGGTGGTGACAAGGACAAGGGCCGTGGTTACGAGCTGGCTGCTTCCTACAACGTTGATGCCTGGACCTTCCTGGCCGGCTACAACTTTACTGAAGGTAAAGCTGCTTCCAACACCGCTGGTGCTGAGTATAAAGACATCGTTGACGAAACCCTGCTGGGCGTACAGTACGCTTTCACTTCCAAGCTGAAAGCCTACACCGAGTACAAGATCCAAGGTATCGACAAGATGGACGACGAGTGGACCGTTGCCCTGCAATACAACTTCTAATCTAGCCTCTGCGCTGATTGAGTTGATAAACGGCCAAGCTTGCTTGGCCGTTTTGTTTTATCTGCTTTCCGCCGGATTGCTTCTCTTCTCCTCTGTTGATCATCCTCTCCTTGCCCTCTTTGACTTGCGTCAGTTCACGTTGTCTCTTTTCTGTACTTGGCTCCCGGTCAGTGAATCGCTAGATTATTCAGCTCGTTGCAGGATGTTCGGCAGACAGGGAAGGATGACGCTTGATTGACTTTAGTCACCCGCAGTGGCGGGAGCTGGCCCGCCAGCTGCTGGACAACCCCACCTCGGTGATCCGCGCCCGTCAGTGGCAACCCCTGCTGGGCCTGCTCAAGGACAACCAGCTGCTGCTGGCACTGGGCAATCACCACTATGAGCTCACCCCCGCTGGTCGCCGCTACCTGACTCGTGAACTGACGCTGGCCGAGATCGCCACGGCGCCGCCAACCCCGGAGGAGTGGCTCCATGGGCAGGGTTGGCAGCTGGCGGAACAGGTCAACGAGCGGGTGCTGGCCGCGCTCTATCGCAAGAGCGAGGTGAGCTTTACTCCCAACGAGCAGATCGACTTCGAAGACAAGGGGATCCGGCTCTGTTCGGATCAACAGGTGCGCCTGCGTGCCCCCCAGCCGTTCAGCCTGTTTTTCAGCGGCGGCACCCTGCTCGATGCTGCCCCCTGGTTGCAGGCGCTTGGCGAGGTGGCGTTGCCGGAGCGCAACTTGGCCAGCCTCGGCAAGATCCTGTGGGGGGAGGGGGAGCTGCTGCGGGTGATCACCACCGACAGCGTCGGTGCCTTTGCCGAGCTGGTGCTGCCGGCAGGGAGCTTGCTGATCTGGGCTCCCGCCTCGGCGCAGCAGGCACTGCAGCAAGTGATCGCCGCGCTGCCGCCTCAGGTGCAGTGGAGTCATCTTACCTCCCTCGATCCGAGCGGGGTGGATCGGGTGCTGACTCTGGCCCAGCGTTTGGGTCGGCCGGCCAGCTGGTGGCTGCCCACCGTGCTGGCTCCCATCATGACGGCCTATGCCCTGCCGTTGGCCGACTCCCGCCCCTGGGAGCCGAGCCGGATCCCCAAGTCATTGTTAGCAGTTTGTAGCGGTTTGGTTGAGTCCAATGGTGGCTTGTCTGCCGAGGTGTGCGCGTTGGCGCCACAGTGGCATGCCATCGGTTGAGATTGCCGCAGATCCGGCCGAAAAAGCGGTTTTCCCCCATCCTGCACGATGATATAAAGAGTTGACGAAGCGCTCGCCAGTGGGCGCTTTTGTTTGCCACGTGTTTTGCGTGTCACGGACGGTGTGCCAACACGCTTTGCCAGCCAACGAACTCAACGGAATACAGGGAATACCATGTTTGAAAAGGTTGTTGCCGCCCCAGCGGATCCGATCCTGGGCCTGACCGAAGCCTTCCGCGCCGACTCTCGCAGCCACAAGATCAACCTGGGGGTCGGGATCTACAAGGATGAGACCGGCGCCACCCCCATTCTTCACTGCGTCAAGAAAGCCGAACAGAAGCTCTTGACCGACGAGAAGACCAAGAACTATCTCGGTATCGAAGGCAATATCGAATACGGCCGCATCGTGCAGCAACTGCTGTTCGGACAGGATTCCGCGCTGGTCAACAGCGGCCGCGCCAAGACGGCGCAAGCGCCGGGTGGTACCGGTGCCCTGCGCATCGCCGCCGAGTTCGTGGTACGCAACAACCTCGCCAAGACCATCTGGATCTCCGATCCCACCTGGGCCAACCATATCAGCGTGTTCCAGGCGGCGGGTCTGACCGTCAAGTGGTACAAGTACTACGACGCGGCCACCAAGGGGCTCGACTTTGCCGCCATGCAGGCTTCGCTGGCCGAGGCGCAGGCCGGCGATCTGGTGCTGCTGCACGGCTGCTGCCACAACCCGACCGGTATCGACCCGACCGCTGAACAGTGGCGTGCACTGGCCAGGCAGAGTGCCGCCGCCGGCTGGCTGCCGCTGTTTGACTTCGCCTATCAGGGCTTTGCCCGCGGTATCGAAGAGGATGCCGAAGGTCTGCGCATCTTCGCCGAATGCCACGACGAGCTGCTGGTGGCGAGCTCCTTCTCCAAGAACTTCGGCCTCTACAACGAGCGGGTCGGTGCCTTCACCCTGGTCAGCGCGACCAAGGCGATCGCCGATGTGGCCTTCACCCAGGTCAAGACCGTCATTCGTGCCAACTACTCCAACCCGCCGTCACACGGCGCTGCCGTCGTCACTGCCGTGGTGAGCGATCCGGCCCTCTATGCCGAGTGGGTGGAAGAGGTGGCGGCCATGCGGGTGCGCATTCGCGAGATGCGCGAGCTGCTGGTGGAAAAACTGGCCGCGCGCGGCGTGAACCAGGACTTCAGCTTTATCCGCGAGCAGAACGGCATGTTCTCCTTCTCCGGTCTTTCCAAGGATCAGGTGGAGCGCCTCAAGAGCGAGTTCGCCATCTACATCGTCGGCTCCGGCCGGATCAGCGTGGCCGGTATCACCCGTGCCAACATAGATCCGCTGTGCGATGCGATCGCCAAGGTGCTGTAAGTACAACCGCCGATATCCGTTCAGTAACAAGCCCGCCGGGGAGACCCGGCGGGCTTTTTCATTTCCAGGAGCTGGTCTTAGCGACGGCGTTTGCCACCCCCCAGCAGGGAGCCGAGCACCCCGCGCACCAGCTGGCGACCCACCTCGCTGCCGATGGTGCGGGCCACGCTCTTGGCGGCGGTCTGCACCACGCCATCGTGCTGGCCGCCACGGGGGCCGGTGCGGCCAAACAGGATGCCATTGAGGGCATCGAGCAGGCCGCCTTCCCCGTTGGATGGCTGTCCGCTGCCTTGCTCGTCAGTGGTTGTCACCTTGCCGTCGTTGAGCCGCTCGAAAGCAGACTCGCGATCCTCCGGCGTCTCGTAGCGGCCGTGCAGCAGGGAGCACTGAATGAGCGCCTGCCGTTCGGCGTCGCTCAAGGGGCCGATGCGGCTGGCGGGCGGGGCGATGAAGGCGCGCTCCACCATGCTGGGCCGTCCTTTCTCGTCGAGCAGAGAGACCAGCGCCTCGCCGACGCCAAGCTCGGTGATGACGCCGGCGGCATCGAAGGCGGGGTTGGCGCGCAGGGTGTTGGCGGCGATCCGCACCGCCTTCTGATCACTCGGGGTAAAGGCGCGCAGGGCGTGCTGCACCCGGTTGCCAAGCTGCCCCAGCACGCTGTCGGGGATATCGGCCGGGCTCTGGGTCACGAAGTAGACGCCCACCCCCTTTGAGCGGATTAGCCGCACCACCAGTTCGATCTTCTCCAGCAGCGCCTTGGGGGCATCGTTGAACAGCAGGTGTGCCTCGTCGAAGAAGAACACCAGCACAGGTTTGTCGGGATCCCCTACCTCCGGCAACTGCTCGAACAGCTCGGAGAGCAGCCAGAGCAGGAAGCAGGCATAGAGGCGGCTGGATTGGGTCAGCTTGCTGGCGGCCAGCACATTGATATGACCGTGGCCAGACTCATCTGTCTGCAGCAGATCCTGGATGTCCAGCATGGGTTCGCCGAAGAAGTGATCGCCGCCCGCACTCTCCAGGGTGAGCAGGTTGCGCAGGATGGCGCCGATGGAGGCGGTGGAGACGTTGCCGTAACGGGTGGTGAGGGACTTGGCGTTGTCACCGGCAAACTGCACCATGGCGCGCAGGTCTTTGAGGTCGAGCAGCAGCAGCCCCTCGTCGTCCGCCACCTTGAACACCAGCTCCAACACCCCGCTCTGGGTATCGTTGAGACCGAGCAGGCGGGCGAGCAGCAGGGGCCCCATGTCGGAGATGGTGGCCCGCACCGGGTGGCCCTGTTCGGCAAACAGATCCCAGAACAGGGTGGGGCTGGCGGCAAAGGCGGGGGCCGGGATGCCGAGCTGGGCCAGCCTGGCATCCAGCTTGGCCGAGCCCGCTCCGGCGGCGCCAAGGCCGCTCAGATCCCCCTTCACGTCGGCCAGAAAGACCGGCACGCCGAGGCGGGAGAAACCCTCCGCCAGCACCTGCAGGGTGACTGTCTTGCCGGTGCCGGTGGCGCCGGTGATGAGGCCGTGGCGATTGGCCATGGCTGGCAGCAGGGCGAGGGGATGACCACTGGCATAGGCCAGCGTGAGCGGTTCGGCCATGGTGGGCTCCTTGTGGCAAATGGGGGACTAAAAACAACGGGTTACAAGGAGTGTGGTGGCAGGTGCCGGGGATGGCAAGGCAGTGCCTCGTCAGCGCGCCAGAGGCTGACGAGGCGGGTGAGATCAGCGGGGGCGGACCAGCTTGCCAAGGCGCAGCAACAGCAGGGTGAGGAGGCCGCCGGTGGCGGCGGTCAGTACCGCCAGCAGTAGGCTGCCGAGCAGGAAGGGGGGCACCAGGGTGGCCGCTTCGTGCTCCAGCCAGTGCAGGGTCCAGGTGAGGTGAAATGGCTCCGGCGTCTTGTGCAGCACCAGACAACCGGTGCGATAGGCGTAGAGGTACATGAAGGGCAGGGTCAGCGGGTTGTTGAACCAGACCGCCAGCAGCGCCAGCGGCAGGTTGAGGCTGAACGCCAGCGCCAGCCCGACCGCGATGAGTGAATGCATGGGGATGGGAAACCAGCAGGCGAAGATGCCGGCAGCCACCGCCCCGCTCAGGGCGCGCGGCCCCCCTTGCCAGAGGGCGGGGGCGAGCAGGCGCTCGCCAAACAGGGCGAACCACTTCTGCTGGCGCAGGGTATCGGGGTCAATCTTGAAGCGGGCAAACCAGCGATTCAGCATGCGCGTGCCACCTTGCGTTTCTGCCACTGACGCACGGTGCTGATTCGCCAGCAGGTGCGAATGAGGGCGTAGCCGATGAGGGAGCTGAGCAGTGCCAGCACCAGCGAACCCAGCAGCAGCGGCGGAGCCACGGTCTCGAACACCGACACCAGCCAGGCCCAGGTGAACTCGATCTCGATGTGTTGGGAGGATTGCCCCAGCAGCTGACAGCCCGTCAGGTAGGCACCGTAGAACAGTGGCGGCATGGTAATGGGATTGGAGAGCCAGACCAGCGCCACCGAGAGCGGCAGATTGACCCGACAGGCGATGGCGCCGCCGGCCGCCAGCAGCATCTGGCAGGGGAGCGGTACCCAGGCCATGAACAGCCCCACCGCGAAGGCACCGGCCGCCGAGCGGCGATTGAGGTGCCACAGGTTGGCGTCCAGCAGCAGCTTGCCAAACAACCGCAAGTGCTTGTGTTCCTTGAGGGTCGCCGGATCAGGCAGCCAGCGTTGTATGAGTCGTTTGGGCATATTGAAACCTTGCTAAATACTTGCACCATGGATCTGCGCCTGCTGTCGTTTGCCCTCGGGGCAAGCTCCTCACTGCTTTGGCCATGGTTGCCTTCATGGGAATGGGGTGGCCTGATGCTGCTGTTCGCGTTTCCCCTCGCCGGTTGCCGCTGCTGGCGGCTGCTGTTCTTGCTGGGCGGCATCCTCTGGATGCAGGGGAATTTGCAGCACCGGCTCGCCTGGCTGGATCAGCTTGGCAAAAAAACGAGCCACATCATAACCGCACAACTGCAAAGTGCAGAACCCGAGGGCGATAAATTTGTCCGGCTGGTGCTGCGGGTGAACAGGCTCGATGAGCAGGCGCTCACCCCGGCGCCCCTGGTGCGCATCAATGCCTACCAGGTGTTGCCCACCATGACGGCAGGCAGTCGCCTGACCCTGGAGGTCTCCCTCAAGCCGGCCCACGGCCTAGCCAACGAGGCCGGGATGGACGGGCGGCGCCTGCTGCTCGGCAAGGGGATCACCGCCACCGGCAACCTGCGCCGGGTGATCCAGATTGAAGCGGTGCCAGCGGGGCTGCGCGAGCGCTGGCTGGCCCGGGCCGCCGCCAGCTGGCAGGATCTGAGCCAGGGCCCGCTGCTGGCGGCGCTCACCTTCGGCGAGCAAGCGGGCATCACGACTGAGCAGTGGAGCCTGTTTCGCGGCAGCGGGCTGACCCACATCATCGCCATCTCGGGGCAGCACATCGCGCTGGTAGCGGTGCTCGGCTGGTGGCTGGGGCGGCTGTTCGGGCTGCGGGGGGCGATTCTGCTTGCCCTGCTGTTTGCCGCCCTCTACAGCTGGCTGGCCGGTTTTGCGGTGGCCACCGAGCGGGCCCTCATCATGGTGCTGGTGTGGAGTCTGCTGCGCTGGCGACGGCGGGAGTGGCCGGCCCATCGCGTCTGGTTGTGGGCCTTCGTGGTGCTGACGCTCTGGGATCCCTTCGTCCTCTATTCGGCGGGATTCTGGCTCTCCTTCCTGGCGGTGGCCCTGCTGCTGGTGGCGAGCCTGCTGGAGGCCAAGCCCGGGCTCGTTCGCCTGCAGGGCTTGTTGCTGCTGGGGCTGCTGCCGCTGCAACTGGCGCTGTTCGAAGGGATAGCGCCGCTGTCGCTGCTGCTCAATCTGCTGGCATTGCCGCTCTTTTGCATCGGCATCATACCGCTGGCGCTCATCGGGGTGCTGCTGGCGCCGCTCTCGGGGGAGCTGGCCCACCTGCTGTTCTGGCTGGCCGATGTCGGCCTGCAGTGGATATTGTGGGCGCTGGAGAGGTTGGCCAGCCAGTGGCAGCTCTGGTGGCCGGTGCCGGGCTGGGTACTGCCGCTCACCGCCCTGCTGAGCCTGCTATGGTGCGCCTGGCATGTGCCGGGCGGTCGTTCCTTGCTGTTGCTGGGGGGCGTGGCCCTGCTGCTGGCGGCCTGGCCGGCGCCGACCCACTGGCAACTGAGGGTGCTGGACGTAGGGCAGGGGCTGGCGGTGCTGGTCACCCGGGGTGAGCGCGGCATCCTGTTTGACACCGGCGATCGCTACCCGGGCGGCTACAACATGGCGGATGCCGTGATCCTGCCGCTGCTGAACCGGCTCGATGTGCGGGTGCTGGATTATCTGGTCATCAGCCACAAGGACCGGGATCACGCCGGCAACCGGCGTGCCATCCTTCAGGCTCTGCCGGTACGCCACGAGCTCTCTTCCTTCGACTTCGGCCGCTTCACGACCCTGTGCCGGCGTGGCCAGCAGTGGCGCTGGCAGGGGCTCGAGATAGCAGTGCTCTGGCCGCAGCAGCCTGGAGGCGGCCACAACAACGACGGGTGCGTGCTGCAGATCCGCGACGGGGATCGACGTATCCTGCTCAGCGCCGACATCGAGCGGCAGGCGGAGCAGCGGCTGCTGGCGCTGGAAGGGGCCGGGCTTGCCAGCACCCTGCTGGTGAGCCCTCACCATGGCAGCCGCACCTCCTCCACGCCCCCCTTCGTGGCGGCGGTAGCTCCCCGCTATGTGGTGCACAGCGCCGGCTTCATGAACCAGTGGGGATTTCCCCGCCCCGAGGTGGTGGCCCGCTACCGGGAGGCGCAGCAATGGGTCACCGGACTGGACGGGGAGATCCTGGTCGAGCCTGCGGCGGACGGGCTGCGGATCCGTGCCGAACGGGAGCAGGGCCCCTGGTTTCGTCACAATGGTGACTGGTGGCGTCCTGCATTCTGGCCTGAGCGCTGAGCGTAAAACCGGCTTTGGCTGGGATAACGACCGTCATTGCCCGCCTTTGTGATGGGCAGCGCTTGGTGAAAACCCGGCTGTGGCTGGCATAACGGCCGTGATTTCCCGCTCTGGTGATGGGCACTGCTTGGTGTAATCCTGCGCTTTGGCTAGAATAGCCCGTCATTTCCCTTATTAACGGCTATTCATGCAACAAGAAACCTCACAAGACAGCTGGCCTGTCTTCAAGCGTCTGCTCGGCTACGTCCGTGACCGCAAGCTTGGCCTGATTGGCGGCATCATCGGCATGCTGGGCTACGCCGCCGTGGATACCACCTTCGTCTATTCCATCAAGCCGCTGATCGACAAGGGGATCAACGGCAACGATCCGACCGTGCTCAAGTGGATGCCCTTCTTCGTGCTGGGTATCGTGGCCCTGCGCGGCGTCGCCAACTTCCTCTCCAACTACTGCATGGCCTGGGTCGGCAACCACGTGGTGATGCGCCTGCAGCAGCAGGTATTCAACCACATGGTGGCGATGCCGATGAGCTTCTTCGACCGTCAGAATACCGGCCACCTGCTCTCCAAGGTGACCTATGACGCGAGTCAGGTCTCCTCGGCCGCCAGTACCACCCTGGTCACCCTGGTGCGGGAAGGGGCGACCGTCATCGGTCTGCTCGGCCTGATGTTCTGGCATTCCTGGCAGCTGTCGGTGATCTTCCTGGTGGTGGGGCCCGTGGTGGGCATCATCATCGGTCTCATCAGCCGCCGTTTCCGTCAGATTAGCCGCCACATCCAGCAGGCGGTGGGTGACATCACCACCTCTACCGAGCAGATGCTCAAGGGGCACAAAGAGGTGCTGATGTTCGGTGGCCAGAAGGTGGAGGAGAAACGCTTCTTCAAGGTCAGCAACAACATGCGCCAGCAGACCATGAAGATGGTTGCCGCCGATGCCATCGGCAGCCCGGTGGTGCAGATGGTGGCCTCCATCGCGCTGGCGGCCTTCCTCTATGTGGCCACCATCGACAGCGTGCGCAGCGAGCTGACTGCCGGTACCTTCACCGTCATGATCACCTCCATGATGATGCTGCTCAAGCCGCTGAAAAGCCTGACCGACGTCAACAACCAGTTCCAGCGCGCCATCACCGCCTGCCACAGCCTGTTTGGCCTGCTCGATACCGAGCCGGAGCAGGATACCGGCACTCGTACCCTGGAGCGCGCCCGCGGCGAGATCGAGTTTCGCAACGTCACCTTCACCTACCCGACCAAGGACACCCCGGCGCTGCACAACGTCAGCTTCAAGGTGGAGGCGGGCAAATCGGTGGCCCTGGTGGGGCGCTCAGGCTCTGGCAAGAGCACCATCGCCAGCCTGCTGACCCGCTTCTATGACATCGAGCAGGGGGAGATCCTGCTGGACGGCGTCAACATCCGCGATTACCGCCTGAGCGAGCTGCGCAAGCAGTACGCCCTGGTCTCCCAGCATGTCCACCTGTTCAACGACACGGTGGCGAGCAACATCGCCTACGCCGCGGAAGAGCAATACAGCCTCGACGAGATCAAGCAGGCGGCCCGCATCGCCCACGCCGACGAGTTCGTCAGCAAGATGAGCAACGGGTATGACACCGTGGTCGGCGAGAACGGCGCGTCGCTCTCCGGCGGTCAGCGTCAGCGCATCGCCATCGCCCGCGCCCTGCTGCGCGATGCCCCCGTGCTGCTGCTGGATGAGGCCACCTCGGCGCTGGATACCGAGTCCGAGCGCCACATTCAGGCAGCCATCGACGAGCTGTGCAAGGCGCGCACCTCGCTGGTGATCGCTCACCGCCTCTCCACCATCGAGAAGGTAGACGAGATCCTGGTGATCGATGAGGGTCATATCGTCGAACGTGGCAACCACGCGGCCCTGATGGCCCAGCAGGGCACCTATGCCCAGCTGCGCGCCATCCAGTTCGGCCATGCCACCGAAGGTGGCAACGTCTGATGCTGGAGCGGCTCTGGTATGCAAAGAGTGGCTGGCGCTGGTTGCTGGCCCCCTTTGCCCTGCTGTTTGCCGTTGTCAGCGGCACCCGCCGCTACGCCTATCGGCACGGCTGGCGCAAGGGCTATCGTGCCTCCTTGCCAGTTATAGTGGTGGGCAACATCTCGGTGGGTGGCAACGGCAAGACCCCGGTAGTGGTCTGGCTGGTGGAGCAGTTGCAGGCCCGCGGCTATCGCCCCGGGGTGGTGAGCCGCGGCTATGGCGGCAAGGCGCCCCATTACCCGTACCGGCTCGATGCCGCCAGCACCACGGCGCAGGCGGGGGATGAACCGGTACTGATTGCCCGGCGCTGCGGCTGCCCGGTGGTGGTTGCCCCGAAACGGGCCGATGCGGTACGGCTGCTGGAGCAGAGCGGTGAGGTGGACATCATCATCACCGACGATGGCCTGCAGCACTATGCGCTGGCCCGTGACATCGAGCTGGTGGTGGTGGATGGCGCCCGCCGTTTCGGCAACGCCTGCCTGCTGCCCATGGGGCCGCTGCGCGAGCCGGTCACCCGGCTCAAGCGGGTGGACGCCATCATCTGCAACGGCGGCGAGCCGGGGCGGGGGGAGTACCCCATGCAACTGGTCGCCGACGCCCCGCGTCGAGTGCGCGACGAGGCCCAGCTGGTCTCCCCCTTGTCGGGGTCGGTCGACGCGCTGGCGGGGATTGGTCATCCGCCCCGTTTCTTCGCCACCCTCGAGGGGCTTGGTTACCAGCTGGATCAGCGGGTGGCCTACGGGGATCACCACCCCTTCGATCGGGACGAGCTGGTGGGCCGCTTTGCCGGCAAGCCGCTGCTGATGACCGAGAAGGATGCGGTCAAGTGCCGCGCCTTTGCCCTCGACAACTGGTGGTATCTGCCGGTCAGCGCCGAGTTGCCCGCCTCCCTGCTCGATACCCTGCTGCACAAGCTGGGGGCGAGCGGGAAGGGGCAGGGCGCAACCAAGGCACAAGGTTGATCTCGCTCGCCAGCGCGGGAGAGAAGGGGGCTTGTCATGCCCCGCATGAAACATCTGGTTGGTTCGACACCCATCGCCGGCGTGATTAAGCCGCTGGCGCGACATCGTTGAAGGAGTATCGTTTTGGCTTTGGACATCAAGTTGCTCGACATCATTGCCTGCCCGGTTTGCAAGGGCAAGCTGCACTATAACAAGTCCGTGCATGAGCTGGTCTGCCGCTTCGACAAGCTGGCCTATCCGCTGGAGGAGGGGATCCCGGTGCTGCTGGAGAACCGCGCCCGGCAGCTCAATAGCGACGAGCTGTCGTCATGAGCTTCGTCGTCGTCATTCCGGCCCGCTACGCTTCCACCCGGCTGCCGGGCAAGCCGTTGGCCGACATCCACGGCAAGCCCATGGTGCAGCACGTGGTGGAAAAGGCCCTGCAGTCGGGCGCCGATCGGGTGATCGTCGCCACCGATGACGAGCGGGTGCAGCAGGCGCTGGCCGGCCAGACCGGGTTCGAGGTGTGCATGACCTCGAAGGATCACCAGTCCGGTACCGAGCGCCTGGCCGAGGTGTGCCGTCACTACGGTTTTGCCGCCGACACCATAGTGGTCAACGTGCAGGGGGATGAGCCGCTCATTCCGCCGGTCATCATCCGTCAGGTGGCGGACAACCTGGCCGCCGCCAGCGCGCCCATGGCCACCCTGTCGGTGCCAATTCAGGACGCCGAAGAGGCGTTCAACCCGAACGCCGTGAAGGTGGTGACCGACCAGGATGGCTACGCCCTCTACTTCAGCCGTGCCTCCATTCCGTGGGATCGCGATCGTTTTGCCGCAAGCCGCGAGCAGATTGGTGATCACTACCAGCGCCACATCGGCATCTATGCCTATCGCGCCGGTTTCATCCAGCGTTATGTGGACTGGGCGCCGAGCGCGCTCGAGCAAGTAGAGGCGCTGGAGCAGCTGCGGGTGCTCTGGTACGGGGAGAAGATCCACGTGGCCCAGGCCCTCGAGGCGCCGCCGGTCGGGGTGGACACCCAGGCCGATCTGGACAAGGTGCGCGCACTGCTGGCGAACTGATGCCGACAACAGCAAAAATGACTCTGAACGGTGCCTGCGGGCGCCGTTTTTTGTGTTTAATCTTTACATAATTATTTGATTACAAACGTCATTTATGAGCACTTTCAAACTTTTCCCGGCCATGGTTTGCCAAATCGACGAGTTTGGTTATGATGCAAGACGCCGTGTTAACCCTAACTGGCATATAACGAGATAAAAAACGGGGTGTTTGGGTGATTAATGTATTCCTGGTCGATGATCATGAGTTGGTGCGTACAGGGATAAGACGCATTCTGGAAGATGTCCGCGGGATCAAGGTGGTGGGCGAGGCGCAGAGCGGGGAAACCGCAGTCACTTTCTGTCGTCAGAACCATCCCGACGTGATCCTGATGGACATGAACATGCCGGGCATCGGCGGCCTGGAGGCAACCCGCAAGATCCTGCGGATCCGACCCGATGTGCGCATCATAGTGCTGACCATTCATTCAGAAAATCCGTTCCCGACCAAGGTGATGCAGGCGGGTGCCGCCGGTTATCTCACCAAGGGAGCCGCACCGGACGAGATGATCCACGCCATTCGCCTGGTCCACTCCGGTCAGCGTTACATCTCCCCGGAGATCGCCCAGCAGATGGCCCTGAGCCAGTTTGCCTCGGCCGACGAGAACCCCTTCAAGTCTCTTTCCGAGCGCGAGCTGCAGATCATGATGATGATCACCAAGGGGCAGAAGGTGACCGATATTTCCGAGCAGCTCAACCTGAGCCCGAAGACGGTCAACAGCTACCGCTACCGGCTGTTCAGCAAGCTCAACATCAATGGCGATGTGGAGCTGACCCATCTGGCCATTCGCTATGGCATGCTGGATGCCGACACCCTGTAACGGGCGGCGTGTAGCCATCAAAGGCGGCCTGTGCCGCCTTTTTGCTTTTTGCCGGTCTGGCGCAGTATGCTCTGTGCCGTTTTCTGCTTTCATCCGTTGAGCCGAGTTGCCGATGAGCCTCTCTTTCGATCTTCCGCTTGCCGCGATATCCCAGACCCAACACCTCGATCCCCGTTGCCGGAGCCAGCATGACCTCCTCTGAACCTCTCTTCGACAGCAAGGCGTTTCTCAGTGCCGTCACCCATCAGAGCGGTGTCTATCGCATGTACGACAGCGGCGGCACCGTCATCTACGTGGGCAAGGCCAAGGATCTGAAGAAACGGCTAGCTTCCTACTTTCGGGCCAACGTCGACAGCATTAAGACCCGCACTCTGGTGCGCCAGATCGCCGATGTGCAGGTGACGGTCACCCACACCGAGACCGAGGCGCTGATCCTCGAGCACAACCTGATCAAGCAGTACCAGCCCCGCTACAACGTGCTGTTGCGGGATGACAAGTCCTACCCCTGGATCATCATCACCGCCCATCAGCATCCGCGTATCGGCGTCCATCGCGGTGCCCGCAAGGTGAAGGGGGAGTACTTCGGCCCGTACCCCTCCGGCGGCGCGGTGCGCGAGAGTCTGCACCTGATGCAGAAGATCTTCCCGGTACGCCAGTGCGAAGATGCAGTCTATGCCAACCGCACCCGCCCCTGTCTGCTCTACCAGCTCAAACGCTGCGCCGGCCCCTGCGTGGCCGGGCTGGTGAGCGAGGCCGAGTATGCCCAGCAGGTGGAGCTGGCCAAGCTGTTTCTGGCGGGCAAGAACCAGCAGGTGATCGGCGAACTGGTGGGCAAGATGGAGTCCGCCAGCGGCGATCTGCGCTTCGAGGAGGCGGCCCGATACCGGGATCAGATCCAGGCCCTGCGCCGGGTCACCGAGCAGCAGTCGGTAAGCGGCAACGTGCTGGACGAGCTCGACGTGGTGGGGGTGGCCTTCGAGCAGGGGACCGCCTGCATTCACGTGCTATTCATTCGCCAGGGCAAGGTGCTGGGCTCGCGCAGCTACTTCCCGAAAGTGCCGGCCGATACCCAGCTCGACGAGGTGGTGCAATCCTTCCTGCTGCAGTTCTATCTGTCGGGGCAGGGGGGGCGGCAGATCCCGAGCGAGGTGCTGCTAGACGTGGCGCTCGAAGACGAGAGCGTCATCGCCGAGACCCTGAGCCAGACCGCGGGCTACAAGGTGCGGGTGGTGAGCCGTACCCGCGCCGAGCGGGCCCGCTTCATCAAGCTCGCCTCCATCAATGCCCAGACCGCGCTGCGCTCGCGCCTTGCCCACAAGAGCACCATCACCGCCCGCTACGATCAGCTGGAGGAGCTGCTGGAGCTCGAGCGCCCCATCGCCCGCATGGAGTGCTTCGATATCTCCCACACCATGGGGGAGCGCACCGTGGCCTCCTGCGTGGTGTTCAACCGGGAGGGGCCGCTCTCATCGGAATATCGTCGCTTCAACATCGACGGCATCACCGGCGGCGATGACTACGCCGCCATGGAGCAGGCGCTGGAGCGCCGTTTTGGCAAGCAGCAGGAGCCGGACAAGGTGCCGGATGTGCTGTTTATCGACGGCGGCCTCGGCCAGCTGCGCCGCGCCGAGGAGATCCTGGCCCGTCAGCTGGAGTTTCTGGGGGGCAAATATCCGCTGCTGGTGGGCATTGCCAAGGGGGTGACCCGCAAGGCGGGGCTGGAGACCCTGATCCTGGGGGAGAGCCACGAAGAGCTGCATTTGCCGGCGGACATGTCCGCCCTGCACCTCATCCAGCACATCCGCGACGAATCCCACCGTTTTGCCATCACAGGCCACCGCGCCAGACGGGCGAAGGCCCGCACCACCAGTACCCTGGAGGATATTCCGGGGGTGGGGCCGAAACGGCGGCAGGCGCTGCTCAAGTACCTGGGCGGTCTGCAGGAGGTGAAAAAAGCCGGGGTGGAGGAGCTTGCCAAGGTGCCCGGTATCAGCCAGGAGCTGGCCCAAGCCATCCACGATGCCCTGCATTCCCTCTAGCCATTGGTAGCCGAGAAGGGGGAATACCCCTCCGTGTTGCCCCTGTTTGCCCAGACGGCGAGCAGGGGCTGTCGCCCTGGGTATCGACAAGGGGCGAGGTGAGTCACACCATTCACCCCGGGTTCATCCCCTTCAGGGATCCCGGCACACAAGAGCCGTGACGCCGGGGGGCCGCAAATGCCATAATGGCCCGCATCCTGAGGTTGTTGATGGATTAATAGACCAAGGCGGGCGCCTGTCCGGTTGCATCCGTGATCGGCTTGGGGCTACCATGTAGCGGCATACAAGAAGTGGCTGAAAATAATGACAAATATTCCTAATCTGCTGACGTTTTTTCGGATCTTGCTCATCCCCGTCTTCGTCATCCTGTTCTACCTTCCCTACCAGTGGTCCTATCTGGCGGCGGCCATCATCTTCATCCTGGCGGCGGCGACCGACTGGTTTGACGGCTACCTGGCCCGCAAGCTGAATCAATCCACCGCCTTCGGTGCCTTCCTCGATCCGGTCGCCGACAAGATCATGGTGGCGGCGGCGCTGGTGGTGATCGTCGAGCACTACAACACCATCTGGGTCACCATTCCTGCCATGACCATGATTGGCCGCGAGATCATCATCTCCGCCCTGCGCGAATGGATGGCCGAGCTTGGCAAACGCTCCTCGGTGGCGGTCAGCTGGATCGGCAAGTGGAAGACCATGATCCAGATGGTCTCGCTCACCGGCCTCATCTGGCAGTACGACATCTGGATGGTGTGGCTGGCCTATGTGCTGCTCTACGTGGCCACCGTGCTTACCTTCTGGTCCATGTTCCAGTACATGAAGGCCGCCTGGGGCGATCTCAGCTATCACTCCCGGTTCTGAGCTGCCGACACAAAGAACCGTTTCCCCGTTCTTGGGGCAGGGAAACGGTCGTGAGCGCTGAAAAGGCAGGAAAAGGGCAAAAAACACTCGAACGATCAGGGTATTAAACATTTTTGGTTGACTGGGCGAGGAACATCGCTAGAATGCGTCCTCGTAGTCAGGCAGTCAGCCAGACCGATGCGGGAATAGCTCAGTTGGTAGAGCACGACCTTGCCAAGGTCGGGGTCGCGAGTTCGAGTCTCGTTTCCCGCTCCAAATTCAGACAATAGAGAGTTTCTCTCTTTTGCATGGCGCGTTAGCAAAGCGGTTATGCAGCGGATTGCAAATCCGTTTAGTCCGGTTCGACTCCGGAACGTGCCTCCATATTGACAAGCCCGCCACGCGAGCTTGATACCGATTGCGGTGCCCGAGTGGTGAAATCGGTAGACACAAGGGATTTAAAATCCCTCGACGTTCGCGTCGTGCCGGTTCGATTCCGGCCTCGGGCACCAGTTATTGAATAAAGCAATCAAATACTTACGAAAGGCCGCTAGCAATAGCGGCCTTTTTGTTTTTGGCGAAATGGCGACAAAGTGGCGACAGTTATTTTGATATACCTATGAAGCTGACTTCTTTTAGAATATTGATGGGGGTCACTTGAGTATTTATTTAATGCTGATAAGGTTGAGGCTTTTACAATGAGGTTCCATCATGAAAAAAGCTCTTATCGCTGCAAGCCTATTGTGTAGTGTGTTCTCAATTAGTGTGCATGCAGGCACAGCAATTATTCCTGCGTATTATGTTTGGGATGGGGGTGGACAATCTTGCTATAAGGTGTCCAACGTTTCAGCTAGTAGCGCAGTAATCAATATTAAGATGTTTGATAGAACAGGCGAGCCTTTTTCCGGAAAGTTGGCATCTACATATATCATTTCTGCACTGGATACTCCCTTTACGCTAGATCCACGGAAAACGGCTATGTTCTGTATTATCACTGGTGGTAATGCTGATCCTGGATATGGTGTTATCGAAGGCCAACCATCGGACGCATCACAGGGGCAGGTATCACTCGTTGCCAATGGTTACTATGCAAACAATACACCAAACTATGCACAAGCCTTTTCAATAGTAATTAATGGTGGAATGCCGTTCTAATATTTATCGGTTACTGAACATAGGATTTTCTCACGTCATCTGAGAATTTTTATCTGGTGTATTTTGACTTGATATGAAAGAGGGGAGCCTGGGCTCCCCTCTTTATTGTTGGGCTGACAACCCCGGGGGGCAGTCCTTATCCGGCGCGTGGCCGTCCTTTAGAACTTGTAGAGCCAGGAGACGGCGGTGAAGTAGCCGTTGTAGTCCTGGTTCAGGTTGCCGAGGTTGCGCTCTTCGCCGGTGTAGAGGTAATCCACGTCCTGGAAGTATTCGTAGCGCACATCCCAGCGCAGCGAATGCTGCTTGGTGAGCTGATAGAGGGCGTAGCCTTCCAGCCGGTGCTGCTTGCTGGTGAGATCCGGGTAGTCATAGCCCTTGCTGGCGTCGGTCTTGCCGCGGCCATAGGCGAAGCTGTAATCGAGCCCGAGCTCGAGATCCCGGTCAAACGCCTTCTTCTGGGTGAGCCCGAGCCCGAGGGTGGAGATATCGTCGCGCACCGCCGTGCTGTAGGGATCCCAGTCCGGCGCGCCTGTGTAGGCGTGGTTCTGGCTGGAGCTGATCCACTGCAGGTTGCTGAACAGGTGACCGCTCAGGTTGTCGTCGAACTGCTGGTTGAGGGTCAGGTCGATGCCATAATCCTTGCCCTCGCTGCGCCCTATGTCCGGCTCCTTGTAGTCATCCCTGGCCCACCACCCTTCGAGGCGGGCATCCATCCCCTCGCTGAACTGATAGCCGAGATCCCCCCTGAATTCGACCCTGTCCCTGTCTGCCAGATAGAACTGGCGCAGGGTCGGGCTGCCGTTGCCACCGGCGCTGTCGTGGCGCCAGTCCGAGCCGTCGCGGGTGCTCCAGGCGAGCTTGCCGCCCAGTTGCAGCGCCCCGGCCGGGCGGTAGCGCCCCTTGAGGAACAGGGTGTGCTCGTCGGTGTCCTGCCGGTCGGCCTGCTCGCGCTGATCGGCTTTGTACTGATAGCCGGTGGTGAGCTTGACCGAGCGGCTGAGCCGGTAGTCGGCCGCCAGATCCGCCTTGCTGCGAGTGCGATCGCTCTTGCCGCGCTGCTTGCCGACCACCGCGTATTCATCGGACTTGTCCTTGCGGTCCCGATACTCGCCGCCGGCGCGCAGGGTGAGATCCCGGCCAAAGCGACCCACCCACTTGGCGTCGGCCTGCAGGGTGCTGACCTCGCCGTGGAAGTCATCCTGGGTGATGGGGGCGTTGCGAAACGCGGTCAGGCTGCCGTTGGAGGTGGCCTGGCTGGTGAGCACGCGGCCGGTCAGGCTCTGCCGGTCCCAGTTGTACTGGCCGGAAAGGCTCAGCTGGTGGAAGTTGTTGTCCGGCTCGTAGGCGCGCTCGTTGGCGTAAGGATCGGTGACGCTGCCATAGTAGAGCGCCGTGTCATCGGTACGGTAGAGGGATCCGTTGTAGGCGAGATCGACCAGCCAGCCTTCTCCCAGGTAGCTGACGCCGCTCTTGACCAGGGTGGTCGAGCTGCCGTCGACGGGCTTGGGCAAGAGGCCTGGTCCGCTGCCGATGCCGGGCACGCTCGACTGGTAGTAGGCGAGGGTGGCCTCTTTTTTCTCATGAGAAAAATCGGCGTAGGGGCGCCACGGGCTCTTCGGGGTATAGGCGAGCCCGGCGGTCAGCTTCTTGCGCACCACATCCTTGTCGAACTCGGCCAGCGATCCCTGGGTCAGCGGGCTCTCGTCCGGCTGATAGACGCTGCGGCCGTGGCTGTTCCAGTAGAAGGGGGACTCCGAGTAGCCCAGCCGGGCGCGCATGCCGTCGTAGTGGCCCTGTTCGGTCGCTAGGCGAAAGCGCTCCATGCCGAGGTTTTTTACCTCCAGGCTGCCGTAGCGGGAGCCTTCTCCCCGGTATTGCAGGTCGGCGTTGAAGATGCCGAGCATGCCGCTGTCCTGCTGGCTGGGCACCCAGTTGCGAAAGCGGGTGGCGCCATCGTCGTTGGCATAGCCGGCACCCAGCCCCACCTCGCCAAACCAGCCCTCATCGCGCTCGCAAGACTTGCAGCTCCAGCGTTCGGTCTTGGCCGGTTTGCTCTGCTGCAGGGCGTAATCCCCGACTGCCAGCGGCTCCTCGGCCGCCTGGGCCGAGCAGACCGCCAGCAGGGAGAGCCAAAGTGTTGAGTATTTCATGACTTCTCTCCTCAGCGCCGCAGTGATTGACCGTTGGGATGGTTGGTCCCGTGGATCTGGTTATGACAGTTCAGGCAACTGCCGCCACGCACCTTGAGATCCCCCTCGGGGATGGAGACGTTGGCATGGGGCACGCTGTGGCACTCCTGGCACAGCTGGGGCACCCGCTTGTTGAGCAGCGCCTGGTTGATGGAGCCGTGCGGGCTGTGGCAGAGGGAGCAATCCTCGGTCACCGGTTCGTGTTCCCACAGGAAGGGGCCCCGTTTCTCGGCGTGACACTCGTAGCAGCTCTCGTTGAGGCTGGGCTGCTTGAGGCTGGCCTCGTTCTGCGACTGGTGCGGGTTGTGGCAACTGGAGCAGGGCAGCTCGCCATTGAGAATGGGGTGGCTGGTGCGCTTGTGCAGATCAGCCTTTTGCTGGGCGTGGCAGCTGGTACAGGTCTCCACCTGTTTCTTGCTGTCCATCACCGGATCCTTGGCCTGGTGCAGGCTGTGGCAGCTGGTGCAGGAGAGATCCTCCACCGCGTGAGCACTGGCATGCCAGCCCATTCGCTGGGTATCGGTGTGGCAGGAGAGGCAGACGCTGTTCTGCTTTTCCACCGGCACCGGCGAGTCGGGGCCGAAGGTGATCATGGGTTCCCGCTGCTGCCCCTTGCGGGGATTGCGCGGATGGTTGCCGGCGGGGCCGTGGCAGGCTTCACACTGCTTGTCGGCCATCGGCCCGTTCTGGTTGCCGAGATTGCCGTGCACATTGTGGAAGATGCCGGTGGCGGGCTTGCGCGAGTCGGCATCGTGGCACTTGAGGCAGGTATCGGCCCCCTTGGGGGAGTATTTGCCCTGGTCGAATTTCTGGTCGAGGGTGGCCTCGACCTGCAGGCGCGGATCGGCATCGGCCGCCGGCTGGGCATCGCTCTTGGCCCAGACCGGCAGGCAACCGAGAGCCAGCAAACCCGCCAGGAGCCACTGCGGGGTGATTCTTTTCATATCGTGTCCTTCAACGGCAAAGGGCCGGGGAGAGGCATCCCCCCGGCCTGGTGGTCTCAACGGAAGTCATACACCTTGTGAACCTTGTCGACGCCCTGCTCCTGCCCGACGGCATGGCAGGACGCGCACTGTTCAACTCCGGTGGCGGCCTCTATCGTCTCTGCACCAAAGATGGCGCCGTTGTTCTTCATGTGGGTGGCCCACTCATCCCCGGCGACCGGGCTGTCCGGCTTGACCAGCCCCAGCGGCGACTTGAGGTGGCAGCTGGCGCAGACCACCAGGGTCGGACTGAAGAACCTGGGCTGCTTGTTGTCCGCCGTGGTCGCCACCAGCGAGGGTCGTTCGTTCTGCTGATTGGGCAGGTTGTACTGACCCTTGGTGTGGCAGGACTCGCAGTTGTTCAGCTTGCCCGGGAAGGTGGCATCACCGCTGCGATGGGAGCCGAAGGCGTGGAAGGAGTGCACGTGGTACTTCAGATCCCCCGGCACACCCGCATAGAAGGAGGTGCGGGTGGCGTTGTGACAGCTGGTGCACTGGGCAAAGTCCTTGGAGGCGTGGGCCGAGCCCGCGTTGCCCTCGGTGTGGACGGCCAGATCCTTGTGACAGCCGTTGCAGGAGGCCAGATCCGCCCCTGCCTTGAGCACATAGTTGCCGTCCACCCCGCCTTCGGCCCGGAAGTAGGCCTTGACCGGATTGATAGGCACGTAGGAGAGGGCGCTGGCTGTGCTGCTGCAGGGGAGCAGATCCCCGGCGGCGAAGGCACCGTTGCGATCCGCCTTGCGGGCCACGCACACCTGCAGTTCGGCAACCGTGGCCGCCAGGGTGCCGCTCACCTCGTTACCCACCTCTTTGCGGCACAGGAAGCTGCCTCCGCCCTGGCTGTCGCATCTGGTGAAGTCAATCTTGTTGCCGGCGACGAAGGTTTGCGGGTTGGTGTAGCCCAGCTCGAAGCCGTTGCCCTGATCCCAGTTGACCAGGATGTAGGGGGCCTTGGCCAGATCGCCGTACTTGATGTACTTGAGCACCCCGTCCATGGTCTCGACCGGCGTGCCGTTGGCGGTCACGGTCAGCTCGACCTCGATGTTGGGGGCGGCGTAACGCACGTCGTCAAACTTGAACACCAGCTTGTCGCGACCGGCAGCCTCGTTGGCGAGGTAGCCCATGTGCACGCTGCTGGGGGACTTGGTGTTGCCGGGTGTCTCGGCGTGGCACTGGGTACAGAGGGTGCCGCTGCTGATCTTGCCGTTGATGTGGCTGATGTAGCCGGTCGTGGTGGTGGAGTCCGCGTGGCAGGCGCCGCAGGGTTTCTCCTGGGCGTGCTGCCAGTTGTTGGCATCCGGGGTGGTCGGGGTGACGCCCTTGTGGCAGGTGTCGCAGTTGCGCGGATCCTGCGGGAAGTGGCTCACCAGCTTGGTGGCGGTGGCATCCAGGTTGCCGTGCAGCTTGTGCACCAGGGTGGTCAGATCGCCCCGTCCGCTGCCGGGCACGCTCTCGTTGTGGCAGGTGACGCAGAGCTTGGGATCGGCCCGGTTGCTGTGGTGGATCGGCTGCTTCATGTGGCAGCTGTCGCAGCTCTGCTGCTCCAGGATGTCGCGGGTCAGCAGCGGCGGCGTGCCGGCCGGCACCCAGTCCAGCACGTAGTCGGTGACCGGAATGTCGTTGCTGCCGCCAAAGTAGATGCCGAGGCGGTGAGTCGCTGCCTCATCCCAGCGGATCAAACCGTTGTTGTCCTGCGAATCGCTCGGATAAGGGTCGCGCACCGTGGTGGCATTGAAGGAGAAGGTGTAGCGGTACTGGCCATTGCCGAGGGCTTCCAGCTTGCCGCTGTTCTCGCCGGTAGGGCGGTTGTTGCGGGTGCTGTAGATGAAGCTCTTCCAGATCACGGGGTCTTCCCGCGTGGCATCACGGCCGGGGATCACCTTGGCCAGGGTGAAGGAGGGGAGGGTGGTACCCAGGTCATAGCCCTTGCCTTGCTTGTCGGTGACCTTGAACTGCACCGAGAGCTGACCGCTCTCGCCAAGTTGCGGGGTGGAGGCCGAGATCACCAGCGAATCCGGGGTTCCCGGCGGAGGGGGCGGTGGGTCCGTCTTGTCGTTGCCATCACCGCCGCCCCCGCAGGAGGAGAGGGTGAACACCATTGCTGCAGCCACCAATACTTTCCAGTATTTCATTCTTTTATCCTTTTTTATCGGACTTATTGTTCCATATATGAGCCAGCTCAAAAAATTCCCAAAAAGATACTACTTAAGGGTCAAAAGAGGACTGAATACGGTATAAATCATTTCCATCTTAATTGTAAGGTTTATATATTAGAGAGCGTTGATCTAAGTCTCAAAAACGGATCGAAAATCAACCTGGATTATAAAAATGTCTTTTTTAACTGGGGTTTATAGACCTTTTCTGGAAGAGGGATGAGAAATGAAACGCAGTATGAAGCTGGAAATAGTGGGACTGTCGCTGCTTTTGGGCTCTATTGGCACTGCACATGCCAGCCTGGACTCATTGGTGGATACATGTAACTCATGTCATGGAAATCAGGGGATCAGCACCCAGAGCGATATTCCAACCATCGCAGGATTGGCAGAATCAAATCTTGCCGAGCAGTTGCGCACCTATCTCGACGGCCGGCCAGCCAAGACCGTTAATCATGTCACCGGTGATACCAGCAAGAAGGGGAACATGACCGACATTGTTAAGGGCCTTAGCGACGAGCAGATCGACGAGTTGGCGGCACATTATGCCGAGCTGCCCTACCAGCCGATGAAGCAGCCGTTCGATGCGGCGCTGGCCAAGGCGGGGCAAAAACTGCACGACGACTCCGGCTGCAAGAAGTGCCACTCCGAAGGGGGCTCGGTGGCCGAAGACGAGGCCTCCATCCTCGCCGGCCAGCCCAAGGGCTACCTGCTGACCTCCCTGCAGGAGTTCAAGGCCGGCAAGCGCAGCAACGACGAGAAGATGAACAAGGCCATCATCGCCATGAGCGATGCCGACCTCAAGGCGCTAGCCGAGTACTACGCAAGTCAGCAGTAACGTCGCTGCCCCTCCCGTTGACGCAGCCACCCCGCTTCTGGCGGGGTGTGGTCTCGTGTTCATGACCGTCAAAGGAGCTCTCATCGGCTCCTTTTTGTTGCGCGGCGGGCAGATGGCACCCCGGGTGCCACCGTTTCGGAGTTTCCTATGAAAAAGATCATCAAGTGGCTGCTGCTCGCCTCCCTCGCCCTGGGGGCGGGTCAGCTGGCGTTGGCCAGCGCGCAGGCAGCCGATGCCACGCCAGCTGCGCCGAGTACCACATCCAGTGCCGATCAGGCAGATCAACCCACCCTGGCCGAAAAGCAGGCCAAGGCGGAGAAGAAGAAGGCGGCCGCCAAAAAGGCCGCGGCCCGTTTTGCCAAGTGCGAGAAGTGCCACGACGGGGCTGAGGGGATGCACGGCAAGCATGGTCAGGTCACCAACCCCAACACGGGGGAGGCGGTTACCTGTACCAACTGCCACGGCAATGCGTCGGCCGATCACCGTAAACAGCGCGGCGGCATCGTCGATGTGATGCGCTTTGGCGACGACGCCTTCCCGCTGAGTCAGCAGAACGGCGTCTGCATGAGCTGCCATGAGCCGGACGATTTGCGCAAGGCCCTCTGGGCCCACGACGTGCACGCCACCCGGATCAGCTGCACCAGCTGTCACCAGCTGCACCCGGCCAAGGAGCCCATGGTGGGGATCCCCGAGAAGTCGCGCATCAAGCTGTGCGTCGACTGCCACCGCAAGCAGCATGAGGCTGGTCTCGGCGGCGCCGTCAAGGAGGGCTCATGAACACGACCCGCCGCGACTTCATGGTGGGCATGAGCGCCGGCGCCCTGATCCTGCTGACGGGGGCCCCGCGTGCCCTGGCCAACAGCATGACCATCAAGGGCGTGCGCTACGGCATGATCCACGACGAGACGGCCTGCATTGGCTGCACCGCCTGCATGGACGCCTGCCGCGAGGTGAACCAGGTGCCGGCAGGGGTGGCCCGCCTGCAGATCCTGCGCAGCGGCCCGGTGGGGGAGTATCCGGCGCAGGAGTACCGCTTCTTTCGCAAGTCCTGCCAGCACTGCGACAACGCCCCCTGCGTGCATGTCTGCCCGACCGGCGCCTCCCACATCCGGGCGGAGGATGGCATCGTCGACATCAACCCTGACCTCTGCGTAGGCTGTCGTTATTGCCTGGCCGCCTGTCCCTATCAGGTGCGCTTCATCAACCCGGTCACCCGGGTTGCCGACAAGTGCGACTTCTGCCGCAAGACCAATCTGGCGGCGGGCAAGCAACCGGCCTGTGTGGAAGCTTGCCCGACCAAGGCGCTGGTGTTCGGCAATCTGGACGATCCCAACAGCCCCATCGCCAGACTGCTGGTGCAGGAGACCACCTATCGCTACAAGCAGTTCCTCGGTACTTCGCCCAAGATGTACCGGGTGCCGAAAGGGGAGGTGAAGTCATGATCCCGTCTCATCTGTATGACACGAACCGGCTGAGGGGAGGGAAGTACCATGTGGCATGATGCGTTTCACTTCGACTCGCTGGTGTGGGATGGCCCCATCGCCATCTACCTGTTCCTGCTCGGTATCTCGGCAGGCTCGGCCACCCTCTCGGTGCTGCTGCGTCGGCAGGGGGCCGGCAGCGATAGCGGCATCATCAAGGCGACTGCCATTCTGGCGCCGGTGAGCGTCGTGTTGGGGCTGCTCATCCTCATCTTCCACCTGGCCCGTCCCTGGACCTTCTGGAAGCTGATGTTCCACTACCAGTTCGACTCCGTGATGTCGATGGGGGTCATGCTGTTTCAGGTCTACATGGCGGTGCTGTT